>JAMOUW010000041.1 GCA_027067955.1 Thermaceae bacterium
ACAAGACCCCGCCCCACCAGTGCGAGACAAACCCGGCCTGATCAGGTCGCGATTACGTGGCGAAATGTTTGAATTCGTCGCCTGGCCGGGAGTTTTTTCCGCCGACAGTATTGACCCGGCCTCCGCGTTACTGCTCGAGCACCTGCCCCGGGACTTTCGGGGAACCGACGTGCTGGATCTTGGAGCCGGGTATGGGGCGTTAAGCCTCCCTCTGGCCCACGAAGGAGCTACGGTAACGCTGTTGGAAAACCAGCTCGCCTCTGTAGAAAGCGCCCGGGCCAGTTTCGACAGGGCGGGAATGGCGGCGAACATTTTCCATTCCGATCTCGATGAAGCGTTGCAGAAAGGCGCCGTCTATGATACAGTGATATCAAACCCCCCATTCCATCTTGGGGGTCGTGTTGTTTTGGAGGTGTCAGAAGCTTTTGTAGCCGCAGCCCATCTACGTACTCGACCTGGAGGTCGTTTCTACCTGGTGGCCAACCCATTCTTAAAATACGAGGACTGGATGCGCGACCGGTTTGGCAACGTGCAGATATTACACGCCAGCCGCTACAAGGTGTTGTTGTCCGTTAAAAATCCCTAGGTAACGTGGTGTTCCACCGGGAGGTGACCCATTTGAGCAAAGAAAAGACCGAAGAAAAGGCCGTGGCCATACTGGAGGAACAACCTCAGAAGACCACAGCCAAATCCGCCTCCAAAAAAACCAAGAAAAAAACAACGGCGAAAAGTTCTGCCCGAACGCCCAGCAAAGCCGGGAAGACCAGCCGGACCACTTCCTCCTCTAGCAAGAAGCGGTCCCCCAAAGCAGCCAAGGGGGCCCAAAACAAAAAGGCCAAGGGCGCGGCCCGGGAAGAAAACCCTGGTGAAGAAGCGCCTGCCGCTCTCGAGCCGGATGCAGAACTGGCCCCCGAAGAACTGGAAGCGGTCCTGGACGACGAGGACGTGTCGCCCCCCGAAGAAAAGCTGGCGGCCAAGTCCGAGGATACAGTAGCCATCGCCACCCGGGTTTCGACGTCTGACCCCGTAAGGCAGTATCTGCACGAAATCGGCCAGGTTCCCCTGCTAACCCTCGAAGAAGAAATAGACCTGGCGCGCCGGGTCGAAGAGGGGGAAGCAGCGATTGGCAAACTTGCGGAGTTTACCGATCTCGAGGCCGATCTCATCAAAAAAGTGATTCGCGCCCAGGTGCGCCACGGAGGGCGTGTCCCGCATATTCCCGGCTATGAAGCCGAGCGGGTCGACGAGGAAACCATCAAGTCGGTAGATGTGCAGCTGCGCTCCTTGCCAAAAGCCAAGAAACGCTATCTACACATCGCCCGTGACGGTGAGATAGCCCGGCAGCACCTTATCGAGGCGAACCTGCGCCTCGTCGTATCAATAGCCAAAAAATATACCGGGCGCGGCCTGTCCTTCCTCGACCTTATTCAAGAAGGCAACCAGGGTCTTATTCGCGCAGTCGAAAAGTTCGAGTACAAAAGACGCTACAAGTTCTCCACCTATGCCACTTGGTGGATCCGCCAGGCTATCAACCGCGCCATAGCCGATCAAGCCCGTACCATCCGCATTCCGGTGCACATGGTGGAAACCATCAATAAGCTAACCCGGACCGCGCGCCAGTTGCAGCAGGAGCTCGGTCGTGAAGCCACGTATGCCGAAATTGCCGATGCTATGGGTCCGGGATGGGATGCCAAGAAAGTGGAGGAAACATTCAAGATCGCTCAGGAGCCCGTAAGCTTGGAAACGCCAATCGGGGACGAGAAGGACTCTTTCTACGGTGACTTCATACCCGATGAGCATCTGGCGAGCCCGGTTGACTCGGCAGCTCAAAGCCTGCTCTCCGAAGAACTGGAGAAAGCGCTCAGCAAACTGAGCGAGCGGGAAGCCATGGTGCTTAAGCTGCGTAAGGGGTTAATCGACGGGCGAGAGCATACTCTCGAAGAGGTGGGGGCCTATTTCGGAGTAACAAGGGAACGCATACGTCAAATAGAGAACAAGGCGCTGCGAAAACTCAAGTACCATGAGTCCCGCACTCGCAAGTTGCGCGATTTCCTAGACTGAGGTTGATATATCATCCCGGCCCGGGCCTGCAGGCCCGGGCCGTTTCGCAATCGCGCAAATTCATTAAATTCAGGGCTCGTACAGTATCTGATAAAGCAAATGTGGCGTTTCGGTGGTCCAAACGTCGTCTGCAGCGACAACAGCGACCACCACGTTTTCAACCTCGTCGCTGATTTGCGACTGGAAGTCGGCAAGCACCGCCCCGGAAAGTCCCGCGGCCGCCACCCTCTCCGGCAGTACCCCTGCTTTTAGCAGGCGCTCAAACGCGACCTCGCGCAACTCCTCGAGACTGCGACGCACCCGCTCGGGCTGCAGGCGCGGCGGCGGAATTTCACGCAAGGCAATTATCTGGCCAATATGGAATCTGAGCTCCTTGGGAACGAATCTTAGCTGGAGCAGCACCTTGCCATCCGGAGCCACCCCTTCGGCCCGCGCCTGAATAACGCCGGGCGCCCTCCACCCTTCGCTGCCAGGGTCTTCAGGAACGAGCACCCCGCGAAAACCCTCCACCCTAACCTGCACCTCGGCCAGGTGTACCGCCTGGTTGATTGCCTGTTCAAGTTTTCCGGCAGACCAAACTACCTCGGCCAGCACGGTGTCTTTGAGGCTGTCCGTTAGCTGGCGGCGCAAGACTTCGATGCCGCGCTGGGTGGAGCTTCGCTCCTGCGCAAGCCGTAGAAGCTCCTGCTTGAGATCGAAAACTTCTTGATTTGCCGCCGCCAGCTGGTCCTGCAACCGGCGGTTGCTCAAGCGGAGTGCATCACGCTGGTCCTCGAGGGCTTTGCGCTCTGCGTCCAGGGTGGCAATGTCGCCCAATAGCTGCTGGCGCTCCTTTTCGAGAACGGCTATCTCTTTTTGAATCTCGCGCACCCGAGCCCTTGCCCGGGCGGCCTCCTCCTCCGCCTCACGCGTCTGGACCTGGGCAGCCTCTGCTCGCTTAATGGCTTCGGCCTCGGCAAGGCGCAGCTTTTCCAGGTCTTCCAAGAGCATGATCTGACCTTGTTGCAGAGCATCAAACTCCTGCTCGAGGGCGTTGCGTTCGGCACTGATGCGCTCGACCTCGGCGCGCACCCGTCCCAGCTCCAACTCGCGGTCTTCCAGCTGATCGCGCGTTTCTTCTACCGCCTGCTGCAACAGCTCCTTCTCGCCCTGGAGCTTGCTGATTTCCGCCCTGGCAAGCTTTAGCGCCTCGGCTTTTGAATGTAGCTCGCGCTCCAGGCGCTCGGTTTCGCCCAGCGCCCGGGCCGCCCGCGCCTCCAGTTCGCTTACATGCCTCAAAAGGCGCCTGACTTCGCTGCGCAGAAGATCGCGCTCCCGGCGCACCTGCTCCGCTTCAAGAATGGTTCTGCGGGCATCGGTGGCGAGAAAAAAGAACGCCGCAAAGGCAAGCAAGGCGATGAGCACGCCTGTAAATACCGCCACAACAAGCGCAGTTGTGCGGGGGCGGAGTCCGAACAACCGTAGATGCCTGCGCCCTACCCTCCTGCCAACGACGTCTCCTACGTAAGCAACCAAGGCTGCTATTAGCAGCAGGTTGAGGAGCAGCGTCCAGAGGTTCATGGGTGGCTTAAGCTAAAGCTCGAAATCCTCACCCAGGTAGTAGTTCCGCGCCCCCGTATCTCGAGCGAACTCTTCGGGACTGCCATGAAAAACGACCTGCCCATCGTACATCAGGTAAACGCGGTCGGTAATCGCAAGGGTTTCACGAACAGAATGGTCAGTGATGAATACGCCCAGGCCGCGTTTCTGGCGCAGCTCCTGAATGAGCGTCTGGATATCGTTGACATTCTTGGGGTCAACGCCGGTAAAAGGCTCATCGAGGAGGATGAAATCCGGATTAGTCGTAAGCGCCCGGGCAATCTCCAAGCGCCGGCGCTCTCCCCCGGAAAGTGTATAGGCGTACTTGTCCTTGAGATGCTGAATATGGAACTCTTCCAGCAGGGACAGGGCCGTGTCCAGCTGCTTCTTTTTCGGCAGCGGCTGGTGTTCAAGGATGGCTAGCAGATTTTCCAGCACGGTCATGCGCCGGAATGCCGAGGGCTCCTGAGGAAGATATCCCAACCCTAAACGCGCCCGCCTGTGCATAGGGAGGCGGGTTACGTCCTCACCTCGCAGCAGGATCCGCCCCCCGTTGGGGCGCACGAAACCAACAAGCATGTAAAAGGTGGTTGTTTTGCCTGCGCCGTTGGGGCCGAAGAGGGCTACGATCTCCCCCCTGCCCAAAACCAGATCTACACCTCGCACCACGTCGCGGCGACCATATCGCTTGTGCAGACCCTCAGCCGAAAGCCGCGCCTGCTGGGCGTACTCCATCTCAGGGGAAAGGGCCATTTCCATTGCGATTTATCGTACACACTGGGGCTTAAGGAGGCGTGAGAGCACCGGAAGTAGAATGCGGGTATGAACTACCTCGGTTGGGCGCTGCTTTTACTGGCGCTGGTTCTTTTGTGGCCACTTCTGGGACCGTTACTAACGGTGCTGCTGACGCTGGTGGGTCTGGCGGTGACGCTCGTGCTGGGCACCGTGCTGGCCAGCATAGGGCTAATTCTAGCGCTGCCACTTCTATTGCTGGGCCTTTTCGTCGCTGCTCTGCGCTGGGTACTGCCCCTTGGAATCCTCATCCTGGGGTTATGGCTAATCTCCACGGACCGTCGCCGACAAAAGGCCTGATACCCGCCCTGGGAGGTGGAGGGGTCCGGGGCTTCGCCCACCTGGGTGCGCTGCGGGCTTTGCGTGAAGCGGGTCTGCCTATAGCCGGGGTAGCGGGCAGCTCGGCGGGGGCGTATGCAGCAGCCAGCCTTGCCCTGGGGCTGCCTCTGGCGGTTGCGCCTCTAATAGAGCACGTAATAGACCGTGATCTGGCTAATTTATTTTTGGCGAATGGCAATCGGCTGCTAAGGGCGGCCAGAGTCCAAAGCCGCCTGTTCAAGGCGCTTCGCCGTACCGCCATTGACGACGCCAAACGCCTGCGCGAAGGGCTGCTGACGTTCTATGGTGATGTTCATATAGAGGATGCAGGCGTACCGCTGGCCATCAACGCCGCAGACCTCCACACCGGTGAAGTGGTTGTGTTAAAGAAGGGGCCGCTGGTAAAGGCGCTTATGGCCTCCAGCGCCATTCCCGGCATTTTCCCGCCGGTTGAGTGGCGGGGGCGGTTGCTGGTCGACGGGGACGTCGTCGAGAAGGTGCCCGTCACCGCTGCCCGGGAACTGGGGGGCGACCCGATAGTGGGCATAGACGTTTCCAATCCCCGTCGAAACAATAGACCGAGGAACTCGTTCGAGGTCATGCTCATGGCCGGCGAGGCCTCCATCAACCGCCTCAAAGAGCTGGCCCTCGACCGCGCCGACTTTGTCCTTTCTCTTACCCCCAAACAACCAGTGGATACTTTTGACTACAGTCAAGCCAGACTGCTGTTTTCGTTCGGATACGAGCAAACCCGGAAGAGCATTCCCGTGCTGCAAGGTCTGCTTGCTCCTAAGCGGCGCGGCTTACTGGTCTGGCTGCAAAAGATATCCGGTCGCAGCCAGCATCAAACCCAGTAACGCCAACCCCAGGCCGTCCCCGGGGTATCCCGTCCAAAAAGCCAGCACGGAAAAGAGTCCCCATAGCATGGGAAGGGCCGCCAGGGAAAGTGCCGCCACCCGCTTTTCGGCGGGGTCACCGGTAGAAAGCAGAATACGCCGGTAATAAAGCAGCCCCGCGCTGAGCGCGATAGCGCTCAACCACCAAACTAGCGGCATCCAGCGCGGCCAGCCACCCGGAGCAGGCAGCAACCCCGCGGTTGCGGCGGCGAAAAGAACCGCCGCTGCGTTCAAACCCAGTAACCACAGGTATACCCGACGGGTGGAGTTCACGCTGTCAGGCTAATGCAAAATTCGCGCCAGGAACGCTTGCGTGCGCTCATGCTGCGGGTTCGAGAAAACCTGGTCGGGTTCGCCCTCCTCAATTATCTCCCCCATGTCCATGAAGATTACGCGGTCGGCGACCTCGCGGGCGAAACCCATCTCATGGGTGACTACCAGCATGGTCATACCGCTCCTGGCCAGCTCCTTCATGGCATCAAGCACCTCACCCACCATCTCAGGGTCGAGTGCGCTGGTGGGTTCGTCAAATAGCATTATCTTTGGCTGCATGGCCAGCGCCCGGGCGATGGCTACGCGCTGTTGCTGTCCACCGGAGAGCTGGGCGGGATACTTTTCGGCCTGGTCTGCAATGTCCACCCGCTCGAGCAGCTCCATCGCTATCTGTTCCGCCTTCTCGCGGGGCCACTTACGTACTATGCGGGGTGCGAGGGTGATGTTTTCGAGCACGGTCATGTGCGGAAACAAATTGAAACTCTGGAATACCATACCGACTTCTTTGCGCACCGCGTCGATGTTGCGGACGTCGCGGTTGAGCTCGATACCGTCCACGACTATCCTGCCCTTTTGGATCTCCTCCAGGCGGTTGATGGTGCGGATGAGAGTGCTCTTTCCCGACCCCGAAGGACCGATGACCACCACTACTTCACCTTTCTGCACGTCCAGATTGATGTCTTTCAAAACGTGCAGGGCGCCGAACCACTTGTTGACGTTCTCCATGCGGATTATCGGTTCCATGCGTGCCTCCAGCTTAGCGGGTACCAAGGCCCATGGCGCGCTCGAGCCTGCGACTGGCGTAGGACATGAGGGCCGCGCCCACAAAGTAAACGAACATCACGAATAGCAGCACCTCACGGTCCGTTCCCAGATATTTGGGATTCTTGGTCACCGTGAGCGCCATATACAGGAGGTCGAATAGGCCGAGGATGTACACCAGCGACGTGTCCTTGAAGATGGCGATTTCCTGCCCGATGAGCGCGGGGATAACGGAACGGATGGCCTGCGGCAGAATGATGAAGCGGGCCGACTGCGAACCGGACAGCCCCAGAGCCCAAGCAGCCTCGTACTGCCCCTTAGGCACCCCCTGTATGCCACCCCGCACGTACTCGGCCAGGTAAGCGGCGGCGAACATGGAGAAACCGATGCTGACAGAAATCAGATCGGGAAGACGCCACTGTTCCGGCACGAAGAGCGGCACCATGATCCAGGACAAGAACAGCACCGTTACAAGGGGCACACCGCGTATGAGTTCGATATAGAGGACAGACAGCGTTCTGAACACCGGCAATTTTCCGGTGCGCCCCAGCGCCAGCAGCAACCCGAAAGGAAAAGCCATCAGGCTGACGCCCACGGTGATCAGTACAGTGAGAAAAAACCCGCCCCACTGGTTGGGGTTGACCGCGGACGGCAGCACAAAAAGGAGAATCAGGGCAACCGCGGCCAGCGGCGTAAGGAAACGGCGCGGCACCAGGGGTCCAAGCAGCATTCCCGCTGGCAATGCCAGAAGCGCCAGCGCCAGCCAGAAGCGCGTGGAAGGAAACACGGCCGGCCATATAAGCGCATAAAGAACCAGCGCACCCGCCCACATCCACAGGGGCGGCCGCACACGGGTAGAGTTACCGTAGAGCAATCCCGCGACCAGCAAGGTAAGGACCAGCATTGCCCACACGCGCCAGACCTCTTCCGGAGGAAAGGGGCCAACCATCAGCAGGCGCATGTTGTCGGGCACCACACTCCACTTCGCCTCGTAAAAGGCCCAGTGCAAAATTCCCTTTGTCGATACGTAAAGAAAGGCCAGCGTAACCAGTGTCAGCACCGAGTTGAAGACGCCGTTGAAGAGATTTTCCCTGGCCCAGTTAATAGCCTTCATCGCGCCGCCCCCACGAGCGCCACGTGCGTGTTGTACCAGTTGATAAAGGCGCTTATTGAAAGACTGATGGAAAGGTAGACCGCCATAACGATCAGTACGCCCTCGAGACTCCGCCCGGTCTGATTGGCCAGAGTGCCATATACGTTGAAAAGTTCGGGAAAGCCGACAGCGATAGCCAGCGAGGAGTTCTTGGTCAGGTTGAGATACTGGTTGCCCAGCGGGGGTACGATTATCCGTAATGCCTGCGGCAAAATTATCAGGCGCAAAGTCTGGCCGTAACTCAAACCCAGGCTGGCTGCCGCTTCCCACTGCCCCTTCGGAAGGGATTGGATGGCCCCGCGAACTATCTCGGCTATATAGGAGGCGGTATATATCGTAAGCGCCAACAGAACCGAGCTGAACTCAGGGGATAGCAGCGCCCCGCCCCTAACGCGGAAGCCCTGCTTAACCGGTGTCGAGAGCGATACCGGCATCTGCCCCGCAACAACCAGCCCCAGCGCCCAGGCCGCCGCCGGTACCACCCAATAAAGCCAGCGGGGGGGTTTCCAAACCGCACGCACCAGCCATAGCCCGATCCATAGATACAGCCCCCAGTAGAAAAAGGGGCTGAACTGCGCCCATGCCGGGGTAGTGGCCACCCAAGGAACCGCCATGCCCTTGTTGCTGAGGATAAATCCGTACCACTCGCCGGCCTGGCGCAGCGGCGGCATCTTGTTGAAGACTGCCAGATACCAGAAGATCATCTGCACCAGGAGCGGGGTGTTGCGCACGAACTCAACGTATGCAAAAGAGAGGCGGTTCACCAGCCAGTTGCTAGACAGCCTGCCCACGCCTACGAGCACCCCCAGGATGGTGGTAAGCACGATACCGGTCAACGACACTCGCAGCGTGTTTATCAAACCCGCCAGAAGCACCTGCCAGTTTGCGTCGGAAGGTTGAAAGGCCCGGAATATCCAGCCACCACCGTCATTGGCGAGCGTGACCCCCTCGCTTATAAGAAAGCCTGATTCCTCGAACAAGAAGGCGAAGCTGAACTCGAGCCCGCGCGCCCGCATACCTCTGTAGGCCGTGTAACTGAGGAATGCCAGCACAGCAAGAACCGCGAGCAACAGGAGAATCTGGAAAATGATCCCGAGCTTGCGCTCGTCTTTCCAAAAGGGAACTGTAGGTCCGGCTTCGGTCATGATACCCTCTAGGCGAGCGGCCCCCGCAGGGGCCGCCGCCATTAGCTAACGATCAACGGAACGGTGGCGAGTAGATGAGGCCGCCCTGGCTGTAGGGAGCGTTGAGACTGCCCGCGCGCGGGATGAAGAAGGGGCTGTCGGGACCAAGGTGGCGGTTGTAAATTTCGCCGTAGTTGCCTACGTGCTTGATTACCCGGGCCACGAAGTCATTGGGCAACCCCAGACCTTCACCCAAAGTTCCCTCGACGCCCAGGAAGCGGCGGATGCCGGGGTTGGTGCTCTTGAGCATATTGGAGAGGTTTGCCTGGGTAATACCGAACTCCTCGGCCTGGAAGGTGGCATAGACAATCCAGGTGAGAGCGTCGCGCCACTTGCTGTCATTCTGGAAGGTGAAGCCCGCAAGCGGCTCCTTGGAAAGGGTTTCGGGCAGGATGACCAGGTCGTCCGGGTTCGGAGCCTTGGCCTTCCACCCCACCAGGCCCGACTTGTCGGTAGTGATGGCATCGCAGCGCCCCGAAAGCAAGCCGTCAAAGGAGCGGCTGAAATCTTCGAAGGTAATCAGCTTGGTACCCAGGTGGTGGGCCCGATCTACGTCGGTCCAGTTCTTTTCCGTGGTGGTGCCCTGGTTGGTGCATACGGTGGCGCCCTTGAGGTCGAATACGGACTTGACCCCCAGGTCCTTGCGCACCATCACCCCCTGGCCGTCATAGAAGTTGACGGGAAGGAAGTCCACGCCCACGGAGCCGTCGCGGCTGGTAGTAACGGTGGTATTGCGGAAGACGACGTCCACCTTGCCCGTCTGAATGGCGTTGAAACGCACCTTCGCGGTCAGAGCCACGTACTCGACCTTGTTCGGGTCGTTGAAGAGCGCGGCTGCAACGGCCTTACAAAAGTCAACGTCGAACCCTTCATAGCTACCGGTCTTTTCGTTGATAAACCCAAAACCGGGCGCGCCGCCATTGACGCCGCAGATCAGCTTGCCGCGCTGCTTAACGACGTCAAGCCGCGACTGCTGCGCAAAACCGAGTAGCCCCAACGACAGTACGGCCAGCAAAACGAGCAGTTTCCTCATGAGCTTCTCCTTCCTAATGCATTATGCCCTTGCATTTTGCATGAAGCGCAAGGCTATGTCAAGAAAAGTGCATTCTGTTGCACCGGCGCTATGCGGTCGTCCCCCGCCGCGCCATCTCCCGCTCGAGCCAGTCGGTAAAGAAGGTGAGCACGGTGGTGAGTATCAGGTAAATAGCCGCCACCGCCACGTACACCTCCACCGGTCGGAACGTTATCGATATCATCCGCTGCCCCTGATGCACCAGCTCCAGCAAGGTGATTACCGAAGCCAGGGAACTGTCTTTGAGAAGGGCGATGACGTTATTCACCAACGGTGGCACCACTATCTTGATGGCCTGGGGAACAATAACGTAGCGCATTACCTGAAAAGGGCGCATCCCCAGGGACATGGCCGCCTCCCACTGGCCCTTGGCTATGGCCTGGATACCGGCGCGCACCACCTCGGCGTTGTATGCGCCCACGTTGACGCTGAGGGCGATAAATGCGGCCCAGTAAGGGGTGAGGACATCCTGGATAGGTGGCAGCCCCCAGGGCTGTGCGAGCTTCCACAACGGCTCGATTAGGAAGGGTAGTGCGTTGTATGCAAACAGTATCTGTACCAGTAGCGGGGTACCGCGGATGACCCACACGTAGAACTGAGCCGGCCACCTGAAAAGCGGGTTCTGCGAGAGCCGCGCTATGCCGGCGATCAGCCCCAGAGCAAGCCCCGTAAGGGAGCTGATTACCGTAAGTTTTATGGTTATCTCGGCCCCCAACCTGAGGTTGTGAGCAAAGTTGGGCACCTTGCTAGCGGTGAAATTGGTGGCCGTGAAATACCACCTGAGAACCGCCTCTATACCCGCAAAAAATGCTACGTAGGCTATAGCCAGCACCACCAATGCAGCGCCGGCAACTATTAAGAACTTGAGCAGCCTCATTCCCGCCTCCAGGGCTCGCAAGAGCCCGG
This sequence comes from Thermaceae bacterium, assembly GCA_027067955.1. Taxonomy (GTDB): domain Bacteria; phylum Deinococcota; class Deinococci; order Deinococcales; family Marinithermaceae; genus Oceanithermus. The sequence goes on from JAMOUW010000041.1 coordinate 10,996, forward strand.
GGGTCTAATGACCCCCGGGCCTGTCGTGCGGGATTACTTGCAGCGAATGTCCTTGCCGAACCACTTATACGATATCTGTTCGTAGACGCCGTTTTCCTGTATCTTGTCCAGCGCCTGGTTAAGGGCGGCAAGCAGCAGGCTGTTGCCCTTGGCCACGGCCATGCCGATGCGCTCCGTATTGAGCAGGCTGGATATCTGGAGATTGAGGTTCCGCGACTGAATGGCTTCGATGGCGGTGAACTGATCGGTTATCCAGGCGTCGATGCGACCCATCATGAGATCCTGCACCGCATCCGGGTTGGTTTGGTAGGTCTTGATCTCCCTGGCGGCGAACTGTTTGGCAAACTCCTCGAAGGTGGTTCCCAGCTGCGCGCCGATTACCTTACCCTGCAACTCCGCGGGGGTCTGCGGGCCACCCGGCTTGGAAACGATTACATTACCGGTGCAGTAGTAGGGCTTGGTGAAGTCGACCGCCTTGGCGCGCTCCTCTGTAATCGTATGCGAGGCGATCACGAAATCGAAACGACCCTGATTGAGAGCAATAAGCATGGTGTCCCAGGCATGCGCCTTCCAATCGGGCTCCAGGCCCAGCTGCTTGGCAATGGCGTTACCTATGTCGATATCGAAACCCTTGAGGTTATTTTTGTCATCAAAAAAGTTGAAGGGAGGAAAGGCTCCTTCGGTGCCGATAAGAATCTTGCCGCTCTGCTTGATCTCCGGAAAGGTGCGGAACTTCTGCGCCATGCCCAAAGAACCTAGGACCAGAATGAGCGCTGCCATCCAGATAATTTTCTTCATGTGCATACCTCCTTGAACTGCATACCTCCTTGAACCACGGTATGATTATACGCGCTCGCGTCCTGAGCGCAAATCACGTAGACTGCAAGGTTATGGATCTGGAAGCCGTCATCGAAAAACTCGTTCCCGGTGGTTTGGGCCTGGCCCGCACCCCCGAAGGAGTGCTGCTGGTGCGCGGCGTCCTGCCCGGGGAACGCGTGCGGGTGCGAGCGGAGCGCAAGAAAAACCACCTCGAGGGCGAGGTGCTGGAGGTGCTCGAACCCTCGCCCGACCGCGAGGACCCGGGCCTGCCGCCGGGCGCGGACCTGCCGCTCGGCTACCAGGCCCAGCTGCCCGTGAAGGAATGCTTCGTGCGCGAGTCGCTGGCGCGGGTGGCGCGGCTGGAGACCGAGGTGCAGCCCATCCACCCCTCCCCCGCCCCGCTGGGCTACCGCACCGCCGCCCAGTTCGCGCTCCACCCCCTGGGGGGGCTGGCCTACCGGGTTCCCGGCTCGGACAAACTGGTGCGGGTGGAGGACGACCCGCTGCTGACGGAGCCGCTGCGGAAGGCCCTCAGGCTTTTGAACACCTGGCCGCTGGTGGGTCTGGAAGAGGTGGCCCTGCGTGGCAGCCTGCTCACCGGTGAGGTGCAGCTGGGTCTGGTCGGCGGCAAGGCGCGCCACTTTCGCAAGGCCGCCGAGGGGCTGGTGAAGGCCGGGATCGCCGGGGTCTGGTGGGGTGCGGCCGACCCGCGCGGCCGTTTCCGCGGCCCGACGCGTTTTCTGACGGGCAAGGAGACGCTGCTCGAGCGCTACGGCGAGCTCGAGGTGCAGGTAGACGTGGTCAGCTTCGCCCAGGTGAACCCCCCGGCCGCGGCGGCGCTCTACGCCGAGGCAGCGAAGCTGGCCGGCAGCGGAGAGAAGGCGATCGAACTCTACGGCGGCTCGGGAGTGCTGGGCTTCTTCCTGGCCAAGAACTACGCCCGGGTCACCGTTACCGACCTGAACAAGCGCAGCATCGAGAAAGGTCGCGCCGACGCGGCGCGGCTGGGGCTCGCGAACGTCCGCTTCGCCCGCGCCGACGCCCGTGAGGCCGCCCGCTTCGGCCCCGCCGGGCTGGTGGCCGCAGACCCGCCGCGCACGGGGCTGGCGCAGGAGACGCTGGCGGCGCTGGTGGAGCTAAAACCAGAAAAGATCATCTATATCGCCTGCGATCCCGCCACCTGGGCGCGCGACGTGGCCCGGCTCGCAAAGCGCGGCTACCGCCTCGAGTTCGTGCGGCCCTACGACTTCTTCCCCTACACCCACCACGTCGAGGTTCTCAGTTACTTGACCAAGTCTACTTGACCAAGTTAAACTGCAGACATGAAGCGGGTCGTCAACGTCGCCGAGGCCAAGGCCAAGCTCTCCGAGCTGCTGGAAGCGGCGCTGCGGGGGGAGGAGGTCGTGCTGGCGAAACGGGGCAAGCCGGTTGCCAAGCTCGTGCCGCTGTCCGAACGCAAGCGCGAACTCGGTTTTCTGGCGGGCCACGTGCCCGACAGCTTCTTCGAACCCCTACCCGAAGAGGAGCTGGAGGCGTGGGAACCGACTTCCTCGTAGACACGCACGTTCTGCTCTTTGCCTTTTACGAACCCCACCGGCTATCTGCTACGGCACATAAGGCCATCGAGAACCCCGACCACGTCCTTTACGTGTCCAGCGCCTCGGCCTGGGAGATTGCCACCAAGCACCGGATCGGAAAACTCAACTACCCCGACTTGAACGTAGAGGAGCTGCTTCTCGAATACCCTGCGCATCTGGCGCGGTTTGGCGCGGTCGAGCTCGCCATCCTGAGCACTCACGCCCTCTACGCGGGAAGCATGAAGGCCCCCCACAAGGACCCCTTCGACCGCATCCTCGCCGCCCAGGCGCGGCTGGAGAACCTGACCGTCATCAGCGCCGACCCCGCCTTCGACGCGCTGGGCGTGCGCCGGCTCTGGTAGAATCGCCTCCGTGCTGGCGCGTCGCATCGTCCCCTGCCTCGACGTCCACGAAGGCCGCGTGGTCAAGGGCGTGAACTTCGTCAACCTGGTCGACGCCGGCGACCCGGTCGAGGCCGCCGTGGCCTACGACCAAAGCGGGGCCGACGAGCTCGTCTTCCTCGACATCACCGCCACCCACGAGAACCGGCCGCTGGTGCTGGAGATGGTGCGCCGGGTGGCCGAGCGCGTCTTCATTCCCTTTACCGTCGGCGGCGGGGTGCGCAGCCTCGAGGACGCGCGGGCGCTCCTGCTCGCGGGCGCCGACAAGGTGAGCGTGAACTCGGCGGCGGTGGCGCGGCCCGGGCTAATCCGCGAGCTGGCCGAGCACTTCGGCTCGCAGGCGGTGGTGCTGGCCATCGACGCGAGGCGCGTCGGGCCCGGCCGCTGGGAGGTCTACGTCGCCGGCGGGCGCAAGCCCACGGGGCTGGACGCGGTGGCCTGGGCGCGCGAGGGCGAGCGGCTGGGCGCGGGCGAGATCCTGCTCACCAGCATGGACGCCGACGGCACCAAGGCCGGCTACGACCTCGAGCTCACCCGCGCGGTGGCCGAGGCCGTGCGCGTTCCCGTCATCGCCTCCGGCGGCGCGGGCGCTCCCGAGCACTTCGCCGAGGTCTTCGAGGAGGCGGCGGCCGACGCCGCGCTGGCGGCGAGCGTCTTCCACTTTGGCGAGATCCCCATTCCCGAGCTCAAGCACTATCTGGCCCGGCGCGGCATCCCCATGCGGGAGGACATCGAATGAACCTGGACGCGGTCAAGTTCGACGAACGCGGGCTCGTGCCCGTCGTCATACAGGACGCCGGCTCCGGTGAGGTGCTCACGCTGGCGTGGGCCAACCGCGAGGCGCTCGAGCGCACCTTGCAAACCGGCCAGACCCACCTCTACTCGCGCAGCCGCCAGGCGCTGTGGAAGAAGGGCGAGACCTCGGGCCACGTCCAGGACCTGGTGGAGATGCGGCTCGACTGCGACGGCGACGCAGTGCTCTACCGCGTGCGCCCCCACGGCCCCGCCTGCCATACCGGCGCGCGCAGCTGCTTCCACAACCCCGTCACCCCCGAGGCGACCCCGCCCCTGGGCTGGGTGCTCGAGCAGGTCTGGCGCACTATCCAGAACCGCCTCGAAACGATGCCCGAGGGCTCCTACGTCGCCAGGATGCACGCTGCGGGCCTCGACCGCATCCTCAAGAAGATCGGTGAAGAAGCGGGCGAGGTGATCATCGCCGCCAAGAATCCGGACGACGGCGAGCTCGCCTGGGAAGCCAGCGATCTGTTATTTCACCTGCTGCTTACCCTCGCCGAGCGGGGCCTGACCCCAGAAGACCTCGCCCGGGTGCTCAATGAACGGCACCAACCCGCAAAAAAACCCTAGAGGTCTGGCCGGTCCCTGCAGACCTTTGTTAGTCTTAAAATATGAGTATAGAAAACAAACTGGTACTCGAGGTCGTCCGCGTAACCGAACAGGCCGCCCTGGCGGCCAGTCGTTTTTCTGGCAAGGGCGACAAACACGCCGTGGACGAAGCCGGCACCGAAGCGATGCGAAAACAGCTTAACCAAATGGAAATCAGCGGCACGGTGGTGATCGGCGAAGGAGAAATGGACGAAGCCCCCATGCTTTATATCGGCGAACAGCTGGGGCTGGGCGGGATCGAAGTTGACATCGCCGTAGATCCGGTCGAGGGCACCAACATCACCGCCAAGGGGCTGCCCAACTCGGTTACGGTCATCGCCATCAGTGAAAAGGGCGGCCTGTTTCACGCGCCTGACATGTACATGGACAAGCTCATCGTCGGACCGCCAGCCGCCGGCAAGGTAGACCTCGGCTGGCCGGTTGACGCCAATCTCAAAGCACTGGCACTCTCGATGAACCGCAACGTCGAAGACCTGGTCATAGTCGTTCTCGATCGCCCGCGCCACGAAGAGCTGATCCGTGAGATTCGCGAGGCCGGCGCAAGAGTGAAGCTGATAGGTGACGGCGACGTCATCGCCGCACTCGCGGCGGCCATCCGCGGTACGGGTGTGCATGCGGTCATGGGCTCGGGGGGCGCACCAGAAGGTGTTCTCGCCGCTGCCGCACTCAAGTGCCTGGGGGGCGAGATCCAGGCCCGCTTCCTGCCGGCCGACGATGCCGAACGCGAACGACTGCGGGAGATGGGTGGTGACGAAAACAAAATCTATCACACCGACGAGCTCGCCCCCGGCAACGAAATCGTCTTCGCGGCCACAGGTATAACCGACGGCGACATTCTAGAGGGCGTGCGCTTTTTTGGCGGCGGCGCCCGCACCCATACCGTAGCCATGGGTCACAGCACCCGGGTAGTACGTTTCATAGACACTATTCATTTAATGGAAGCTGACGCCCGCGTAATCATTCGTGTCTGAGGCGATCGTAGCGCCCCGCAAGCGTCCGCAGACGCCAGGCCGTTTCCGCGCTCAAATCGCCCTCCGCCAAACGCCAGGTCCAGTTCCCCGAAGCGCGAGCAGGGTGGTTTAAACGCGCCACAGAACCCAGGCCGAGGGCGTCCTGCATTGGAAATACCGCCATTCGGCAGGGGCTTTGGAAAACCAGTTCGATGAGCGCCCAGGGGGCGTCCGCGCAGCTCCTGAACGATATACCACGCCCTTCCAGATACCTGCGCATGAAGTCCAGCTGCCCACCCGGGGCATGCTCGCACCAGCCCCGGGTGGTGTCGTTGTCATGCGTTCCGGTATACACCACACAGGAACCATCCTTCGGATGATTGTGCGGCAGGAAGGGATTTTCCGAATCCGAAAACGCGAACTGCAAAACCTTCATTCCCGGCAAGCCGAAGCGATCGCGCAACGCCTCTACCTCGGGGGTTATCACTCCAAGGTCTTCTGCCAGGACCGGAACCGACCCCAGCTCGTCCAGCAACTTTCGAAAAAGGTGCTCACCGGGTGCCTTTTTCCAGCGACCGTCACGTGCGGTCGGTGCGCCAGCAGGCACCGCCCAGTAGGCCTCGAAACCGCGGAAATGGTCTATACGAACCAGATCCGTCAGCTTCAGGGCGTGGCGGATACGCCGCAGCCACCAGCGAAAGCCCGTCTTCTCCAGCTCCTCCCAGTCATAAAGCGGATTCCCCCAAAGCTGGCCGTCGGCGCTGAAGTAGTCGGGGGGGACGCCAGCCACCGAGACGGGATCGAGGTTTTCGTCGAGCATAAAGAGCTCGGGATGCGCCCAGACGTCCGCCGAGTCGCGGGCGGTGAAAATGGGCATGTCGCCCACCAGACCTATACCCATAGCGCGCACCTCTGCGCGCAGCTCGCTCCACTGTGCAAAGAAGAGCCACTGAACCCAGCGCTGAAAGGCGATTTCCACAGCCAAACGCTCCCGGGCTGCGGCAAGCGCAGCGGGATCACGGCGTTTTAGGGGCTCAGGCCACGACCACCAGGGCGCTCCTTCGTGCTCGCGCTTGCATGCCATGAATAGGGCAAAGTCATCGAGCCACTCCGCATTCTCGCGCTCGAAGTCCGCCAGCCGGCGAGTTTCTTCGTCCGACGCCCGCTCCCCAAATGCAACGTAGGCCTCCCGCAGTAACGGCCAGATCCAGCGATAAACTAGGCCGTAGTCTACACGCGGAAAAGGCCCCCCCGGCGCAGCGGCATCTTTCAACCAGCCGCTGGCCGCAAGTTCGCGCACGTCAATCAGGTAGGGGTTGCCAGCGAAAACCGAGAACGACTGATACGGGGAATCACCGTAACCGGTAGGCCCAAGAGGTAGCACCTGCCACCAACCAGCACCGGCATCACGCAGCCATTCCAGAAAAATCCGAGCCTCTTTTCCCAGGTTGCCAATCGGGTAGGGGCCGGGGAGCGAAACGGGGTGCAACAGGACACCGAAGCTGCGTGAAATATCCATGCGTCAATGGTAATGCCTCTACTGCTCAGCGCAGCCGCGCCCAGGGCGGCACCCAAAGAAACCAGGTGCGATATGGAGTTAGATCGAGCGGCCTCCCTGAGGCGTCTTCGAGCACCAGTCCGCCTTGCACCCTCCATACAAGCGGAATACGCCTGCCCTCGATATAGAGCGCACCGTGTCCCTTGCTCAGGTCCACCTCGAGGCGCCCCTCGGAATCGACCACCCGGGCATCGACGCGCAACACCGCCACGGCCGTTACCCGAACCGCTCCGCTGCCGCGGACCAAGCGGCCGTTGCGGTACCAGGCATAACCACGGCCGTCATAGCGGAAAGCGCTCACGTAGTCGGGAGCATAGCGCACCTCTACCCGCTCGCCGGTCGGTGCGTCTTCTGGAGGCCGGTAGGCTTTGCCGGAGAGGGTACGCTTTCTCTCTAGCCGCAACCGGTGCAGCTGCTGGCGCACCTGCGGTCCTTCGACATAGGTGTTATGCGGCGGGCTTCGTTTGGGATCGCGCTTGAAAAGCGGATCGAAAAGACCGTCGAAGGTCACCATCTTATTTCTTTCTATCATCGCCAGCGCCTCAGGACTGCCACCGACGTGCAGCAACACTGCGCCCATGGCACCGGCCAGACGTAGAATGTAGGGCCGCGCCGAGCGCACAGGGCCCATTCTTCCCTTCTCCCCGCCTTCATAGCACACGAGCAAGCGGGTAATGCCACCCTCTACGGGAACTTCGTGCACCTGAACGGCCCATTCCAGGCCCCACTGGGGGAAGGCGGCAGCACTGTTGTCCATGGAGACCAGGATCGGCCGCAAACGCACGATCTTATAAGGTTTCTCTCCGGGGCCTATCGCACCCCCCCGCTCGCCCCCCTCTTGAGGGCTGGCTGCTGGCAGTGGTTGGGGAGCTGGTGCGCCGGCCGCCTGCGGCGGAGACGGCGCTGGGGGGGGCGGTGCGAAAACCGGTGGAGCCGGCGCTAGGGGTGGGGGTGCGGTTCCTGGAACGCCCGGCGCGCCGCCACCTGGAGGCGTAACAGAAGACGGCGGCGCGGGAGCAGGCGTGGCAATCGGGGACGGGGAGGCGGGGCCGGGTACCGGCGCTGGCGGGGCTGGCGACGGCGCCACTTCGCCGGAAACGGGTGCCGGCTCGATACCCGGTGCCTCCGGTACGGGTTCGGGAGCCGGAGGCGCATCCCCAGCCGGAACCTCCGAGAGCTGGGGTTCGCTTGCGGATGGCTGCGGCTGGAAGGGCACGGGGGCGGTCTCGGGCGCCGGTCCCGGTTCCTGTACTGGTTCCGGAGCCGGCGGCGCTGCAGGGGGAGGCGAAGGTGGTGGGCTCTCCTGGGGCCGGGGAGTAGGTTCGGGTTCGGGGCTCGGGGCGTCTGCAACCGGTTGCCGCGCGGGTGTGGGAGCAGGCTCCACGGCCTGCTCAACCGGGGTTTCGGGTGCCGCGGGCAGGGTCGGCAGGGGGGGCGGGTCCGGCTGTTCAACGGGCTGAGCCAGCGGGGGGGCTTCGGGAACGGGCTCAGGAACACTTGCCGGCGTTTCCTCACCGGCAAGCGGTGCCCCCGGGCCCAGCTCCAATAGCAGGTAGCCTGTAGCCTCCGGCTCCGGCGGAACCGGAGTCCATACGAGCATCAGGAATACGAACGTCAGGAACGCGGTGGCCGCCAGCGCAAGCAGCGCCGCCCTGCGCTTGCGTTTTTGCTCGGTGATTGGCTGGCGCACACTACCCGTCATCATTGCTCCGTTAAGGCACTGCGGCCACCGCAACGCGCTTGGCGCCAGCGCGACGGATGATGTCCATCACCTGCACTACCCGGCCGTGCGCTGCCTTGCGATCAGCACGAAGAATCACGGTGCCCACCGGATCCTCGGCGAGAGCGGCGCGCAAAGCGGCCAGCAGTCCAACGTCGTCAACAGCCTCCCCTAGCCAAAAAACCTGGCCGTCAGCCTTCACCACTACCGTAGGTGCGCCCTCGGGTTGCGCCTCACCGCTCATGGCCCGGGGAAGGTCGATGGGGAGGCCGGTTTCTGGTGTAATGAAAGTGCTGCTGACCATAAAGAAAATGACCAGTAGGAAGACGATGTCCACCAGGGGCGCCAGATTGATGCTTGGCTCCCGCCTACGCCTGCGGCTCGCCATTCCTCACCTCTGCCAGGATGCCCAGCAGCTCCTCGCGACGCTGCTCCAGTTCGCTCAAGATATCGTCCACGCGTCCGGCCAGGTAATGATAGGCGATCAGCGCGGGAATGGCTACTATCAATCCGGCGGCGGTGGTGAAAAGCGCCTCACCGATACCGCCGGCAAGCAGCTTGGCCGTCGTCTGCCCCTGGCTGGCCAGCACGTTGAACGCGCGGATCATGCCGCTCACGGTCCCCAAAAGCCCGAGAAGCGGTGCTACCTGCGCGGTTACGCTGAGCACACCAAGACCGCGCGCCAAACGCGATTCTTCCTCCAAGAGCGCCGCCTTGAGCGCCGCATCAACCGCGGTCACGCCAAACGGCACACGCGCCAGCCCTGCAAGCATGAAACGCCCCAGAGTCCCGCCGTGAGCACGAGCAGCCTCCAGAGCCACGTCAATCTGGCCTCGCCGCACGGCGGCGTCTACCTCCCGCATTAATCTCTCACCCCCTACTTTTTCACGCCGAAGCGCCAGATAGCGCTCGAAAAATACATAAGCCGCATATACGGTGAGCAGGAGCAGGAAACCCAGGATCCAGCCCCCTTGCTGAAGCTGCAACATAACGCAATGGTACCGCCGCGCTATGAGAACTGCTTTACCCCAGCTCGCGGTAGGATGGTGTGCGTGAACAGAATCCTCGACTCCAAACTCGAACATGTCGCCGCCAAGGTCTATTCGGGTGAGCGCCTGAGTTTCGAGGAGGGGTTAGAACTGTTCAAGACCCGTGATCTAAACACCCTCATGCGCCTGGCTGACCACGTGCGCCGCGAAAAACATGATGATCGCACCTATTTCGTACATTCCCTGCGATTTTCACAGACGAACATATGCTATGTGGGATGCCCCTTCTGCGCCTTCGCCAAACGGTTCGGCGAAGAGGGGGCCTGGGACTGGAGCGTGGAGGAATCGGTGGCGTGGGTGCGCGCAAGGTACGAGCCCGGCCTCACCGAAATTCACATTTCCAGCGGCCACCACCCCAAAAAACCCTTCGGCTACTACCTGGAACTGGTCGCCGCGCTCAAGAAAAACTTCCCGGGAGTGCAGGTGAAGGCCTGGACGGCCGCCGAGATTCACCACTTTGCTAAGATTGCCAAATCGGATTACAGCACCGTCTTGAGCGAGTTGAAAGAGGCGGGCCTGGACGCCATGCCCGGGGGCGGAGCCGAGATATTCGCCGAGCGGGTACGGCGTCAGATCGCCAAAAACAAGGTAAACGCCGAGGGCTGGCTTGAGGTGCACCGTACCGCTCATGAAATGGGTCTGCCCACCAACGCCACCATGCTTTACGGCCACATAGAAACATTGGAAGAGCGCCTCGATCACATGCACCGCCTGAGACAGCTCCAAGACGAGACCGGAGGCTTCATGAGCTTCATTCCCCTCGCCTTCCAGCCGCTCGGTAACAACCTGGCCCAGAACCTGGGCAAGACCGAGTTCACCACCGGACTGGACGACCTGAGGAATCTGGCCATAGCCCGGCTCTACCTGGACAATTTTCCGCATATAAAGGGTTACTGGGCCACACTCACGGCTCCACTGGCTCAGATTTCTCTCGATTGGGGCGTTTCTGACATTGACGGAACTCTGATCGCCGAATCAATAGTGAACGCCGCCGGTGCAACCTCTGGTCGGGCGATGACCAAGGAAGATCTGGCCCAAACCATCCGTCGCGCCGGACGTCTGCCGGTAGAGCGCGATGCTGTTTACAACGTCGTGCGCATCTATAACGCGGTCGCATAACATCATGGCCTACCACATCGGCCTTCCCCACTACGCCAACACCTCCCCCCTGGTGCAGTTTCTTACCGCACCACCGGGAATAGAGCTTCGCTTCGGCGTTCCCACCGAACTCAACGGCTGGCTGCTCGAGGGAACAGTAGACCTGTCGCTGGTATCGAGTTATTTCTATCTCGAGGCTCGGGGCTCCCTGCGCGCCCTTCCCGACTTCTCGGTTTCCGTTTTGGGGGCGGTATACTCAGTCAACTTGTTCCATAAGAAACCCTGGAAAGATTTGCGCCGCATCGCCCTCACCTCGGAATCGGCTACTAGTGTGCGTCTCCTAAAATACCTGCTCGATCGCGACGGCATACCGGCAAAGCTTGAACCGGGCGGCGCCGGCCTGGAGGTGCTGGACACCTACGATGGCGTATTGTTGATTGGAGATCGCGCCCTCGCCACCTATGCCGGATTGCTGGAAAACGAACCTGCTTCGGTCCTGGATCTTCCTTCCCGATCAGGAGACCTTTTCGTCAGCGACCTGGCGATGCGCTGGTTCCATCAAACCCATCTTCCTTTCGTCTTTGCTGTTTGGGCCACCCGTGCTGGCGAACAGCCGCCTCCCGAGGTTGTCGCCCTCCTCCGCAACGCGCGCCGGGAAGGACTAGGCCGCCTCGCCCAGGTAGCCGCGTCGGAATCGGCCCGTCTCGGCATCTCCGCAGCGCTGCTACAACACTATCTCTGGAACTTTCGTTACCACCTGGAAGCCCCGGACCGCCTCGGGCTCGCCGCCTTTGCCCGGGCCACCATGCTCCCCGAACCGGACGGGTACTGGTCGGTATAGCGATACCCCCCGCCATAGCGGGGGGTGAAGGGGGGCATTGAAAAATTACCTTACTACCCGGGGAACGACGTCCAGGATGCGTTCCTTGCCGCCACGAACCACCTTCAATCTCACCTTCTGGCCGGGAGACAACCCGAAGAGCACCGCACGCAAATCAGCAATGTCGTAAATGGGGCGACCGTTGGCCTCAACTATAACGTCACCGCCCACGCCAAGTTCTATCACGTCACCGCCGGGAGTCTGCAGGTAGATGAAGTCGGTCGCCCCCTTCAGGCCTGCTTCGGCAGCGGGGCTACCGGCCTCGACCTCCTGAATCACCAGACCGTGATCGGGCATCTTGTAGCGCTTGCGTATCCGCTCGGGGTAAATGCGCGCAGGCATGACGGTAACGCCCAAACGCGGGTTGTTCTTGACGACATCCTCCGCCGTCACCTGCTTCCCGGCACGCATCTGCGGCAGGTACTTCTTGGCCAGATTGATGGGAATCGCAAACCCTATGCCGGCGAATTGCGGCACGCCGGCCGGGTTGATTATAGCAGCGTTGATACCGATGACCTCACCGCGCGAGTTGAGGAGCGGCCCGCCGGAATTGCCGGGGTTGATCGCCGCATCGGTCTGGATGAGGCGCGGGATAAGGGAACTTTCCGCGCCGGGGTTGGTGCGAATGGCCGAAACGATGCCCTCGGTTACCGTGAATTCGAGGCCGAAGGGATTACCGATGGCTATCGCCTTTTGACCAACTTTTAATTTGTCCGAGTCGCCCAGCGGTATGGGTCGCAGCATGCGCACGTCAGGCACGTCCACACGCAACAGGGCAAGGTCGAGCGGCGGGGCCGATCCCACCAATACCGCGGGGTATTCGCGCGGATCTTCATGGAACTTTACGGTGATCTCGTCCGCCCCTTCCACCACGTGATAATTGGTGAGGATGTATCCTTTTTTGTCGATCACAAAACCCGAACCGGTACCCTGGCGCGGCGGTTGAACATACGGGGCGAAGAAAGGGGCGAAGTCCTCAAAACCTGGAGGCAGACTGGGCTGCACCACCCGGGGCGCGGAAGCCACGGAAACGAAGACAACGCCGTCACCATAGGTTTCGACTATGCCTATGGTGTTGCGCTCATTTTCCAGGTACGCGCCGGGAAGCCGAAATGGCTGTATCTTCCCCACGGCGTGCGCGGCGGGCAGGCTCCATACCAGTGCAATAGCGGCCACCACGACGGCACCCGCCAGACCGACCAGTGCTTTCTTCGTTGGCATCTTACATCCACCTCCGCACCTAATCTTAGTCTAGGCTTATTAAGTTGCCGTGAGGACTGCCGCCCCGGGGTCTTCGCATGTATCCTGGAGACGTGAGGGTATTCGCAGTCAACCCCGGTTCGACGAGCACCAAGCTTGCCCTCCTTCAGGTAGACAACGAAGCAATCTTTATTCTCGAGGAAAAAGTACTCCATAATTCCCCCGTCCCCAGCATCGCTGAAGATCTGGAAAAGAGGCGGCCCGATGTGATGTCCCAGGCCTCAGCCTGGGCCCCCTTCGAGGCCATCGCGGCCCGGGGCGGGCTGCTGGGGCCGGTTCCCGCCGGGGTCTACGTTGTGGATGAGGAGATGGTGCGAATCTGCCTGGAATCACCCCACGGCGCCCATCCCGCAAACCTGGCCGCGGTGCTGGCGTTCGAGCTAGCCCGCAGCCACGGCGTTCCAGCCTTCGTTGTCGACCCGCCAACGGTGGACGAACTGGAGGCTGTTAGCCGCATAAGCGGGGCTCCCGGAATCACCCGGCGCAGCCGGGTCCACGCCCTCAATCTGCGCTATACAGCCCGCAAGGTAGCCGCGGAAGTGGGCGAGGATTTCGAAAACGTGCCCTTGATAGGCGCACACCTTGGGGGCGGCACCTCGGTGGTTCGCTTCGCTTGCGGCAGGATGGTAGACACCAACGATGCCTTGCTGGGGGAAGGCCCCTTCAGCCCCAACCGCGCAGGAACAGTGCCCGTCTACGGGGTAATAAATAAAACCGCCCGGGAGGGGCGCGAAACAGCCCGCAATTTTTTTGGGCGCGAGTCGGGATTTCTGGGGCTCCTGGGAACCGATGACCTGCGTCGGGTCGAACGGAATCTGGACGACCCCGAAGTACGTTTGATAACCGATGCTTACGCACTGCAGGTGGCAAAATACATGTTGGGCCTGGCGGCCGGTGGTAGGCCACGCGCCTTCTTCCTCACGGGAGCCGGCGCTCGTTTTGTCTACGCGGTTCAACAGATTACCAACCGCCTGAACTGGGTGGCTCCGGTACATATTCACGCCGGTGAGTTTGAAATGCAGGCTCTGGCCTCAGGAGTGAAGCGCGTGCTGAGTGGGCGGGAAGCCCCAAAGAAGATCGGTGAGGTGTTAGATGGAAGCGCTGGACTTTAGAGAAATTCAACCGCTGCGGGACATGACCGCCCTGCTTGATCTGGCGCGCCTTATCGCCCAGGTAAGCGGTCCGAAAAAAGTGGCCGTGGCCGCTGCCGAAGAGGCGCACGTCATTGAAGCTGTCAACGAGGCGCGCATAGAGGGCCTCGTGCATCCGATTCTATTTGGCAATCCGGAACGGATACGTCGCATCGCGGGGGAACTGGGGATACGCTCCCAGAACCTGGACGTTCGTCATGCCAAGAACCCGGCGGAGGCCGCCGCGCTGGCCGCCCAGGCGGTTTCCAGCGGGGAGGCCGACATCCTCATGAAGGGAATGGTGCAGTCATCCGACTTCCTGCGGGCGGCCCTGAACAAGGAGTGGGGCCTGCGCACCGGGCGTTTGCTCTCCCACGTCCTCATCTACGAAGCCAAAGGTTACGATCGGCTCTTCTTGATGTCGGACGGGGCTATGAACATCAACCCCGACCTGAAAGCCAAGATCCAGATCGTCGAGAACGCGGTGACGCTTGCCCACGTTCTGGGCGTGAACCCGCCCAAGGTTGCCCTGCTGGCTGCAGTCGAAGTGGTCAACCCGGAGATGGACACCGCGGTAGAAGACGCCATCATCGCCAAGATGGCTGACCGGGGGCAGATCAAGGGCGCAGTAATAGACGGACCCCTGGCTCTCGACAACGCGGTAAGCAAGGAGGCCGCCCGCATCAAAGGTATCAAGAGCCCGGTAGCCGGCGAGGCCGATGTATTGATCGTCGACAACATCGACGTGGGTAACGTCTTCTACAAGAGTTTAGTGTACTTCGCCCGGGTGCGCGGCGCCGGACTGATCATGGGGGCCCGCGCCCCGATGGTGCTGACCAGCCGCGCGGACCCTGAAGAGGTCAAGTTTCTCTCCCTGGCCACGGCTGTCATTGCCGCCGAACGCATGCCCCACATACACGCCGAGGCATAGCTCCGGCCGCTTCTTGCAGCAGGCGCTCCCTACTCCTGCGCTTCCTGGCCACCCAAAGGCAGACGTGCGATTTCGATAAGGTCTCCTCCATCGTCGTCGGCCACCAGGGCGACCTCACGCACGGTAAAGGACTTTCGCGGCGGTGGTGGTAACTTTTCTATCAGCTCCCGGGCTTCCTCATCATCCAACCCCAAGGCCAAGGTCAGATGAGGAATGTAGCTGGGCCCTTCGATTTCATGCTCAGGTTCCGCCAGGGGCTCGAGCGCGTGATAAAGACGCCTGAAGGGGCCACCGCCATATGCGCGCAGATATACCACCCCGCCCCCGAATGTGCGCCAATCGCCAAGACGGACCCGGAAGGGTTCGTGTCCGCGCAAAATTCCCTCGACGCCTCGGCGCAGCGCCTCCCTGCTCCAGCGCCACTTGAAAGGCTGGCGCAGGTTGAGGTGGGGTGGGCCGTATCCGGAAACGCCGTGCGCTTTGGAAAGCTGCTGCATCCATTCACTCAGGTCGTCTGGAGGCCACGCCAGGATGCCGTACACGTGAGCAGTATACTCCGCGACGCTAGGGGCCCCATTCCCGGGAGCGCTCGGGATCCCAGGGGTAGACTATCCAGGCATCGCTCTCTTCGCCGTAAAAATCGGGGGCTTCCTCGGGAAAGTGGCTGAACCGGGGCTTGTAGTGCAGCACCGCCACCGTGGGTGTCCCGCCCGCCTGCGCTACACGCTCGCGCACCGCCAGGGCCGTCTTGCCCGAATCCCAAACGTCGTCCACTATCAGGACCCGCTTCCCCAACAATAGAGCGTCTCCGGGGAACTGCAGGAAATGCGGTTCCTCCAGTGCCCGCTGATCGTCCTGATAAAACATAACCGCCGCGGTCATGACGTTGCGCAGGTCCATGGCTTCGCTAACAAGGGCGCCAGGGATCATCCCTCCTCTGGTTACGGCCAGTACCACGTCATAGTCGTCGCGGTTAAGCTGGGCGATCAACTTGCCGGCCAGCCGGGTGATATCGCTCCAATCCAGAATTATCTTATTCATTAGCCGTTCTCCTCTTCGTCCCGGTCGAGACCGAAGGTCCGGTGAATCTCGCGGGCGGCGGCCTCCGCCAACCCGGCGGGGATGATGACAGAGATACGAACCTCGCTGGTGGCAATCATCTCGATGTTCGCCCCCACCCTCGCCACCGCATCGAACATACGCGAGGGTATACCGGGGGTAGAAGCCAGCGCCACCCCCACTATCGAAACCTTGGCGATGGCCGGGTTGTAGGTAACCTCGCCCCCCATATCGGCGGTGAGCTTGCGCAGCACCTCGAGCGCATCCTCGGCGTAATCCTTGGGTACGGTAAAGGCCATCTGGGTACGGCTGGCGTCATGGCCGGGAACCCCTTGAATGATCATGTCCACGGCTATGCCGCGTGCGGCCAGAGCTTCAAAAACACGGCTGGCGATTCCCGGCCTGTCGGGAATGCCTACCAGACCGATCTGTGCCTGCCCTTCGTCTATGGCAACTCCGGTAACGGGACGGTCGAGTTTCATTGCTTCCTCCGATACGATGGTGCCTCTACTGTAATTGAAAGCACTGCGCACGTGCAGGCGCACACCGTAACGCTTGGCGTACCAGACAGCGCGCGGGTGCAGTACCTTGGCCCCTAGTGCAGCCATCTCGATCATCGGGTCGTAGGCGATGTGATCGATCTTGCTGGCTTCGGGAATGCGGTGCGGATCGGTAGTAAAAACCCCGTCAGTATCTGTGAAGATCTCAGCTTCATGCGCCCCCAATGCTGCAGCCAGCGCCACAGCAGTGGTATCGGAACCACCCCGCCCCAGCGTATTGAGCTCGCCCTCCGGAGTGGTACCCATAAAACCGCCCACAACTGCTACGTGGCCGCTAGAAATGGCGGCCAAAACTTTATCCGGACGCACCTCGACGATGCGAGCGTTGGTGTAACGCCCGTCGGTGGTTATCCCTATCTGATGCTGCACGAAAGCTCGCGCCGGCAAGCCCAAAGCCTGCAGCTGCATGGCCAGCAAAGCCGCCGAACGCTGCTCCCCGGTGGTGGTGAGCAGGTCGAGCTCGCGCGGCTCGGGCCTGGGGTTGACCCGTTTCGCCAAGGCTATCAGTTCGTCGGTGCTGCGGCCCATTGCCGACACAACGACGACCAGGTCATGGCCCTTCTCACGATAATGCTGGATACGCTGGGCGACCTTGTGGATACGGTCCAGGTCCCCAACCGAGGTTCCGCCATATTTCTGTACGATAAGCGCCATACTTGAGTGTGTATCGTATCACAAGCACGGTGGTGGATGAACGTATAATCTTGCCATGGAAACGCTGCGCATCGCACTCCTGGGCGCGGGAACGGTGGGAAGCGGTTTCGTCAAACTGCTCGACGAACAACGCGACCGCTTCCGAAAGCTGGGACTCGAACCGGCCCTGACCGGCATTCTGGTGCGCGACCCCCGTAAGGCACGCCCGGCATGGGTGCCCGAAGGTCTGCTTACCACCGACATAAACCGCGTCTTTGAAGAAGCCGATGTAGTGGTCGAACTGATGGGAGGCACCGGCAAAGCGGGAAAACTGGTACTCGACGCCCTTGGGGAAGGCCTCCCCGTAGTCACCGCCAACAAGGCGCTCCTGGCGGAACGCTGGGACCTGTTAAAAGCACACGCAATGGAAGGTCTCCTGTATTACGAGGCCAGTGTGATGGCCGGAACGCCCGTCATCGAGCCGCTCTCGGGCGCACTGCGCGGCAACCGCACGCTTGAGCTGCACGGCATCCTCAACGGCAGCACCAGCTACGTAATCAGCCGCATGGAGGACGGCCTCGGTTTTTCGGAGGCGCTGGAAGAAGCTCAGAGCAAAGGGTTCGTGGAAGAAGACCCCTTTCTGGACATAGGTGGTATCGACGCCGCCCACAAGCTGACGGTACTTGCCCGTCTAGCGGTGGACCCCGATTACGACTGGGAAAACGTACGCGACAACACGCGCGGGATCCAGGGACTGAACCGCGAACAGGTGTTTGCGGCCGAGGCTCGGGGCATGCGGATCCGCCTGGTGGCCAGCCTGACACCCGGCGATGACGGCTGGCGGGCGCAGGTACGCCCGGTCATGCTGCCCGCAACCCATCCCCTGGTGCTGGCGGCTCAGACCAGGAACGCCCTCCTCTATCGCGGCGACGCGGTGGGCGAGGTACTCATTAGCGGTGGTGGCGCAGGCAGCGCGGTAACCGCCAGCGCCGTAGTGGGCGACCTGTTACGCATGCTGGAAGGTTATCCCGGTCATCCACCGCTTCCCGCAGCCGTTCCCGCACCCGAATACAAGCCGGAACACATGGAGGAGATATAAAATGCGCCAACCTTTGCTGGAGCGCTATCGTGACCGGCTGCCGGTGGGGGCTGAAACCCCTGTAATCAGCCTGCTTGAGGGGTTCACCCCCCTGGTACCCCTCGCGGGACCGTCCGAAGCCCGTGATCGCAGCGTGCGCATCTTTGCGAAATACGAAGGGCTCAACCCCACGGGCAGCTTTAAGGATCGCGGCATGACCATGGCAGTCAGCAAGGCCGCGGAACACCGATCCGAAGCCGTGGCTGCGGCCAGTACCGGCAACACCGCCGCCTCGGCCGCCGCCTACGCCGCGCGAGCGGGCATGAAGGCTATCGTGGTTCTGCCCGCAGGCTACGTCGCAGCGGGCAAGGTGGCCCAAAGCCTGGTGCACGGCGCCCGCATAGTCCAGGTGAACGGCAACTTCGACGATGCTTTGCGGCTGGTGCGCGAACTCAGCGAACGTTATCCGGTAACGCTCGTGAACTCGGTCAACCCCTTCCGCATTCAGGGGCAGAAGACACTGGCCTTCGAAGTCGTGGAGGAGCTGGGCCGGGCCCCCGATTATCACGCTCTGCCCGTGGGCAATGCCGGAAACATCACCGCCCACTGGATGGGCTATTCGGAACTTTACGCCGACGGCACCACTGATGAACGCCCGCGCATGCTGGGTTTCCAAGCCGCCGGAGCAGCGCCCATCGTACGGGGTGTACCGGTTGAGGACCCCCAAACCATTGCCACCGCCATCCGTATCGGACGCCCGGCCAGTTGGGAGGGCGCAAGAAACGCCAGGGACGAATCGGGAGGGGCCATAGAAGCGGTTACCGACGAGGAAATCCTGCGCGCATACCACTATCTCGCCCACGGAGAAGGACTGTTCGTGGAACCGGCATCCGCCGCCAGCCTTGCCGGTGTTTGGCGCTGGTTGCGAGCAGGAAAGATCGCGGAGGGATCCACGGTCGTTCTCACTTTGACCGGGCACGGCCTCAAGGATCCGGGTACCGCCGAGCGCGAAGTTCGCCTGCCCGAACCCGCGGCGCCCGACATAGACGCCGTCGCTGCAGCAGCCGGGCTGTAGCTCGCTCTCACCTGTAAGGCGCGGTTAAACTGGTGGCATGGAAACGAATACCCGGAAGGAACCATTTCCAGGGGCCTATTACGTGGGCCTCGTAATAACGCTGGCGCTGCTGCTCTTCATGATCGTAATCGCCAGCTCCCTCCCCCCGGGACCGGCCGGGGCATTCTTCGCTTTCCTGCTGGGGTTGACGGTCAACCCCAGATATGCCCCCTGGTTCGCCCTGGCGGGATTGCTGGGGGCACTTCTCGGTTTTTGGGGTCGCGAACCCATGGTCGCCTGGGGCGGTGTAGCGCTGATGGTCGCGGAGGCCATAGTCTACGCCCGCCGACCGCGAAAAACATGAAGCTCAGCGCCGACCGCGCCACCCGGGCAATGATGAGCGCCGGGGCCGTTTTTTACGTTTACTGGAGTTTAATCGAGCCCAACGCCGCAGGGCAGACCCTGGCCGCCGGCACACTCTTCGGAGGAGCTTCCTTCACCTATGCGCCCAGACCCAGACCCGTGCCTTTCGTCGTGGGTTTTTCCGCCGTACTACTAATAGTGCACGCCCTACGCGGCAATCCGTTGCTCTTCAGTGAAGGATATGCTGCAGGCGCCGGGCTACCTCTGCTGGTCCACCGTTTCTTTACTTCCCATGAATCCGGCTAAGTTAAAAAGCCTGCTCGTTTGGGCGGCTTTACTACTTTCACTCTATTGGGGCCTGGTGGAACCAAATGATCAGGGTCTGGCGCTGGCGCTGGGATTGCTATTGGGAGCGGGGAGCCTGCTTTACCGCAAAGGGGTGGACCTGGTGGTACCGGTAGCCCTGCTTGCGCTTGCCGTGGGCGTGCTCGAGACGAAAAACGACCAGCTCGCACCCTATCTGTTAGGATTCCTGGTAGGCCTCTTCGCCCCCCTGGGCTCCGCCCGCTTCCTGCGCTAAGGAGCGCTAAGGATCTCCACGGCTTTGTCCAACTGGGCCTCGTCGCCCTCCACAAATACATCCGGCACCACGCCCCGGCCCTCCCAGGTCGGAGCGCCAACAGGCGCCAGCACACCGCTCGCCAGCATGACCACTCCGCCATCGGGCAGGCAGTAGGGAAATACGACCTCGGTGTTTCCCGCTGTGGTTTCCCCTACCAGCCGGGCGCGACCGCTGCGCTTCAGTGCCCCGGCCAGCCCTTCCGCGGCCGAGTGCACGTTGCCGTTGATCAATACCACCAGCGGCCGCGCTGTGAGAGGTTTGCCCCAAAAGGGCAGTGTAGGCTGCGGCGACACACCCTTGGTGCGGGTCACCACGCGCCAGGGCAGACCGCGAATGAATACCCCGGCAACCTCAGCCATTACGTAGGCCAGTCCGCCGGGATTGTCACGCAAATCCAGTATGTAACCCCGTACTTCCCCGGCATCCAATGTTTTTACCGTTACCTTGAGGTCATCTGCTATTTCCTGATTTACCAGATGGGGCAAGCGCAGATATATTATGCTGTCTTCCAGTTCGCGATAACTGAAGTCGTCCCAAACCGGTATTTCCTTATCGCTATCGTCGTCGGGGGTTCCAGCATCCGAGCTCTCCCCAGACCTCTCCTCGGCCGCGGACCCAGCTTCAGGCTCTACACGCTCGACCGGAAACGGTAGCGGCAGGCACAGCGCGCCCCGCAACACCCTTCTCGCTTCCAGAGGCGATAGCACCCGCGAGTGGTCGTCCCCAAGCTCTTCATACATCTCGTCCAGCAGCTCGTAAACTTCATCCCAGGATTCTGCGCTGGCAACCAGGGAGCGGTAGCGCTCACCCACGGCCCGCCAGTCCACGCCGCGGTGGCTGGTGTCCCAGTAAAACTCGTCCACTAAGCGCCAAGCCTGTTCGAAGCGATCCAGGTAGGCAGGGTTGGCGGCTAATACCCCGCCGAGGAGCAGGGATGCGATTATGACGATTCTCTTCATGCGCGGGCCTCGCTCTGCTCCCGGGTGCGGAAGAGGTCATGGAACCGTTCGGTGATAACTTCGAGCCCCTTGTCAACGGCCTTGTCCAGGTTGTCACCGGGGATTACGGGCACCCCCATCGCCCGAGCCAGCGCCTCCAGGCGGGCCTGTATCATTCTCAGCGCCCCAAAATTGGCCAGGTACTTGTCCACCGGGCGGCGCCCCTGGGTTTCCCGCTCACGCAGCCTGAAGCGGTCGCTGTGGAGCTTCTTGTCGCGAACCACGACCAGCATGGGGATCTGTACCACCTCCGACTGCAGCGGGTGGCTCAAAAACCCCGGCACCACGTGGACCCCTTCTATAACCACGGATGTACGTTCCCGGGCGTTTCGCTCTTGAATGGCACGGATGCCCACGCTTACCCGCGCCACCTGGTCCCTGAACCCCTGGAGGATGACCTCGTCCGAGGGTTCCCCCTCGAGACCCAGCACCTCAACGAGCGCCTTCCAGGCATCGAACGATGAAGTATGCAGCGTCGGCACCAGGTCACGGGTAGTGGTAGCCCGCAAAATCTCGCGCACCGAATCGCTTGATGTCATCCGGGTGATACCGAGACGAAAGGCCAAGGCCGCCGCGAGCGTGCTCTTGCCCACCCCGCTAACCCCGCCAATGAGGATATGCATGGGACGCTCGGTTCTGCGCACCGCGCGCAAAACCCGGTAGCGCTCGGCCACCTCCTCGCCTATGCGACGTTCCAGAAGCGCCGCCACGCGCTCGCGCAGCTCATCCCGGCCGATTACCGTGCGCCCGTCGCGAATCAGCTCACGCTCCACCTCACGCGCCAGCCGGTAGGCCCGGTCGGGAGTGAGACCCGCAGCCATCAGCGACTGCGAAAGGATCCCCTTGGAAAAGGGAACTCGCGGCTCGCCGCCGGGTTCGACCACGAAGATACCCCCGCCGTATTCGAGCCTTTTCTGGTAGCGCTTGCGAGCGTCTTTGCCATACGACTTCTTGATCACCTGGGCGACGAAATCTTCCAGCTCGTCGGCGTCCAAACGCACCTTGCCCGCCTGACGCAGGCGCTGTTCGACCTGCTTTGCAAGGTCGTGTGCCTCACTCAGCGAAAATCCGGCCCCCTCGAGACTGCGCACCAGCAGCCCCTTCGAAAATGGCCGTTCGCCGTGCTCGTCCTCTATCAGGATTTCTTCGAAGCTCTGGGTCTGGCCAGCCACGCGTGCAGCCGCTTCAGGACCCAGGCGCCCTTTGACGGCGGCCTCCATGCGCCGCTTGAGCTCCTCGCTGGAAATTTGCTGAACACCGCTCGCCCGCAAGTCGCGCTCGAGCGCATGCGCTATTTCGTCAGCGACCGCCAGCTCTACCCCCGCGTTCACGAGCGATTCGATTACCAGGCCCTTGGAAAAAGGCCAGCGCATCCCCCGCGCGGTGGTTACGTATATCTCCGGCATCGCTGCATTATAGCCCGGTCATATTAAAGGTTTATGCGCTTGCAGACGCGCATTCGTTGACAGCCCCAGGTACGCGTGCTAGCATGAACCCTGCTACGGGGCGCCGTAGCCAAGTGGTAAGGCAGAGGTCTGCAAAACCTCCATTCGCCGGTTCGAATCCGGCCGGCGCCTCCACTACGCGGGCGCGTAGCTCAGGTGGCTAGAGCGCTACCTTGACACGGTAGAGGTCGGAGGTTCAAGTCCTCTCGCGCCCACCAAACACCCCCGGCTTCTGCCGGGGGTTTGTTTTAACGACGGGGTGGATGGGAAAGCAAATATATCGCCCTGTCCCGGTCGGTAAATATGAAAACTTCCACAAACAGGCGCAGCTTCCCGGACCTCCAATCCTGGATATAAAAGAGAGTGGTTTCGGCTAGGGTATTCGTTTCGCTGACTTCGCACCGGTAGCCGGCATTCTTCAGTGACACCTCCAAAGCGGCACGAAGAATCACTGGGTCACCACCAACAAGGTAGCATTCGGTGACCCAGCCTTTTTCTTCCAGCGGCGCCCAAAAGCCCCGGGGAACCGGGCAGCGGTCCAGATGCAACCGGGTCGCACCCGCGGGCAGCAACACTCGAGGATCATAATCCAGGCGCAACGGTTCCCCGGCCAGCACGAAGAGCAGCAGCGAGACGACTGCGACACCGTACCTTCCCATTGCAATCAACATACCAGTTTCGGGGACCGCTTATTGGGCGTATGGATTATGTTGCCAGCGTAATCCATGCTATGCTGATAGCAATGGCACTGTTCGCACCCAACGCCCCGCTAGCCGAAAGGCTGCGGCCGCAAAACCTTGATGAGGTCGTCGGCCAGGAACATCTAACCGGGACAGCAAAACCCCTGCGAGTGATGCTCGACAACAACCGCCTGGCATCCATGATCCTCTGGGGACCGCCGGGCACCGGCAAAACCACGCTGGCGCGGATTCTGGCGGCGGGGGTGAACGCCCACTTCATCGCCATGAGCGCGGTTAGCGCCGGCGTCAAAGAAGTGCGCCTGGCCGGCGCAGGAGGCGCTTAGCGCTGGCGAGCCGACCGTCCTCTTTCTCGACGAGGTTCACCGCTTCAACAAGGCCCAGCAAGACGCCCTGCTGCCCCACGTAGAGTCCGGTCTGCTGACCCTCATCGGGGCGACTACCGAAAACCCTTCATTCGAGGTCAACCCGGCGTTGCGTTCGCGGGCGCGGGTCTACGTACTCAAGGCACTGGGTGAGGACGACCTAATGCGAGTGCTCGAGCGCGCCCTCATCGTTTCCGCAGGTCTGCCGGAGGTCGAAGCCGACGAGGAGGCACTGCGCCTGATCGCCGCGGCGGCCATGGGCGACGCACGCCGGGCGCTGAATGCGCTCGAGCTGGCCGCCGAACTGGGCGGGGAGCGGGTAACCATGGACGCCACCCGCGAAGCATTGGGGGCCGGTCAACCCGCATTCGACAAGGGCGGTGATGCTTTCTATGATTTGATCAGCGCCCTGCACAAGAGCATACGCGGCTCGCACGTGGACGCCGCGCTCTACTACCTGGCCCGCATGCTTGCCGGCGGCGTCGACCCGCTCTACATCGGCCGGCGACTGGTACGCATGGCTAGCGAAGACGTGGGTCTGGCCGACCCCGGGGCACTAAGACAAGCGCTGGCGGCAGTGGAAGCCTACCAGCTGCTGGGCAGCCCCGAAGGCGAACTGGCTCTAGCCCAGGCCGCTGTCTATCTGGCACTCGCTCCCAAATCGAACTCGGTCTACCGTGCCCTGGCGGCGGCCCGGCGTGCAGCAGAGGCCCATCCAGCCGCAGAGGTGCCGCTGCACTTGCGTAACGCCCCCACAAAGTTAATGAAAGACCTGGGTTACAGCAAGGGCTACACTTACTACCACGACGACCACGAGGGCAGTTTTGCTCAGGAATACCTGCCGGAGGAACTGAAACCGGCGCGCTTTTTCAACCCCCGCGGCGAAGGCTGGGAACACAGGGTGGCCGAGCGCTACCGCGAGCTGATACAGCGATTTCAAGCAGCTAAAAACGATAGGCACCCGAAAGGCTGATCACCGGGCTGCCCGACTGGGTTAGCAACACCCCACCCTCGAACAGTAAGGCATCGTAGCTGTACGTCAGGTTGGTCCCGCCAATCCAGGCGTGGCCAAGGTCGGCGCTCAGGTAGGCGTACATACCCCTTAGCATCAGGGTAAGACTCTCACCAGCGTCATACAATAGAGCCACGTCGGCGTTGAATGGGATACCGCTCCCCCACTTACCGGAGAGGATCAACCAGGGAATGGTTACACCACCAGCCACGCTAAAGCTTTCTGCCACCATCTGCTTGATGCCGGCACGCAGGCCGATCTGGCCCGAAATGCTGAACTCCGTTTTCCCATCACCCCAAGCGTAAGCCAGATAAGGCAGCGCACCGGCCTTGAGATCACTGGCGTCGCTGGCGGCGACTGCAGTAAGGCCTGCAGTAAACCGGCCCCCCTCAACCGGGGCGGCGGTCTCCAGCGAGGCGACAGGCAAGCAGCCAGCAAGCGCCAGGGCAAGCGATACCAGCGCTGACAAACCCAGCTTTTTCATATTTTCATTGTATGCCAAACGACAAGAAGATTAGCCGTCAAATAACCATATCGCGAAAAACGCTCAGACACAAAAACACACAGCGGCAGATACTAAGCACCAAATTCAACATAGCGACTCAAAAACAGCAGCTTGCGATGCGCCAGGAAGCGCCCGATGAAATCCAGGCCGCTGCACGAACGTAGCGGTCAAACTGCAGCCGCTTCGGTAAGCAGGGGCGCTGCCGATTTTCGGAGGCGGCTTCGGGCTTCGCTAAAACGTTCAAGAACCTCCCGGCCATTGAAGTTTCCGGGAGCAAGCTCGGGCGGAAGTCCTGGATCGAAAAACAACACCTTGCGCGCCTCATGCACCAGGCGCACCAGCTCCACGAAGGCGAGTTCGGGGGCGGGATCCTCGGGCAGCAGGGAAATGCGCTCAACCAGCTGGCGGTATCTGAAAGTGGCTTCTTCCAGATGGAAAGCGCGCCCCACCAGCCGCGTCACGGGCTCACCACCTACCCTTTCAGCGCGGAAAATTTCTACGTAGGGTTCGAGCTCGTAATAGCCTACCAGCTCCCGGGTAGCTACCAGATCGGCCGTAGGACTGACCCATACCCCCGCGGCGGGAGTACCGTAACCAAGGAGAACCAGCTCGTTGCGAAACTTGTCACGCTGGCTGCGCAGTCCCTCCGGGACGGCGTAAACCAGCACGCGCCAGTAGCCGTCCCATACAGCATCGTGCATCTCACAAAGGCGTCTGCGCACCTGCCGCACCTGCCAGTAGACCCGCGGACTTAAGCGGTAATAAGCCCTGCGTCCCTCGCGTTCCGGGATGACCCAGCCACGCGCCGCGGAGCGCGAAACCGCCGCCCGCACCGCGGGCTCGCTAAATCCCAATAGCTCCATCCAGTGCACCAACTGGCCTATCCAGACCGTATCATCGGGGTAAACCAGCTCGGTGTAGAGCGTAAAAAGGGTTGAGCGTGCCCGCATTGGACCCAGTTTACTCC
>JAMOUW010000042.1 GCA_027067955.1 Thermaceae bacterium
GCCCCGACGGCCGGGTGATCGTCAGCCCGCTGGAGTACGAGACCCTGGGAGTGGCCGGCAGCAACCTCTGCCTGCAGACCCTCGACGAGGTGGCCGAGCTCAACCGGCTGGCCAACGACCTGGGCGTAGACACCATCGAGTGGGGCGCCACCCTGGGGGTGGCGATGGACGCCGGGCTGGGCGAGTGGGGCAGCCTCGACTTCGTCCGCCAGGTAGCCGAAGAGCTGCGCCGGGGAACCGAAGAGGGCCGCCGCTACGCCGCCGGGGCCGCCCGCTTCGGCCGCGCCATCGGCCACGAGCGCGTGCCCACCGTGCGCGACCAGGCGCTCAGCGCCTACGATCCGCGGGTGGTCGAGGGCACCGGCGTGACCTTCATGACCAGCGCCCAGGGGGCCGACCACACCACCGGCAACGTCGCCCGCCTCAACCCGCGCGAAAAAACCATCGAAGAGCTGATGGAGCTCAGCTTCACCGCCCAGGTAAACATGGGCCTGGCCGACGCTTTGGGGCTGTGCGCCTTTGGCGGCAGCGTCAACAACGTGCAAAAAGAGGCGGTCATGCAGGCCGCCGGTCTGGCGGCCGGAGTCGAGACGAGCGCCGCCGACTTCGACCGCATCGGCCGCGAGGTGCTAGCAATGGAGTTGGAGTTCAACCGCGCCGCCGGCCAGCCCGACGTGTTGCCGCTGCCCGGGTTCATGTACCGCGAGCCTTTGCCGCCGCGCAACCTGACGGCGCGGCTGCAACTCGCGGAGATAGCCGGTTTTTGGGAGCGGCTTGGCTGACTAATGCGCGGTGACGCCGCGCAGGAAAACCTCGGCGATCAGGCGCCCGTCATAGGCGTGCTCGTTGTCGGGCTCCACGAACCCCTTGGCGGCCGGGTGGAAAAGCAGCGAAAGGAAGAGTTCGGCCAGCTCCACCGGTGGTTCAGAGCGCACCTCACCGGCCTCGATACCGCGCCGGAGCACTCCCGCCACCACCTCAACCAGCCGGTTCTTGAGCGACATGAAGCGCTCGTCCCTGGTGAGGCTGGGCAGCGAATTAGCGGTCAGCAGCGCGTGGAAAGCGCCGCGGTTCTGCTTCTGGAACTCTATTGCCGAGCCCACCAACCGGCGCAGCTGCTGCTCGAACCCCGGCGGCTCTTCAGCAGCGATCGCTTCGAACTCACCTATGAGCTCTTCCATCTTCCATTCGACCAGAGCCTTGAGGATCGACTGCTTGTCGCCGAAGTACTTGTAGAGCGCGGGGCGGGTGAGCAAAGCCCGCTCCGCGATATCGTCCATGGTTGTCCTGGGGTAGCCCTTCTCGGTGAATACGTCGAGGGCCGCGCTGAGGATCTCGCGGATGCGCTTCTCGCGCCGTTTTTCCTGCAGGCTGGCCGTATCAGTGCTCATCGACGCTCCCCATTATGGCAAAATCGCCGCGTCCGCGTTCACGGGCGCTTGACATAGTGTATAGCAAAGTATACAGTCTGTAAACGTGTTAGATACTCTGTCCTACGAAAGGGGCGATATTTACAGTGCATATACTTAGTCAACTGGCAATCCGTCACCCCTGGCGGGTGATCCTGCTCTTCGCCGCGCTGAGTGCGGCCTTCGGCGCCGGGCTCAGGGGGCTGGAGCTGGACAACTCGCCGGAGTCGCTGGTGCCGCCCGATCTGCCCGCCAAGCTGCTGCTCGACCGGGCGCGCGACACCTTCGGCGGCGGTGATATGGAGCTGGCAGCGCTCGAGGGCGAAATCTGGACGCCGGCGGCGCTCGAACAGTTGCGTGCCGCCACCGAAGCCGTGTCCGGCATCGAGGGGGTAAAACGCGTCACCAGCCTCGCCAGCGCCAAGCGCATGGAAGAAGAAGACGGCTTCCTGCTCGTCGAGGACCTGCTTCCGGAAAACCTCGACGAGGAGGCCGTGGCCACCATCCGCGCCTACGTGGACAACCATCCCCTCTACTCGGGACGGCTCGCCAGCAGCGATGGCCGTTATGCGGCGGTAATAATGGAGGTCGACCCAGAGAGCGACATGAAGCGGCTCAACCACGAGATCGCCGCGGCGCTGGCGGAAACCTGGAGCGGACCCGTACACCTCGCGGGAACGCCCGCGCTCTCGGGGTACATCCTCGACACGATGGCGCGCGACATCCCCCGGCAGCTGCTGCTCGCAATCCTGATAATCGGGCTGGTCTTCTTCGTCAATTTCCGCAGCCAGCGCGGGGTGCTGCTGCCGCTGCTAACGGTGCTGGTGGCGCTGGTCTGGGCGCTGGGGCTGGGCGGCTGGCTGGGGTTCAAGCTGGGAATGATCAGCTCCATCCTGCCGGTGGTGGTGCTGGCCGTGGGCAGCTCGTTCACCCTGCACGTGCTCAACCGCTTCTATCACGAGCTAGCTGCGGGGGTTTCCCGGCGCGAGGCGGTGCTGCTGGCGACCCGCGAAACCGGGCTGGGCGTGCTCGTCTCCGCGCTCGCCGCGGGAGCGGGGCTGGCGGCACTCTTTTCCTCGAGCATCCCCCAGATCAAGTCGTTCGGGCTGCTGGCGGCGTTCGGGGTCTTCGCCGCCTTCCTGGCGTCCTCGTTGCTGGCGCCTTCCATCCTGGTGCTGCTCAAGAATCCGCGCCGGGTCATGGACCCCGAGCGCCCCGACGCGATCAGCCGCGCCATGCGTGCCATCGGCTCCTGGCTGCTGGGCGCGCGCAAGATGGTGCTCCTGGCTGCACTGCTGTTTTTGGGGCTGATGCTGGTGTTCGTCCCCCGCATCCACGCGGAAACCAGTTTTCTTTCCTACTTTCCAGAAACCGCGCCGCCAAGGGCGGCCACCGAGCTGGTGGACCGCGTATTCGGCGGCTCGGACAACGTGATCCTTATAGTGGACGGCGATCTGAAGGACCCGGAGCTGCTGGAAGCCATCCACCGCTTCGAACAAAAGGTGGCGACCTACCCGGAGGTGGGTTCGGCGGCCTCGATAGCCGACGTGATCCGCGAACTGCACAAGGCCCTCACCGGTTCCTACGGTCTTCCCGACAGCCGCGAAGGCGTGGCCCAGGAGCTGCTGCTCTACCAGATGTCGGGCGACCCCGACGACCTGGCCCAGTTCATGGACGAGGCGGCGACCACGGCCCAGGTCACGGTGCAGGTGCGCTCGCTGCCCTCGGGAGCAATGCGAGACCTGGTGGAACGCATCCAAAGCGACGCCGAGAAGATAATCGGCCCTCGCGCAAACGCGGTGAACACCACCGGGAGCACGGTGCTGATGCTCGAAACCATGCGCCTGATCCTGCACGATCAGTACGTTTCACTGGGACTGGCGTTCATCCTGGTTGCCCTGTTCAACGCCTGGCTGCTGCGTTCCTGGACGGTGGGGCTGGTGAGCATAATCCCCCTGGTGCTCACGGTCTCGGGCCAGTTCGGCCTTATGGGAATGTTTGGCGTCCCGCTCGATACCGCCACCGCCCTCATCGGCGCCATCGCCATCGGCGTGGGTGACTACTCGGTGCACATCATCGTGCGTTACCTGGAAGAGCTGCGCCGGGGGCGTTCTACCGCCGAAGCCGCGCGCGAAAGCGTCTACGTCTCCGGACGCGCTGTATTCTTCACCGCCCTGGCGATAGGCGGCGGCTTCATGGCGCTGCTCCTGTCGGGCTTCGCGCCCATTCAAACCTTCGCAAAACTAATGGGCTTCACCGTCAGCGCCACAGCGCTCTTCGCGCTCACGGCGCTGCCTGCAGCCCTGCTGGTCTTCGTTCACAAATACGGAAAGCAAGAGGTGATTCAAGATGCGTAAGTTGTTCACGGTACTGCTGTTGGTCTCGGCTTCGCTGGCGCTGGCACTCAGTGGCGAAGAGGTGATGCAGAAGGTGGACGCCCACCCCAGCCCCGCTTCGATGCAGGGCACGATGGTCATGCAGCTCATTGGCAAACAGGGCAAGGTGCTCACCCGTGAAATCCGGGTCTGGAGCAAGCGCACGGCGACCGAAGAGAAGATGCTGATCAAGTTCGTGGCACCCGCAGACGTAAAGGGCACCGCCTTTTTGACCATCAGAAAGGGCGGTAAGGAGGAAATGAAGCTCTACCTCCCCGCCCTCAAGCGGGTGCGCCGCATCGCCGGCAGTCAGAAGAAGGGCTCTTTTATGGGTTCCGACTTCAGTTACGACGACATCTCCAACCTGAGCGGCATGGAGATTGAAGATTACAATCACAAGCTGCTGCGCACCGAGAACAAAGACGGCGTCGAGGTGTACGTGGTCGAGTCCACCCCCAAGCCGGGCGTGGACAGCAGCTACTCCAAGCAAATCGCCTGGGTTCCGGCGGACACCTTCGTACCCACCCGCATCGAGTTCTACAAGAAGGACAAGCTCTACAAGGTGCTGACGAACAGTGCGGTCAAGCCGTTCGCCGACGGTAAATACCTGATTCCTACGTTGCTACAGATGGAAAACGTAACCAACGGCCACAAGACCGTGCTCGAGCAGAAGGACCTGCAGATCGACGTCGCCATCGACGATGCGGTCTTCACCGAGCGCTTCATGAAAAAGCGTTAGGGGATGACGATGAAACGTAACCTCTTGTTTGTCCTGCTGGCTCTAATGGCTTCGCTGGCGCTGGCGCAGCCCGAGCTTTCCGGCACTTTTCGAACCGCCTTCGGTCTGCGCACCCAGGATCTGGCGCTGTCCCTCGACCGCACCCGCTTCGACCTGGGGATACGCTACGACCAGAACGACGCGGCCTTTACCGCCGAGCTGCGCTTCGGTTACGACGCCTTGACGCACTCACCGGAATTCTCCCTCGGCGAAGCCTACGCCACCCTCTTTCTGCCCGGCGTGGACCTGAGCGCGGGGCGGGAGATAGTCTCCTGGGGACGCCTGGACCTGCTGAGCCCGCTGGACGTGCTCAACCCCCGCGACCTCAGCAGCCCCCTGGATCAGGAAAAGATACCGGTTTCCATGCTGCACGCCACCATCTACCCCGACGTCGAGGGCCGCTATCAGGTGGAGGCGGTATGGATTCCGCTCTTCACCCCCGCCAAACCCCCGGCGGGAGAGTGGGCGCAAACCCGGCCGCTGCCCCCGGGGGTAACGCAGGTGCGGGTGCAGGAACCCGCGGCGGAGCTGGTCAACGGCACCTTCGGATTGCGCGCCACGGCCAGCGTCGAGCTGCTCGAAGGCCTCGACCTGGGCGGCGAAATAGTCCACGGATACTTCCCCTTCCCGAGCCCGCAGGGAGTAGAACCAGTGGACCCGGCCCAACCGCGGGGCCCCTTCCGTCTGATTCTGGGTTACGACCGGCGCACGCTCGTGGGTGCGGACTTCGCCCTGGCCTTTTCCATACCCGGGGTCGCCGAGGGCCTGATGCTGCGCGGCGAAGCGGCCTACGCTTTCACCGCCGACCCCGGCGGCACCAACCCTAACGAAAAGAACCCCTACGCCGCCGGGGGGCTGGCGCTCGAATACGCCTGGACCGACGGCCCCACCACGATTCTCGCCTATAACCTGCGCTGGGAAAAAGCCGATTCCCCGGCAGCGGACCGCTGGACGCAAACGCTGGGACTGCTGGCCCGCTACGAACGCGACGAACGCCTCACCCTGCAGGGGGCCTGGCTGCACACCCTTTCCGACGGATCCGGCCTGGTACGCCCGCAGGTCGAATACGCCTTTGCGGACGGGGTAACCGGCATTCTGTCGTATGCGTTCTTCTACGGCGGCGACGTCACCCGCTTTGGCATCTGGCGCAACAACAGCCAGCTGCGCGCGGGAATCGAGTACAGCTTCTAGGCGCGCCCGGTTCCGGCTTCAACCGCTGGGGGTTTCCTCAGCGGTTGAAGCGTTTGGGCCCGGCAAACGTCCGCGGACGGGAACAGTCCTTGCCCGCCTGGAACTCGGCCAGCAACCCCGCCCTCCCCGCCAGCCGCAAAAGCACCCGTCCTGCGGGGGCCGAGGTGTGCGGGTCTCCGGTGGGATAGCAATAGACGCTCTCGTCCCTGATCGTATCGAAGCCTCTGTTCACCGTACCCGTAGCTTGGGGCGTAAAGCGCACCAGGTATCCGGACAGCGCCCCCAGCGAAGCGCCGGCGCTGATTACCTGGATCCCCGGGTCCACTTCATCGGGCACCAGCGCCAGGTGCGGGTCTTCGGGGTAGAAAGGGCGCCCTTCGCGGAACCAGTTGCCCATGGCGGTGCCGGGCACGTCGTAGGCAACCGTACCAAAGGGGGGCTCAGCGCTGCGCCGGGCGCCGCCCCAGCCGCCGGTGCGCTCGCGCGCGGCCTTCCTGAGGTCGCCTTTCAGATAAGCCAGCGGGCTCACCGCGTACAACAGGTCGGCGGCCTCACGCTCGTAGCGCTCATGGTTGACGAAAGCGTTCTGCACCCGGCGGCGGTCCTTGGCGCCCAGGTCCAGGGCGTACTGGCCGGGGTTGCCGCCGGCCATACCCAGCAGCTGGCCCGCCACGACCGGAACACGAACGTCGAAACCGCAACGTTTGTAGGTGTCACCGCCGGTGCTGTAGGTGTTGCAGCGGCTCGGCGGACCGAGAGCCGCTCGCAAATCTTCCGCCAGCTCAGAAAGATGGCCGTAACCGATGCTGAAATCACGACACAAGCCCAGCTTCAGATCGTAATCGGTGTACCCCGCGCCTACGTGCTCGACGCTGCTTACCTCCACCACCCAGCCCGCGGCCATGGCGTAGACCGGGGCCGCGAGGGCGCGCCCGGGATCGGGTTTCAGCACCAGGTAGTGGTGCTCGGTGGGCAGGGTGTGGCTGGGAGGACCGAGCCGGCCCAGCGGGGTAATGGCTGTGTAAGCGTCATCTTTCAGGGGCATGGCGCCTAGCTCCACCGTCGCGGGGCAGGCGGGCAGGCTGCTCAGGGAGCCGCCGCCGCAGGCAGACAGCGCCAGCAGGCAGGCGAAGCCCGCAAACGTCAGGTTGCGCACTGGCACACCTCCTGCACTTCAGGATAGGGCCTGGAGCGCCGCAAAGCCGGTCGCGGGTACAATGCGCCAATGGTTCATCGCGTCACCTGTCCGCTCGACTGCCCCGACCGCTGCCGGCTGCTCGTGACCGTGGAGGAGGGGCGGGTCGTCCGGGTAACCGGCGATCCCGACCACCCCACCACCCGCGGCTTCGCCTGCGTCAAGACGAACCGCTGGGGCGAGCGCCAGCACCACCCGGACCGGCCGCTCTACCCCATGCGCCGGGCGGGGCCCAAGGGCGCGGGCCGCTTCGAGCGCGCGAGCTGGGACGAGGCGCTGGACGCGATTGCGGAGAGGCTAAAGCAAGTGCTCGACGCGCACGGCGGCCAGGCCGTGGCCCGCTACCACTACGCCGGCACGACCGGGCTGAACGAGGGGCGGCGGCCGGTGGCCTTCTTTCGCGCCATCGGCGCCTGCGAGCTCGACGAAACAATCTGCGCCAGCGCCGGCGGCGAGGTCTGGGAGATGGCCTACGGTCCCCACAAGACCGGCACCGACCCCGAGAACGTGGGCGGGGCCGGGTTCGTCGTGCTCTGGGGGACGAACCCGCTTTCGACCAACACCCACCTGGTGCCCCTCCTCAAGGAGGCGCGCAGGAACGGGGCCGAGATCTGGCACGTAGACCCGTACGAAAACCGCACCGCCCGTTTTGCCGACCGTCACCTGAAGATCCACCCCGGCACCGACGCCGCGCTCGCCTACGCGGTGGCGCGGGTGCTCTTCGAGGAAGGACTGGTGGACTGGGGCTACGTGAATGCCCATACCGAAGGGGTGGAGTCCTTCCGCGCCGCGGCCGCGGCCTGGACACCCGAGCGGGCGGCGGAGGTGACCGGACTGGAGGCCGCAGACATTCTCGAGCTGGCGCGCCGCTTCGGCCGCGCCCGGCCCGGCTTCGTCCGCGCCGGCTACGGGATGACCCGGCAGCCGGGGGGCGGCGACGCCCTCCGGGCGGTGATTTTACTGCCGACGCTCACCGGGGCCTGGAAGCACCCGGCGGGCGGAGCGCTGCTCAGCACCAGCGGCGGCTTCCGGCTCGCCTCGGGCCGGCTCGAGGGCGAGCACTGGCTAAGGCGCGCGAGCGGACAGGCGGGCTACTTTCGCCCCGACCCCGGCGTACGCGCGGTCAACCAAAGCGAGTTCGCCAGCGCCCTTACCCGCTGGAGCCCGCCGATCCGGATGCTCTTCGTCTTCAACGCCAACCCCGCGGTCAGCACCCCCGACTCGGCGCGGGTACGGGCGGGCCTGGCGCGCGAGGACCTGTTCACGGTGGTGCTCGAAAACGCCCTCAGCGAAACGGCCCGCTACGCCGACTGGCTGCTGCCGGCGACCACCTTTTTGGAGCACCCCGACCTCTACACCAGCTACGGAACCTACTGGCTGCACTACAGCGATGCGGTCATGGAGCCCGCGGGCGAGGCGCGGCCCAACACCTGGGTCTTCGCCGAGCTGGCGCGGCGGCTGGGGCTCGAGGCTCCCGAACTCTACCGGAGCGCAGAGGCGGCGGCGCGGATCGCGCTGGACGGGGCCGACCACCCCTACCTGGCGAACGTAAGCTTCGAGAAGCTGCGCGCCGCGGGCTCGCTCAAGCTGAACCTGCCCCGCCCCTTCACGCCCTATGCCGGGGGTGCGAACACCCCCAGCGGCATGGTGCGCTTCGGTCCGCCGCCCGCGGTGGTCGTTCCCGAGACCACGGACGCCTTCCCCTATCTGCTCATCACCCCGCCAGCGCACCACTTCCTGGGCACCATCTACGCCCCGCTCGCGCGCCTGCGCGCGGCCGAGGGGGGCGAGCCGGAGGTCTGGATCCACCCCGACGATGCCGCGCGCGAGGGGCTCGCGAGCGGAACCTACGTTTGGCTCGAAAGCGAGGCCGGCCGGGTGAAGCGGCGGCTGCGCGTCACCGCCCGCACCCAGCCGGGGGTGCTGGTGATGGAGGGCACCTGGCCGGCGGACGCGGCCCCTGACGGCGAGCCAGCAAATACCCTGACCCCCGAACGGCTGACCGACGTGGGCCGGCAGGCGGTGTTCCATTCCGTCACAGTGCGTGTGACAGCCCTGGAGTAGACTGCGGGCAGGATGCGGGTATCTTTCGTTCTGCTCACGATTCTAACCTTTTTGGTAGCATGCGGCGGCTCCCCCAAGCCACTCACACCTGAGCTGCGGGAGCTCCTTAACCTGATCAACGAGGTGCGCGCCAGCGGCACTACCTGCAAGAAGGGCGGGGAGCACTCCATGCCCGCCGTCGCCCCGCTCACCGAGAACGCGCTGCTCGACCGGGCGGCTCAGTGGCACGCGGAGGACATGGCGGCCGCCGGAAGGCTGGAGCACGACACCCCCGCGGGCGCGATACACTTCAAACCCGGCACGACCCCCGGCCAGCGCATACTTAATGTGGGGTACCAGGCTTCGGCCACCGCCGAAAACATCGCCCACGGTCAGACCAGTCCGCGACAGGTGCTCGACGACTGGCTGCAAAGTACCGACGGCCACTGCGAGGCGCTGATGAGCCCGACCTACAAGCACGCGGGGCTGGGCAAGAGCGGCAACTACTGGGTCTTGGACATGGCCGCTCCCTAGCGGCGCTAAACTGGGCCCATGGAGTCTCCGGTAGCGCTGGTCACGGGAGCGAATCGCGGTATAGGCCTGGAGGTGGCACGCCAGCTCGCCGGACGCGGCTACCTGGTCTACCTGGCCGGGCGCGATGCCGCGGCGGCCCGCGAGGCGGCGGAACGGCTGCACGCCGAAGGCCTGGCGGCGGAACCGCTCGCGCTCGACGTGACCCGGCCCGAGAGCGCCCGGGCGGCGCGGCGCGCGGTCGAAGCCGCCCACGGCCGCCTGAACGCCCTGGTCAACAACGCCGGGGTGCTCCTGGACGAGGGGGTGGCGGGGCTCGAGGTGCCGGTGGAAACCGTCCACGCCACCTACGAGGTCAACGTCTACGGTGCTTTGCGCGTCACCCAGGCTTTCGCGCCCCTGCTCATCCGGGCGCGCGGCAACGTGGTCAACGTCTCCTCGATCATGGGCCAGCTCGCCTCGGCGGGCCCCGGTTACCTGGCCTACCGCAGCTCCAAGGCGGCGCTGAATATGATCACCCGGGTGCTGGCCGCCGAGCTAGCGCCCCGCGGGGTTCGCGTCAACGCCGCCCACCCGGGCTGGATCCGCACCCGCATGGGCGGGCCGGCGGCACCCGGCACCCCGGAGGAAGGGGCCAAACCGATCGTCTGGCTGGCCACCCTGGGCCCGGACGGCCCCAGCGGCGGTTTCTTCGGCCCCGGCAACCAGCCGCTCGACTGGTGAAGCGAGGTTGGGCGCCAGAAGCTACACACCACCCTTCCCTCCTCCCCCGATGGGAAGCTAGGCAGGGCGCCCGGAGCGGGAGGAGAGGGCGACCACGGACCGGAAAGAAGCGTTCAGACCCCTGCGCGGCCAGCGGCTCCGCCCGCGTCCCCAAAGGTTTGGCTTTCAAAGCCAGACAGGAAACGCCGGCGCGCAAAGATCCCCGCAGGAACCCGCCGGCTGCTCTGCCACGATCGCCGGCTCGTTTTCCCCGGGCAGTCGCGCATCCGGCGGACGATCCCGGACGCCGCTCAACTCAGATTACGCTTGAGCAGGTTTATCAGCTCGGAGAGCTGCTCGGTCAGCTCGCGGTTCTGCTCCACCAGGGTGTCTATCTTGGTTTCGAGTTTGCCGTCCGCAGAATGCGCCTCTTCCTGCGCCCGGCGGGACACCTCTATGGGAATCGCCTTGAAGAGGAGCGAGGTATTGCCGCAGATGGGGCAGATCAGGCTGGCGGGGGCAACCGAAGGACCGTAGAAGATACGGGTGGAGTCCTGGGGGCAAAGCAGGTACTTCTGCCCCCCGGCCTCACCCAGGTATACGTGCTCGGCCAGCTCGTGGGCCTCCTCGGGGGAGAAACCCACGTAATAGTCACCACCTATCTCGATATATCCCTCGGGCAGGGCCTCGCGCGTCGGCACCAGCTCCGACTTGAGCCCGCTGGGGGGAGAAATCCAGGCCAGGCCGTTCCACTTCAGATGGCGCAGATGGCGGCGCCCCTGCTGGTCTTCAACCTCGATGATGAGGGTGACCTCGGGATCCTTGGGGTAGAAGAAGAAACGCACCGCCCGCACCCCTTCCAAACCTTCCTGGGGGGGCAGCGTGTATGAAAGCGGCCCCTGCCCGCGTTCGGGGTAACCAACCATGCGCTCCAGGTCCTGGCGCGTCAGGCCTGGAGTGCGCTCGTCGCCCTCAAGCAAAAGGCGCACCCGCCTGAACGCGCGTTCCAATCCCGGATCAGCTTGCATGCCAACAGTCTACCGTAAAAAAGGCCGGCCCCGTGGGGCCGGCCAGCACCGTTTACCGCAGGAGGCGCTAGTGGCTACCCTCGTCCGCTGGCTGGTCTTCACCCGCCGGCTGGGATTCCGAAGGTGCCTCTTCCTTGGCCGGGGCGCTCTCCTCAGATTCGTCCCCGGTTGCGGACTCCTCGGGCTCGGGCACGAGGCTTCCCAGAACCTCGACGATCTTGTTCTCCACCCCGGCCTCTTTCTTGAGCTCCTCTATCCAGTCCGCGGCCACCTTCTTGCGCTTGGCGGCCAGGGCCAGCTCCCTGGCTTCGTCCTCGACTTCCTCAAGCGGCTTCTTGACCTCGGCCTTCTTGTCCTTGACCAGCACTACCATGTAGGTCTTTTCGTCCTCGGGACCGGGGAGCTCCACTACCTCGGATACGCCCCAGTCACCGGCGCTGTCGAAGACGGAATCGGTCGCGAAGACCAGTTTTTCAACCAGCGGCGGCAGCGTACCGCCCGGGTTGGCGGTTCCCCAATCGCTGATCTCGCCACCCAGCCCCTTGGCCAGCTCTTCGAGCGGGTCTCCGGCGAGGAGCTTCTCACGGAACTTCTCGGCGGTTTCCTTATCCTTGAAGCTCACCGTCTTCACCGTCGCCGAAGCGGGGATCGTGAAGTGCTCCGGGTTCTCCTCGTAGAACTGGCGCACTTCCTCGGGGGTTACGGTAACGTCCTTGGTCTTCCATAGCTGCACGTCCCGGGCCTTCTGGGAACGGGTGCCGATGAAGGGCTTGCCCGAGGCGTCAGCTTGCTGGACCAGCAGCTCCTCGACGATCAGCTGGTCGGTGGCTGCGGGGAAGAAGAATGACACCGCCAGCGAGCCCAGACCTTGCTGGATGAGCTGGGGCACCTGCCGGTCGGAGAAGACCACCTGGATAACCTCGGCCAGCTTGATGACCGTATCCCCGACCTTGGCTACCTCAGGGTTCTTGTACTCGTAAGGGATCTCCTCTTCAGAGAACTTTACCACCGCCCGCTTGCGCACCTCGCGGATATAGTTCTCCACCGCCCCGTTCTGCTTCACCGCAAGGGCGTCGCTCTTGACGCGGTCGGCGACCTCTTCGTAGGGGATGTCGCCCCCGGGCAGGAAGTCTTCGACCTTGACGATGTAGAAGCGGCCGCCGGTCTCGATGATGTCGGTCATCCCACCGCTCTTGAGCCGGAACACCGCGTCGGCAACGGGGGTGGGAAAGACGAGCCGCGTTACCGGCCCGGGTTCGCTCGAGCCCGGCTCGGCGCCCACGGCCCCACCCTGCTCGGCGGCCACCTTGGAGTACTTGCGCGCCAGCTCGGCAAAGTCGGCGCCGCCGGTAAGCTGTTCGTAAACCTGCTCGGCGGTGTCCTTGTCATCGAGGACGATCTGGCGGGCCTTGACGCGATCCTCGGTGGCGTAGTCGGCCTTGTGCAACTCGTAGTAGAAGCGGGCTTCCTCATCGGTGAGCTTGACCTTCTCGCTGATCTGGTCGAAGCGCTTTTCGATGCGTATCTGGGTGCGGATCTCGTCGCGCAGCTGGCTGTCGGTGTATCCGATGCTCTGCAAGAAGCGGTCGTAAGCGGCGCGGTCCTTGACCCCCAGGCGCTCGCGCAGTTCGTCCACCTGCTTCTTGACCTCGGAGCTGGAAACCCGGATGCGCGCCGCGTCCTGCTTGAGCGCCTCCAGGGTGATTACCTGCTCCAGGAAATACGTATCTATCAGCGGGCGCAGCACCCCGGTGGGGTTGAGGGTGAAGAGCGGGTTGGTCTGCGCTTTTCGCATGAGCTCCAGCTCGTGAATCGGCCGTCCGTTTACGTAGAGGATCGGCCGCCCCTCCTGCTGCGGACTGCCCTTCGGGGTAAAAAGGAAAATGGTACCAATGGCAAAGGCTGCAGCCAGTATGCCAAAGATGATGGTGATCGCGCGCTTGCTAATTTTCACTTGACGTCCTCCTTCTAGCGGTGCTAGATTGCTGGGTGCGAGTGCGCCCGTAGCTCAGCTGGATAGAGCGTCGGCCTCCGGAGCCGAAGGCCACAGGTTCGAATCCTGTCGGGCGCACCACTTTTCTTTTATAGCGGTCCGGATTAAGCCCCGGGTGAACCCAATGCACAACCCGGATTGTAGCACGCAACGGGTGCAGCCTTGCCCCGTCGGCGGCGTAGAATGAGGGCGGGAGGTGCCCCATGATAAAGCGCCTGCTGCTGGCCACGGACGGCTCCGTTCCCGCACTCGGGGCCGAACGGCTGGCCGGTTACCTGGCCTACGAGCTGGAGGCGGTGCTCGAGGCCCTGTACGTGCGGGACATCCGGCTGATCCGCATGCCCGAGCTGATGGACTGGGGAGCTATCAGCATGCCCGTGCCCGTGTACCACGAAGAGATGGAAAAGCTGCTGTCGGCGCGTGCCGAGGCGGTGCTGGAGCGCGTGCTGCAAGAAACGGCACCGGCGGGCGTGAAGGTGGAGCGGGTCGTGCGCACCGGTGTGCCCTACCAGGTGATAGTCGAGGAGGCGCGCACGGCCGATATGGTGGTGCTGGGACGCGCCGGGGAAACCAGCGGGCACGAAGCGACCGGGCTGGGCTCCACCACCGAGCGGGTAGTGCGCACCTCGCCCACGCCGGTGCTGGTGGCCCCGCTCGAGCCGGTCCGCCCCGAACGCCTGCTGCTCGCCTACGACGGATCGGATCCCGCCACCAGGGCGCTGCACCTGACCGCCGCCCTGGCCCCGGAGCTGGAGCTGCCGGTGCTGGTGCTCACCGTAGGCGACGACGCCATCCGCGCCGGGGCGCTGGCTGCCGAGGCCGCCGCCTATCTGGAGGAGCGGGGCGCCGCCGCCAGTACCCAGACCGCGGCCGGAGATCCCGACGAGCGCATCCTGGAGGTGGAAACGCCCACCGACCTGCTGGTAATGGGCGCCTTCGGCAAAGGCCTGATCCGCGCCCTGCTGCTGGGCTCGACCGCCGAACTGGTTCTGCGGCGCGCATCGGGGCCGGTGCTGGTCGTTCGCTGAACCATGTTCTTCCACGAATATCTCTTCATCCGCGCCTCGCTCTTCTACCTGGTCTACACGGCCCTCCTGGGGGTGCTCTTCTACGTGGAGCCCGGCTGGATCTCCTATTTGAAGAGCTCGCACGTGCACGCGGGGCTGGTGGGATTTTTCCTCAACATGGTATTCGGGGTGGCCTACTGGATGATGCCGCGCCCGGGGCAGCTGAAACAGCCGGGGCTGGAAGCGGCCACCCTCTACGCCCTGAACGGGGGTCTGCTGCTGCGGCTTGCGCTCGAGCCCTTCTCCCTAACCCACCCCGGCCGCCCGCTACAGGCCTTGCTGACGTTCTCCGCCTTGCTGCAGCTCGCCGGGGTGCTGCTCTTCGCCTTCGCGATGAAGCAGCGTGTAGTTACTAATGAAATGCTCTGGAAGCTACGTAAGATGAGGGAAGCGAGGCAGAAAAATGGCGACGCAAAAACCCACCGAACATCCGATATGGACCGCGACACTTGACCTTCCGCCCCCGCCCGAGGCGCAGATGCGCGAGCAACTGGCCTTCGTGGGATTGGGCGAGGCCGCCAAGCGGCAGATGTATCTCGACGGCGAGCCGCTGCTGGCCAACGCCGCCGACTGGGTGGCCGCCGCCTACGACCACCTTTCGCGCTTCGCCCCCACGGCCAAGGCGCTGGGCTGGGAGGGGCGCATTCCCGAAGACGAGCTCTACCTGCGCCGCACCTTCTTTTCTGGCTGGATAGGTCGCACCATTGGTGTGGACACCTCGGACGAGTTCGCCCGCTACCTCTTTCACGCCGGGCGGGTGCACGCCGGTTACGGTCCCGACCACCACTTCGTGCCCCCGGAGTGGGTGAGCCTTTCGCTCACCCTGGTGCTGCGCATGTTCAGCAGCGTGGTGCCCGCCGAGCGCCTAGGACTCTGGACCAGCTACCTGGGGGTGCAGCAGGAGATAATGCGCGCCGGCTTCGAGGCGGCGATGGAGCTGGAAAAAGGGCGCACCGCGGTAAGGGTTGACGCGCTGGGACTGGCGCGGCCGGCGCTGCCGGAACCGTTGGAGATACGCATTCCCCAGGGAGGGACGGCGCTCGAGGCAGTGCTCAAGCTGCTCGCCTTCCGCCCGGAGCTGCGCGACGTGGCGCTCGAGCCCGTACCCGACGCCGAAGAACACGCCGGCTGGATGGAGCAGGTAACCCGCTGGCGCTTCAAGCCGCGCTGGGCGCTACTCAAGAACGGCCGCGACGTAGCTTATCTGGAAGGGCTGGCCACCCGCCTGAAGAGCGGCGACACCCTCACCTTCCTGCCGCCGGGACGCTGACCTGCCAGGGCCGGACGGACGGCTCGATCTCACCAGCCCGCGCGAATGCCCAGGGCGGTCATGAGAGCCACCAGCCAGCCGAAGAACATCTGGCTCCAGCCCACGTGGCGGGCGCTGACGGGGGGACGCTCGAGCATGTAGACCGCGTAGACGGCCAGCGCCAGCACCGCCCACATCCCCAGCCAGGGGCTCACGCCCCAGGCGGCGCCCAAAAAGAGAACGAAGACTGCCAGAACCGCGGTTGCGAAGGTAGAGATCTTGCTCACCGGCCTGCCGTGGGCACGGCGCACCTGGGCGCGTGCGTAACGTATGGCCACCAGGCCGCGCATGGCCAGCACCAGCCAGGCCCCCCACGCCATGGCGGCACCGCCGCCGGCGGCAAGGATGATGGCCGTGGCCACCGCCCCCATAGCGAGGGATCCGGAAAGCTCGCCGATCAGAGTGCGCCCCTTACCGAGGGCGTCGTAGGCTACCTGTAAAGCCACCAGCGGCGCGGCCGCCGCGAGCGGAAGGACGAAGGCGCGGTCGCCCGTGAACCAGGCGAGAAGCAGGCCCGCCAGCGCCAGCCCTCCGTATAACAGCGCGAAGAAAAGCGCCGCCCGGGTACGCGGGTAAACATGGCCGCGGCGCAGGTCAGCCAGGGCCAGCTTGGTGGGGTGGCGGGCGAAGAAACTGGCCAGGGCCAGCAACCCCAGACCCCAGCCCGCGGGGCTGGGGGCGACGAGCAGGCCCAGAATCACGGGCTCGAGGGTCAGCCCCCAGCCGCCGTGCTCGTTGGGGATGGCCAGGCTCTTCAGGGTGGCGGAAGGCACAGATCGGGTCACCATCTCGGGGTCAGTCAACCACAATCGTTGTGTAAATAAATGAGACGGGGCCGCATAAATGCACCGGCCCGGGCGATCGCCGCTCCCCCTAGCGCCTGTCTCCAAATATGATGTTCAGCAGCCAGGAAACCACAGACAGCAACAACGCCCCCCAGAAAGCGCCGCCAAAACCCTCGACCTCAAGC
Source organism: Thermaceae bacterium (assembly GCA_027067955.1). GTDB lineage: Bacteria > Deinococcota > Deinococci > Deinococcales > Marinithermaceae > Oceanithermus. The sequence goes on from JAMOUW010000042.1 coordinate 16,592, forward strand.
GCGGTCGCCTGGGCCACCAAAAGCAGCACCAGGGCGTTCACCACCAAAGTGAACAGACCCAGAGTGAGCAGGTTGAGGGGCAGGGTGAACAGCAGGAGCAGCGGACGCACCAGGGCATTCGCCAACCCCAGCACCAGCCCCGCTATCAGGTAGTCGCCCAACGTGCTGCTGGAGGCGAAATTGACCCCACCGTACAGTTGCGCCACCAGCCACAAAGCCAGGGTGTTCAATAGCCAGCGAGCCAGGAAGTTGCGCATGCCCCCAGTCTAGCCCGGCGCGCTTGCGGACGAACGCGGGCGGGGCTATACTTATGTAAGTATGCACTTACTATCAAGCACTGAAGCTCGCCTCATAGAGGCGGCGCTCGATCTGCTCGGCGAACGCGGCTACAAGGGCGCTACCACGCGCGAGATCGCCGCCCGCGCCGGGGTGGCCGAGGTGACGCTCTTTCGCCGCTTTGGTTCCAAGGCCCGGCTGCTGGCCGAAGCGGTGCGCCGCGCGGGAGCCGCCTTCAAGGAGGTGGCGGCGCATCCCAGCGGCGATCTGCGCGCCGATCTACGAACCCTGGCCGAGCTCTACCGGGGACAGTTGCAGCGCGGCGGGGCGCTGGTCTTCGTAATGGCCAGCGAAGCCGCGCGCGAACCGGAACTGCGCCGCGCGCTCGGGGAAGCGCTGGCCGGTCGCCTGGTTACAGTGGCGGGCTTCTTCAAGTACTACCAGGCCGCAGGCGAGCTGCGCGGGGGTGAAACGGCGGCGCTGATACACGCCTTCTTCGGACCGCTGATAGCCGCTTCGCTCTTCGGGGTCGCGCTCGAGCGCGCACCCGCTCTGGACCTGGAAGCCCACATCGAAGGCTTCCTGCGAGGATGGTCCGCATGAGCGCCGGTCAAGTACCGGTGACGGTCACGGGTCTGGAGCGCCGCTTCGGGCGGCTGCTTGCGGTGGCGGGGGTGAGCTTCGAGGTTTACGAAGGCGAGGTATTTGGCCTCCTGGGGCCCAACGGCGCGGGCAAGACCACGCTGGTGCGCATGCTCAGCGGAGTGCTCGCCCCGAGCGGCGGCGACGCCCGCGTAGCAGGATTCAGCGTAGCGTACGAAGCCGAACGGGTTAAGGAGCGCATCGGCTACGCCACCCAGGAGGCGAGCGTATACCCTTTCCTGACGGTGCGCGAGAATCTGGAGTTCCGCGCCGCCCTGTACCTGGAAGGGCGCGCGGTCGCCGCGGCGGTGGACGACGCGCTCGCCCGCTTCGGCCTGGAAGAGGCGGCCCTCCAGCGTGCGGGCGAGCTTTCGGGCGGCTGGCGGCAGCGCCTTTCGCTGGCGCAGGCGCTGGTGCACCGGCCCCCGGTGGCGTTCCTGGACGAGCCCACCACCGGCCTCGACCCGCTAGCGCGGCGAACGGTCTGGGACCTGGTTTACGCCGAGGCGGAGCGGGGAATGAGCGCCGTCGTCACCACCCACTACATGGATGAGGCCGAACGCTGCCACCGCGTCGGCCTCGTCTACCGGGGGCGGCTCGTAGCCCTCGGCGCACCCGGGGAGCTGAAGGAGGCGGCAAGGAAATCCTATCGCTTCTACCGGCTTCCCGCCGGAGCAGCTGTCCGGCGCGACCTCGGGGGGATGGTGGATGCCTGGCGCAGGGGCGGGGTACTGAGAATCGTGCTCGAACCCGGCGCTCCCATCCCCGAAGGCGCAACCGAGGAGGAACCGACGATGGAAGATGTATTCGTTCTCAAGATACGCGAGGAGGACCGTCGTGCGCTGGTCTAGGGTGCGGGCGGTGGCCAAGAAGGAAATGCTGGAGCTGCGCCGCGACCCCGTCCTGCTGCGGGTCATCGTCGTGCTGCCGGTAGCGATGCTGCTGCTCTTCGGTTATGCGGTTAACTTCAATCTGAAACACATCCCGCTCGCGGTTTGGGACCGCGCGCACGACCGCATTTCCCGAGCGCTGGTGCGCGAGCTGGAAAAGGACGGTAAGTTCGACGTGGTCTACAGGGCCACCGGCGAGGCCGAGCTGAAACGGCTCATCGACCGGCAGGAAGCGCGGGTGGGGCTGGAGCTGCCGCCTAAGATGCTGGAGGAGCTCCGCGCGGGTCGGGGCGTCCGGCTGCGGGCGCTGGTGGACGGCTCCGATCCCACCTTCGCCTTCCAGGTGCAGGTGGGGCTGCAAAAAGCGGCAGGCCGCCTGAACGCCCGTCTGATAGCGGCGCGCATGCTGGCGGGCGAGGCCCAGCCGCTACCGCTGACCCTCGAAACCGAGCTGCTCTACAACCCCGGGGGCGATACCGCAGCCTTCATGGTGCCGGGCATAGTCGGCATCGTGATCACCCAGATAGCGGTGATCCTGACGGGTCTGGCCATAGTACGCGAAAAGGAGACGCGTATGCTCGAGGCCCTCATCGCTACCCCGGTCCGACCGGGCGAGCTGGTGAGCGGCAAGGTGCTGCCCTACCTGGCCATAGCCTTCGCGGACACACTGCTGGTCCTCTGGGTGGGTCACACCGTTTTTGCGGTACCCATGCGCGGCAATCCAGCGCTGCTGCTCCTGCTCGTCTTCCTTTTCGTGCTGGGCTCGCTGGCGGTGGGTATCGTGGTTTCGACACGTTCGCGCACCCAGATCCAGGCCGTGTTCGCAACCCTGATCTATTACCTGCCCTCCATCTTCCTCTCCGGGCTTTTCTTTCCCATCGAGGGCATGCCGCGAGCGCTGCAACTCTTCACCTACCTGATACCGCTGCGCTACTTCCTCGATGCGGCACGCGGAATTATGCTGCGCGGGGCGGGGCTCGACACGCTGTACGTCCCTTTCGCGGCCCTGGCCCTCTTTACCGGACTCGTGCTGTTACTCGCCACCTTGAGCTTCCGTAAACGTTTGCTTTAAGCGCGGCTCACGCAGAACCTGTATAAAGGAGGCGCGATGAAGAAACTCTGGCTAGCGATCCTGCTCCTCATGGCGCCGCTGGCGGCGGCCCAGTCGCTCGAGTTCGGTATCTGGGCCGGCGGTCCGGACCTCTCCATCGGTCCCACCGTCAACCTGCAGGTGCCGCTGCGCGACTGGACCCTGGACGCCTATCTGCGCGCCTATCTGCCCAACGCCGCCGAAACCTCTTTCGGCCTGGGCGTGCGGCGCGCCTTCGAGGCCGGCCCTGCAGGACGCGGCGAGCTGGGTGCGCGCGGTTTTATCGGCATGGACGCCCACTACTGGGCGGAAGGCTTCGGGAACGTGGTGCTGGGCAAGGGGGCGCTCAGCGTGCGCGGCGGTTATACCTACAACCGTACCCCCAGCCACTTCTGGCCCCTGCAGGGCGAAACCCTGGGTCCCTACGCGCGCCTGGAAGGCAAGTACCGCCTTGACCGCCGGCTCACCCTGCTGGCCCGGGGAGACTTCCACCGCGAAGGCGGCAGCGCCGAGGCGGCTCTGGCCTGGCGGGTCCGCCGCCACACCTTTACCCTGGGAGCCGGCGGGGTCAACCGGCCCAGCAACGCCTACGCGCTGCTGGGTTGCAAAACGCTCTACGCCGGCGCGGTATACGCCGGGGAGCTGCGCCTGGGTGCGCTCAACGAGTTCCGGTTCCATTACGCAGACCGCAGCTACAAGGCGCATCTTACACTTGCCTATCCGGCGCGGGCGGGCGTCGGGCTGGCCTGGAAGTCCTGGAAGCTCGACGCCGAGGTCGACTCCGCGGGTTACGAGTTCTACCTGCGCTATAACCTGCAGTTGGAGGAATTGTGATGCGGCGCTGGTGGACTGCGCTCCTGATCGCCGGTATGAGCCTGCCGGCGCTGGCCATTAGCGCGGATGCTCTCTTCGACCAGGTGGCCGCGGTGCTCGAAAAGGCCCCCTGGCAGGCGCGCATGGTAGGCAGGATAATCACCCCCAACGGCGACATCCAGGCGGCCGACCTGATAGTAAAGACCCTTCCCAAAAACGAGATAGTGCGCATCGAGTTCCAGAAACCCGATGCCCTCGCCGACAACTACGTTGTCATCACCCCCGAAAAGGTCTACAACTACCTCTTCCTCACCAACCAGGTGGTGATCTATCCGCGCGAGCGCGCGCGCATCGAGGGGCTGGGCTTCGATCTCTCACGTATGGGAGACCTGCGCAGCCTTGGCGAACGCGGCGAGATAACCTGGGGTGCGCCGGAAGAGGTGACCTACAAAGGTGTACCGGCCTGGTACGTCGGCGGCCGCGCCGCCGACCCCGACAGCGCCGGTTTCGCCCGGGTGGAGGTATGGATCGCCAAGAAACCCGCACGCCCCCTGCGCACGGCCTTCTTCAACGCCGCCGGCGACACGCTCTCCGATCTCGAATGGACCGAATTCAAACGCGCCGATTTTGGCAGGGAAGATCTGGTCTCCTTTCCGCCCGACGCGGAAATAATAGAAAAAAAATAACGGACGCCCTCCGCGGCGCCCGTTCCCGGCAGAAGCGCGCCTCAGGAATCCTCTTCCCGGCCGCGCAGGGGAAACATGTTGCGCGCCTCCTCGTGCACCATCCGCTGCACCAGCGCCGGGGGCATCCCCACAACGTTGTGGAGGGCTTCCTGCCAGGCCACCTCGTAGCCGTAGCTGATGATCGCCCCCAGGGTAGCCGTCAGGCGCACGAAGGCTTCGGTAACCTCATGAACGTTTTCGTGGCCCTTGAACTTCCTCATGATAAAAAGCACTAGGTGGTCGAGCATCGCCAGCATCATCGGGTTGCTGACCTGGCGCACCACGTGTACCGGCCCCACGAAAGCCAGCCAGGCAAAGAATTTATCGTCGTGGGGACCGTTCACCACCCGCATCAAAAACTCCCCCAGCGACTTCTCGCGCTTGGGGCGCTCGCCTTCCTCGAAAACGGCGCGCGTGGGCTCATGGGCGTAGAGCATGTCGTAAAACCCGGTGATCAACTCGCCCGCCAGGGGCAGGATAAGTTCGGCATGGGCCTTTATCACCTTTGCATCTTGGGCGCGGAAGCGGGTTGCGGGCGGCATATCGCCGATTGCTTTTTTGGCTACCTCATGGTAATCCACAACCAGCCTCCCCTAAAGTGTCCGCGCCAAGCGGGACGCGAATTCGCGGGCCTCCAGGTGGATGAGGCCCAGGTTGGCCCCGGCGGGCGCCGAAACCGCCAGCACGCCCTTCTCACCGGCGGCGTACACAACGAAATAACCGTGGTTGCCCCGCACGATGGTCTCCTCCAGGCTGCCCAGCTCAGTAGTCTGGCTGATGCGCCGCCCGAGACCGAGGGCCGTCGCCGCCATGGCAGCCACCCGGGGCGCGTCGCTGGAATCGTGCACGATGGGAAGGCCGTCAACGGAGGCCACCACCACGCTGCGCAGCTCCGGAAGGGCCTGTTTGAGTTCGCGCAGGATCTGTTGTAATTGTTCTTGTTTGGTCATGGTTTAAACACTCCCTAACCCAGCTATTTTATAAGGTAAGGCCAGTAAAACCTGGCCATATACACCTCTCTCACAGCATAAGTTCCAGCAATCGCAGGAGAGGTTTAACTGCACTTTTGGGATCGGTCGCGTTCAAACCCACGACGTATTCACTCGGCTGACCCAGATACAGCGCCACTTCCTCGGGGCCCCATACCGGCGGCTTGTCTTGACGGGTAACGCCAACTACATAAGGAACCGCCTGGCGCGAGAGCAGGTAGTCGAGCTGGCGGCGAGCCTGCGGAAAATCCTGCGGGCGGTCGCCGCGCACGAGCAGCACCATCCCCAGTGCTCCCTCGGTGAGAATGTCCCACATAAAATCAAAGCGCTGCTGGCCAGGGGTTCCGAAGAGGTAGAGCAACTGGCCGTCCAGACGCAGGGTGCCGTAGTCCAGCGCCACGGTGGTCATGTCCTTGCCGATGGGCTCGCTGGCAAAGGCGTCGGTATCAACGATGGCGGTTTCAGACAGGGTGCGTACAAACGTGCTCTTGCCCGATCCCACGGGCCCCGAAACTACCACCTTTAATGGTTCCATGCCTGGCGCCCCCCGAAGAAGCGCTGCTTCAGGGAATCGATAAGTCGAGCCGCTACCGACGGCCCCATGCTCCGTCGCTGCGCACGGGCGCGCACGGGCATGACCAGCCCCGCCTGGCGCAGCTTAAACAGATAGTACTGAGCGTGCTCCAATGGCATTCCCATCCTGCCGGCCAGCTCCTGCGCCGACGCTCCTATGTCCAGGCGCCCTTGCGCCCGCTTCCAAAAGTCCGCCAGCCGCCTGTCCTCCGGCATCTCGTCACGTATCTTCCGGAAAATGGTTTCCGGATGGGGCAAGCGACGTTCCAGCTCCCTCATTTCATCTTGCACCGAAACCACGGTGATTAGCAACCGGTCAAGGGGCCAATCCAGCAGATGGGGGCAGCGGCGTTCCGGCGCTCCCGGAACGAACTCGAAGCTCCCGCGCGTAGAGCTCATGAGCAGAGTCACAATGCTGCGCGCAACGAGTGAATCGGCCGGGCGACCGGCCACAAAGAGGCACTGCAGCAAACCATCGCGGAAGTAAAGCGTCACCCGCGGATGGTTCTCTAAATTGAAAACCTCCAGAGCCCCGTCCTGCACAGACAATAGCGGTAAAAGGTCTCCCAGCGACATGTGGTTCAGATTGCCGAAAATAGCCATACGTCACCTTTCTCGCAGCCATTGCGCCGCGGTCAAGGTCGGTCGCGCCACTGGCTCCCCGCCTCCCAGGCGCCCGTATTTGCGGAAGACGGATCTGCACCTCCTGAATCCAGGATATTAAAGACTTTCGGCTTTGCCATCCCCCTTTTGGGGGAGGAGTAGCAAGACTAAAATAGTATAAAGATATTGTTAAGAAGTCCCATTATTGTCGCGATCAAGGTCTAGCAAGCGGTAACCAACACCCACCATCGTTTCGATGAAGTGGGGATTGCGCGGATCATCGCCAAGCTTCTTGCGCAACATATTGATGTATACGTCCACCACCCTGTCGGTACCGTCAAATGTCAATCCCCACACCGCTTCAAGCAGTTCACTGCGGCTCCAGACCCGGCCGGGAGCGCTGGCCAGGGTGCGCAGAAGTGCAAACTCGGTCTTTGAAAGCTTGAGTTCACGACCATCAAGGACAGCCCGGTAGCCCTCGCTGTCGAGCTCCAGCGGCCCGATGGCGATCTTGGGGCTGCCGTAGCTGCGCCGGAGCAGGGCCTGCACGCGGGCAGTGAATTCGAGCACCGAAAAGGGCTTGGTCATGTAGTCGTCGGCGCCTATCTCAAGGCAGTAAACCTTGGTGTATTCGTCGTCTTTGGCAGTCAGCACCAGTACCGGCAGGCGCGGCCGCAGCGCCCTGGCGCGCTTGAGCAAATCCACCCCGTCCACATCGGGGAGACCCAGATCCAGGGCCAGCAAGTCTATGTTGGGCAGATACCGCATGGCCTCTTTTCCGCTGGTGGCCCAGTAAATCTGGTGTCCCTTCTGTTCCAAAGTTATCTGGAGCAGCTGCGCAACCTGGGGGTCATCCTCGATCAACAAGATCTTTGGCATACCTTACGGGGATTATACTCCGTGGAAGCATCACATGTAAGGTAAGCCTCATTTACAGAACGGGTCGCAACCTCGAGGAGTCACGGGCTTCCGGGGCGCCGCCGGCTCCGGTTTCGGCTTTGGAATCGAAGCGTTCTCAGGCACGGGCTCGGGGGGCGGCTCCGGCGCAGGCTCTAGCTCCGTCTCCGGAGGCGGCTGGAACTCCGGACAACCGGGCCGCGCATACTCCCTGCCGGATTCGCTGAGCGCCCTTTGCAACAACTCCTTCACCTCGGCATCGCCAGGATGGGCCAGCAGCCAATCGCAAGCAAGCTCCTCGGCCCTGACAAACTCTTCCTGTTTTAAATAAACCCGTATTAGGCCCAAAGTCCCCTCACGCCTCCACTCATCCTTCGTGCGCGCCCGTGCATAGTACTCGGCGGCAGCTTCAACGTCGTCCTGCTGCTCGAGCGCCCGTGCGAGCGGTAGCAAGATGCGTTCCTCGTATTCTGGCTCCAGCTGCACGGCCCGCTCCAGCGCCTCACGGGCTGTTTTCACCTCACCCAACTCGAGACTGGCAAGACCGTACTCGAGCCACGCCTCCGCTAGCGCCGGGTCACTTGACACGGCTACTTCGAGGAAGCGCGCCGCCTCTGCGTATTCACCCTTCAGGAAGGCGCGGTGGCCACGATAATAGGAGCCGCGCTCCTGGTAGGGCTGCGGCTTGGAGGCAGCGCCGGCAAGCCCCAGATCGTCGATGGCACGCACCCGCGCTTCGAGGTTGCGGTCCTCCATCGGGGCGTACTCCCAGCGGGTGGCGGTGGTGGTGGCCACCACCACCTCGCGCCCTTCCTCGGAAAGCTCCACCCGGTAGCGCACCGCCCCTTCAACGGGCAACCAGTGCAGCTCCAGCCTGCCATCGGCAAGGGTGCGCGCCCGCACCTGGGGCGCGGAAAGGAGTTTGCGCTTCTCCACACCTGCAGCGCTGACCACCACACCCTCACCCGGTCCCAGCTCGCCCTTGAACCCGGGCCCGCTGAGAGCCAGCGCACCACGATAAAGGCTCACGCGATCGCTGGCGCCGGTCTCAGCGTAAAACTCGGTGCCGCGAGGGCGCAGCGTAGCATTGCGCAAGGCCACCTTCAGAGTGGGCCTGCTGCCGGTGCGCTCCACCGCTACCCCGCCGGAGCGCATCTGTAGCGACGCCGAAAGGGCGTCGCCCAGGAGACTGCGGCGGGTGCTGAGCAGCACCCGGCTGCCGGGGTCGAAGTTCATTCGCGCGCTTCCCAGCACGACCATCCCCCCCTGGGACAGCTCCTGTTCCCCGGTGAGCTTCACCATCCCCGCCGGGGTGCTAGCCTGGACGTCCATGGGGAAAATGGGCATACGAGCCAGCAGCAGCCCGGCTATGACGGTGAGGACCAGCACCCGCAGCCCCCAGGCGGTGCCGCCGCGGCGACCTGGAATGAGCATGGGAAGCTCTACCCGGAAACTGCTGCCCTGTCCCGGGCGGCTGTCCACCTGGATGTCACCCCCGTGTGCCTCAATTACCCGCTTTACGATGGTGAGGCCCAAACCGCTGCCTTCCTTCTTGGTGTCAGCACGCTGGAACGGCTCGAATATGCGCTCGATGTCGTTCTCGGCGATGCCGTGTCCGGTATCCTCAACTACGATTCCGGTACGCCCCTCAGAACGAAAAGCCCGCAGGGTGATACGGCCCCCAGCGGGCGTGTACTTAACCGCATTGAGAGCCAGGTTCAGCAGAGCCTGCAACAACCAGCGGCGGTCCCCAAGCAACTCGGCATCGCCACGCAGCGGAATCACCCGCAGCTGGACTTCCGACGCCAGCGCCACCGGCTCTATCTCGGAGGCAAGCTCGGCGAGCAGCTTGTTTATCGAAAGGCGCTCCGCCTTGAGACGCACCCCCTCCTGTTCCAGAGCCACCAGCTGCAAGGAGTCATTGACCAGAGCATGCATCCTCTGGGCGCTGGCGTGTGCAGTCTCGACCAGTTTTTGCACGTCATCGTCCAGGGATTTCTGGGTAAGCAGCTCCAGACTACCCAGGACGGCAAAGAGCGGGTTCTTAATCTCGTGCGCGAGTACGCTCAGCATGCGGGCGCTGCGCGAGGACTGCTCTTCGATGGCAAGCAGCTCGCCGCGCAGGTCGGCGATGGTAACGTGCGCGCGGATCAGGGTGCGCACCAACTCCTCCAGAGCCGGCGGCTGACCCTCGGGCACCCAAACGTTGATTCCAGCTTCGCTCAGGCGCGGCGGGTTTCCGGGAAGATCGTCAGGAAAATGCAGGTCGTCGGCCGCAATGGCCACCTGTCGACCCAGCTGCGCCCTCAGGGTCTGGTAGAGCACGTAGGGAAAGTTCGGCTGACCCAGATAGGGTCTGAGAGCGCGAAGGATTTCTGCAAGAGTCTGTACAGTAACCCGCGGCATGCAATTATATTAAAGCCGGAACCGGCGTGAGTTGTTAAAAAGTGCTCAGACTTAGGCGGTAACCCACCCCGCGCACCGTTTCGATCCGGGTGCCGCATGGACCAAGCCGGCGGCGCAGGTTCTTCACGTGGGCGTCTACGGTGCGTACGTCCACGTAGGACTCGCCCAGCTGATCGAGCAGTTCATGGCGAGAAAGAACGCGGCCCTCCGCCTGCACCAGCAGCGCAAGCAGGCGCAGCTGGGTGGGGGTGAGCGTTACCGGCTTGCCACCGCAGCGCGCCGTGAACCTCTCCAGATCCACCTCGACATCCCCTGCGCGGTAAATACGGCTGCGCCGCACAGACCCGCCGGCGCGCCGCAGCACGGCGCGCACCCGGGCGACCACCTCGCGAGGACTGAAGGGCTTGGTGATGTAGTCGTCGGCGCCCAGTTCAAGCCCCACGAGCCGGTCCACCTCCTCTGCCCGGGCCGTAACCATGAGCACCGGAACGTCGGAACTGGCCCGGATTGTGCGGATCACCTCAAGCCCGCTCAACTCCGGCAACATCAGATCCAGCAGGATCAGATCGGGCCGGAACGCCCGCCACAGCTCCAGCGCCCTCGTGCCGGTGGCCGCGCGCTCGGTCACGAACCCCTCGGCCCGCAGATAGCGCTCGAGTACGTCAGCGATGCGAGCTTCATCCTCAACTACCAGGATGCGCTTTGCAGCCATGGGCTTCATTCTACGTCCCCTATTGCAAAACCCCGCCCGGTTCGGGCCGCGCCCTCAGGAAACCTCGTCGAAGGGGAGCTCTGCCGGTGGCAGCGCCTCGCTGATGGCGTAGCCCTGCAAGTAGTGCACGCCCACGTGCTGCAGCCACTCGCGTTGGGTTTCGGTCTCTACCCCCTCAGCCAATACGTCGATACCCAGCTGGCTCGCGAGCGCCACGATCATGCGCACGATACCCGCGTCCTTGGTGCGGAAGGGCACCCCGCTAATGAAGGCGCGGTCGATCTTGATCAGGTCTATGGGGAAATCGGAGAGATAGCTGAGCGAAGAGTAGCCCTGACCGAAGTCGTCCAACGCAAGCTGTACTCCCAGCTCCTTGAGCTGCCCCAGAACGGCTTTGGTACGCTCGGGATCGCGCGAGGCCTGGGTTTCGGTAACCTCTATCAGCAGGCGGTCGGGCGAAACGCCCTCCTCCCCCAGCCGCTGCTTCAGGAAATCGAGGAAGCCGTCGTCCAGCAACGAGGCGTAACCCACATTCACGCTCACCCAGACCGGCGGTTCCGCCCCCTGCCAGCGCGCAATCTGGCGCACCGCCTGGGTGAGAATCTGCCGGTCAAAGCTCGCCGCCAGCCCCGCCTCCTCTATCAGGGGCAAAAACTCCTCGGGGAAGATCTGCCCGCGCTCGGGATGTTCCCAGCGCACCAGCGCCTCCAGTCCGCGCACCTCCCCCTGCACGTTCTGGATGGGCTGGTAGTACAGGATCAGGCTTCCCGACTGCATGGCGGTGCGCAAATCGGTCTCGAGCTGGAACCGCTCGCGGGTATAGACGTTCAAGTGGGGCGAGTAGAACTGCAGGTATACCTTGTCGTTCTTGGCGCGGTACATAGCTATGTCGGCGTGGCGCAGGAGCTGCTCGAAAGTATCGCCGTCCGCGGGATAAAGGGCGATGCCGGCGCTCCCCGATACGTGAATCCGGTGCCCCTCGACGTTGAAGGGGGGGCGCAGGGCGTAAATCAGGCGCTGGGTGAGGCTGAGCACGGTTTCCTGGTCGTCGCTGCGGATCAGCAGCCCGAACTCGTCACCGCCGAGGCGCGCCAGCACGTCGCCCGGAGACACCTTCTCTTCCAGGCGCCGGGCCACCTGCACCAGCAGGGCGTCGCCGATGTCGTGGCCCAGGGTGTCGTTTACGTTCTTGAACCGGTCCAGATCGATGTAAACGAAGGCGAACCCCCCTGCTTCCTCCTTGTCCTCCCCGGGCTCGCGGATCGCCCGCTCCACCTGCTCGCGCAGCATACGGCGGTTGGCCAGCCCGGTGAGGGCGTCGAAATAGGCCATGTGCTCTATTTGCGCCTCGTAGACCTTGTGCTCGGTAATGTCGCGGGCGCTGACCAGCACCCCGCGCACCGCGGGATTGGCCAGCAGGTTGCGCCCGCGCACTTCCAGCCAGCGGATTTCGCCGCCAGCCGAGAGTATCCGGAAGGTTACGTGGATGGGCTGGGCGGGGTCCGCCAGCACCACAGCGAACGAGCGCCGCACCTCGGTGCGGTCATCGGGGTGAACGCCCTCGTCCACGGCCAGGCCGAGCAGGTCCTGCACCCGGTACCCCAGCACCCCCTCCACGGCGGGGCTGATGTAGCGGATGCGCATACCCTCGTCCAGCAGCGCGGTGATGTCGGAGGTGTTCTGCAGGATCGTCCGGAAGCGCTCTTCACTGCGGGCGAGCGCGCGTTCCAGCCGGCGGGCCTCGGTGACGTCGCGCATGAACCAGACCCTGCCCTCCGATTCATCGTCGCCGAGTGGGGAAGATGACGCCTGGAGAACGCGCCCGTCCTTGAGGCGCAGCTCGAGGTGCACGGTGCGATTGGGCTTCTCGTGCAGCTCGAGCAGCACCTCGGCGAAGCGCTTGGGATTCTTGGTGCGGCGGGTGAGCGCCGAAAGCCCCGCGCTGCCCTCCGCCGCCAGTTCTTCCTCGCCCAATCCCCAGATCTCGAGAAAGCGTTTGTTGTAGAAGAGCGGGCGCCACTGCGCGTCCACCGCCAGGATACCGTCGTTGACCGACTCGTCGATGCGCTCGAGCAGCGCTCGCTGCACCGCTAGCTCGCGCATGTTGTCCACCCGCTCGATTCCCGCGGTCAGCGCGGTCGCCGCCGTGCGCAGCACCTGAATCATCTCGGGGCCGAAACGGCGGTGGGTTTCGGGCAGTTCGAAACCGGTAAAGCCCCAGAGCTCGCCGCCGATCATCAGGGGCAGCAGCAGGATGGAACCCACCCCGGTAGCCTCGAGCATCAAACGCTCTTCCGACGGCAACAGGGCCACCGGGCTGGCGATCACCTCTCCCCGCTCCAGCTCCTGGAACCAGCGCGAGAAACGCGGATCGCTCTCCAGCAACTCGCCTGATAGCGGGTTGTCGATACGGGTTCTGAGCACCTCGCGCACCCACTCCACCTGGAGCAGGGCGCGGCGGTGGCCGGTACTGGGATGCGCCTCCACCCTGTACAGGTGCGCCCGGCCCGCCCCCAGGCTCATGGCCAAAGTGGCCAGCGCCTTGTTGAGCGGCCACCCCAGGTCGTCCGTGGCCGCGAGCATGGTGCGGGTGGCGTCCGAAACACCTTTAAGCAACCGCTCCTGACTGCGCAACGTCTGCTCAACCAGCTTGTAGGAGGTGATCTCGAAAGCTTCCAGCCGCAAGCCGTCAACATGGTCCTCTATGAATACCCGCAGCCAGGCCAGGCGCCCGGTGGCGTGCATTGCGCGCAGTTCTACGGTCGTGGACTCGCCGGTGTCGAGGCACTGCTCGAAGGCCTTCTTCCAGAAAGGATGGTCTTCGGGGTAGATGAACCCCGAAAAGGGCGTCCCGTGAGCGTCCTCGGGCGCCCAACCGAGGGTGGTTTCGAGGTTGCGGGAGCGCAGCAGCCGGCCCTGGCTGTCCACCACCAGCTCGAGCGCGCGAAAACCGCCGCGCGGCCGGGGGGCGGCGTAACCCCAGACCAGCAAGCCCATCCCCAGCCCCACCACGGCCAAGCCGACGGTTCCGTTGATCGCCATACCGACTGTCGCAAAGGCGACCCCCAGCCCCGCAAACAACGCCGAACGGCGGTTGCGCCTGACACCCAGCAGCGCCAGGATGAGCGCCGCTATTGCGAAGAGGTGAATCCAGCTTAGACTCGGTTCCATAAATATGCGTGCCGCGGTGTTCAGCCCAAGTATATACGCGCATTGTAACCTTGATTGGTCTCGCGGTGGTATAACCGGTGCGTGCTGCTCTCGCCCGCAGAACTACCCTTTCCCGTATCCCCCGCCGCCGTCTACGGACGCGCCGCCCCCTGGGCGCTGGAAATCGGTTTCGGGGACGGGCGTTTTCTGGTGGAGCTGGCCCGGCTCCACCCAGAATGGAATCTGCTCGGAGCCGAGGTCGCCCCCGCCAGCGTGAGCAGGGCGCTGCGCCGCCTGCGGCGCGAGGGGGTGGCCCGGGCGCGCCTCTATCGCGGCGACGCCCGCTTTTTGCTGCGCAACCTGGTTCCCGTGCGGGGGCTCGAGCGGGTCTACGTCAACTTCCCCGACCCCTGGCCCAAGAAGAAGCACGCCGGCCGGCGCCTGCTGCAACCGCACTTCTTCCGGCTGCTGGCGACCCGCCTTGCAAATGGAGGAGCGCTCCTGCTGACCACCGACCACCCCGAGTACTTCGAGTTCGCCACCGCCGCAGGAAAGGCGAGCGGCCTCTTCGCGGTGCGCCCGGGACCGCCCCCGCCGGAAACGCTGCGCACCAAGTACGCCCGGAAATGGCTCGACCAGGAAAAGCCCATCTTTCATGCGGCATTTCACAAGATCGCCGAAGCAGGCGAGACCTTTCCCCCGATACGGAGGTACCCGATGCCCCACGCCCTGATGCAAGGCGCCCTGCCCCCCGCGGAAGCATTCGAAAAGCAGATAGAAACCGCCCCCGAAGCCGGGGTGGTCTTGCTGGAAGCCTGGCAGTCCGGACCGGGTCTGATAATCCTGGCGCGGGTGGAAGAGCCCGAGCTGGTCCAGGAGGTGCTGCTGGAAGCGCGCCCCAGCAATAGCGGCGTTTTCGTCGGCCTGCGCCCCAACTGCAGCCCTCTGGTCAGCGCCGGGGTGAAGCGCGCGGTGGGGCTGCTGGTGCGCTGGCTCGAGAGCCGGGGGCTCGAAACTCGGCAGCGCAGCTACTAGCCGCCCGTACTGTAAGACAGCAAGCGCCGCTCGCAAACCACCAGGATATCCCGAACCTCCTTCTCCGGCCCAGCATCAAGCAGCCCCCGCTTTCGCGGGGGCTTTCTGGCGGAGAGGGCGGGATTCGAACCCGCGGTACCCCGGTAGGGGTACAACACCTTAGCAGGGTGCCGCCTTCAACCACTCGGCCACCTCTCCAGGCATCGTTTTGGCGGAGGGTGAGGGATTCGAACCCCCGGTGGGCTTTCGCCCACAGCGGTTTTCAAGACCGCCGCCTTCAACCGCTCGGCCAACCCTCCCCGGCCGCATAGCTTATCTTGATGCGGTTTACCCCGTTTGTCAAGAATTGCAACACGCACCCCGCCGCGGCCGGCAGCGGAAAGCGAAAATCGGCTGCACAAACCGGTGCACGACGAAAAGACCGCCCGGCCAGAGCCGGACCGGGCAGGTTTGGCGCGGCGACCTATTCCAAGGGCTTGGCGGCCTCAACCTTCAGCTTGATGAGCACCACGCCGATCACGTCCACATCGGGCGGCAGCAGCAACCTAAGGGGGGCCGTGTACTCGCCCAAATGCCAGTCCACCTCCGCCTGCACCACACTGATCTGGTCGAGCACGGCCGGCGGCCCCACTATGGTCACCCGGGATGGCGCCTCCACGTGCACCGGATGCAGATCGCGCGGGGCGGGCAGCAGCGCCAGCTCCACCTCCTTGCGGGCAAGGGTGGGCGAGCGGAAATGGATTCTCGCAATCCCCGGTATCAACGTCAACTCCGGCAACGGCGTTCCGGTGTCGTCGAACGCCACCAGCCGCACCGCGCCTTCGGCGTTGAGGTCGACCCCCACGGCCGCGCGCGCCCGCTCCACCATGCTTGCGGGCCCGCGCATGCCTACGCTCTCGGGCGTAAAGGTAACGACGCTTCCCGGAGCGAAGACCTCCACCGGCAGCACCCCCGCGCCCAGCCTCTCAACCCGCGCCTCCACTTTGGCGGGTATCACCTCGACCACGCGCACGCCGCTGGGCACCTGGACCTGAACCTGGGCGGAAAAGGGCCCCTCGTCCACCCCGGAAAGGTCCACGAAAACAACGACGGCACCAGGGTTGAGGTTCTCAACAATTCGCGCCGTTCCCCGGAAGCGGACCGTTACGGAAGCCGGCAACCCCACCACCGCCCGGTCTTCGCCCAGACCGACCACCTCCAAAGGGCGCGACAGGCTGCGCTCCACCACCGGCTCCACCTCCCGCAACTGGTACCACAGCACCAGTGCGGTAAGCACCGCCGCCAGCTTGATCGGCCAGTTGTGCAGCAGCCGGCGCGGAATTTCAGAGAGCCTCATCCAGCACCTCCCGCAAACGGTCTTTGAGCTCGGAGGGGGTCAGGTTGGGGGAAAGCTCGCCGCGTTCGGCGATGCGGATGGTGCCGCGCTCCTCGCTGACCACGATTACGAAGGCGTCGGAAACCTCGGAAAGCCCTACGGCGGCGCGGTGCCGGGTGCCCAGGTACTTGAGGTCGTCGCGCTCGGAAAGCGGGAAGACGCAACCCGCCGCCACTAGACGGCGCCCCCGCATTATCGTGCCACCGTCGTGCAGCGGGGTACCGACGGTAAAAATCGTTTCCAGCAACCGGGCAGAAACCCGGGCGTCCAGCACCTCGCCGGTGACAGCGTACTCGCCCAGCGGGGTGCGCCTTTCCAGGGCCACGAGGGCTCCCAGGCGCCGCGCCGCCATGCGCTCGACCGCGCGCAAGAGCTCGCGCGCGGCCTCCACGTCGAGCCGGTTTTCACGCAGGCGGCCGCGCCCCAGGCGCTCGAGCACGCCGCGCAGCTCAGGCTGGAAAACGACGATGAGCGCAAACATACCCAGAGTGGCGGCGTTGCCCAGCAACCACGACAGCGCGGTCAACCGCAACTGCTCGGCGACGAACCAGACGAGGACGTAAACCATTAAACCCCGGACCAGGTTCATGGCCCGGGTTTCGGCCAGCAGGCCATAGGTGTAATAGAGCACCGTGGCCACCGCCAAAATGTCGATTACGTCCCGCCAGCTAAGGCTCATTCAGTTCCTTCCAAACCACTGCGATGCATTGCGAATCCCGAACAACCGTATTTTCAGATTACTGAATCCCCCGGGCCATCCCAGGCGATTTCCAGCAGTTTCGCCCAGGTGGCGGCGATGTCGGAGAAGCTCTCACGGGTGCCCAGATCGCGCCCCGCAAGGCCCGGCCCCGCCACCAGCAACAGCGCATACTCCCGGGTATGGTCGGTGCCGCGGTAGGTGGGATCGTTACCGTGATCGCTGACGAGGAAGAGGTAGTCCTCGGGATCCAGCTTCTCCAAGAACCGGGGCAGCGCCCGGTCGAACTCCAGCAGCGCGTCCGCGTACCCCCGGGGGTCGCGGCGATGGCCGTACTTGGCGTCGAAATCAACGAGGTTGGTGAAAATCAGGCCGTTCACCGGTTCGTCCATCAACGCCAGGGTTTTTTCTATCCCCTCGGTATTGCTGCCCGAAGGCACCTCGCGGGTAAAGCCCTTGTGGGCGTAGAGATCGGGGATCTTGCCGACGCCGATCACTTCGTATCCGGCAGCCTTTATGGCGTCAAGAACGTTGTCGGGCGGCATCAGGGCGTAGTCGTGGCGTTTTTCGTTGAGGCGCTGGAAGCTGCCGGGCTCCCCGGCGAAGGGGCGGGCGATGACCCGGGCCACCGCAAACTCGCCGGTTAGCAGCTCGCGGGCCTTCTCGCACCATTCGTAGAGGGTTTCGAGCGGCACCGCGTCCACGTGGGCGGCAATCTGAAATACCGAATCGGCCGAGGTATAGACTATCGGTTTACCGGTCCTGAGATGCTCCTCACCGTAGTCGCGGATGGCGTCGGTGCCCGAGTAGGGCTTGTTGAGGAGCCAGCCGCGGCCGCCGATGGCGGCGGAGAACCTTTCCATCAGATTTTCGGGAAAACCATCGGGGAAGGTGCGGAAGGGATGTTCCAGGAGGATTCCCACGAACTCCCAGTGCCCGGTGGAGCTGTCTTTGCCGGGATTTCTCTCCTTCATGCGCCCCCAGGCGGCCACGGGTCGGGGCTCGAGCGGCAGGGTGTGCACTCCAGGAATGTTTCCCAGCCCCAAGCGCGCCAGATGGGGCAGCTCGATCCCGGTTCTCAGCACGGTGTGGTCGAGGGTGTCCGCCCCCTCGTCGCCGAACGCGGGCGCGTCGGGCAGGTAGCCGAGTCCAACCGAGTCGAGGACGACGGTAACGATCTTCATAACCCCAGCATAAGCCCGTAGATGTTGCCAGCATCCTCATAGATTGTTACCATAGGGAACCGGACATGGGCCCTTAGCTCAGTTGGTTAGAGCAGTCGGCTCATAACCGATCGGTCGCAGGTTCAAGTCCTGCAGGGCCCACCAAAAGCGCCCCCGCACGGGGGCGCCTGTTTTTTGCGGATATCCGGGGCAAGCGCGGTCACATTGGCGCCGACGGCAAGGCTGCCGCTCACTGCGGGTACCCGGCGCTTCCGGGTTCGCCGACGCGACCGCGCGCGTGTTATGGTATTTACGTAATAAGCGGAGACCGCTATGTCTGTCAAATACATCTTCCTCGACATGAACGCCTACTTTGCCTCGGTTGAGCAACAACTGCGGCCGGAGCTGCGGGGGCGGCCGGTCTGCGTGGTGCCGCTCGACGCCGACACCACCTTCTGCATCGCCGCCAGCTACGAGGCCCGCTTTTTCGGCGTAAAGACCGGCACCCGGGTGCGCGAGGCCAGGCGGCGGGCCCGCGAGCTGGCGGTGGTCGAGGCGCGGCCGCGGGTCTACGTGGAGGTTCACCAGCAGATTCTAGAGGCGGTCGGCGAGGTGCTGCCGGTGGAAGAGGTGCTCTCGATAGACGAGATGCGCTTTGCGCTGATGAAGAACGAAGCGCCCCGGGCCCGCGAGCTGGGCCGCGAACTCAAAGCTGCCATCCGCCACCGGGTGGGCCCCTGGCTGCGGGCTTCAGTCGGCATCGCCCCCAACCGCTACCTGGCCAAGGTGGCGACCGAGCTGGAAAAACCCGACGGCCTGGTGGAAATCACCCCGGCCGACCTGCCGCAGATCCTCTGGCCGCTCTCGCTGCGCAACCTCTACGGCATCGGCCGCCGCATGGAGGCCCGGCTGCACCGCCACGGCGTCTACACCGTGCGGCAGCTAACCGGCCTTTCCTGTGCCGCCATGCGCCGTATCTGGGGCGGGGTGGTGGGCGAGCGCCTCTGGCGCAGCCTGCGCGGCGAAGACCTGCCGCCGGTTCCCACCCGCCGCCGCAGCGTCGGCCACTCGCACGTTCTGCCGCCGGAGCTGCGCCGCCCCGCAGGCGGCCGCCAGACCCTGATTCGCCTGCTACACAAGGCCGCCGCCCGCCTGCGGCGCAAGGGCTACTGGACCCGTCACCTGACCGTCTACGCCACCCGCCAGCACGATTCCACCTGGGTCAAAAAGACCTGGCTGGAGCCGACGCAAGACACCCGCCTGCTCCTGAACGCCTTAACCGCGCTCTGGGACGCCGACCCGCCACGGCAGCCCTTCAAGGTGGGGCTGGTGCTCGAGCACCTGCTGCCCGAGCGCGACACCTCGCCGCCGCTCTGGCCCGAAGCCCGCCGCGGCTACCAGCTTTCGCACGTTCTGGACGAAATAAACTCGCTCTACGGCCCCGACACCGTCTACTTTGCCGGCATGCACGGCCTCGGCTACGCCGGCGAAGACCGGATTGCCTTTGGCGAGATTCCCCACATCGAGACCGCGCGCAAGCCGCAGCCGCGGCGCTGAGGTTCAGGCGGCGCCGCTCGCCAAACCATGAGTGCGCCCTCGAAAAACCACGTCCGGCCGCCAAACTTCGATGGCTACCTGGCCGCGGTCACGAACCTGCTGGGGGAACGGCGGTTCGGCTGACCGCGCCGGCCGCGTTGCCTGGCATAACGCCACTCTCCCTGGCCTCCGTATTCCACTTCGTATCCCCTCGCCAGGACGCGGGATGCAGGAAGCAGGGGGCGGGAAGATCGGGTTTTCATGTTTTGATCTGATGCGTTACCTTGAGCTTGACGGCAGGCTTTGCAAAACAAAACCCGCATCTACTCTACTTCCTACCTCCTGCCTTTGTCCGTTTCCCTGGGCGAGTGAGCTATGCAGCGAACGAGACCCGGGAGCCTGCTCTGAACTTGATTCAGGGTCCATGCTGGGTGCTGAGCCGGAACTTGGTTGCGGACAGCAAACCCGTTGCAGGTTGCGCAACAAGAGCAGAACGTTTAGGCTTTGCATCACCAACAATCCTCTCCCCGGCCCCCAGGGGAGGGAAAGAAGATGACCGCTTGGTGCTAAGCAGCCCGGTTCCTGCAAGCAACAAGCCTTCCCCTCGGGGGAGGAGGGTTGTTTAACTGGGTTAGAACGTGAGGTCGTTTGCTGGACAGACCGTTAATTCAAGATGGGACGTTGGGCCTTGCAGCGCCCACAACCCCCATGTATCTTCCATAAGGGACACAGCCGAAACCCCCAAGGGCCATTCCTAAGTAGATACGCCCGCTAGGGTGATAGGCGGCCACCCGCCCCGTGACCTTGGCCGTACGGTA
>JAMOUW010000043.1 GCA_027067955.1 Thermaceae bacterium
CTTCGTACCCCGGGACTTCTTTGCCGATCCCGGCGGGCAGTTCTGGCATATCTTCAGCAGCATGTTCCTGCACGGGAGCTTTCAGCACATCTTCGGGAACATGTGGTTCCTGTGGATCTTCGGCCCCGCGGTGGAGGCGCGGCTCGGCGGCGGCCGCTACCTGCTCGTCTACCTGCTTGCCGGCGTGGGCGCGGCCCTCACGCAGGCGGTGTTCCTTCCCGCCAGCGAGGTGCCTATGGTGGGCGCTTCGGGCGCCATCTCCGGCGTGACCGGGGCGTACTTCCTGCTGTTTCCCACCGCCTGGATTCTCGCGCTGGTATGGCCCTTTCCGCCGCTGTTCGTTTGGTTTCCCGCCGCCTTTTTCCTGGCCTACTGGGTATTCATCCAGGTGCTTTACGGTGTCTTCGGTGTTCCCGGTGTGGCCTGGTGGGCGCATGTGGGAGGCTTTGCCGTGGGCTACGCACTGACGCTATGGTTGAAGCCCAGGAGACACTATGACGACGATCCGTTCTGGTACCGCGAATACGGATTCTGAGGAGGTTGTTGCATGACCCCGGGTGACTGGATAAATCAGCTTTTCTGGCTGTTCATCATCTTCTCGATGATGAGCCCCTACTTCCAGCAGCAGGCCCTTTTTGCCGCCCGCGCGCGCAAGATGGCCGAGCTCGAAAGGAAGCGCAAGAGCCGGGTGATCACCCTGATCCACCGGCAGGAAGCCATCAGTATGCTGGGCATCCCCCTGGCGCGCTTCATCGACATAGACGACTCCGAGCAGGTTCTCCGCGCCATTCGCATGACCGACAAGAACGTGCCCATCGACCTGATCCTGCACACCCCCGGCGGCCTGGTGCTGGCGGCGGAGCAGATTGCCGAGGCGCTCAAGCGCCACCCGGCCAAGGTGACCGTCTTCGTGCCCCACTACGCCATGTCGGGCGGCACCCTGATAGCCCTGGGAGCCGATGAGATCGTCATGGACGAGAACGCGGTCCTGGGGCCGGTGGACCCGCAGCTTGGCAACAAGCCCGCGGCTTCGATAGTCAAGGTGCTGGAGATGAAGGACGTCAAGAATATCGACGACGAGACCCTGATCCTCGCTGACGTTTCCAAAAAAGCGCTCAAGCAGGTCAAGGAAACCGTGGTCGGTCTCCTGGAGGGCACCCTTCCCGAAGAGCGCGTCGAGGACGTGGCCACCCTGCTCAGCCAGGGTACCTGGACCCACGACTATCCCATAGACGTAAAGCAGGCCAGGGGTTTCGGTCTGCCGGTGAGCACCGACATGCCGGGTCAGGTCTACCAGCTCATGGAGCTATACCCCCAGCCCCGCGGCAACAAGCCGAGCGTGCAGTACATTCCGCTGCCTCACCAGCGCGAGGCGGGCGGCAGGGGCCGGTAAGCGCGTGCTGCCAGGCGCCGACGGACTTGCCTGTCCGCCGGCGCCGTTTCGCGCTGCTGGAGAGCGACGCCGGGTGGGGGCCGCAGCGGCAAGGCCCGCATTCCGGGAAGACCGCCCCTCCGGTGCCGTATACCGGCCGGGCGGTATGCGGTAGACTCCTAGCCATGAAACCGCGCGGCATACTCTTCGACTGGGGCGGCGTATTCACCGTAGGCACTTTCGACGGGCGGGTGGTAGAAAACACGGCGCGCCGTTTCGACCTGAATGAGGAGGAAGTCGCTAGCGCGTATTTCGCCGAGATAAAGCGTCTGGAGCTGGGGGAGTGGAGCCTGCCCCGTTTCTGGTCGTACTTTGCGGACGCTCTGGGGGTGGACGCGCCCTACTCCGACTTCGAGGCGCTGTTTTTGTCTTCGGTGGTACCGCGGCCGGAGATGTACCAGCTGCTGGCGGCGATACCCGCCGATGTGAGGGTGGGGCTGCTGTCGAACAACTATCCGGTGATCTCCGATTACCTGCGCGCCGGAGAGGGTTTCGACCGTTTCGATGCAGTTTTCTTTTCCAACGAGGAGGGCGTAAAGAAGCCCGATGCCCGGGCCTTCGAGCTGGCGCTCGAGCGGATGCGGCTGCCCGCGGAGGAGGTGCTCTTCGTGGACGATCACCCGGACAACATCGCCGCCGCAAAGGCGCTCGGATTACTGACCCACCGCTTCGAG
>JAMOUW010000044.1 GCA_027067955.1 Thermaceae bacterium
GGGCGGATAGCATCGTGATCTCGGGTTTCTATCACTCCGAGGACGGTTTCGCGGGGGCCTACCCGCCGCAGGGGGGCGACGAGTACCTCACCTACATCGCCCGCTTCGACGGGGGGCGGCTGACCTGGCTGCGGCGGCCGCCGCTCGATGACGAGCTTCTGATCGCAGCTCACTACGACCGCGAAGGCGGGTACGAGACCGCGCTCGCCTACGACGCCGAGCTGGATTTGCTCTACGTCGGCTTCGATCAGGACCTGCTGGGGCTCGACCCGGCGACGGGGCGGACGCGCTGGCTGCGAACGCTGCGGCACGACATCATCCCCTACTTCAACGCGCCGCAGGAAAACGTGGACTTCTACCTCAAGTACCAGCCGCAGCACTTCGTCTACATCAAACCCATCCCGGGCGAGGGGATCGTGGGGGTTTTCCAGGGCATCCTGGACGTGGACACCCCGACGAGCCGCTTCCGGCCGGTGGTGGTGCGGTTCGACTGGGAGAACGTGGAGAATTTGGAGGAGTAGGGGGGGCCTCGGGGAGGGGGTGAGCGAGTGCGTGAAGGATAAGAAACCAGCCACGCCCCCCGCCCGCTGGCCGAGGGTACACCTCGCCGGGGTGGGGGACCTCCCCCGGGGCATGCAGGAGGCGGCCTTCTGGAGCGCGCTGGAGCGCAGCAGCCTGGAGGACGCCGGCGTGCGGCTGAGCCGCAGGGGGTGCTGCGCGCCGTGGGTTACGGCGGAGGGGTTCCTCGACGCCCCAGCAACGGTATGCGACACCCAGACGGGACAGCGCCACCTGCTCTACTACTACCCCGAACCAACGCCCGAGGCGGCCGCCCACTTCACGGCCGTGCAAGCAGCCGCATCCGCCTACGGCGCTCCCGAGCCCATTTACTACGCCTCGGAAATGCTGCCTGAAGTTTCCGATGAAACCCCCTTGCCGAACGTCATCGCCAGCAACGATCCCCGCATTCGAGCCCTGTACTCCCCACCGTTCCCCGGCCCTTACGCAATCTGGTGGAGCAAGGAGGACGAGGCCTTCACCACCTCTCCCCTGTTTCCGCTCTTCAAAACCTTTTTGCAAAAACTAAACCACCTGCACTATCCGCTTGCAGTAGAGCTGGCGGAAAGGGCCAAGGCCGTCAGGCCCAACGCAAAGGAAATCTACCGCGCCTACGTCGTGCTGCCGGGAAACTTCACCGCCATCCTGAGCTACGGACCCGAAACCGGCACCGCCATACACTTCAACCGGGCAACGACTCCCCCCTCCTATCGCGATGCCTACCTGGCCTTTTTCATGAACTGGGCCATCAGGTGGGCCGAGAACAACCGCCCGAACTCGTTCAACCCCACCGAACCCGACGCGGCGCTCTCTCGCCTGCAAAGCGAAACGCTGCCCGTTGAATACCCCGTCTACGGGGAGGTCATGATATGAAACACCGCACCGGCTTCGTGATCATGTACGTGCTCTTTGCGCTGGTCCTGACCGCAGTGATCCTGGCCACGCTATCCTCACGCTCCTTTTTCCGCACCCAAGCCTCGCGCGCCACGCTCGCCCGCTCCATCGCCGAGTCGGCCGCCGAATCTACCGCCCAGGAGGTGGCGCGCGTCATCTACGGTCCGCTTACCAACATCGTGCGCGAGGAGGTTTCTCACGTCGCCAGCACCGGTGATTACTATTTCGGCAGCGACTCGGCCGCCAGCGTCGCCACCGACATGCAGGCCCTCGCCAACCGCCTGCAAGCCCGGGCCAACGATCTATTTTGCGACTACACCCCCGCCAGCGGCGCCGACGAGGAAAACGAAATCAAAGTGCGAGTGTTCTTCACCTCCACCGCATGCGGTGACCCCCTCCCCTCCTACCTCTCCCTCTCCCCGCCGCGCCGCACCCAAGGAAGAGCGGGCGCCTTTCAAGAGTACGCCCTCCCCTTCGTGGTCCTCGTGACCTCGGACACCGGAGAGTTCCAGGGGGAAAAGGCGTACACGGGTGAGTATCGCTTTGGCATGGGCGCGGACAGCTTCGCCCGCTACGCCCTGTTCGTCAACAACAACTATGCCCCCGACGGTAACCCCGGGTACCTCCGCAGCTTCAACATCATCGAAGGTCCCGTCCACACCAACGGCATCCTCAACGTCTGGGGAACGCCCTACGTTACCGGCGTGACCAGCACCGCCAGCTGCCCCAACCTGGATATCGCCGGGGGCTGCCTTGAAGAGCCCCGCCCCTCGCTGGGCCTCCACGCGGAGGGTGTCGTCCCCGCCGGGTCCCTCACCCCCAACCCTGCCGCCCCCTGCTATCCCGGAGGCGACTGCCCCGTCTTCGCGGGCGGGGTGGACTACGCCGCGACCTTCGTGGACGTGCCTGACGAGACCGAGAACGCCCCGCTGGACGCCGCTCAGGATGCCGGCGTCTTCATCGGCGAGGGGGCGACCCAGGTCCGCCTGGAGGTGGGCTCGGTCCCCGAAAACGGCCGCACGGTACAGGCGCAGATCATCGACCTCGAAACCGCCTCCCGCCAGATCAGGCTCTACAGCAAGGTGGGCGCGGACGCGGACGGCGCCATCTGGCTGATCGCCACCCCCGGCAACAACCTGGTTCTCAACCACAACTTCGCCCTGGAAAACGGCGCCGGCTGGCTGGATCTGGGCTACCTGCAACCCATGCCCGCTTCCGCACCGGAGGTGCCCGCCGGAGCCCCCTCCCCCTATGTGATGCGCACGGGACAGCGTGACGCCTACTACGGCAACTTCTTCAAGGTTCAGGCGGGACAACGCTTCGACCTTTCGGTCGCGGCCGCCTCGGGAACGGCGACGGGCGTTCCCCCCAGCGGCGGATACGACTACTCCTTGCAGATCGGCTTCCAGTTCCACATGAGCGACGGCACCTATAGCTGGAAGGGAACCCGCAGCCAGGGGATCGTAGTGAGCAACAACGGCACCTGGCAGGTGGCACAGGCCCGCATCACCGTCCCCGCGGGCGCTAAAGAGGCCCGTGTGTGGGTCCAGA
Source organism: Thermaceae bacterium (assembly GCA_027067955.1). GTDB lineage: Bacteria > Deinococcota > Deinococci > Deinococcales > Marinithermaceae > Oceanithermus. Next base: position 3,004 of record JAMOUW010000044.1, read on the forward strand.
TCAACCAGCCCAACAGCTCGCACTACACCTACTACTTCACCAACGCCTCGGTGGCGCCAGCCGGGCACACCGAGTACGTCAAGGTGGCCGACGACTTCAACGGCGTCATCTACCTGGCCGGCGACATCAACGACCTCGCCGGACCCGGCCCGGGCCACGCGATCTCCGCCGGAAGCCAGCTCACCCTCGCCGCCGAAGGCACCGTCCGTATCACCGACAGCATCTACCTCGAAGAGCCCCCCTGCTCCCAGGGGCCGGGGTACAGCGGCTCTCAGATCGTGCCCTCGGTGTGCGAAAACACCACCGCCACCGACGTGCTGGGGATCTACAGCCACAACGGCAACATCCTGATCGCCCAATCCGCCCCATCGACCGTCCACGTCGAGGCCGCGCTCATGGCGCGAAACGGCTGGATCGGCGCCGAGGGCTACGACACCCGCGACCCCCAAGTATCGGTCTTCGTTCTCGGGTCCATCGTCGAGGACCGCTACGGCCAGTTCGGCAGCTTCACCGCCACCGGGGAACTCACCCACGGGTACAAGCCGGTCTTCGTCTACGATCCCCGTTTCTCGGCCAGCGGCGGCCTCTATCCACCGGGCTGGCCGGAGCACGAAGGAGACCTGCTCTACGTGGTCGCCAGCCCCCTGGCGGAGATGCGCTAACGCCGCCGGGGGATACCCCCATTAGGGGGTATAGTCCGCACGCCGGCTGTTCTATACTGCTCCTGGGGCAAGTCCCCGGAACTGCATGCCCGCCCCATCCATCATTTCAAGAGCGGGCGGGAGGAAGGAAAGCAATATGAAGAGAACCAAAAAGCAAAGCGGCTTCACCCTCATCGAGCTCCTGATCGTCATCGCCATCATCGGCATCCTGGCGGCGGTGCTGCTGCCCAACCTGCTCAGCGCCCGTAAGCGCGCCTACGACGCCACCGCGCAGACCTGCGCCCGCCAGATCGCCCTGGCCGAAGAGGTCAAACAGATCGACGACGGGACCTACGCCAACAGCCTGGGCGACCTCGACGCCGGCACCGTGCAGAGCTGCGACACCAGCGTCATGGACATCACCTTCAACGGCGCCGACGCCAGCACCTTCTCCGTCACCGTGAGCCACCACCAGGGCACGAAGGCCTTCACCATCACCCAGCAGGGTTTCCAGTAAAGAGCCGCCTGAACGGGAAGTCCAAGGACACCGGGACCCCGGGGCACGCAGCCCCGGGGTCTACACTAGATAACGGATGAAGCCCCCCGACCCCCGCATCCTGACCGTAGCCACCGCCGCGGTGCTCGTTCGCCTGCCCTGGCTGCAGGCCCGCAGCCTGTGGTTCGACGAGATCTTCACCGCGAACGCGGTGACCTACGAAAAAAGCCTCGCCGGGATCATCAACGTCACCATCGCCCGCGACGCCCACCCGCCCCTTTACTACCTGCTCATGTGGTTCTGGGCGCACCTCAGCGGGATCTACGGAACCGCCTGGCCGGAACCCCCCGCGGGTATCGAGCTTTACCTGCGCCTGCCCTCCGTGCTGCTGGGCGGGGCCAACGCCACCCTGGTCTACCTGCTGGCCCGCCGCTACTTCTCCCCCACCACCGCCGCGATCGCGGGACTGCTCTACGCCTTCCACCCCTACGCCATCTACCAGGACACCCAGGCGCGGATGTACCCCCTTCTTACCTTCGCCTGGCTGCTCATGGTCTACGCGCTCGCCCTGTACCTGGACCGCCCCGGACGGCGTGCTGCGCTGGGGTTTGGCCTCGCGGGTGCGCTGGCCCTTTGGACCCACTACCTGGCCCCCTTCCTGATCCTGCCCGGTCTGGCGATTCTCGCCGCCACGACAATCGCCCGCAAGCGCTTGCGCGAACTGGGCCTGGCGATCGCGCCCATGCTGAGCTTCCTGATCTGGCTGCCGGCCTTCTGGCACCAACTCAAGGTCGCCGCGGTGAGCGACAACCCGCGGCTGCCCGTGCCTTACAACCTCTACGAGATTTTCCTCTACCTCTCCGGCACCACCCTCACCCGCAGCGAGCGCTGGCAGAACGTCCAGCTAACCTCGGTGTGGACGCTGGGGGGCCTCGGCTGGTATGCCCTCACCCGGCACCCGCGGGCCCGAACCGCCACCCTGCTCTTCGTCGTCTGGCCGCTGGCCACCTTCACACTGTGGTGGGCCGCCTCGACCTACGCGGTCAACATCAGCAGCGTCAGGTACGCTTCGATCTTCACCCCCTTCGCCGCCCTGGCGCTGGCGGCGGCGCTCGACTGGATCGGCCGCCAGCTGCGCAGCTACGCGGTGCCGGTGCTCGGCGCCGCCAGTCTGGTCGTGCTCTTCATGATCGCCCAGCTCCCCCTCTACCCGGTACCGCTAGAGAACTGGCGCGACGCCGCCAGCGTGCTGCGGGCCCTCAAGCTGCAACCCGGCGACACCATCATGACCACCTACAGCAGCCGCATGCTCGCGCTCCTCTACTACTACCGTCCGCCCGAAGGGGTCCAGCTGCGCACGACCGAACCGCCACGGATGCCCGAACCGGAGCCGGGCCACCGCACGGTGTTCATCCCGGTTCGCGTCGGAAGCCAGAACTACGGCTACGGCGAAAACGGGCTTGAGTTCGCTCACTACGTGCTCGAGCACTACCGCTTTTTGGGGCGGCCCTTCGGCGGAGCCCCCATGTACCATTACCCGAAGACCGCAGGGGGCGCCCCGTGACCTTCCTGCAAGCCTACGTCCTCATCGTGCTGGGGCTCCCCGCGCTGCCCACCGTCGTCTACCTGGCCACCGCCTACGGCTGGTCGGGCTACCTGGGGGCGCTCGCCCTGCTGCTGCTGGCAACCCCGCTGGACTACGCCGCCGGCAAACTGGGCCTCGCCCGCTTCCTTCCCTTCCTCGTCCGCTACCGCGGTTACGTGGAAACCGAATATGGTTTCCTCACCGCCGCCGCCCTGCCCTTCATGCCCTACTGGGTCTTCGCCGGCGCCAGCGGAGCCAGCTACCGCTCCGCCCTCGTCCGCTACCTGAGCGTAGGTTTTCCCAACGCAATACTGGCGGGAGCGCTGGGGCTCTTCGGCCACGCCTTACGTCTGCCCCCTTACTCCCTTGCCCTGGGACTCCTGCTCTTTACCGCCTTTCGGGTGTGGCGCCGCCGCACCCCCGCGGAGGAACCCCATGCCTGATACGTACCTTCTGCTGCCCGCCTACAACGAAGAGACCGCCCTGCCCGGTCTGGTTCGAGCGGGACGGGACCTGGGCTTACACGTGGTGGTGGTGGACGACGGCTCGAGCGACGCCACCGCCAGGGTGGCCCGGGCCGCCGGCGCGACCGTGATCCAGCACCGCCGCAACCGAGGCCTGGCCGCAGCGATCAGGACCCTGCTCGGGTACGCCCTCGACACCGCCAGCCCGGGAGACCACCTGGCGCTGATGGATGCCGACGGCACCATGCACCCGCGGGCGATCCCGGAGATGAGCCGGCGCCTGGAAGAACGAGAGGCCGACATCGTGATCGCCTCCCGCTTCACCCCCGACAGCCAGGTGCGGGGCGTGCCTCCGTTGCGCCGGCTTTACAGCCTCGGTACCCGCGCCCTTTTCCAGCTCATGGCGCCGGTTCCCGGCGTGCGCGACTACACCAGCGGCTTTCGCGTCTACCGCGCGGGGCTGCTCCAGGGATTGCGCCGTTACGACCCGCTCCTCTTTCGCGCGCCGGGCTTCTCAGCGCAAACCGATCTGCTGCTCAACCTTCGCCGCATGCGGCCGCGGGTCGTCGAAGTCCCGCTCGAGCTCGCCTACGACCGCCGCGGCACCAGCAAGATGCGGGTCGCGCGCACCATTCGCGAGTACCTGCACCTCGCCTGGCGAGCCTGGGTAGCCCCCGACGCGCCGGTAGACGAGGGGGCGATCCTGCGCACCCTCATGGAGGCGAAGGAGCCCCTGCCGGCCGAGGGTGTTCTCGCCCAGGCGCGCGCCCTGGCCGCCAGCGCTCCCCGATTGAGCGGTCCGCCGGCACTCGACCCCGCCCTGCGCCGTCTGCTGCGCGCCGGTTACCTGGAAATCCTGCCGGCGGCGTTTACCGGCGGACACGAGCTGCTTGCGCTGCGCCCCCACCCCGACCTCGAAACCCCCCTCGACCCCGCCCCGGTAACCTGAACTACCCTGAACCGGGCCCGCCGTCTGCCATACTGTAGGCATGGGGTCTTTCCTTCTTCTTCACATACCCGATAAGTACCCCGAGCTGGAAACGTTTCTGGACGCGTGGGCCGAGCTCCCCCGCGTGAGCTTCATCCTCACCGGGCCCGTCCACGCGGTCTCCCACCGCCTTGCCAGCAGGTACGGCGCCGAGCACATCAACAACGGGAACACGCCCCCCGCGTCGCTGGCTCCCTTGCGCGCCCTGCTCTGGCGCTTCATCGAAAAGTCCGCCCCCAACGACCTGGGATACCTGTACGCGCTCAAACCGCAAACGCCGCTCGAGCCCGAAGCCACCCTCAAGGCCGCCGAGGAAGCCCCCAGCAAACTGGCCGCTTACGAACTTCCCTGGCGCCTGCCGCTTACCCCGGGCGAGCATCCGCTGGGTTACGTACCCGTGGGGATCAAGCTGCGCGCCCGCGAGCTCTACGAGGTCTACCGCACCAACCCCCTGCTGCTCCCCCCCTCTCCGCACTGCCGCTCGCCGTTGCGAGCCCTGACGTACAGGCTGGAGCTTCACACCCCGGTTGCCAGGGTACCGCTGCCGCAAAACCCCAGCGACAAACTTCAATTGAGTCACGAGCTACTGGCCGACCTTTGCGAACGCTGGTTGCGGAAAAAGAACGCCACCCGGGACTGGCTCAAGGGCCTGGCCCTCGCCGCCGCCATGACCCGCCCGGGGGCCTGGACTGCCGACGCGCTCTACACCAAAGCCGCCCTGATCTACGCAAGCAACGAGGCGCTAAAACGAGAACTGCCGCGCCCCGAAACCTGGCGCGGTCGCTGGAAACGCATCCTGGAAGAGCTGTGGCGGGAAGGCTGGATGGAGCGAACACCCGACGGGACCTTCCGGCCCTCGGCCACCTTCCAGGTGGAGCACGGTCCTCGTTTTCCCAAATAGGCGGCCGGAAACTACATCACATCAACGTCGAGCTCGGGCCCGAGCATTACCGCGCTGGAGGGGGCGATCACGTAGGAAACGCGACCGCAGACCCGTTCCCGGGGAATGCGCTCAAGCTT
>JAMOUW010000045.1 GCA_027067955.1 Thermaceae bacterium
GCCCACAAGATCCTACGACAGCTCATGGGCAGGCTGAAGGCCTACTACAAGGAGCAGGGGCGGGAGGCCCTGGTGGCCTGAGGGGTTGACGGGGGAAGACGGTATCACCCCGGCCCTCCCCCAGGGGGAGGGAGGTTTGCTTTGCGGCGATCAAATCGTAGGGCAATGACGCGGCATGGGTACGAAGCCGAAATTCTGTTGCCGTCGGTTGGTCCACCACAAGCCAAAGGCCACGGGCTATGAGCCGCCTTTGTCCGTATCCCCGGGCGAAGCCGCGAAGCGGGTGAGGTCCGGGGTCCATGCTGTACAGAAAGCCGAGATTTCGTTGCCGTCAATAAAGTAATGAGGTTGATAGAAGGCTGGTGCCGGAGTCGCAAACTCAACCGTGGAGTAATGGCGCGGCATGGGCCCCGGCTCGCGCGGGTCAAAGTGACCCGCTTGGCCGGGGACACGATCCACTTTTCTCTTCTCCTGAACAATGACGTATCCCCGGACGAGGCAACCGAAGGTTGCCGGGATCCGGGGTCCATGCTGGGTGGGAAGCCGAGATTAGGTTGCTGCTCATCAAGCCTTTGGTTAGCAAACATGATTGGTGACGGAGCCGCAAACGCAACCGTGGATTAATGACGCGGCATGGACCCCGGCTCGCGGGCACTTTGTGCCCTTGGCCGGGGACACGGAATGTTGGATGTGGGATGTAGGGAGTGGGGTATAGAAAACACTGTTTTATCAAAATCTACTAAAATTGCCCTCTGCTTGTTTTGCATCGTTTTTCGAATACCTACCTCCTACCTTTCCCGTTTCCCCGGACGAGGCGGCGTGTCGCCACCGAGATCCGGGGTCCATGCTGTGCAATACCCCGAGGTTTCGTTGTCGTTGGCTGGCCAACCACAAGCCACAAGCCACCCACCACAAGCTGCTTTACCCGTATCCCCGGACGAGGCAACCGGAGGTTGCCGGGATCCGGGGTCCATGCTGTACACAACGCCGAGATGGAGACGCCTTTAACGGGCCCACCACAAGCTACCAACTACTTGCCACAAGCCGCCTTTGCCCGTATCCCCGGGCGACCGGGGCTGGTAGCCGAGGGAGATCCGGGGTCTACGCTGGACGGAAAGCCGTAATTACATCGCCGCCGACGGACCCGTCGCAAACCACAAGCTACGAGCTGCAGGCCAAAAGCCACCACATACCACGCACCACCTACTAGGTACCAGGTACCAACTTACCATGCCCCCAGCTCGAGCCTCCACCACCAGCCGCCGTCCCAGCCGCCGCGCACCCCCAGAGGAAGCGGGGCGAAGTAGAAAAGCGCGGTATCCGCATAAACGCCCAGACTCGCGCCGTAGCCGAGCCTGCCGCCGGCGGGCTCGTAACGTCCGTGTATTCCGGGAGCAACGGTAACGCGCTCGAGCGCCAGCCAGCCATCCTCGCTGCGCCACCGGGTCTCGACACCATAACGAACCCGCGCCTCCACCGCCACCGCATCACCCAGCGGCACGGAGCCCACGAGCGGCGCTGCGGCCGCGCCGCCAATGACCCGCCCCTCCAATACCAGCGGGAAACCCCGCCACTCCCGGGCCGCACCAGCAACACCCCACAGGTAACCGTTCCCGCCAAAAACCCCTCCATAGCCACCCCGTGTCAGGTAACCCCAGGCGTCACGTTCCGCGCGAGCCGCGCGCACGAAACCCGCGTGCCCGAGCCGCCAGCCGGAACCCGCGCTCCAAACGGGGCCGGCTTGCAACCCCGCCCGCCAGCTCCAGCGATCCCAGCTCCCGGCGCTGGCCAGCCCCGGTATCACCCCGAACACGATCTCCCCCGCTGCCGGCCAGGTCCCCGCGCGCAGCGTGAACCCCAGAGGAGCGGTAGGCCCCAGCAGGTCCACCCCCGCGGCGACCCCTGTTTCCAGATAGGCGTAGGCGCCCCGGGTCAACCCCCTGGCCACCGGATCGTATCCGAACGCTGCCCGATAGCTATATACCTGCGAGTCGTCCAGGCCGTAAACGCTCGCTTCAAAACCCACGTACGGCCAGCGGGGATGGACGCTGAAACCGGTGGGTAACCAGCCGTAGGGCTTCAGGCTGGACCAGGGAACGTAACGGCCGTAGCGCGGGCGGAGCGGCGACTCATCCCGGTCGGGTGACCTGGCATCACCGGATACTTTTTGCCAGGAGCAGGAACCGGGGCCGGCCTGGTCTTCGGGCGCGACAACGGCCACGTCTTCTTCGGCGACCCTGATGCGGTTGATGTTATATCCATCGGGGCCGGGCTCGCTCACCAGGTACGCGCCCCCGTGAGCGGCGACCCCCACCGCGCCGCCCAGAAAAACGCCCAGCCGGGTCACCCGTCCGCTGGCGGGCTCGAGCCGGTAGAGATCGAACACCCCGCGTTCATCCCCGGTGAACAGCAACGCCTCTTCTCCGTCCCATAAAGGCCGCAGGTGCTGGTATCCATTGCGCCGGTAACAGCAGCCGAGGCTCCCGCCACCGCCGGCGCAGGGATCGGGAGGATCCGCCGGCGGCGAAACACGAATCCGCCCCGGTAGAGGGTAGCGCAAGCGCCCCGCCTCCAGCAGGGCCAGATCCACCGCCCCGTCACGGCTCACCGACAGGGCCACTCTTCCCTCAGGGCTGACCGCCAGCTCCAGCAAATGCTCGCCCTCCGGCGCGCGCCATATCGTCTCTACTTTTCCGGCACACCAGCGCCCAAGCGTAGCCGCTTCACCCGCCCGCTCGCGCACGAAGTAGGCACAGCCGCCGGGCGCCGGGGCGGCCAGAAGAGCATGACGGCCCCGGGTGAGGCGGGTTTCCCGTCCGCTTGCCACGTCCAGGGCGAATATGTCGCTGGCCACGCCGTCACCTTCACGGAAGTAGCGGCTGTATATCAGGGTGTTTTCATCGGCCCACCAGATCCGCTGCGGGTGCACCGGAGCCAGCCGCCGGGCGCCGGAGCCGTCACGGTCCGCCACCCATACGAACCCTTCGTTCCAGTAGGCGATGCGGCCGCCGTCGGGGCTGAATGCCGGATCCCTGCCTTTTGCAACAAATTCAAAGCCTGAGCGCCCCGCCCCGGCGTAGGCGGCGGAACGGCGGCGCTCACGCCCCACCCAGTCGCGCCACTCGCTCGTAAGCGAGCCGCCGTTCGCCCTTTTCCAGGCCGCGGCAAAGGAAGGCGGTGCGACAACCCCGGTGTTGTACTGCCGCAAGGTTTCCAGTACCGCCTTCCAGCCGTGCTTCTCGATGAGATGGTGCACGAAGCGCACGCCTAGCAGATAGCGGGTTTGCCCGCCGGGCCAGTCGCGGTAGGTATACAGGCCCATCTCGGCCAGGTCGGGAAACCTATCACCTTCCAGCAAGGCGTTAATGAGGCCCTGGGTATAGGCCCAGTCGAGCCGCCCCCCGGACGTAAAGCGCGACTCCATGTACGTGGCTATTCCCTCGACGAACCAGGCGGGAGGCATGGGCGCACTGAGTTCGAGAACCAAACCCAGGCGCGGCGGCAGCCGCCCGCCTGGCAACTCGCGAAAAGTCAGCTGCTGGGCATGGGTCAGCTCGTGCACCAGAATCAGGTAGCTGATGCTGGGAGTGCGCAGGTCTATGACACCGCCGGCAGGCGCGGGAGCGAGCAGCTCCACGGTTCGGCGCGGCAGCGGCGTCGCATAGGCGTTGAAAACGTCCGTGGAGTCGTCAATGCGCACGACCACCCTTCCCTGTCTGGGGCCGAAAAGCGGATCCAGCACCGCCAGCGCGGCTTCGGCCTCCAAAAGAACGCGCCGGGCGTATTCTGCCAGACGCTCGTGCGGGTAGAGCACGAGCACCCGCTCACTCTCGACCTGCCCCCAGCCCGCCGCCAGCGCCAGCAACCACCCCAACAGCACGAGCCTCTTCACGAATAAATTTTACCGTTCACCGGCTCCACACCCCGGCGGGGCATAATAAGGGCGTGAACAGGCACTACTACCGCAGCTTCAACCTGCGCGGACCCCTGGCCTGGGCAGTCGTGCTGATCGCCGCCCTGCTGGGACTAGTTCTCACCGTTTGGGTGCTTATCAGTGTTTTTGTCTACATCGTCATTCTGGCGCTCGCTGGCTGGGTCTACTACGCCTGGCTTCGTCTGAAATATCGTAACCGGCGGCTGCCGCCCGGATACTGACCGAAATACGATCTAGCAACGTCAACCCGGCGCTTAATAATACTTAACTTTTAACCAGTAACCTGCTGCTTGTACTGGATACCCCTTATGGGTATCCGGACTTTCCAGGGAGGGAAAAATGAAATTGCCTACAAAGTACCATCCGCTGTATATGCTTTCCGCGCTCGGCGCCGGAGGCCTGACGGTCGCCTTCTGGAAGCTGGGTAACGTTACCCGGCAAACCCCGCCGCTCCTCGCCGGACAGGTATTTTTTCTATTACTGGCCGCAACCCTGCTGATTGCAAACCTGCCGCACTGGTGGCACACCTTCCGGGCCAACTCTGCCAATTTCTTCGGCCTGCATCTGCCCCACTCGCAAGGGGAGGCGGCCCGCATAAAAGAACGGCCCCCGGTGGTCGCCGCGACCGGCTGGATGGCGCTGCCTGCTGCCTACGTAATGCTGCTGAACGCCGCTTTCGCCGTGATCCCCACGGTGCTTCACATCGAACTAAGCCGCATCGTGTTCCTGGGGTTTTGGATGTGGATCGGCGCCGTATTGCTGGTGGGGGTCCTGGGTCTGCAAATCATGCTCAACTCCTTCGCAACCCCCATCGACATCTCCGAATTCCACCTGGGGCTCTTCCTGCAACCGCTTGCCTACGGCCTGGTGGCCATCCCCGGCCTGCGCATGGCCAGCATGCTTCCGGGCGGCTACGCCGACGTGGCCCTGGTCCTGGGGGTCACCGTGGGAGCGCTAGGCACGGCAATAGCGGCCCTGGTCATCACCTTTGCCGTGCTTCGCTTCATGACCTCAGGGCTGCCGGGCCCTGAAGCGGCCCCCACCACGCTGCTGATGATGCCCGCAATCAGCGTTTACACCATCATGACCCTCTTTGGCCTGCACTTCCTCATGCACCACGGGGTCGAGGTGCCACACGTAATCTTCAAGCTGGTCACCGCGGTGGGCTGGGGGATGATGGCGTCCACCACGCTGGTCGGACTGCTCATCTTGCTCGACTACTTCCGCCACCACGTGCCGCTCTCGCCCAGCTGGTGGGGCTTCGTCTGCCCCTTCGTCGCCTTCAGCGTGATGAACAGCCTGGCCTACCAGCAGATAGGCCACTACCCGCTGTTCCTGGCGCTAGCGGTCGGCTCGCTGGTGTTTACGGTATTCATCTACGGCTACGTAGCCGTGCGCACCCTGAAACACCTGCGGACGCCCCAATCGGCCGCCGCTCGCGCGCAGTCCTGAGCGCGCGTAAACAAAAAAACCCGGGCTTGCGCCCGGGTTTTTTTGTTTACGTAGGGAATTGCTGCCTTGATACCTGTGCGCAGACTACGGCAGGCCCAGTTTGGCGATACGCGCGCTCACCCATTCGAGCGCCTTCGAATCCGGCTCGGTAACCCCGCTGTGGTCTTCCTTCTTGGATACGAACGTCCAGATGTTCTTACGGCTGGCGTCGAGGCGCAGGTTGTCGGTGTAGTCGAAGACGAGACTGGTATTGCCCTCGGCGCCCACCTCGGACGCCAGCAAGCGCGCCGATTGCACCTCCAGGTTGTAGACAGCGCCGGCGTAAGCCACATCCTTGGCGCTGTACTTGGAAGTCCACCAGCGGTGCTTCTTGATGCGCTCGACATCGCAGCTCTTGGAGATATCCACGGGCCAGGGGTTGCCGTAGCGGCGGTAGAAGTCGGTGAAGTCGTCCTTATTGTCCTTTTCCCACAACGTGCAGATGCCATCGAGGTCGATAAGGTAGTCGACGGTCCAGCGTGGATGCGCCCGCAGCAGGTTGTGGGTCCAGTTGGTGCCATGGGAATGTCCCAGCAGCACCCGTCGCGCCTTCGGCCAGTGGCGGCGCACCCAGTTGAAGTCGGCTTCGAGCTGGAGAAAACCGCGTTCCCACTTGCCGCTGAGCGACGATTTGTGGTTGTAGAGGTGAGAGCTGTAGGTCAGCACCCTAACGGAGTAACCGAGTTTGCTGAACGCCCGGGCAACCGCTTTGGTGGTGCCGCGACCGGAGAGGTATTCGTAGTTGTCGTCGGGCGCGCCGTCGCAGGGAACGCCGCAGCGCCCCGATACGGCAAAGATGACCACATCGGGCACGGACTGGGTGAGCCCCACCTGCTGGGCGACGCTGGGCTCGGGCGCGTAGGCCGGCTTCAGCTCCGCAGGCCCGCTGCAGCCCGCAAACAAGATGATGGTGAGTAGCAAAATCAATCCGGCAATTTTTTTCATATATCCTCCTGAACGATTCATGTCTTTATATCATTTTTGGTTTTTCCGTGCACGTCGGCGTATACTCAGTGGCGATGACGCGCCGCGGCCTAACCCCCGCCTGAGGGAGCTTTATCGAACCGCTCTCTCCCCTGTTGCGGGAGGTTTTTTTGGCTCCTCTGGAGGAACGATGAGCAAATACAACCCCCACGCGATAGAACCCAAATGGCAGCGTTTCTGGGAAGAGCGCGGCCTGATGAAAGCCCGCGAAGAGGGAAAGAAGTACTACGTCCTGGAGATGTTCCCCTACCCTTCGGGCGATCTGCACATGGGCCACCTGAAAAACTACACCATGGGCGACGCACTGGCCCGCTACAAGAAACAGCAGGGCTTCAGCGTGCTCCACCCCATGGGCTGGGACGCCTTTGGCCTGCCGGCCGAGAACGCCGCCCTAAAGTTCGGCAAGCACCCGGCTGACTGGACCTTTGACAACATCGCCAAGGCCAAGGAATCGCTGAATCTGATGGGGATCCTCTACGACTGGGACCGTGAGGTGACCACCTGCACCCCTGACTATTACCGCTGGAACCAGTGGATCTTCATCAAGATGTACGAGGCGGGGCTGGTCTACCGCGCCGGCGGCCTGGTCAACTGGTGCCCCAAGTGCCAGACGGTGCTGGCCAACGAGCAGGTCGTCGAGGGGCGCTGCTGGCGTCACGAAGACACCCTGGTGGAAAAGAAGAGTCTGGAACAGTGGTATCTGAAGATCACCGCCTACGCCGACCGGCTGCTCAACGACCTCGACAAGCTCGAGCACTGGCCCGAGAAGGTCAAGGCGATGCAGCGCGCCTGGATCGGGCGCAGCGAAGGAGCCACGGTGAAGTTCGCGCTGGAGGGCCGGGGCGAGGCGCTCGAGGTCTTCACCACCCGTCCCGACACCCTCTTCGGGGCGACCTTCATGGTCATCGCCCCCGAGCACCCGCTGACGCTGGAGCTCGTCACCCCCGAGCGCCGCGCCGAGGTGGAGGCCTACGTGCGCGCGGCGCAGCTCAAGAGCGAGATCGAGCGCCAGACCGAGGACCGCGAGAAAACCGGCGTCTTCACCGGCGCCTACGCCATCAATCCGGTAAATGGCAAGAAGGTTCCCATCTGGACCGCCGACTATGTACTCTACGGCTACGGCACCGGCGCCATCATGGCGGTGCCCGCCCACGACCAGCGCGACTTCGAATTCGCCAAAAAGTTCGATCTTGAGATCGTGCCGGTCATCAAGCCGGAAGATGAAGATCTGCCCGAACCGCTCGAAACCGCCTACGAGGGCCCCGGCGTCATGATCAACTCGGGCGAGTTCACGGGCCTGCCCAGCGAGGAGGGCAAGAAGAAGATCACCGGGTGGCTCGCCGCGAAGGGGCTGGGCGAGGCCACGGTAACCTACCGCCTGCGCGACTGGCTGATCAGCCGCCAGCGCTACTGGGGCACGCCGATCCCGATGATTCACTGCGAGAAGTGCGGCGCGGTGCCGGTTCCCGAGGATCAGCTGCCGGTCGAGCTGCCCGAAATCAAGGATGTCGAGCAGATCCGGCCCCAGGGCAAGAGCCCGCTCGAGGCCCACCCGGAGTTCATCAACACCACCTGCCCCAAATGCGGCGGCCCGGCGCGGCGCGACGCCGACACCATGGACACCTTCTTCGACTCGTCGTGGTACTACCTGCGCTACACCGACGCCCACAACGACCGGCTCCCCTTCGCCCGCGACAAGGCCGACTACTGGATGGCGGTAGACCAGTACATCGGCGGCATCGAGCACGCGGTGCTGCACCTGCTCTACTCGCGCTTCTTCACCAAGTTCTTCCACGACCAGCAGATGGTGGGGGTGGACGAGCCCTTCGAGCGCCTCTTCACCCAGGGCATGGTCATGGGCTGGACCGACTACGGCCCCGCCCTGGTCGAGGGCGAGCGCGTACGTCTGAGCGAAGAGGCGCGCATCCGTCTGGAGCTGGAAAGCGCCGAGCTGAGCCAGGACGAGGTCAGGAAGATGGGCGCCGAGCTGCGTGAAGGCCCGGACGGCCGGGTCCACTTCTGGAAACCCGCGGTGATGAGCAAGTCGCTTGGCAACGGCGTCATGGTCGGCCCCTTCGTGCGCGAGCAGGGTGCCGACATCGCTCGCGTGACCATTCTCTTCGCCGCACCGCCAGAAAAGGAAATGGTCTGGACCGAAGAGGGGGTGCAGGGGGCCTGGCGCTTTTTGAACCGAGTCTGGCGGCGCGCCATCGAAGACGAAGAAGCCCTGAAAAAGGCCGCCGACGGCTTCGATCCCGAACGCTTGGACGAAGCCGGCAAGTCTCTTTACCGCAAACTAAACCAAACGATCAAAAAGGTTACCGAGGACCTGGAGGGGCTGCGCTTCAACACCGCCATCGCCGCGCTCATGGAAATGCTGAACGCCCTTTACGACTACCGCAAAACTGGCGGGGTAAACGCGCTATACAAAAACGCAATGCTTGTCTATTTGCAGTTGCTGGCCCCCTTTGCCCCGCATATTGCCGAGGAACTGTGGCACCGCTTCAACGAAAACTCGGTGTTCGACGCCCGCTGGCCGACCTACGACGAGGGGGCGCTGGTGGCCGACACCATCACGCTGGTCGTCCAGGTGAACGGCAAGGTGCGGGCGCGTATGCAGGTGCCCGCGGATACGGACGAGAAAACGGCGCTGGCGCTGGCCAGGGAGCAGGAAAACGTTCGCCGCCATCTCGAGGGCAAGGAGATCGTAAAGGAAATATACGTGCCCGGCAAGCTGGTCAACCTGGTGGTGAAGGGTTGAAAAAGCCGCTCCGCCGCGGCACCCTGCGCCGCGCAGATACACCGGAACCCCGCCCGGCGGCGGTGGCGGACATCTGTGCTACAATGAAGCGCGCTGCGGGAAAGCTGTGGTGGCCAATACGGTAAGTCTCATCGCCAAGCCCCCGTGCGTTGCCCCGAAGGGCAGGAGTAAAGGAGCAGTAAATGGAAAAAGGTAAAGTAAAGTGGTTCAACGCGGAAAAAGGCTACGGTTTCATTGAGCGCGAAGGTGGCAGTGACGTTTTCGTGCACTTCAGCGCCATAAACTCCTCGGGTTTCCGCACCCTCAATGAAGGTGACATTGTGGAATTCGAAGTCGAAGACGGCCCCAAGGGCCCCTCGGCCGCTAACGTGACCGTGGTGGAGTCCGCGGGCTACTAGCCTGCACCCGCAACCGACCAAAGGCGCCTGCGGGCGCCTTTGTTTTTTGTTGTCCCGCGGCGCCGGTCTCCAGGGCGGGCGGCCGCATCAGCCGTCAACCGGCGCAGGCTTTCCGGATTCGTCGATGGCGACGAAGACCAGCTCGCCGCGGGTGGCGAGCTGGCGGGTGTCCGGACCGCCGCCAAAGCGCTCCTTAAACACCTCGACCTGTACCGTGAGGGAGGTGCGCCCTACGCGCTCGACCCGCGCCACTATCTCCAGCAAATCACCGGCGCGAATGGGCACCTCGAACTCGACGCGCCCCACAGCCACGGTGACCACCGGCTTCTTCGCCCGGCGGGCCGCGGCGTACGAGCCTACCTTATCCATCAATCCCAGAACGTAACCGCCAAAAGCATTTCCCAGGGGGTTGGTGTCTTCGGGGAATACCATCTCAAGCGTACGCGTTTCGTGCTCCACCTTCCCAACTTACCCGCAACCCGGCCACAGGCCGCGGGAAACCCGGGCCGCCCTATCTTTGGCAAACGGTGATGTAGCATACTTGATATTATCAATATCAGATGTTATGCTTGTACAGGACCAAGAGGAGGTAATCATGGACCTGGAAAAATGGACCGCACAATCCCGCGAAGCCCTGGCCCAGGCACAGGTGCTGGCGCGTGAATTGGGGCATCAGCAGATAGACCTGCCCCACATGGTCGCGGTGCTCTTCCGCGACCCCAGCGGCCTGCCCGCGCGCCTGCTCGAGCGCGCCGGCCGCGACCCCAAAGAAGTAGTAGAAGCCGCCAACAAAGAGCTGGCGGGCCTGCCCAAGGTACAGGGCGCCGAAGGCGGTCAGTACCTATCGCAGCGGCTCGACCGCGTCATCAAACGGGCCGAGCAGCTGGCCGAGGTCCAGGGCGACAAGTTCGTCGCCATCGACATCCTGCTGCTGGCGATTGCCGAGGAGGGCTTCCCCGGCCTGCCGGGGGCGGACGAACTGAAGAAGATCATCGACGAGGTAAGGGGAGGAAGAACCGTGGAAAGCGAACATGGAGAAGGCACCTTCGAGGCGCTCGCCCAGTACGGCATGGACCTGACCGAGCTGGCCGAGCAGGGCAAGCTCGACCCGGTCATCGGCCGCGACGAGGAGATCCGCCGCACGATCCAGATCTTGCTGCGGCGCACCAAGAACAACCCGGTGCTCATCGGCGAGCCCGGCGTGGGCAAGACGGCGATCGTCGAGGGCCTGGCCCAGCGAATCGTAAAGGGCGACGTGCCCGAAGGTCTGCGCGACAAGAAGCTCATCGCCCTGCAGATGGGTTCGCTGCTCGCCGGCGCCAAGTACCGCGGCGAGTTCGAGGAGCGGCTCAAGGCGGTCATCGCCGAGGCCACCGCCAGCGAAGGCCGGATCATCCTCTTCATCGACGAGCTGCACACCATTGTCGGCGCCGGTAAGGCCGAGGGCGCGGTCGACGCCGGCAACATGCTCAAGCCGGCGCTGGCCCGCGGCGAGCTGCGCCTGATCGGGGCGACGACGCTAGACGAGTACCGCGAGATCGAGAAGGACGCCGCCCTCGAGCGCCGCTTCCAGCCGGTGCTGGTGGACGAGCCGACGGTGGAAGACACCATTAGCATCCTCCGCGGCATCAAGGAGAAGTATGAGGTTCACCACGGCGTGCGCATCTCCGACCCGGCGATCGTGGCGGCGGCTACCCTCAGCCACCGCTACATCTCCGACCGCCGTCTGCCCGACAAGGCGATCGACCTGATCGACGAGGCGGCGGCGCGGCTGCGGATGCAGCTGGAGAGCCAGCCGGAGGAGATCGACCAGCTCGAGCGCAAGAAGCTGCAGCTGGAAATCGAGCGCGAGGCCCTCAAGAAGGAGACCGACCCCGACTCCAAGGCCCGCCTCGAGGACATCGAAAAGGAGATCGCCGAGCTGACCGAGAAGATCGAGGCCATGAAGGCCGAGTGGCAGGCAGAGGTCGAGATCTTGAACCAGCTGCGCGAGAAGCAGAAGGAGCTCGACGAGGTCCGCACCCAGATCGAGCTGGCCCAGCGCAATTACGACCTCAACAAGGCCGCCGAGCTGCAGTACGGCGTGCTGCCCAAGCTGGAGGAAGAGGTACAGCAGCTTTCTGAAAAGCTGAAAGATGCCAAGTACGTCCGCCTGGAGGTGACCGAAGAGGACATCGCCGAGGTCGTCAGCCGCTGGACCGGTATCCCGGTCGCCAAGCTGCTCGAGGGCGAGCGCGAGAAGCTCTTGCGCCTCGAAGACGAGCTGCACAAGCGCGTGGTCGGCCAGGACGAAGCCATCCAGTCGGTGGCCGACGCCATCCGCCGCGCCCGCGCCGGCCTGAAGGATCCGAACCGGCCAATCGGCTCGTTCATGTTCCTCGGCCCCACCGGCGTCGGTAAGACCGAGCTGGCCAAGACCCTAGCCGAGACCCTCTTCGACACCGAGGAGGCGATGATCCGGATCGACATGACCGAGTACATGGAGAAGCACTCGGTCGCCCGCCTGATCGGCGCGCCTCCGGGCTATGTCGGCTACGAAGAAGGCGGCCAGCTCACCGAGGCGGTACGGCGCAAGCCCTACAGCGTCATCCTCTTCGACGAGATCGAGAAGGCCCACCCCGACGTCTTCAACATCCTTTTGCAGATCCTCGACGACGGCCGTCTGACCGACAGCCACGGCAGGGTGGTGGACTTCCGCAACACCGTCATCATCATGACCTCGAACATGGGCAGCCACATCATCCTCGAGGGCATCAAGGACAACCTGCCCTACGAGCGCATCCAGGAGCGGGTCTTCGCCCTGCTGCAGGAGCACCTGCGCCCCGAGTTCCTCAACCGCCTGGACGACATCATCGTCTTCAAGCCGCTAACCAAGGAGCAGATCATCGAGATCGTCGACATCCAGGTGGCCGGCCTCAAGAAGCGCCTGGCGGAGCGGAAGATCACGCTCGAGCTGACCGACGAGGCCAAACGCTGGCTCGGCGAGCGCGGCTACGACCCGGTCTTTGGCGCCCGGCCGCTCAAGCGGGTCATCCAGAAGGAGCTGGAGACCCCGCTGGCCAAGGAGATCCTGGCGGGCAACGTGCGCGAAGGCGACACCGTGGTCGTCAAGGTGGGCGAGCGCGGCCTGATCTTCGAGACCACCCACCCCGTAGAGGCCTGAGCCATTCCCGGAAACTCCGCCCGGAGCTATGCTCCGGGGTTTTCTTATTCCCCGGCCGCGGTAAAGTTGGTGCATGTACCCCGGCCGTTTCGTAATCACCAGTCTTCCCGGAACCAAGCTGCCCGAAGACCTGGCCGCGCTCTGGCGGCGCTACCGGGTGGGCGGGGTAATCCTCTTCCGCCAGAACATCGCGAACCCCGAACAGCTGCGGCGGCTGCTGCAGCAACTGCGGGATACCTTGGGCGAAGAAGCCCTCATAAGCATCGACCAGGAAGGGGGAGGGGTACTGCGCCTGCCCTTCGTGCCCGCGCCCCCGCCAGGAATGAGCCTGGGCGCGGCCGGCGACCCCGAACTGGCCCGCGCCGTGGGCGCGGCCACCGCCCGCGGCCTGGCCGCCTACGGCTTCAACCTCAACTATGCCCCGGTGCTCGATCTCAACACCAACCCGGCGAATCCCGTCATCGCCGAACGCTCCTTCGGCTCAGACCCCGAGCGCGCCAGCGAGCTGGCGCTCGCCTGGCACGAGGGGCACGCCGGTCAGGGGGTGGCCACTACCGGCAAGCACTTCCCCGGCCACGGCGACACCACGGTCGATTCGCACCTGGGCCTGCCGGTGGTAGGCAAAACCCTGGAAGAACTGCGCACTCTGGAACTGGTGCCCTTTGCCCGGGCGCGGGGGCGGTTGCCGTTGCTGATGACCGCGCACATCGTCTACCCGGAGCTCGACGGCGAGCTGCCGGCGACGCTCTCGCGGCGGATCCTCACCGGTTTGCTGCGTGAAGAAATGGGCTATGACGGGGTCGTCGTCACCGACGCGCTCAACATGCGGGCGATCGCCGACCGCTGGAGCGCACCCGAGGCGGCGGTTAGGTCGCTGGCCGCCGGGGCCGACCTGGTGATGCCATTGGGAAACCTGGAGCTGCAAGAAAAAACACTGGCGCGGATTCAGACGGCGCTCGACAGCGGCGAGCTCGACCGAAAACAAATGAAGGCCAGCGCTGAGCGAATAAGCGCTCTGGCCCGCGCCTTCCCGGCCAGACGGGGAAGTTATGACGAAGAACAACTGGCCGCCGACCGCCGGCTCTTAATAGAGGCCTGGACCCGCGGTCTGACCGCGCTGGGCGATCCCGCCCCGCCGCCAAAAGACGCCTGCCTGCGGGTGGTGGCGCAGGAACGGCCGCCGGGCGACGGCGTTTCCGAAGCCGGGGCTGGCGGGGCCGAGCTGGTCAGGTTGCTGGGAGGCTACTGGCAGGTCAAGCCCGTCTTCGTGGGCAGCGTCGCCGAGGTTCCGGGGTTGGAGATCGCAACGGAGGGCTGTTTCAACCTGCTCATTTCCAATAGCCGCCGCCTCTATCCACCGGCCGGCTGGCGCTGGCGGCCCGACCTGCACGTGGCCCTGTGGAACCCCTTCGCCGCCGCGCGTGTGCCCGGCCCGGCGCTCCTCAGCTATGGCTTCCGCCCTGAGGCTCTCGAGGCGGTGCTCGCCTGGCTGCGCGGCGAGGCGCGGGCCCGCGGCCAAATGCCCGCGCCGTTGCGCGTCCCGGATGATTAACCTGCGGTATCGTGTTTTCGTGAACCGCACCCTCGTCATCGCGCATCGCGGCGCGCGCAGCCTCGCGCCCGAAAACACCCTGGCCGCCGCCCAAAAAGGACTCGAGGCCGGGGCCGACCTCTGGGAAACCGACGTGGGCGTGACCGCCGACGGCGTCTTGATTTTGTTTCACGACGACAGCCTGAAGCGCACCACCAACGCCGCCGAGATCTACCCGGACCGCGCGCCCTGGACCTTCACCCAGTTCAGCTATGACGAAATCCAGCAGCTCGACGCCGGCGGCTGGTTCAACCGCGAAGACCCCTTCGGCCAGATCGCCGCCGGCAGGGTGAGCCCGGAAGACCAGGCCAGGTACGAGGGGCTCAAGGTGCCGACGGTGGAAGAAGCGCTCGCCTTTACCCGCGACCACGCCTGGACCGTGAATATCGAGCTGAAGCAGCTGCCGCCACCGCTTGCGGACTTTCCCGTCGTCCCTCGCTTCTTCGAGGTGATGGACCGGGTGGGCATCGCCCCCGAGCAGGTGCGGCTCTCCTCGTTCGAGCACCACTGGCTGGAAGAGGCCAGATCGCTCAGGCCCGAGGTCGAGGTCCAGGCGCTGGTCGGCTACCACCGCGACCGGCCCATCGACTGGGAGGCGGTAGCGGACTACCAAACCATCAACGCCCGCGCCACCCTCACCCCGCCTGGAAAGGTGCGCCAGCTGGTGGCGGAAGGCAAAAAGATAAATCTCTTCACCGTCAACGACGTCGAAGAAGCCCGCACCTACGTCGATGCCGGCGTGAGCGGCCTCTTCACCGACTTCCCGCAGGACCTGATACCGCTGGCCCGCGCCGCGGCCGGAAAGGAAACGCCATGACCCTGAACTTCCTGATCGTCAACGGTTACCCGCGCGGAAGCCGGGAAAACTTCGACCGCGCGGACGTCGCCCACCCCCACGACCTCTACCGGCGACTGCTCGACCGCTACGCCCCCGGCTCGGAGTCGCGGGTTTTCTTCATTGCCGACGTGGAAAACCCGCTGCCCACCATGGGCGAGCTGCGCGGCTACCACGGCGTCATCTGGACCGGCTCCGACCAAACCATCTACCACACCCACGAGGAGAAGGTAGCCCGCCAGATCGAGTTTTCCCGCCAGGCCTTCCAGGCCGGCGTGCCCCAGTTCGGCAGCTGCTGGGGAGCGCAGATGGCGGCGGTGGCCGCCGGCGGCAAGGTAGAAGCCAACCCCAAAGGGCGCGAGTGGGGCTTCGCGCCGCGCATCGAGCTCACCGCCGCGGGTCGCGAGCACCCCTTGACAGCGGGCAAGCCGCCTGTCTTCCAGGGAATCGAGATGCACCTCGACAACATCACCGAGCTGCCCCCCACCGCCCGTCTGCTGGCCACCGGCGAGCACACCCGCGTGCAGGCGCTGGCGGTGGAGCACGAAAACGGCACTTACTGGGCCACCCAGTACCACCCCGAGTTCGACCTCTGGGAAAACGCCCGCCTGATCGCCGCCCGCGCCAGGGCGCTGGTTAAAGAGGGCTTTTTCGAGAAGGAAGAGGACGTGCTGCGCTACGCCGGGGAGATGAAGGCTCTCTTCGAGAATCCCGGCGATGAAAAGCTGCGCCGCAAGCTGGGGGTGGACGAGACCCTGCTGGACGACCGGATTCGCCAGCTCGAGTTCGCCAACTGGCTCGATCACCTGGTGCGACCTTCGGCCTGATCGCAGCGTCGTGCACCCGGGCCCGCCGCAAGATCCGCGCGAGGAACGGGGCGGCTTGCCCGGTTCCCTGTTCCGGCACCCGCCGCAGCACCGCAGCCGCGGCGTGGCGCAACAGCATGTAGATCAGGGCCAGTCCCAGCGGTCATTACTGTAACGGCGGAAAACGCCGGGTCCAGCTCCATACATGTTGCTTCCTGGAATTATGACGAACCAGAAACGAGCTACTTATTGTATGCCGTGAGAAAACCGTTCATCGTGCCTGTTTGAGAACCTCTGCGTCGTCGCCCATTATCACGTCCACGCCTAGGCCGGCAAGCTCGCGCGCAGTGGCGGCATCATTTACGGTCCAGGTCGCCACTGCCAGACCCTTCCTGTGCCAGCGGGCAACGCGGGGAGCGGTAACCAGCTGCACCTGCGGATGCACCGCCTCTATCCCCAGCATCTCGGCCATGCGCCCGGTGTCGTACACCCGAAAGAGGTAACCCAGGGGGATCTCGGGACGATGCTGGCGGATCTTCAGGAGGGCAACCGGGTCGTAAGACGATATCCATACCCGCCGCTTCCCTTCCCAGTCCCCGACCGCCGCGGCCAGTTCGTAGGCGCGGCCGTCATCCAGGCCGGGAATACTTTTCAACTCCAGGTTGATCAAGAAATTGGGATGCTGCTCGAACAGCTCGAACAGCTCCGCCAGCGTCATAATTCCCGGAACCAGCCCGCGAAGCTCGTCGTAGGTGAGTTCGAATACGAGCCGCGGGCCGGCTACGAAGTCGTGATGGATTACCAGCACGCCGTCCCTGGTGCGCTGCACATCGGTTTCTATACCGTCGAGCCCGGCCGCCAGCGCTGCCAAGAAAGCGGCGCGGGTGTTGTCGCCCCCCTTGCTCGATACCCCCCGGTGCCCGAGCAGCACCGGCCTCTTGTGATCTGAAAAAGGAAGGATCGGCATTTACTTCTCCTGACTGAGCGCGAAGCCGCGGCTGAACTGTTCCTGCAACAACATGAAAACCACCAGCGCCGGCAGCAAGGCGATGATCGCCCCCGCCATGACTATGCCCCAGTTGGTGGCGTCCTGGCCGCTGGTCATCATGCGCAGACCCACCTGAACCACCTGGCGGCTACTTTCATGGATTATGATTAAAGGCCATAAATACTGGTTCCACATATATACGAACTGAATTACGGCCATCGCCGCCACCACGTTGAGCGACATGGGCAGCAGGATAGCCCAGGCGAAACGCAGCGGCCCGGCTCCATCTATCTTGGCGGCGTCCACCAGGCTGGTGGGAATCTGCAAAAACTGCTGCCGGAAGAGGAAGGTGCCGGTGGCCGAAGCCAGGAAGGGCACGATCAGGGCCGCGTAGGAGTTGGACCAACCCAGCTTGGTGACCAGCTCGAAGAGGGCTACGATCATGATCTCGGTGGGCATCATCAAAGTTAGCAGGATGAAAGTGAATACCGCCCCTTTGAGGGGGAAGCGAAAATAAACGAGTGCCAGTGCCGCCATGAACGAGATAACGGTCTTGCCGACGGTTACGGCGATGGCGATATAGAACGAGTTCTTCATGTACATTCCCAGATGGAACTGGTTCCAGGCTATCGAGTAGTTTTCTAGCATCGCAGTGCCCAGCGTGAACCGGGGCGGATAGCTGAATATCTGTGCCGGTGTTTGCGTGGAAAAGATGAATGCCAGCAGGATTGGTGCGGCAACGACGAGAACTGAAATGATGAGAAGCACGTGGACCGTGATGTTTTGCAAACGTTTACGCTGCACATCAGCCTCCGTAGTGAACCCGACCCTCGCCGAAGCGGAACTGCATGATGGTGAGGAAGACGACGGCGATGAAGAGTATCACCGACTGCGCCGCCGCCATGCCCGTCTTGTAGTATTCGAAGCCGTCGCGGTAGATATTGAAAATCAGGATGTTGGTGGCGTTGCTGGGCCCGCCCTTGGTGAGCAGGTCCACGAAGGGAAAAGCCTCGAAGAAGGCGTAGATGGTGTTGATGATGAGCAGGAAGAAAGTCATGGGACTGAGCAGCGGGAAGGTCACCCGCCAGAAACGCTGCCAGGGGGTGGCCCCGTCTATAAGCGCGGCTTCCAGAACCTCCCCGGGAAGGTTTTGCAACCCGGCGATGTAGAAGACGACGTTGTAACCCACGTTCTTCCATACGGCAACGAAGACCAGGAGCGCCATGGCCAGCTTGGGGTTGGTGAGCCAGTCGGGAGCAATACCCAGGCTGATGGTAAGCAGGTAGTTCACGATTCCCGACTGCGGGTTGAACATGAAGAGGAAAATCACACCGGCGACCGCGGGGCTTAGCGCATAGGGCCAGATCAGCAGCAAACGGTAAATGCGCCATCCAGAAACTTTCTGGTTAGCCAGCACGCTGAGCGCCAGCCCCGTGGCCATGGAGAAAATCACCACAAAAAAAGCAAATATGACGGTATTTTTGAATATTTGCAGGTAGTCGGGGTTGGTAAAGAGTTCTTTATAGTTCTCCAGGCCCACGAAGGTCTTGCTCAGCCCCAAAAACGCCACCCGAAACAGCGACAGCCAAAAGGTTTCGAAGGTGGGGTAGTAGAGAAACAGCAGCAGGACGACGAACGACGGGAGCAATAATACCCAGGGCAACCAGCGGCTTTTGTAGGCGGCGTGCGTGTCCATGTTGAAAGGTCCCTTGTTGTGTTTCGAAAAATGGGGCGAACCCCGGCGCCGCTCGGCGCCGGGGTTCGCGCGGGCTTACTTCTTGACCGAAGCGTTGTAGTTCTTGAGGGCCTTGTCGGCCTTGGCGTCAGCCTCGGCCAGCGCCTTGGCGATGTCCTTCCCCTGGAAGATCTGCTGCACCATGTTCTCGATGATAGTGCGGATCTCGGGGAAGGGACCGATGAGCGCACCCTGGGTGGCGCGGTTAGCCTTCGACTGCAGCAGCTGGTCGAAAGCGGCGCGGTAAGCGGGGTTACGCTCGAACCAGTTCTGCCACTCGAGCACCTTCACCGAGGTATTCAGTACCGGGAAGTAACCCGTGCCCTTATGCCAGCGCACCATGTTCTCGGTGTTGGTGAACCACAGCAGGAAGGTGAGGGCCGCTTCCTGCTCCTTCTGCGGATGGCCCTTGGTCAGCCACAGCGAGGCGCCGCCGACCACCGTACCGTTGCGCTCAACGCCGTCGGGAACGGGAAGGAAGCCGGTACCCAGCTCGAAACCGTTCTCAAAGGAAGCGTTCTGCATGAAGGTGACGTCAGAGGTCGAGGTGATCTCCATGGCCGCCTGCTGGCTCACGAAGAGCTGGTTGGCGCCGTCCCAGTCCTCGGGCTTGCCGGTATAGGCGTAGAAGCCCTTGTCGTAGAGGCCCTTCCACCACTTCATGATCCGCTTCATGGCCTCAGAGTTGATGTAGACGTCGGTGGCGCGGGCGGCGCGACCGTTCTCGTTGTTAGCGAGCAGCGCGCCCTGCTCGGCGACCCACTGCTCCACGAACCAGGAGTGCAACGGCCAGGTGATGCACTTGGGCGCCGCCTTGCTAGCGATGATCTTTTCACAGGCCTTGACTACCTCACCGTAGGTCTTGGGCGGGTTGTTGGGGTCGAGGCCGGCCTTCTTGAAGATGTCCTTGTTGTAGTAAAGGATCGGGTTCGAGGAGTTCCAGGGAATCGAGTTGAACTTGCCGCCGATGCGGTAGTAATTGGCCACGGGCTTGATGTAGTCGTCCAGCTGGAACTCAAGCCCCGCCGGCACGTAGTCCTGGATGGGGACGAAGATGCCCGAATCGATGGCCAGCTGGCTGCCGACCTCGAATATCTGCACGATGTGGGGCGCGTTACCCTGCTTGGCCGCAAGGATGGCAGCGTTCAGGGTGTCGCGGTAGCTGCCTTTGTACTCGACCTTTACCTCTATGCCCGGATGTGTGTAATTGAAATCTTCAACCGCACGCTGGATGAAAGCCGTGCGCCCGCCGCCGAAGGCGTGCCAGAAAGTAACGTGCACTTTTTCGGCCGCGAAGGCGAACCCAATGAGCGCCGAGAGCCCGACTGCTATTGCTAATCGCTTCATAGTGATACCTCCTTTTCTTGCAAGACCCAGTATACCTCGTGCTGAACGATAAGTTGTAGGAACTGAAGCACTATTCGCCGTTCAAGGCTGGCCGCGGATCAGGCAGATAAACAGAAAGACCAGCTCGCCAGTTTCTACCAGGGCCCCGTAAACGTCCCCCGAAAGCCCGCCACCCAGACGCCGCGCCGCCCATAAAGCGAGCAGAAACACCAGGATGCCCGCACCCAGCGCTGGCAGCGGCGCCAGCACCGCGAGGGGAGCGGCGAAGACCAGCCCCGGCCCCACGCGGCCCTGCCGGGCGGTGGCGCCCATGCCTTCGGGGCGGGCGGCAGGAAAGAGATTGAGGATTGGCAGCAGCCAGAAGCGCGCCGCCACCGGCGCGAGCAAGAGCGGCAGAGGCCCCGGAAGCGATGCCAGTGTCTGCCACTTGAGGAGCAGGAAGACGAAGCCGGCCCCAAAAGCAAAGCTGCCGTGGTGCACGTCCGACAGAATCCGCAGGCGCTCTGCGGGAGCCCGCGGCGCCAGGAGCGCGTCGGCGCTGTCGAGCAGACCGTCGAGGTGCAGCATGCCAGTCAGCGCCAGCCAAAGGGCCAGCAGCATAGCGCCGGCCAGCCCTCCGGGCAGGTCCTGGAGCAACCAGTAAGCTGCCGCCAGCAGGGCTCCAAGAATCCAGCCAACCAGCGGATAATAGGCCGATGCCGCTTTCATCTCGCCGGGACGCACCTCCCCCGGATCGGGTACCGGAAGGGTGGTCAGGAACCCGAGGGCCAGCCAGAAGGGGCGGAGGCGAGACATCGCGGGTATCATAACCCTTCCCGTCGCAAGTGCATGCGTAAAACTCTTGCAAATTTTGCTTTGCAGTGAATGTATGATAATGAAGACATGCCGAAGACCACGGTTAGCAGCCGTTACCAGATCACGCTCCCCGCCGAGGTGCGGAAGGTCCTGGGCATTCGCCCCGGAGACGAGCTGGAGGTCGAGCTCGTGGACGGCGAGATTCGCCTGCGTATCCCCCGGCCTCCCCTGGAGCAGGTGCTCGAGCGCTTGCGGGAAGAACACGGCGAAAGTCTCGCCGCGCTGGAACAGGCTACCGAACACGACGCGCTTCAGTACGTACGCCGGACTCGTGGGCGGGACACGGATGGTTAAGGTCGTCTTTCTCGACACCAACATTCTCATCACCACCGTCGACCCGAAAGACCTGCACCATGCGCGGAGCGTCGCGCTCATGAAAAGCGTCTCGTACAGCCCGCTCCTGTTGAGCCCGCCTGTGTACGCCGAGGTCTCGGTCGGGATGGGCAGCGAAGCGGTGCTGGCGTTTTTGGAGGAGTGGCGGATCCGCCCCAGTTTCGCGGCGGTGGACACCCCGGCGTTATGGGAGCTTGCCGCAGAACGGTTCGCCAGCTACCGGATCAACCGCAAACGGTCCGGCAGCGACGGGCCGCGTCGCATCCTTACCGATTTTCTTATAGGCGCCCACGCCTTGCTCGCGCCGGGTAGCGGCTACGCTTCGGCTTTGGCCACGCTGGACGGCCGTTTCTTCAAGCAGTACTTCCCGGAACTCGAAGTCCTCGTCCCCTAACCCCCGCTCACGCCGGCCTCGTCGAAGGTGGCCATGCCCGCGAGCACCTCGGCGGCAGCGCGAAGGATGGGGAAGGAAAGGACCGCGCCGGTGCCCTCGCCCAGGCGCAGGCCCAGATCGAGCAGGGGCTCGAGCCCCAGGGCCTCCAGCTGCCGGGCGTGCCCCGGCTCCACCGAGCGGTGGCCGGCGAAGAGGTAGTCCTTCAGGTTGGGCTCGAGCCGCACGGCGAGCAGCGCCCCGGCGGTAACGGGGAAGCCGTCGGTAACGGCGGGCAGTCCCGCCGCCGCGGCGGCCAGGAAGACGCCCGCGGCCGCGACGATCTCGAGACCCCCCAGCTGTGCCGCCACCTCGAGAGGATCGGCTTCCTGCAGGTTACCGACCTCTCCGGCGGCCCGTTCCAGCGCCCGGGCGACCACCGCCACCTTGCGCCCGTAAGCCTCGTCGTCCACTCCCGTTCCGCGTCCAGTGACCTCTCCGGCCGGCAGTCCCAGATAAGCCGCTGTCAGCGCCGCCGCCGCCGTGGTGTTGCCAATGCCCATGTCGCCGGCGGCCAGTATCGCCGCCCCCTCGCTAATGGCGCGGCGTGCGGCGTTCTCCCCTGCCTGCAACGCAGCCATCGCCTCGGCCGGGCTCATGGCCGGTTCGCGGGCGATATTGCCCGTGCCCGCGCGCACCCGCGCCGGGATCAGGCGCTCGTGGGCCGGGAACTCGGGACCGTTCACCCCCACGTCGAGGACGTAGACCCCAGCCCCGGCGGCGCGGGCGATCTGGTTGATGGCCGCGCCCCCGGCCAGGAAGTTTTGCACCATCTGCGGCGTGACCTCCGCAGGGTAGGCGGAAACGCCCTCGGCGGTCACGCCGTGGTCGGCGGCGGCCACCACCACCGCCCCCGGCCCCAGCCGGGGGCGCTCGCTGCGCTGGATGGCCGCGATGCGGACGCCCACGTCCTCGAGCCGCCCCAGGGAGCCGGGGGGCTTGGTGAGGTGGTCCTGGCGGGCACGGGCACGTTCGAGAAGTTCGTGGTCAACGGGAACGACGGTAGCCATGGGGACATGGTAACTGGTTCACCGTACCTGGTTCGTGGCGCGTGGTAGGTGGTGGGCCTATTAATGGCATCGCAGTTTTGGCTTTTTGCAGCACGGGCTCCTGCTTCTCAGGGGGCTAACGCCGGATGAGGCCCCGGCCCGGCGGGAAAGGCGCTGCTTTTGACGTATTGCTGTTTGTATCCCGCGTCTGCCGTGGGTTCAATACCACGTACTACGCACCACGCACTACGTACTACGCACCACGTATTACGTACCATCAACCGCCGGCCGCGTCACCCGCCCCGCCACCGCGGCGAGGCGCGCGCCGGTGGTGTGGGGCAGCACGTTGGGCAGCTCCAGGTGGCGCAGATAACCGAGAACGGCGAAGGCCAGCGCCTCGCGCGCCAGGGGGTCGCGGCCGACCTCGTCGAAGGCGCGTACGGGCACCGGCAGACCCGCGCGCAGACCCGCCATGAGGGTGCGGTTCCTGACGCCGCCGCCGGAGACCCAGACCTCGTCTAGGCCCAGAGGCAGCACGAAGTCTCGGTAGGCGGCCACGATGGTGCGCACGGTGAAGGCGGTGACCGTGGCCACCAGGTCGGCGCCTTCGAGGCGGCCTGCGAAGGCCAGGCGCTCGAGCCGCCACACCTCGCGCCCGGTCGACTTGGGCGGGGGACGGCGCAGGTAGGCGTGGTTGAACCAGACCTCCACCAGCTCCTCGTCCACCCGCCCCTCGGCGGCGATCTGGCCGCCGGCGTCGTAGCGTTCACCCATGCGCGCCGCCGCTTCGTCGATCAGGCAGTTGCCGGGGCCGGTGTCGAAAGCGAGCACGGACTCCGCTTCGCGCCCGGGGAGATAGGTGATGTTGGAAATGCCCCCCAGGTTGTGGATGCTGCGGCGCACACCCTCCTCGCCGTAGAGGAGCAGGTCGGGATAGGGAACCAGGGGGGCGCCCTCGCCACCGGCGGCCAGGTCGGCAGGGCGGAAGTCATGCACCACCGGAGCACCCAACGCCTCGGCCAGCCAGCTGGGCTCGCCCAGCTGCCAGGTCAGGCCGGGCGGCTCGTGCCAGACGGTCTGCCCCGCGAGCGCCGCCAGCTCGGCGCGGCCGCGAAAGGGGGCGGCCGCCTCGGCGTAGAAGCGCCCCAGGTCATGGTGGAGAAGCGCCAGGTCGCGCGGTCCCAGCACCCGGTTCTGCTGGGCCTGGCGCACCTGCGCAAAGAGCCCCTCGGGGTAGGTAACACTCCGGCGCTCAAGCAGCTCCCAGCGCAATTCCGGCGGCCGCCCCTCGAGCCGTACCAGCACCAGGTCCACACCGTCGGCGCTGGTGCCGCTCATGAGGCCGAGAACGTTCATGGCTCGGACCTTAATTCGGCTACGAAGTCGTAACGGTCGCCGCGGTAGTGGCTGCGGGTGAATTCGAGCGGTCTTCCTCCGGGCAGGAAACTGACGCGCTGGATGTAGAGTACCGGATCACCCGCGGCCAGCCCCAGCAAACGGGCCTCCTCTTCAGGGGCGGCGATTGCGCGCAGGCGCTGCAACGCCCGCACCGGCCGCAGCCCCCGCGCCTTTAAGTACGCGTAAAGGGAGTCGCCCACGTCGTCGGGATCGGGGACGTACTCGGCGGGCAGCACCGCCGACTCGATGGCCATGGGCAGGCCGTCGGCGGTGCGAACGCGGGTTATCCGCGCCACCGAAGCTCCTGGCGAAAGCGACAGCGCCAGGGCCTCCTCGGGGGTGGCCTGACCCAGCGCCCGGCGCACCTGGCGCGACCCCGGCTCCATACCGCGGGCGCGCATATCCTGGCTGAAACCGCTCAGGAACGAAAGCGGCTGCTCGAAGCGGCGCGCCACGAAGGTGCCCGAGCCCTGGCGGCGCGTCAGCACCCCTTCGGCCACCAGGCTGTTGAAGGCTCTGCGTACCGTCAGACGGGAAATTCCCAGCATCTCCGAGAGAACCCGCTCGGGAGGCAGCACCCCTCCGGGCTCGAGCTGCCCCGAGCGGATCATGCGCAGTACGTGCTCGCGCAGCTGCTGGTAAAGCGGTAATCCATTTTTTTCATCTAGCTGCAAACGCGCCCAGATTGCGTGCACGGGTTTAGGTCCAGGCATGGCTTGAGTATACCACTTGCATACCATTTACCTTGCCTATGGTCGCCGCAGGAAGTATACTCCGCCCAAACGATGCGTACTGCACCAAGCCGGGACACCATAGAACGGATGCTGACCGCAGCAGCAACGGTGCTGGAGGAAGTCATGTCTGCGGGCCTGCTCCCCGGGGCGGCGCTGGGTATCGTTACGGGTGACGGCACCAGGGCGGGGTTCCAGCTGGGGATGGCCCAACTCGAGCCTAAGCTGCGCCCTCTCAAAGAAGACGCCTGGTTCGATCTCGCCAGCCTCACGAAGGTCCTCTTCACGCTACCTGAAGTGTTGAAACTGGTCGAAAGCGGGTCGCTGGACCTGGACGACCCCCTCATTCAACACCTGCCCGAAGCCGGCTGGCTGCGGGACGAAAATCCGCTGGCTAGCGTCACCATCCGCCAGCTGCTGGCGCACCGGTCCGGCCTGCCCGCCTGGGCGCCGCTCTACACCTGGGGCGCGGATCCGGCCCAGCTGAAGGCGCGGTTGTTGCAGGAGCCCTGGCGGCTCGGGGAGCCCGTTTACTCCGACATCGGGTACATGCTCCTGGGGCTGCTGCTGGAACGGATGCACGCAAGGGAGCTCAGGAGTTTCACCCTCCCTGAAGGGCTCTCATTCAAGCCCGACCCCGAACGCTGCGCCGCCAGCGAGCGCTGCCCCTGGCGCGGACGCCTGCTGACGGGAGAGGTGCACGACGAAAACGCCTTCGCCCTCGGCGGTGCCGCCGGACACGCCGGTTTGTTCGGCACCCTGGACGGGGTGCTCGACCGCGCCCACGCCTGGCTTACCGAAACCGAGCTCTCCCCCGCCGCGCACGCCGCCGCGCTCGAGCCCCACAGCGGCGAACGCCTGCTCGGCTGGGTGCGCAAACACCCCGGCTGGTCGGGTGGCGCCCTTGCCGGTCCGGCCGCCTACGGCCACACCGGTTTCACCGGAACCGGCGTCTGGATCGACCCCGAACGCAACTACGCCTGGGTGCTGCTCACGAATCGCGTGCACCCCACGCGCCACCAGCCCAATCCCCTGCCGGAACTGCGCCGCGCCGTCGGCAACGCCCTTGCGGCCGCCTGGAGACCGGCATGAACACCGAAGGCAGCAGCCCGCGCTTCCGCGACCTGGACACCTGGCCGGACGCCGAGATCCTGGACGCCCTGCTGGAACGCAACTTCTCCGCCCTGGGGGCGGTGCGCGCCGCGCTGCCGCAGCTGCAAAGCGCCGCCCGCTCCGCCGCCGCCCGCCTGAGCTCTGGCGAAGGCAGACTGTTCTTCGCGGGCGCCGGAACATCGGGCCGGCTGGCCGTTCTTGACGCCGTCGAGCTTCCCCCCACCTTCGGCTGGCCGCACGAACGCACCGGCTACCTGCTGGCCGGAGGCGAAGCGGCGCTGGTGCGCTCGGCAGAGGCCGCCGAGGACGCAGCCTCCGAAGGCGAACGGTTGGTTGCGCATGCCGATTTGCAAGAACGGGACGTGCTCGTGGGCGTGGCGGCGAGCGGCCGCACCCCCTTTACGGTAGCCGTGATAAAAAGCGCGAAAAGCCGGGGAGCGTTCACCATCGGGATCGCCAACAACCCCGCCGCACCCCTGCTGGAGGCCGCCGATACGGGAATATTCCTCGATACCGGCCCCGAAGTGATAGCCGGGTCTACACGGCTGGCCGCCGGCACCGCCCAGAAGGTGGCGCTCAACCTCTTCTCGACATTGCTCATGATCCGGCTCGGACGCGTGCACTCGAACCTGATGATCGGTGTCCAGCCCACCAACGAAAAGCTGGCCCGCCGCGCCGAACGTATCGTCGCTGAAATCGCCGGGGTGGAAGCGCGCCGCGCCCGGGAGCTGCTCGAGCGCGCGGAGGGCGACATACGCCTGGCCGTGCTGCTGCACCACGAACCCGACCCCGAAGCCGCGCGCCGCCGCCTTGCGGCCGCCGGCGGAAACCTCCGGGAGGCTCTGAAATGAACCGCCGACTGCTGCCCCTGCTGGCCCTCTTCTCGCTAGCCTACGCCGCCCATCCCGGGCAATTCATGATCCTATCCTTCCGCGGTAGCGAACCCCCCGTGGAGCTGATCGAACGCTACAATCCCGCAGGGGTGATCCTCTTTCCCTCGAACCTGGCCCGCGACCCGCTGGGTACGGTGCGCGAACTGCGCCGCCGCTATCCCGAGCTGCTCGTGCTAATAGACCAGGAAGGCGGCCCCTTCTTTACCTACCGCGCCCCGGGGGTCCCCCGCTTCCCCGCGGCCATGGCGCTGGCCGCCGCGGGCGACGTCGAACTGACCCGCGCGGTCGGCCGGGCAATAGGTCGGGAAATCGCCTATCTGGGGGCTAACGTAGACCTGGCCCCCGTACTGGACGTCAACGTCAACCCCCAAAACCCGATAATCGGGCTGCGCAGCTTTGGCGCCGATCCCGAAGGGGTGATCCAGCACGGGCTGGCCTTCGCCCGGGGGCTCGACGAGGCCGGAGTGCTCTGGACGGCCAAGCACTTCCCCGGCCACGGCGACACCCGCACCGACTCGCACAGCGGGCTGCCGGTGGTGGACAAACCGCTCGCCGAGATAGAGCGGGTGGAGCTCGCCCCCTTCCGGGCGGCCGTGCGCGCCGGGGTGCCCGTCATCATGACCGCGCACATCCTCTACCCCGCCCTCGATCCCGGCGACCCGGCCACCCTCTCCCGCAAGATCCTCACCGGGCTCTTGCGGGAAGAGATGGGCTACGACGGGCTGATCGTCACCGACGATATGGGCATGCGTGCCATCTCCTCACGCTACGGCGCGGGCGAGGCCGCGGTGCTGGCGGTCACGGCCGGGGCCGACCTGGTGCTGGTTGGCCGCGGCGGAGGCCACGCGGATGCGGTGTTTGCGGCACTTAAGCAGGCGCTCGCAAGCGGCCGCATAACGCCCCGGCGGGCCGCGGACAGCGAGGCCCGGCTGCAGACGGCGCGAACCCGCCTCCGGCCGCCCGCCCCCGAACCCGACTGGAAAGAACTGGCCGCGCTCAACCTCAGGGCCTCACGGAAGGCGGTGACCTGGCTGAGCGGAGACCTGCCGATTCCGGGCGAAGGCACCCTGGTCATCGGTCCTGCCATCAGCAAGCTCTGGGGGGCGGAACCCAGTCTGGCGGAACTGGCTCCCCGGTACCTGCCGGGAGCGCATTACCAGATCGTTGGCGAAAAGCCCGGTGAAGACGAGATCGCCACCGCCGCAAAGCGGGCGCAACGTTTTCAGCGTGTGGTGCTCGGCACCTATCACTGGCTCGGCCGCCTGCCCGCGGAACAGGTGCGGCTTTACGAGGCGCTGGCGAGAACCGGTAAACCCGTGTACGTGGTCGCGCTGGGGAATCCTGACGACTATACCTACCTGGACCCCACCCCCGCGGGGTACCTGGCTACTTATGGCTACCGCGCGGCGCAGGTGCGCGCCGCGTTGGAGGCGCTGGCCGGGGTATACCTCCCCGGCGGCAAACTACCCGTGCCGGTGGGGCCCTTTCCCGCCGGATTCGGAAAGGGAGGTAAGTGAATGAAAAGATGGACGCTCGCAGTGGGAATGCTGGCACTCGTCCTGAGCCTGGGTCTGGGGATGGCGCGGACCACCAAAGTAGTGGTGGCCGGCTGGGGGGGCGAATCTGAGATTGCCATGTACAACGAACTTCTCAAGAAGTTCAACGCCAGCCACCCCAACATCAAGGCCGAGTTCATGCACATACCCGCCAAGGACTACTGGACGAAGATAACGGCCATGTTCGCCGCCGGCAAGGCCCCGGACCTGTTCTTCACCAATAACATCAACTTCCCGGCGCTCGCCTCCAAGGGCGTGGCGGCGCCGCTCGAGCCCTTCATCGAGAAGGACGGCTATGATACCGGCATCTTCTACCAGGGCATTCTCAATGCCTTCAAATACGAAGGTCGGCTGATGGCCCTGCCGCGCGATATCTCGAACCTGGTCGTCTACTACAACCGCGACATGCTCAAAGAGGCCGGCCTGCCCGACCCCGACCCCAGCTGGACCTGGGACGACTTCTTGAAGTACGCCAAGGCCCTGACCAAGGAAGAAGGCGGCAAGCGCACCCAGTGGGGCGTTAGCTTTTACACCTACTTCCTTTTCTGGGAGCCCTGGGTCTGGTCCAACGGGGGACGCTGGTACAGCCCCGACCATTCCAAGTTCATGCTCAATAATCCCGTTTCGGTGGAGGGATTGCAGTTCTACGTAGATCTGCGCTGGAAGCACCACGTCGCCCCCACCCCCGCGGAAGCCGCCGACCGCAGCGCCTACAGTCTCTTTTTAGGCGGAAAGACCGGCATGATCGTCGACGGCCGCTGGCGCGTTCCCAGCCTCAAGAAAAAGGCTAAGTTCGACTGGGACATCGTCCCCTTCCCTAACGGCAAGGCCGGCAGCATTGTCGACATCGACGGTTCCGGCTGGGCCATGTCGCGACAGAGCCGCCATAAGGACGCCGCCTGGGAAGTCCTCAAGTTCCTGGCCGGCCCCGAAGGCAGCCTGGCTTTCACCAAGGGCGGCTTGATCATCCCGGCCATCGGCTTCGACCCCAAGAACCCCGAAGCGACCAACGCTATCCTCAAGGCGTTCTTCCAGCCGCCGCCGCCGCGCCACCAGCAGTACTTCCTGACCGTGAATAAAACCGCGATACCCACCGAAACCTTCGAGCGCTGGAGCGAGGCACAAAACCTTATCAATAAGGCTCTCGGCCCCGTGTGGGAAGGCAAGGAAAGCGTCAAGTCGGCGTTAGACAAGATAGCTCCGCAGGTACAGAAGATCCTCGACGAAGTGCAAGCCGAACGGAAGAAATGAATCCTCCGCCCCACGTGGCCCGCGGGCCACGTGGGGCCAACACAGAAAGAAACAAACCGTGTCCAGCTACCGCCGCTTTCCCTGGCTTTTCATCCTGCCCAGCCTGGTGGGATTTTTGGCCTTTAACGCCGGGCCAATTCTGATATCGCTGCTGCTCTCGTTCACCAAGTGGGACATTTTCAATCCTCTCAGCTTGCAGGCCGTCAAAGATAGCTGGATTGGTTTCGGCAATTTCGTGCGCATGTGGCAGGATCCGACCCTTCACAAGGCTTTTTGGAACACCCTCTACTACGTCCTGGTAGCAGTGCCTTTGGAGATCTTTATTTCATTGCTGGTTGCCTTGGGGCTTAACCGCGACTTTCCCGGCGTTAAGCTAATCCGAACCCTCTACCTGCTGCCGACCGTCACCAGCATCGTGGCCATCGGTCTGCTCTGGCGCTGGGTGCTCAACCCCTACGTCGGTCCGGTAAACATGTTCTTACGCTGGGCAGGAAGGCAAGTAGAATCCTTTTTTACCTTCCTCCACCTCAAGACCCCGGCAGCGATTCACTGGCTGGCAAGCCAGGGCCCGGGCTGGCTCTCCGACGAACACTGGGCCATGCCGGGTATTATTCTGGCCGCGGTCTGGGCGGGCATCGGCTTTCGCATGCTCATCTTCCTGGCGGGCCTGCAAAACATCGACAAAACCTATTACGAGGCCGCGGCGCTCGACGGCGCCGGTCCCTGGCAGCAGTTCTGGAACGTCACCCTGCCGCTGCTCTCGCCCACCGTCTTCCTCAACACCCTGCTGGCGCTGATCGGCGGCTTCCAGGTCTTCGGGCTGATCTACGTGATGACCGGCGGAGGGCCCCTCGACGCCACCAACGTGCTGCTCTTCTACCTCTACCAGAAAGCCTTCGGCATCTTCCCCCCCGACATGGGCTACGCCTCGGCGATCGCCTGGCTGCTCTTCGCTTTCCTCTTCGCCCTCACCGTGGTGCAGTGGCAGCTGCGCAAGCGCTGGGTCTGGGAGGAAGCATGAAGATCAGGAGATGGGCGGAAGGCAAAACCCATCCGGAGGTTGGATGTGAGTAAGCGCAAGCGACGAATCGCCGACGCCGTCATCTTCGCGGTGCTGCTGCTGGGCGGCCTGACCATGCTCGTGCCCTTCCTGTGGATGATCTCGACGAGCTTCAAGGAGCCGGGCTCGCTCTTCGACCTGCCCATCCAGCTCTGGCCCGAGAAGCTGCACTGGGAGAACTACCAGCGGGTGCTCACCGCGGTGCCCTTCGCACGCTGGTACTTCAACTCGCTGGTGCTGGCGCTGGGCCTCACCTTCCTGAACCTCACCAGCGGTGCGCTCGCCGGCTACGCTTTCGCGCGCTTTTCCTGGAAGGGCAAGGACGTGATGTTCCTCTTCTCGCTGATCACGTTGATGATTCCAGCCCATGTGCTGATTATCCCGCTCTTCATCATCATGAGCCGGCTGGGCTGGATCGACACCTACTACGCCCTCGTCCTGCCGGGCCTCTTCGACGCCTTCGCCATCTTCCTGATGCGCCAGAACTTCATCTCGCTGCCGCGCGAGCTCGAGGAGGCGGCGCTCATCGACGGGGCCACCCCCTGGCAGATCTACTGGAAGATCGCGCTGCCGCTCGCGGCCCCGGCGCTGGCCACGCTGGGCACCTTCACCTTCCTGGGCGGCTGGAACGCCTTCCTCTGGCCGCTGATCGCCACCAACTCCATTGAGATGCGCCCGCTCACCGTGGGGCTGGCGGTCTTCAACACCCAGTTCACCACCGAGTGGACGGTGCTGATGGCCGGCCTCTCGCTGGCGACGATCCCGCCCATCATCGTCTTCCTGGCGGCGCAGAAGTACTTCATCCGCGGGCTGACGCTGGGGAGTCTCAAGGGTTAGAACGACCGCAAAAAGTTCTGTAAGGCGCCGAGCTTTTCCGGCGTGCCGACCTATTCCTGGCGCACCCGGGCGTAGAGGTAACCGTCGGCCGGTTCAGGGTCCAGGTTGGGAAAGGTGAAGTAGCGGCGCATGCGGCCTTCGCGCTCGAACCCCGCCTTTTCGAGCGTGCGCTGGGAGCCGGTGTTCTCCACGTGGCAAGTGGCGAAGACGCGCCAGGCGCCGTTCTCGAGCAGCCAGTCGCTGACGGCCCGCACCGCCTCGGGCATGTAACCGCGGCCCCAGGCGGAGCGCGCCAGGGCGTAGCTGAGCTCGTAACCATAGGTTTCGCGCCGCACCCCCAGCGTACCCACGGCCGCTCCCCAGCGTTCTTCGACAACGTAGAGATAGCCCCTCTTCTCGGCGGCGAGATCTCCCAAATGTCGCTGCCAGGCGCTACGGAAGTGCCCGAGCATGGTCTGCGCCTGCTCCAATGTGGCCAGCGGGCGAAAGCTCAGATAGCGCACCACCTCGGGGTCTGAAAACAGGTCGAATACGAAGTCACGGTCGGCATCTTCGGGAAGGCGCAGCCGCAGCCGTTCGGTTTCGAGTTCGGCAGGTAGCCGCATCCCCCAAGCCTACTCCCGTTCAGGCTTCAAGACGGTTTCCAACCCCGCCACCACCAGCCGCACCTCGTCCGCCGCCGCGGCCACGGTGCGGTTGGCCCAGCCCAGCAGGTCGCGGTAGCGCCGGGCCAGGGCGTTTTCGGGGACGATGCCCATCCCCACCTCGTTGCTAACGACGACGAGCGTCTTGCCGCTACGGCGCCAGGCGGCGAGCAACTCCTCCACGCCCTCCCGCACCGCCGCCTCGCCGCCCGCGAGCAGCAGGTTGCTGACCAGCAGGGTCAGGCAGTCAAGCACGACGACATCGTGTTTCGCGCGTCCCAGCGCCGCCGCCGCCTCGCGGGGTTCTTCGATCGTCTCCCAGGCGGCGGGCCGCTCGGCCCGGTGGGCCGCCACCCGCGCCGCCATCTCCTCGTCGCCAGGGGTGGCGGTGGCGACGAAGCTGACCGCCTCGCCCCCCAGCACCCGCGCCCGGGCCAGCGCCGCCGCGCTCTTTCCCGCCCGCGCCCCGCCCAGGTAGAGAACGAGGCGCGGAAGCCGCGGCGGGTCCGGGGGCGCGACCGGCCCCGCGCGCTTCACAGGCTCCCGGTGCGAAAAGGCCATCTTTTCGATGCGCTCCATGTCCAGATGCTCCTCCAGCGCGTCCGCCAGCCGGTCGAACTCGCGCTCCAGGCCCGTCGCCGCGCGGCCAAACAGCGCCCGCTGCACCGCCGGATCCTCGAAGAGGCCGTGCAGGTAGACGCCCAGCACGTTGCCCCGGGCGAAGGCCCGCCCGCCGGCCATCACCTCGCGGGTCCCGCCGCCGGCGCGGCTGTTGCCGTGGTGGATCTCGTAGCCCGTGACCTCCAGGCCGTCGAGTGCCGCCCAGTAGCCCTCCAGCCCGGCGAAGCGGCCGCGGCTAAGGCGCACTGTCTTGCCAGGGTCCATCGTCGTCTCGATCTCCAACAGCCCCAGCCCCCTTGCCGCGCCCTCCACCCCCTCGGGGTCGTGCACCGCGCGGCCCAGTAGCTGCAGCCCGCCGCAGACGCCCAGCAGTGGCCGGCCCGAGGCCGCGTACTCGCGCAGCGCCCGCGCCATCCCGCTAGCCTCCAGCCACCCGGCGCTGGCGGCGATGTGCTTGGAACCGGGCAGGACGACCAGCTCGGCGGCTGCCAGCGCCGCCGGCTCGCGCACCAGCTCCACCCGGGCCAGCTCCATAAGCGGCCAGAACTCGTCGAGGTTCGAGGCGTAGGGGTAGGCGACGATGGCGACGCGCGGCCCCGCGGCCCCTGCGGCCGTGCCCAAGAACGGCGCGTCCTCGTCGGGGAGGCGGTGGCGCAGGTAGGGCAGCACCCCCAGCGCGGGCACCCCGGTCCAGCGCTCGAGCAGCTCGGGCGCTGGCGCGAGCAGCGCGGCGTCGCCGCGAAACTTATTGAGCACAAAGCCCCGCACCAGCGACCGCTCCCCGACCGCCAGCAGGCTCCAGGTGCCCCAGAGGTGGGCGAAGGCGCCGCCGCGGTCGATGTCGGCCACCAGCAGCACCGCCGCCCCCGCCTCGCGGGCGACGGCCATGTTAACGATGTCGCCGGCGCGCAGGTTGACCTCGGCGGAGCTGCCCGCCCCCTCGGCGATCACCAGCTCGTATTCCTCGCGCAACGCCCGCAGGCTCTCCCGTACCACCGGCCACAACCGCGGTTTGCGCTCGCTCCAGGGCGTGCGCGAGAGTTTAGGGTCGTACCGGCCCAGCACCACCACCTGACTCCTGGTCTCGGCCTCGGGCTTGAGCAACACCGGGTTCATCCGCACCTGGGGGGTTACTCCAGCGGCCAGCGCCTGCAGGTACTGAGCACTACCCATCTCGCCGCCCGCGGCAACGCGGGCGTAGTTCGACATGTTCTGGGCCTTGAAGGGGGCCACCCGCACGCCCCGGCGGGCAAACCAGCGCGCCAGCGCGGTGACCAGCAGGCTCTTCCCCGCCCCCGAGGTGGCCCCCTGGACCATCAGCACCGGAGCTAGTCTTCGCGCCATACCTCCACCAAACGCCGGGCCGGCCACTCGTAAACGAAAACAGTGGTATGCGGGATGATCTGCAGGTCGCCGGAAAGCCAGAGGAGCGCGCGCATCACCCCGGCGTGACTGAAGATCAGGTGCCGTCCCGCCGGTAGCGTGTCCACGAAGGCACTCACGCGCTCCAGTACCTCCAGTGTCGCCTCGCCACCTGGGGCGCGGAAGCGCTCGAAGCCCAGCATCGCCTCCTGCATCGCCGGATCCAGGCTCTCCCAGCGCCGGCCCTCGATTAAACCAAAGTTGATTTCGCGCAGGTCGGCCGCCTTTTCGGGGGCGAAACCGGCCAGTTCGGCCGTCTTCCAGGCCCGCACCAGGTCGCTCGCCCAGACGGCGTCGAAGCGTTCCGCGGCCAGCTGCGGCCGCAGCCCAGCGGCCTGCACGCGCCCTAGCGGCGTCAGCGGCACGTCGGTCCAGCCGCCCAGGCGATGTTCGCGGTTCCAGATGTTCTCCCCGTGACGAACCAAAAACAACGTCTTCACTTTTCCTCCCTGCGCGGGGGCGCTACCAAACGCACGCCGAAGTAGGGAGGCTCGCGCCGGGTAAACGGCAAACAGAGTCCGTCCGTCCCGGCACGCGCGGCCAGGTGCCGGGCGATCTCCTGCTTAACCGGGTTGGGCGCGGCCGCCCCGGCGCGCACCTTGCAATCGTGAACCACCAAACCCAGCAAAACGTCGGCCAGCTGCACGTAGAGGGTGGCCCTGGAGTCGAGCATCAGGGCGTTGAGTACCCGCGGGTGACGGCGCACCTCGCGCTCGAAGTAGCGCTGCGACTCGCGCGGCTTGGTCACGTGGTCGGCGATGACCACCCCGTAAGCCCCGTCAGCCAGCGCGCTTTCGACCAGGCGGCGGGTGTAACCTATCTGCGCCTCCCAGATGCCGCCGTAGTTGCGGCCGGGGTTGAAACCCGGGTGGCGTTTGTCTAGCACCTGGGCCTTGAAACCCAGCCCCGGCACGCTAAAGAAGAGGTCAACAAGCTCGCGGTAGACCCAGGCGCTCTTCCGTCCGATGCGGGCGAACTTGAACTCGAAGTGAGGGTGAATGCGGCCGCGCGCCTGCTGCAGGAGCGCGTGCAGCTCAGCCGAGAGCGCGGCGGTATCGGCGGTACGCAAGAGCCCCAGGCCAAAGAAGGGCTGGCGCCGGTCGCGGCTCAGCACACCGGTTTCGTCGATGAAGAGGAAGTGCAGGGGCTCCATGCCTGGTTTTGATGATACCGCCCGGCTCACCCGCACTCCTCTAGGGCCCGGGCGAGCCCCGCCAGCGCCGGCAGCGGCTGAGACGAGAGTCGCATCCAACCGGACAGTCCCTTGTCGGCCAGGTCGCGCACACGGATGCCCCGCCTTCGCAGACAGGCGGCGAGCCCCTCACCCAGCCGTGCCATGATGAAGTTCGCCCGACCCTCGCGCACGTCGTACCCGAGTGTCCGCAAACTCCAGGCCAGGGTGCGCCGCCACGCAAAAAGCTGAGGCAGGGCCCCCGCGAGCCAGCTTTGCGCGGCGGTTCCACTCTGAGCGGCCAGAAAGGTCTCTTCGGCCTTCCCCACCACCCAGGCCGGGGCAGACTCGCGCAGCCGCTCCCCTACGCAGGCGTTCTCCACGAGCAAATAGCCCGCGCGCACGCCGGTGAAGCCGTGGGCCTTGTTGGGAGCGAAAAGGCGCAGCACGCCCTCGGGCACGGGCACACTGGCGTCGGCGAGCGGCGCGTAGGCCAGATCGAAAACGAGTCTGACCCCGGCCGTCGCCGCCAGCCGCGCGGCCTCCCGGACGAAGTCCGCGCCCGCGAGCTCGCCCGTAGGGTTGTTCGGCTGGGCCAGGAAAGCGAGCCGCACCCGGGCAAGCCATTGCAAAAACTCTTCCGGGGAAAAAACCGGACGGTGCTCCACCCCCGCCACGGCGGCCGCGCGGGCGTACTCACCGAAGGTGGGCTCGAGCGTGAGCACAGGACCCCCCAACACCCGCACCAGGCGGTGGATCAGCTCGCTCGCCCCCGCTCCCACCACCACGCTTCCCGCAGGAACGCGGTGATAGGCGGCCAGGTGCTCACGCAGCACCCCGTAGCGCGGATCGGGGTAACGGGAAAGGTCGGCGGCGCGCACCGCCGCCTGCACCACCGGGTTGGGCCCCAGGGGGTTGGCGTTGGTGGAAAAGTCGTAGCGTGGCTCGGGACCGCCGTCGGGGCCGCCGTGGAAGATCACAGCCCCCACCTCCCCCAGCTCAGCAGAGCGGCCAGCGCGTAGATCACGGCCGCCACCAGCCGCACCCGCACCAGCGCCCTCCGCAGGTCGGCGGGTTCGGGCTCGCGACCGGAAGGGTTGAGCACGTAAACGCCCCGCTTCTCCAGCCGCACCCCCAGCGCCAGGCCCAGCGCCCCCATAGGCCAGCCGCCATTGGGCGAGGGGGTGCGCCCGGCCTCGCGGCGCAGCGCCACCAGCCTCCCCGGGCCCAGCAGCAGCCCGGTCAGGCGCGCGGGAATCCAGTTCAGCACGTCGTCGGCCCGGGCTGCCAGCCACCCCCAGTGCCGGTAGCGGGGGGTGCGGTAGCCCCAGACCGCGTCGGCGGTGTTGGCGTAGCGGTAAAGCCAGGCCCCGGGAAGGCCGAAGAGAACGAAGTAGAAAAGCGGGGCCACCAGGCTGTCCGAGAGGTTTTCGGCCAGGGT
Organism: Thermaceae bacterium; assembly: GCA_027067955.1. Classification (GTDB taxonomy): domain Bacteria; phylum Deinococcota; class Deinococci; order Deinococcales; family Marinithermaceae; genus Oceanithermus. The sequence goes on from JAMOUW010000045.1 coordinate 36,779, forward strand.
CTCCAAAGCCGCCATGCGCACCCCGGCCTCGTCGAGACCCCGGGTGTCGCGGCTCACCAGCCGCGCAAGCCGCGAGCGGGCTTCGTCCAGACTGCGCGAAAGCGCCGCCTCGACCGCGGCCACCTCGCCAGCAAGCATCTGCAGCGAGAAGGCCGGCCACAGCAGCAGGCCGGCCAGCAGCGTGCAGCCGGGGACCTCCAGCATGGTCACACCCCACCACGCCAGCGAGGAAAGCGCGAGCACGAGCGCCGCCCCCGCGAGCCAGGCCAGCGCGCCCGCGCGCACATCGTCGCGCCAGAAGCGCTCGAGCCCCGCCAGCAACCGTCCAATCCCCACCACCGGGTGCAGCTGCACGGGCGGTTCGCGAAAGACTGCGTCGAGGAGGGCGGCAAGCAAAACGGCCAACTCACACCCCCGCGCGTGCGGCGGCCGCCTCGACGAAGCGCCGCGCCAGCTCGGGCGCCGCCGGAAAGTAGAGATGCACGTAACTGGCGTGCACCCGGCCGTCTGAGTAGCCCTCGCGCTCGGTCCCGTCCACCCGTCGCCAGGCCGCGGGCTCCACCGCGGGGCGGGTGGAGTAGTGGAAGGCGTGCCCCCTGGCGCGCCAGCCCCGCCGGGCCACCGGGCCGTCGCCCAGCGCCTCAACGTGGCGGTAGCCCAGGGTGGGGCGGCTTTGCATGCGCGCCGTGCCGGGCACCAGGCCGACCATCGGAAAACGCCCTTCGGGGGTCTCGAGGGTCTCGGAGAGGTACATCAGGCCGCCGCACTCGGCGTAGACCGGTCCCGGGAAGCGGCGCAGCGCCTCCAGCGCCCCCCGGTTGGCGGCCAGCTCGCGCGCGTAGAGCTCGGGGTAGCCCCCGCCGATCCAGACCGCGCCCGCGTCCTCCGGCGGCCCCTCGTCCGCGAGCGGGCTGAAGGGTACGAGCTCCGCTCCCAGCTGCTCAAGCAGCTCGAGCGCCTCGGGGTAGTAAAAGCTGAACGCAGCGTCCCGGGCGAAGGCGATTCGCCCCCGCGCCGGCAGACGCTCTAGCGGAAGCCGGTGAGCGGGCAGCCTTAGCGGCGGCGCGGAGACGGCGGCCCGCCATATCCCCTCCACGTCCAGCGTCCTGGCAGCGCGCGCCAGGGCTGCGGCGTCCCACCCCATCTCCCCTGCCAGCACCAGGCCCAGGTGCCGCTCGGGCAGCGCGAGCGCGGGGTCGCGCGGCAGGTAGCCCAGCAGCGGCACCCCCACGGACTCGAGCGCCTCGGCCAGGACCTCGGCATGCCGCTCTGATCCCACCCGGTTGGCCACAACCCCCGCCAGCCGCAGACGCGGATCGTGGTCGCGAAACCCCCGCACCAGCGCGGCAATGGACCCGGCCATGGCCCGTGCGTCCACCACCAGCAATACCGGTGCGTCCAGCCAGCGCGCCACCTGGGCGGTGGAACCCTTCCGGCCGAGGGCGTCACGACCATCGAACAAACCCATCACGCCCTCGACGAGCGCCCCGGCGGCGCCTTCAAGACCGCGCCGGAAGACTTCCAGCAACTCGGGACGGTCGAGGAAAAAGCCGTCCAGATTACGCGGCATCCTCCCCGCCGCCCGCGCCAGATGGGTAGGGTCGATATAGTCAGGTCCGCTCTTGTAAGGTTGCACGACCCGCCCCGCGGCATTCCAGGAGGCCAGCAACACGGCGGCAACCGTGGTCTTTCCCGAGCCTGAAGCGGGCGCGGCGACCACCAGGCGCGGAACGTCAAATGTAGGAGGCATTGAGGAAAGATGTAAGGGCGCGGTTGTACTCATCCGGCTGGGAAAGATAAGGGAAGTGCCCGCCCCTCTTGAAGGTATACACCCAGGCGCGCGGATACAGGCGCTTAAGGTCGCTGCGAACGTTGCGCGACAGCAGTGGCTCGTCCAGAGACTCTATGATTGCGTGCGGCATCTCCGGCGAGGCCAGGTCAAAATCTCCAAAGACGCAGGCAATGCGCGCCAGCAGCTGGGAACGCGTCATGCCGCCTTCGTACTGCTCCAGCAGGTAAGAACGCAGCAGCCTTTCCCCGGGCTCAAACGCCGAATGCCTCTTCCGCAGCGAGCGTTTCATGATGGCGAAAACCGTGGGCTCCGGTAGCAAACGGGCGATCTGCAGCATCCAGCGGCCGCGCTGAACATCCGGGTGGCCCGGTGGGAAGGTATTGCTGAACACGGCCCTTTCCACGCGCTCGGGATGGTGTGTCGCCATATGTTGCGCCACCAAACCGCCCAGGGAACTGCCCACCACCTGAGCCCGGCCGATCTGCAAACGGTCCATGAGTCGCCAGACACCCGTAACCAGCTGTTCCAAGGGCTGCAAGGGCGGGTACGTGGGCGCGAGCACCCGGTAACTGGGAGCAAAGCTGAGCAGCTGCTGGAACCAGATATCGCCGCTGCCCGCCAGACCGTGCAGGAAAAGGATGGTCTGCGGCCCCCTGCCCAGATCCCAGTAATCCCACTCCACGCCGTCGAGAACGGTAGTGTACGGCCGGTACGTGCGCCTGAAGCGCTCCAGCAGACGGAAGGGCTCCTCCTTCGAAGCCCGGAACCGGTAAGAAGCGCTATCTGGCATAGCGGTAGTCTAAGGATTACGGTATACATATTCAAGCAAACCGGATCACCATATACACCAAATCCAAATTAATGTTCCATGCCCTTTTGCGCCGGTACACCGGCGTCGTAGGCATGCTTGAGCTGGCGCATCTCGGTAACGGTGTCGGCGAACTCGATCAGCCGGGGCGGGGCTCCCCGCCCCGTAAGCACCACGTGCACCGTATGCGGGCGGGCGCGCAACGTTTGCAACACCTCTTCCACACCGAACCAGCCGAATTTGAGCGGGTAGGTAATTTCGTCTAGCACTACCAGATCCCACTCGCCGGTGGCAATGGCGGTGGCGGCGCGCTCCCAGCCTTCACGGGCGAGCGCAGCCGATCTCTCCAGATCCCGCGCCCGCCAGCTGAAACCGTCCCCCAAGCCCTCGATGGAAACTCCCAGTTTCGCGAGTGCGCGGTGCTCGCCAAAGGCAGCCCGCTCGTGTTTCATGAACTGGAATATCCGGGGCCGGAAGCCGCGCCCCAGCGAGCGCAGCACCAGACCCAAGGCCGCGGTCGTTTTGCCTTTGCCGTCGCCGGTGTAGACGAGCACCAGCCCGCGCCTCCTCCCCTCACTCTCCGCCATCGGTCGCCCCTTCCACCCAGACGTAATAAGGCGTTTCCACCCAGGGCGGCGGACCGCCGGGATAGATCGCCACCCCGCCCACGCGTACGGTGCGCCCCTCGACTTCAAAGTCCAGGGTGTCGTCCGTCGTGGTGTAGACGACCGTCTCCCCCGGCGGCAAGCCGTGGCGCAACAGCAGCGGTCCGTGGCGGTTGGTGCCCGCGCGGGTGCAGGCACGCACCTGCTCTGCACGAACCACCGCCACGTAGCGCGCCAGACGCGGCCCGCTCTCGGTCACCAGCCGCCGCACCTCGCCGAGATCAACCACCAGCAAATTTCCGGTGGCCTTCAAACTCCCCTTCATCGCTCCACCTCCGACCAGCGGGGCAGCACCGCCACGCGCGCGCCACCATGCAGCACGCTCACGTCCCCGGAGTAAACCTCGCGGAAAGCCGGACCGGTCACCACCCGCTCCGGCGTCCCCGCGTCCGCCACTTCACCTTTCATCAACAGCAGCGCCCGGCCCGCGGCCAGCGCGTGGTTAGGGTCATGAAACACGCTTATGATTCCTATCCCCTTACCAGCGAGTCTGCCCAAAAGCCTCAGCAAAGCCGCTTGGTGATGCAAATCCAGGTGATTGGTCGGTTCGTCAAGAATCAGATAGCGGGGCCGCTGCGCCAGCGCCCGGGCAAGCATCACTCGCTGCCGCTCGCCGCCCGAAAGCTCCCCCAACTCCCGGTTCGCGAGTTCTTTGGTTTCGGTGACGCGCATGGCCCAGGACACAGCGGCTTCGTCCTCGGGCCCCTCGCGGCTCCACAAACCCAGGTGCGGCAGCCGCCCCAGCCGCACGATCTCCAAAACCGACAGTCCCGCGGGATAGGGGCTGTTCTGAGGCAGGTAGGCGAGCCGCCTCCCCCTCTCCGCGGCGCTCCAGGCTCGCAGATCGCGACCCTCGAGAAGCACCGAGCCCCCCTGCGGCCGCCGCAACCCCAGCATCAAATCCAAGAGTGTCGTCTTTCCCGAACCGTTGGGACCCAAAACCGCAAGCCACAACCCCGGGGCGACGGTAAGGCTCACCCCGTTCAGCACCGGAGCACCCCCGGGATAGGCAAAGCGCAGGTCACGAACTTCAAGCACGCTGCCTCCTGAGCAGGTACAGAAAGAAGGGCCCGCCGAGGAGCGTGGTCACCACACCGGCGGGTAGCTCCGCCGGGCGTACCAGCACCCGCGCCAGCAAATCGGCGAGAACCATCAGCAGCGCACCACCCAGCGCGCTGGCGGGAATTAGCCAGCGGTAATCCTCACCCATTATCCGGCGCATGGTGTGCGGAACGATTAACCCGACGAAACCGATTATGCCCACGCTGGCAACCGCGGCCGCGGTTGCCAGCGTGGCCCCCAGGATCATCAGCGCTTTGATCCAGCCGATAGGCAACCCCAGGGTGCGGGCCACCTCGTCCCCGAGCTGCAAGGCATTAAGGGCGCGGCCAAAGAACATCAGTGGCATCATGGAAGCGAGCAGGTAAACAGAAAGACGGCGCACATCGGCCCAGCCGCTGAAAGCCAGGTTGCCGAGGGTATAGCTGAAGACGGCCCGCACCCGATCGGCATCTAGCATCATCAGGTAGGTGGTTAGTCCAATTAGCACGCTTCCCACCACTACTCCCGCCAGAATCAGGTTGTAGCGGCGCGACACCCCTCCGGCCAGGACAACGGCCAGCGCCACCGCCCCCACCGCGCCCGCGAAGGCGAAAAGGGGAACCGTGTCGGGCCAGTGATCGGCGACGCTGTGAGCGTAAGCCCCCGAGAGCGATCCGGATAGCGAGAGCGCCAGCGTAGCCCCGAACGCCGCCCCCGAAGCCGCGCCCATCAGATAGGGATCGGCGAGCGGGTTACGGAAAAGCCCCTGGTAGACCGCCCCCGAAACCCCCAGCGCCGCGCCCACCAGGGCGGCCATCATCACCCGCGGCAGCCTGATCTGCCAGACGATGGGGTCGTACGCGCGCCCGGCAAACCCGTCCCAAAGAGCCCCCAGCACCCGCCCGGCATCGAGCGGCACCGCCCCCGCCATTACCGCCAGAACCATGGCGGCGACAAGGAAGAATAGCAACGCCAGCCCGGCGAGTGCTCGCACGGTCCTCTAGAACTCCAATTCCGGATGCAGGCAGCGGATCAGTACGGCCAACCCTTTGGCTACACGAGGCCCCGGGCGGTGCAGCACGTCGGTCTGCTCCTTGGTGAGTTCACATACGCGGCCGCTCTTGATCGCCCGCAGCTCCGCCCACCCCGGTCGCCCCGCAATCTTCGCCGCGGTAACGCCGTGCGGGGCGTCACCCAGGACGATCACTTCCGGGTCCTTCTCCACGACCAGTTCCGGGCTTATCTTGGGAAACAGACCCAGCTCGGCCGGAACGATGTTGACGCCGCGGGCGCGCGCTATCATTTCACCGATGAACGAACCGGGCCCGGCGGTGTAAGGAGTGGCGTCAATTTCGTAGTAAACCGTAGGCCGCGCTGCAGCCCTGGCGGCCAGGGTTTCGAGCGCATACACCTCCTGGTTTACGCGGGCGATGAGCGTCTCCGCCGCAGCCTCACGATTCACCAGCTCACCCAGGTTGCGCGCCGTGCGAAAGATATCGCCGTAGGTCTGGGCATTGACAGCGTAGGTGGTGATACCCAGCTTAGCCAGCGCCTCCGTGAGCTTGCCGTATTTGCTGGTAATCACCAGATCGGGCTCGAAGCTGGCGATCAGCTCGACATTCGGGTTGTAGAGACCGCCCGCTTTGGGCTTTTCCGCCGCCGCTGCGGGCCAGTTGGAGTAATCGTCGGTGGCCACGATACTGTCGCAGGCTCCGATACTGCAGAGCATCTCGGTGGCCGAAGGCAGCATCACTACTATTCTCCGCGGTTCGGAAGCGATGGTGACGCTGCGCCCCAGGTCGTCTTTCACGGTAAGCGGGTACGAAGTGGCCAGGGCCAGGCTGAAGAAAAGAGCAAGCAAGAAGACAAATTTTTTCATACAACCACCTCCATTGCTCGGCCTCCGCTCGGGAGGTGGGGGAAAGAAAACGCCCTGCGCGCGGCAGGGTTAAGGTCACGTACGTCGCCCCCTTACCGCCCCCTTCCGCGAGAGGTGCCCCGTGGGGTGCGGGGCTTCCCTGGCAGGTGTTCGGGCTCGTGCTCGCTAAGGAGCCATTACCGTTGCGGGACAGCGCCGGGCTCTCACCGGACTTCCCCACTTTAAGCCTGAGCTACGCGCGCCAGGCACCAGGGACCTCGAGGCCGAGTTGTGGCCCCTAGCGGGGCCTGACTTCAGGCTACCACGAAAACGGCCCCGGTATTCCCGGGGCCGTTCCTTTCGCGGTCGCTCTACTTCTTGCTTCCGGCCAGGTTAGGCTTCACGCAGATGGCCCAGACTGTAAGCGTCCAGTCCTCCGCGGGGCCGCCGACCAGACGACCCGCCTGCGCCATCCAGCCCACGTTCGAAACGGGGTAGCTGGCTTGCAGGGTGATGGTCGGGTCGTAGACGCCGCTCACCGTTCGCACGCTAGCGCCGCCGCCCACCACCTGGAAGCCGGCGGGGCAGGTCACCTGCGCCACTTTGGGCTGGTTGCAGGGGCAGGCAGCCGGCGTGGCCGCGGTGGTCGCGCTGACGATGCGGAACTCGCTGATTCCCGGAGGACCCATGGGGCCGCGCGGGCCCTGGGGCCCTACAGGTCCGGTGGGACCCACTGGACCCTGGGGACCCTGGGGACCGGCGGGACCCTTGGGGCCGGTGGGGCCAGGAGGTCCCTGCGGACCGGCGGGACCGGCAGGACCGCGGGGGCCCTGGGGACCGGTGGCTCCCTTGGGACCCTTGGGACCTACGGGGCCCTGCGGACCGGTGGGGCCCACGGGCCCTACGGGACCGACCGGCCCGATCGGACCCTGGGGACCGCGAGGGCCGATGCAGTCGAGGGCATTTACCTTTCCATCGCCGTTGATGTCTTCTTTTTTGAGGTCACCAACGCCGTTACCGTTGAGGTCCCAGCAGTTGATGCCTGCAGGACCCTGGGGACCCGTGGGGCCGGCAGGACCGCGGGGGCCCTGGGGGCCGGTAGCTCCCTGGGGGCCCTGGGGGCCGCGGGGGCCCTGGGGGCCGGTGGGGCCCTGGGGGCCGCGGGGGCCCTGGGGGCCCACAGGGCCGACGGGACCGCGGGGACCGGTGGGGCCGATGCAGTCGAGGGCGTTTACCTTGCCGTCACCGTTGAGGTCTTCACTACCCAGATCGGGCTTGCCGTTGCCATTGATATCCCAGCAACTCAGGCCGGCGGGGCCCATGGGACCCTGCGGACCTACGGGACCCTGGGGGCCGGTGGGGCCCTTGGGGCCTTGCGGACCTACGGGACCCTGAGGGCCGGTGGGGCCGGTGGGACCCTGCGGACCTATAGGACCGCGGGGACCTACGGGGCCCTTGGGGCCTTGCGGACCTACGGGACCCTGAGGGCCGCGGGGACCGGTGGGGCCCTTGGGACCCTGAGGGCCTACCGGGCCCTGGGGACCAGCGGGACCCTGGGGACCAACGGGACCGGCGGGACCTTGGGGACCCTTGGGCCCGGCCGGGCCGGCCGGGCCGGCCGGCCCTGGAGGTCCCTTAGGGCCCTGGGGACCGGTGGGTCCGGTGGGTCCGGCAGGACCGCGGGGACCCGGAGGACCGATCGGGCCCGGAGGTCCCGGAGGTCCCGGAGGTCCCGGCGGTCCCTGCACTACCAGCACTTTCTGGGCCGCAGCCTTGGTTTCGATGGGAGTGGCGAAGATCGCCATATTTTGGGTACCGCTCTTGAGCAGATCCTTGAACTTGACGCCGTACGGCACCAGGATCGAGAGTTGCTGCTGGGTCTTATTGACGATCGTCAACGTGCCCTTACCGTGGTAATCGGGGTTGGAGATGTCACGGAAGTCGGAAATCACGGCGCGCACCAGCCCGCGTTTCACGGCATCGGACAGCTCTATCCCACCGCCGCCCAGCTGGTGGCTGGCGTTGCTCTTGGCGTAACCCACCAGCTCGTGGGTGATCGGCAGCTTCCTGGCGTCGTACTTGAGGCCGTCGGTAAAGTACCAGACGGCACGCTGTACCTGATAGGGGTGGCTGCGATTGTAGCCACGAGCCGCCGCATAGCGTTCGACCGCACGCACCTCGGCGGGGGCCAGTCCAACGGGAGCTAGCTTCTTGCTGGGGAAGGGTTTGCCGTAGTCCAAGCAAAACCCCTCCACCGGCACTTCCACCGACCCCGCCGGGGGCAGATTTATCGTTACCCCCGACTCGGCCTGCGCCAGCACCGAGGGCGCCGCGAACACGGCGACGGCGGCCATGGCGAGCAGCACCTTGAAGATACCGCTCGTAAGGCCAGAAAGGGACTTCCTCTTCACGTGAATACCTCCTCTTTTTCTCTCCAAAAGGAGAGCGGGCGTTAACCGGGTTGCGGAAAAGCATTCGCAAGCGCGCAACCTTTCGGCCCACGTCTATATTAGGCATAGACACTGGCATTTTGCGTAAAAATCGTATAAAGGTAGCGCGGGAATAGCTGGCGGTAGAATAACACCGTGAACCCGGTATCGCTCGCCCTCTGGACTGCGGCAGTGTTGCTGGTCGGCTGGCTGGCCTGGACCTACAACCGTCTGGTGGCGGCCCGGAACGCTGTCAAGGAGGGGTGGGCGGGTATCGAGGTGCAGCTCAAACGCCGTCACGACCTGGTGCCCATGCTGGTGGATGCGGTGGGCGCCTACGCGCGCCACGAGCGGGGGCTGCTCGAGCGGGTGGCGCAGCTGCGGACGCGCGCAGTAGCTGATCCCGAAGAGGAGGCCCGGCTCAGTCACGAGCTCGAGCGCCTGCTAGCCGTCGCCGAGGCCTACCCCGAACTGAAGGCGAGCGCCAACTTCCTCAACCTGCAAAAACAACTGGTTGAGGTAGAAGAAGACCTGCAGCTAGCGCGGCGCTACTACAACGGAGCGGTGCGGGTCTACAACACCCTGTTGCAGTCATTCCCCACCCTGCTGGTAGCCCGGCGCTTCGGCTTTACGCCCGCGCGTTTTTTCGAGCTCCCCCTGGCCACGGAGGCCCGGCCGCCGGAGGTGAAATGGTGAAGCGGCTGGGCGCATTGTTGCTGGCGCTGTTCTTGGGGATATCCTTCGCCACCGAGGAAATACTCGACTTTCGGGTCGAACTTACGCTGCTCCCCGGAGGCCACCTGGAAGTTTCCGAAGACATTACCGCAAGAGTGGAGCGCGAAATCATCCGGCACGGCATATACCGGGACCTGCTCTTCCGCCCCATCGGCTCGTGGGGGGGGTTCGCATCCCCTATCCGCTATCGTATCGAAGGCGCCTGGCTGGATGGCAAACCCGTGCCCTGGCACACTCGCAGCTCAGCCCGGGGGCTGCGGGTCTACCTGGGCTCGCCCAGCTCCCTGGCTCCCGCAGGAGTGCACCGTTACACCCTGCGTTACCGGGCCGCTTACGCCAGCAGGGCCCGCCCGGGTCGCGGGTTGCTCGAGTGGAACCTTACCGGCAACGACTGGACACTTCCGATCCGGCGGGTGGAGCTGCAAATCAAGCTGCCTCCCGGCCTGGACGCCTCGGACCTGGAAGCGCGCGTATATTACGGACCTCTGGGTGCGGGTGAGGCCGTAACCTTGCAGGGGCAGGGCAGGACCCTCGTTTACCAGCACGAACGCACGCTTCCTCCAGGATCCGGCCTGACGCTGATCGCCTCCTGGCCCCTGGAGGCGCTGCCGGTGGACTCGCCGCCGCCGGATCCGCTGGTCCTGATACTGGCACTGGTGCTGGTTTTTCTGGTTTTGTATCTGGTCACCGCCTGGCAATCGCTGGGACGCGACCCCAAAACCGGCGCGGTCATCCCCCGCTTCCACCCCCCCGAGAAGGTGAGCGCCGCGATGGCCGCCTACCTGATGGACCGCAACCTCAGCCCGCGCGTCTTCGCCGCCGCGCTGGCCGATCTGGCGGCCCGGGGCTTTATTACGGTGACCATGGGACACGAACCGCGCATAACCCGCAGCAAGCCGGCGCACGCCAGCGAGCGGCCTCCGCGGGAACTGCACGCCTTCCTGGAAACTCTCCTGCCGCCGGGGCGCAGTCGCATCAATCTGAACAGCGCCAACGCCACGATCATCGAGAACGCGCGCGGGGAACTGGCCCGCCGCCTGGCCCGCTTTTCCGCCCCCTACCTGCGCCCCAACAATCCGGCGGCGCTCGCAGGGGCGCTGGTGGTAATGCTGGCCCTGGGAGGGCTGGCGGGGCGGATCTCCGGCGAGTTCGGTGCGGCCTTCTTCGCGGCGATAGCGGCCCTCCTTTACATGACCTTCGCATCCCGAGCCCTGCATGCGGCAGCCCTGGCGCGGGAGCGGTACGCCCTGATCCCGGGGCTGAGTCCGATCCGCGAACTACTGCGCATGGTAGTCAACCTGCTCTTCGTAGCGATCGTTCCCCTCGCGGGGGGCTTCCTCCTCGGCCTCTACACGGGCATGGCCGTCGGCTTCCTGGCGGCTGCGCTGGCGCTAGCGGGTGCGCTGGGAATGTATTTGCTGCCCGCTTTCACCAGCGAAGGCTCGGAAATCTGGCGCCATTTGCTCGGTCTGGCGCGCTACCTGGGCACCACCGACGCTGAAGAACTGCGTCGGATCGGAGCCCCCGGGGACACCCCCGAAGGCCTGCGCGAACTCTACCCCTACGCCATAGCCCTCGGCGTCGAAAGCGTATTCGCGCGGCGGTTAGAGCGCTACCTCTCGCTCCATCCCGAACACGCCCCCGGTGTTCTCCTCTGGAGCACGGACGGCCAAGCCTATCCCCACAGCGGCTTTGCCAGCTACAGCACAGGTATCTCCCGGGCGTTACAAACGGCCTACGCCCGCGCGAGCAATCAAACCAGCAGCTCGGGCGGGGGCTTCTCCGGCGGCGGGGCCGGAGGGGGCGGGGGCGGGGGCTGGTGACGAATCCGCCCCCCGCGCCCCGGCAACAGCGACCGAGCGACCGCGGCACTGGCTGGTAGAGTGCAGGCGTGAGGCTGCCGGTAATGATACTGCTCTTCTCGGCGCTGCTCGTTACTGGCTGCCGTCCTTCCGGCGCCGCCGACCCCTGGCAGCACCGCGACTTCGAACCATTGCCACCCGAGCAGAACCTCCTCAATCCCGGCCGCGGCTTCTACACCGCCGACATAGACCTCTTGCACCCGGATGAAGACGGGTACTCCGCGGTACGCAAGCGCGGCTACACCCTCGCATACGCCTACTCCACCTGGCTTCCCGCAGACCGCGACCTCACCAAAGACGAGCTGGCGACCCTGCAACGCGGATTTGACCTAGTGCGCAAGAGCGGTTTCAAACTGATTCTGCGCTTCCGTTATAGCAGCAAAGGGGATGCCGAGTGGGACCGCATCAAACACCACCTGAAACAGCTGGCGCCGCTCATAAAACGCAACACCGACGTTATCGCGGTCCTGCAGGCGGGTTTTCTGGGGCGCTGGGGCGAATGGCACTGCTGGCAGGCCACGGGCCCCTGCCACGACGGAGCCGACGAAAAGAAGTACGTTCTCGACCGGTTGCTTGCCGCCCTTGCGGAAGCCGGTACGGAAGGCCCGCCGCTGGCAATACGCTACCCCCCGGACAAGGCCCGCTATCTGGGCGACATCGACTTCAGCAACCACAACAGGGTTCCCCCGCCGCCGCAGCCGCTTACCGGCTTTGGAAACGGTGCCGGTCCCAGAACGCGCATAGCACATCACAACGACTGCTTCCTCTCGGGAGCGGACGACGTGGGCACCTACCCGGACAACCCTCCCGAACGCATAGCGCAGTGGCGAAAGTTTACCTATGCGGAAAACGAGTTCCTGGTGTTTGGGGGAGAAACGTGCAGGGACGAAGATCCCGACGATCCCGCCCGGAGCCGCGGCAAACGGGCGCTGCGCGAGATGGAACAGGCGCACGTAGATTACCTGAACGCCGGTTATCATCGCGGGATGCTCGAGCACTGGCGCAACGACGGCATCTATGAAGAGGTGGCGGCGCGCCTGGGCTACCGGCTGGTGCTCGAACGGGCCGAATGGATGCGGCCGCAGGCAGGCGAGGCCTGGCAGCTGCGGCTCACGCTGCGCAATGACGGCTTCTCGCGCCTCAAGCGGCGCTACAACCTGGTGGCAGTGCTACAAGGTGCGGGCGGGACCGCGGAACGGCCCCTGGGTTTCGACCTGCGCGAGCTAGCGGCCGGGGCACGCATGACCTTCGCGTCCGGCAACCTGGCTGGACTTCCGACGGGCCGCTGGCGTCTGGGGGTGGCCGTGCGCGACCCGGCCCCAGCACTAGCACGCCGCGCAGAGTACGGCATCCGCTTCGCCAACGACCTCGATTATGATGGCGTCAACTGGTTGGGAATCCTGGAAGTACGCTAGAGGAGGTTCCCCGTTGACCCACGACAACCTGCCCGTGACCCTCGCCAACGTGCTGGCCGCCCGCCAGCGGATCGCCCCCTACCTGCGACCGACGCCCACCCACAGCTACCCCTCGCTGAACCGGGAACTGGGGCTCGAGGTCTGGGTCAAACACGAAAATCACCAGCCCGTGGGTGCGTTCAAGGTGCGCGGCGGGGTTAATCTGATCGCCCGCATGCCCGCCGAGCAACGGGTGGCGGGGGTGATCGCCGCCAGCACCGGCAACCACGGCCAGTCAGTGGCTTTTGCTGCGCGCCTCTTCGGCGTGCGCGCCATCGTGGCGGTACCGGAAGGGGCCAACCCAACCAAGGTGCAGGCGATGCACGACCTGGGGGCCGAGGTGGTCTTTCGCGGCGAGAACTACGACGACGCCCGCCTCTGGGTGGAAGAGGAGGCGGCGCGGCGCGGCGCGGCTACCGCTACATCCATAGCGGCAACGAGCCCGACCTTATCGCGGGGGTGGGAACCCTCACCTTCGAAATGCTGGAAGCTCAGCCTGAGCTAGACGTACTCTTCGTGCCTGTCGGCGGCGGCAGCGGGGCGGCGGGAGCAGCCATCGTGGCCAGGGCGCTGCGACCCGGAATGCGTGTTATCGGCGTTCAGGCGGAAGGCGCGCCCTCCGCTTACCTAAGCTGGAAGCAGGGGCGACCGGTGGAAGCACCCGCGCACACCTTTGCCGAAGGGTTGGCCACCGGCACCCCCTTCGAACTTCCCCAGCGCATCCTGCGCGCGCTGCTCGACGACTTTGTGCTCGTCAGCGACGCAAACATCCAGGCAGCGGTGCGGCTCTACCTCGAACACACCCACAACCTGGCCGAAGGTGCGGGCGCGGCTGCGCTGGCGGCCGCGCGGGTGCATGCGGACGGGCTGCGCGGCCAGCGCGTGGGCGTCGTGCTGAGCGGCGGAAACCTCAGCCCCGAGCAGTTGCACAAGGTACTGGGGTGCGCTTGACACCCCGCGGCCGGCTCGATACCATGGATCTTGCGCGCTACGCGCCGGGATGGCGGAATTGGTAGACGCGCTAGCTTGAGGGGCTAGTGGCCGCTTAGGCCGTAGGGGTTCAAGTCCCCTTCCCGGCACCAACCCTCCCCCGCCCGCGGGCGGGGTTTTGTTTTATTCAGAGTTTTGCATACGCGTGCTAGACTGAAAAATACGCGGAGCATGATGGAAACGGCCACCATTACCCCCACAACCCTTTGGAGGCAGCTCGAGCCCCGGCTCCGCTACCTGCCCGCCGCCGCGCAAGAACGCGTACGCGCGGCCCTGGACTTCGCCTACCGGGCCCACGAGGGTCAGCACCGCAAGTCGGGGGAACCCTACATCACCCACCCGGTGGCGGTAACCGAGATCCTCGCGGACCTGCAAATGGACGCCGAAAGCCTGATGGCCGGATTGCTGCATGACACCGTCGAGGACGTGGAGTCGGTAAGCTTCGAAACCATCCGCGAGCGTTTCGGCGAGGACGTGGCCCGCATCGTGGAGGGCGAGACCAAGGTGTCCAAACTCTCCAAAATGGCCACGAGCGTCGAGGACCAGCAAGCCGAGAACCTGCGGCAGATGTTCATCGCCATGACCCGGGATCTGCGCATCATCATCGTGAAGCTCGCCGACCGCACCCACAACATGCGCACCCTCGAATTTATGCCGGCCGAGAAACAAAAACGGATCAGCAAGGAAACGCTGGAAATATTTGCGCCCATGGCCCACCGTCTGGGAATCGGGCAGATCAAACTGGAGCTGGAAGACCTGGCCTTCCGCTACCTGCACCCCGAAGACCACGCCGCCCTGGTGGAACGCCTGGCCCATCACGACCAAGCCCACCGCGAGGTGGTGGACAACGCCAAGAGCGCGCTCGAACACGAACTCGGCCACGACTATGTCCTGGGGCTGTCGGTAGACGGCTTCGCGGTCGCCGGACGCACCAAACACCTCTACTCGATCTGGAAGAAGATGCAGCGCGAAGGGAAGACGCTTGAGCAGATCTACGACTTGCTGGCCCTGCGCGTCATCCTCGATCCCAAACCCGCCCCCAGCCACGAGGAAACCGCTTCGCGGGAAAAGCAGGTCTGCTACCACGTGCTGGGGCTGGTGCACGCACTCTGGCCGCCCATTCCCGGCCGCGTCAAGGACTACATCGCCCAGCCCAAGCCCAACGGCTATCAGTCACTGCACACTACGGTGATCACCCCGGGCGGGCTGCCGCTGGAGGTGCAGATACGCACCCGCGAGATGCACCGCGTCGCCGAGTACGGCGTCGCCGCCCACTGGCTCTACAAAGAAGGCCTCACCGATCCCGAGCAGCTCAAACGAAAAGTGAAGTGGATCGAACTGCTGCAGGAATGGCAGCGCGACTTCACCACCAGCCGCGACTTCGTCGAAGCCGTGCAGCACGACCTGCTCTCGGGGCGCGTCTTCGTGTTCACGCCCAAGGGCCGGGTAATAGATCTGCCCAAGGGGTCCACGCCGGTTGACTTCGCCTACCACATCCATACCGAGGTGGGTCACCGCATGATCGGCGCCAAGGTGGGCGGAAAGATAGTGCCGCTCAGCTACGAGCTCAAGAACGGTGACATCGTCGAAATCCTTACCTCCAAGAGCTCCCCCGGGCCTAGCAAGGACTGGCTCAACTTCGCGCATTCGCGCTCCGCGCGGCAAAAGATACGCCATTTTTTCCGCGCCTCCGAGCGAGACGAACTGCTCACCAAGGGGCAGCGGGTACTGGAAAAGTACTTCAAGCGCCGCGGTATGCGTATCCCCAGCGACTCGGAGCTCGAGCGCGCCGCGGAAAAACTGAACCTGCCCAAAAGCCCCGAGGACGTTTACCTGGCACTGGCGCAAAGCCGGGTGACGCCTCATCAGATTGCCCGCATTCTGGCCCCGGCAGAGGCGCGCGAAAAACCCCGGGTGGCCGCGAAGCCGCCCCCGAAACCCAGCGGCATCCTGCTGGAGGGGCACCTGCAGGCCCCGATCAAGCTGGCCAGCTGCTGCAAACCGGTACGCGGAGACGCCATTCTGGGCTACGTAACCCGCGGCCGTGGCGTGACCGTGCACCGCGCCGACTGCCCCAATATGCAGCGGCTGCTGCGTAGCGAGCCCGAACGCTGCATAGCCGCCGGCTGGGACACCGGCAAGACCGGCCATTTTGTAGTGGATATTCAGCTGGAGGCCTCCGACCGCCCCGGCCTGCTGCGCGACGTCATGGACGTCTTCGCGGGACTGGGAAAGAGCGTGCTCGGCGCCGACACCCAGGTAAGCGGCCAAACCGCGCGGATGCGCATCAGACTGGAAGTCAGGGATGAAGAAGAACTGACGCGCTACCGGGAAGCGTTGCGTGAAATACCCGACGTGCGCGTCGTCCGCCGCGGCTGATGGAGCCGAAACAGCTGCTCTTCTACGCCGCCGGTCCCGCGCTCGGGGCGGTGCTGGGCGGAGTGGCCGTGGCCCTGGGCTGGCTCCGTCCGCAAGCCGGACTGGCCGCAGCGCTGGTGGGCGGACTCGCCTGGTGGACCGACGGACCGGGCAGCGCTGCCGCGCTATTGCTCTTCGTGGCCCTTGGCAGCCTGGCTGCGCGGGGGAATCCGCGCTCGCGCGACCGCAGCGGGCGCGGCCCCATGCAGGTTCTCGCTAACGGCCTGCCCGCAGGACTGGGCGGAATGCTGCTGGGCCCGGCCTTTTTTTACGGCGCGATCGCGGCGGCGCTGGCCGACACCCTGGCCAGCGAGCTCGGGGGCCGCGCCCCCTGGGCCTGGCGCCCCGGCCGCGGCCGGGTGCCGAGCGGCACCAACGCCGCCGTCAGCCTGGCGGGCACGCTGGCGCTGGTGCTGGGCGCGGCGCTGGTGGCGCTTCCCTTCGGCGGCGCGCACCGCGCCGCGGTCTTTGCCGCCGGTATCGCGGGCGCCTTGCTGGACACGCTCACCGGCCCCCTGGAAGAACGCCTGGGCTGGTGGACCAACGACGTCAACAACGCCGTAGCCACCATCGCCGCGGGCCTGCTTGCCTGGATACTGGCCTGAGGAACCAGGCGACTTTCCCCCGGCGGAGGTGAACCCGCGTATAGGCGCAGGAAGGAGGTAGGCAGGCCAAGAAACGGAGACAGGCGCCTGGCTTTGGTAACGCCCGCAACCCCTGCCCCGGCCCTCCCCGGGAGGAGGGAGCATTCCCTTGCAGCATCAGAGCCGGAACGTCACGCCAGCGCGATGAATAAAAGCCAGGGGTCGGCTGCTGCTGACCTGGTTGACCGCAAGCTACTGGCTACTTGACACAAACCGCCTTTGCCCGTATCCCCGGGCGAACCCGCGTAGCGGATGAGACCCGGGGTCCATGCTGTACAAGCAGCCGGGATTAGGTTGCTACGAATCAAGCCTTTGGTTAGCAAGCATGATCGGTGACGGAGCCGTAAACGCAACCGTGGATGAATGACGCGGCATGGGCCCCGGATCTCGTTCGCTGGTAGCTCACTCGTCCGGGGACACGGCTTAGTTTCTGCATCCTGGCCGATGTTGTACCACTGGGCGAACCCGCGAAGAGGGTGAGACCCGGGAGCCTGCCCTGAACTTGATTCAGGGTCCATGCCGGGCGGTAAGCCGGCGCTTCGTTGCCGTTGATTGCCCCACCACAAGCTACAAGCTACCCACCACAAGCCGCCTTTATTCGTATCCCCGGACGACCGAGGCCGATGGCCGAGGGAGATCCGGGGTCCATGCCGGGCGGGAAGCCAAGGTTGCGTTGTAGTTAAGGGGTCAACTACATGCCACAAACTACCGGCCACGGGCTTGTTACGTTACTGTGCATCGTGTACTACACACCCACGGCCACCACCCGCACCTGCCGCGTGCGCGGGCCGTCGAACTCGACCAGGAAGATTTGCTGCCAGGTTCCCAGCGCCACCCGACCGCCGCTCACGGGCACCAGCTGGGCGTTGCCCACCAGCGCGGTCTTGAGGTGGGCGTCGGAGTTCCCCTCGGCGTGGCGGTCACCGGGGTGGTGGTGCGGGGCCAGCTCGGCCAGGCGCAGGAGCAAGTCGTGGACAACGTTGGGGTCGGCCCCCTCCTGCACCACGATGCCCGCGGTTGTGTGCGGCGAGTAGACGAGCACCGCTCCCTCGATGAGGCCCAGCGCCCGCACAGCGGCTTCTACCTGGGCGGTGATCCTTACCATCTGGTTGCGGGAGCGGGTACGTACCTCGAAGCTCTCCATACCTGCACTCTAGCGGACGCGCGCTCGTTCGCGCCTGCCGTAGAATGGATCGCATGAATCTGGTTGTAACCGGGCTCGCCCTCGTTCTGCTCAGCGCGCTGGCAGCGGCGTTCACACGACGCTGGCCCGCACCTGCGCTTCTCGGGCTGGCCGCCGGGGTTGCTTTGAGCGCATACGGGTTGTGGCCGGTCGCCGACGAAGAGCCCCCGGGCACAGTGCTCGCTTCCGATCGCGTCCCCGCCGTCGAAACAGCCGCGGCGACAGGTAAACCGCAGACAACCATCCCCGAAGCGCAGGAACCCGCCGGCGGGGGTGAAAGCGCAGGCGACGCCCAGAAGGCCGAACCCGCGGTGGCCCCGCCTATCCCCGAACACGTGCTTCCCGGCCGGGCTGCTGCCTGGGTGGGCGAGCTCGCGCATCTGGTGCAGCAGCCCAACCACTTCCCCCTGACCCAGTCGGGAGCGGCGCCCGAAGGCGCACCCAACGAGGGCGACCGCGTCTACGAGTACGTAAACCTCAAACTGGGCGAACGCACCCTGCAGACGGTATTCCTCTCCAAGAACCCCGGCGATCCGGCAACCTGGATGGCACACGTAGAACCCGGCATCCAGGGGCCGCCGATTCAGCCGGAGGAAATCGGGAAGCTGCGCATTCTGGGGGAAGGGGGTAACTTCATCGTCTTTAAGATCGAAGACGGTCCCCTGGCAGGAAACTTCCTGGTTTGGGCCACCGGCGGCCACCGCGGCGGCGGCGAGGCGGTGCGCGTTTACAGCCCCAAGTTCTTGGAGCGCGAACACGGTCTGGCACAGCAGATCGCCGGGGCTGCCGGTGAGTAGCTAACCCCTTCGCCCCAGTATCGCCCAGGAACGACCCCTGATCCGGGTAAGGAAGAGGGTAAGGGCGGGGCCTCCCGGCACCAGCGCGCCCGCGAGCTTCTTTTCCAGCAGCGCGGGATCCACCGGGCTGCGGCGGCGCTTCACCTCCAGGCCGCCTGCAGAGTACGCCGCCAGCCAGCCGGCAACCGTCTTCTGGCGGAAAGGGCCGTGCTCGAGCACCTGCCAGGAGCGCGCGAACGGGGTTTCGCGGCAACCGCTGGAGCTTAGATAGGCAACCTGTGCATCCAGCTGCACCGCGTCCAGCTCCGCCGCCAGGCGGCGCACCAGCCCGGCGCGGATGACCGCGGGATCGGGCTCGTAGAAGCAGGAAGCCACGGGCCCGGCACGCAGGGGACCCTCGGACCCCCGGAGACAGGCGGCGGCGGGAAGGACCAGCGCCCAGGGCTCAGCCCAGGCCAGCTCACCGAAGCCGGCCAGCGCCTCCTTGAGTTCGCCCGACAGGGATATGAAGCCGATACCCGCCCCCTGCGGTAGCTCGCCCTTGTCCAGCGCCGGCGCCAGTTTGACGGCGACCGCGGGAACGCGTTTCGCCAAGCGGATCAGATCGTCGAGGGGCGGCTCCATGGCGTGCAGGCGCACGGTTCGCCGACCCCCCGCGCGGCGCGCCGGGTCAGCGAAGGCGGCCTCGGTATTCAAATCGAGCTCTCGCCAGTCGCCGCGCACCACCCGCAGGCGCCCGGAAAGCCCCAGGGCCGCGGCATTGTGCTCCAGCAGCGCCGCCCGCACCGGGTCGCGCTCGACGGCCAGCACCTGTTTGCCCGCCTCCGCCAGCGCCAGCGCATCGCCACCGATTCCCGCACCCAGATCGGCCACGCGACCGTAGGGCCTGAAGACCTGTTCCGCCCGCCAGCGCGCCAGCGGCGCGGCGCTGGCCTGCTCGAGCGCCTCGGCTTCGAAAAGCATCGCAGCAGCGCGGGGAAACTTTACCCGCGCCTTACGGCGCAGGAGCGCCTGGTCGTAGATCCAGGCGGCTTCGTCCGCATCCCACCCCCGCCGCAGAGCGGCAAGCGTGGAAAGGGGCTCCAGGGGTTCCGCGGCCAGCGCTTCCAGCTCGGCCTGAACCCTGGAACTGGCCAGGAAACGCACCGCCGCAGGGGTGAGCGCCCGCATCCCCTCAGTATGCCCCGGGCGGCCACCCGGGACATCGTACTTTTTCGCACTTTCTTCCGGTAAGGTGGGGGCGTGGAGCCGGCCTACACCGCACAGCATCTCGCACTCGCCTTCCTGCTGGGGGTAATGCTCAGCAGCGCCCTCGCCGTATGGCGGGCAACGATCGCGGCGGGCCGCGAACGCAGGCTCGAGCGCGAACTGGAGCGCGCCCGCGCCCTGCTGGAAGCGGAACGGATCAAGAGCAGCTGGATCGAGAACGCCAAGGGTGAACTGGCCGACGCCTTCCTGGCGCTATCGCACCGCAACCTGGAACACAGCGCCCGCAGCCTGGCCGAACACGCCGCCAGCCTGCTGGGACGGCTGGAAAACCAGCTGGGCGGACAGCTCAACACCCACAACGCCAGGCTCGAGGGGCTGGTGGATCCGCTGCGCGAGCACCTGAAGAAGCTGGAAACTCAGGTCAACGAGCTGGAACGGAAGCGTGAAGGAGCCTACGGCCGCCTGGTCGCCCAGCTGCGGGGCTTGAGCGAACAGCAGCGGGAACTGGAACGCGCCACCGCCACCCTGGGCAAAGCCCTGAGCGGCTCGAGCACGCGCGGCCGGTGGGGCGAGCTGCAGCTCAGGCGCGTGGTCGAACTGGCGGGCATGACCCGGCACGTTGACCACGACGTCCAGGTGCACACCCCCGCCGGCCGCCCTGACCTGGTGGTGCGGCTGCCCGGCGGCGGGGTACTGCCGGTGGACGCCAAGGCTCCCATGAACGCCTACCTGGAGGCGCTGGAAGCCCAAACCGAGGCCGAACGGGCCGCCAAGCTGACCGGGCACGCCCGGGCGCTACGGGCGCGCATCAAAGAGCTGGCGGGAAAGGCCTACTGGAGCGCCTTCCCCGCGAGCCCCGAGCTGGTGGTGGTCTTCGTTCCCAGCGAAGCAGCGCTGGCCGCCGCTTTCGAGGCAGATGGGAGCCTGCTCGACGACGCCCTCTCCCAGCGGGTACTCCCCGCGGGACCGGTCACGCTGGTGGCGCTGCTCAAAGCGGTGGCCTACGGCTGGCAGCAGCAGTCGCTCAGTGAAAACGCCCGGCGCATCGCCGAGTCGGGCCGCGCTCTCATCGCCCGTCTGGACACGCTCAGCGAAGCGCTCGGCGAGGTGGGGCGGGGGCTTGACAAGAGCGTCGCCGCCTACAACCGCGCCGTCGGCAGCTTCCAAAGCCGCCTGGCCCCCGCGCTCAGGCGCTTTCGCGCCGACCTGGAAGAGGGCGAGGGCCCGGAGCTCGAGCCTCTGCAGCTCTCCCTCCGACCGCCGCCCCGCGAAGAAGACGCGCCGGACTGACACGCCCTGCGCCTGCCCCGCACCGCGGGCGTGCTAGGCTGGTGCCGATGATCGCCCGCTACCAGACCCCGGAAATGGCGGCGCTATGGTCGCCCGAACACCGCTTCCGCATCTGGGCCGAGGTGGAACGCCTGGCGCTGGAAGCCTGGGCCGAACGCAACGAGGTTCCCAATGAGGCCGTCACCAGCCTGAAGGAGGCCCTGCCGGCCGGGGATTTCGAGCCCGCCTTCAGCGCGCGGGTGGCCGAGATAGAAGCCGAGACCCGGCATGATGTGGTGGCCTTCGTGCGCGCGCTCGCCGAATTGAGCGGCAGCGAAGCCGTGCGTCGCTATCTCCATTACGGCCTAACCAGCTCCGACGTGGTAGACACCGCCCAGAACTACCTGCTCAAAGAAGCTCTGGACCTGGTGCTGGCAGAGCTCGAGGAATTGCTGGAGACGCTGCGGGAGCTGGCGCTGCGCTACAAGCACACCCCGGCCGTGGGCCGCACCCACGGCGTGCACGCCGAGCCTACATCCTTCGGGTTGCGCTTCCTGAGTTTTTACGCCGCCGGCCTGCGCGACCGCGACCGGATCATGCGCGCCCGCACCGGCATAGCTACCGCGGTGATCAGCGGCTCCGTGGGCAACTACGCTCACACCCCTCCTGCGGTGGAAACTCACGTTGCCGGGAAGCTGGGCCTCACCCCCGAACCCGTAAGCACCCAGGTAGCCCCGCGCGACCGCCACGCCGAGCTGCTGGCGGCGCTGGCGGTTTTTGGTGCTGGTCTCGAACGCATCGCCGTGGAGCTGCGCCACCTGCAGCGCACCGAGGTGCTCGAAACAACCGAGCCCTTCCGCGAAGGGCAGACGGGTTCCAGCTCGATGCCCCATAAGAAGAATCCGGTCGCGCTCGAGAACGTTTCCGGGTTGGCGCGGCTCCTGAAGGCCAACCTGCAGGCCGGGCTCGACAACGTGGCCCTCTGGCACGAACGCGACATCAGCCACTCTTCGGTAGAGCGCGTGATCCTGCCCGACTCCACCACGCTGGCGCATTATCTGACCCGCCGCCTCAACCGCGTCCTCCGCGGTCTGCGCGTCAATACCGACCGCATACGGCGAAACCTCGACCTTACCCGCGGTCTCGTGTACAGCCAGCGGGTGCTGAACCTGCTCATAGACCGCGGCATGGACCGCGAACGTGCCTACCGGCTGGTACAGCGAAACGCCCTCAAGAGCTGGGACGAGGAGCGCGACTTCGCCGGGCTGCTGGCCGCGGACCCGGAAAACCCGCTCAGCCGCGAGGAGCTGGCCGCCGCCTTCGACCCCACCCATTACTTGCACCAGATAGACACCATCTACGCCCGCTTCGGGTTGTAAAATAATCCAAAGTTGCCTTCGGTTAGCCGCCGTACCGGACGCTTGCACTCCCGGCCTGGCGCGCTCTATCGCCGACGGCTGCCCGTTCCGGGGCGCGGCGGGGCGGAGCAGCACCGGCAATCCGCGCGGAACTGCAGCGAGGTGAAGCATGAAGGCGATAACCTTCGACTTCTGGGGAACCCTGATGACCGCAGGCGATAGCTACGCAGAGCAAGTGGTCCCTAAACGCTACGAGATATTGCTGGCGGCCAGCGATGAGGCCGGCGTACCGGCCGGCGAGGCTGAAGTGCGCGACGCCTGGAACCAGGCCACCCGCAAGTTCAACGATGCCTGGCAGGCCGGGGTGTTCATGCCGCTGGAAGACCGCGTCGCCTACGCCTTCAAACTGCTGGGGCTGCGCTACGACCCCGAACTCGTCACCCGCACCGCGCGCGACCTTTCCGAGGCCGCCCGCGACGCCGACGTGATCACCCTGCCCGGAGTGGGCGCGGCCGTTCCCGAGCTCGCACGCCACTACAAACTGGCTATCGTCTCTGACACCAGCGTTTCCGGCGGGGACGTTTTGCGGCACTATCTCGATCGCGCCGGGCTGCTCCCGTACTTTTCCGCTTTTTCCTTTTCAAACGAAACCGGCGTCGTTAAACCGAACCGGCAGGCCTTCGCCGCCGCCCTCGACGAACTGGATACGCCCCCCGCGCAGGCGCTGCACATCGGAGACATACCCCGCACCGACATTGCCGGAGCCTTCGACGCCGGCTACCCCTTCGCGATCCTCTATACCGGCCACAAGGAGCACGACGGTGGGCCCGAACCCAGTGCCCGCATAGCCGATCACCGCCAGCTGCTGGACCTGCTGAAACAGCTCGAGGCGGGCTGACCGCCCCGGGCCGCTTTCGCTAGCGCTGGATGAATCCCCGTTCATCCAGCTGCGGATACGGGAGCCCGCGCGCGCGGTAATAGGCCGCCTCGCGCGGATAGGCCCACTCGAAAAGGGTGCGGCGGTAGGTTTCCCGATCGAGCCGGGGATGGTCGTAAAGACCGGCCTCGAGCCGCTGGCGCTGGGCTTCGAAAAGGATCACCGCCGCCGCCACCGAGACGTTGAGGCTCTGCACCATGCCCATCATGGGAATGATCACGTCGGCGTCGGCCAGGGCGGCGGCCCTCTCGCTAACGCCCCACTTCTCCGCACCCAGGAGGACGACGGCGGGACGAGTGTAGTCTACCCGGCGGTAGTCCACCGCCCGTTCGGAAAGGTTCGCGGCGTAGATGGTGAACCCGCGCTCCTTTAGGTGGGCGGCGGCCTCTTCGATTTCCGGGTGCACCCGCAGGTAAACCCACTTTTCGCTGCCGCCCGAGGTGTCTTGGTAGGTGGGCACCCCGCCGGTGGGATTCACCGCATGCGCCTCGTAGATGCCGACGGCGTCGGCAGTGCGCAGGATGGCCGAGAGATTGTGGGGCTTGTGAACGTTTTCCATCAACACCGTAAGATCGGGCTGGCGCCTGTCCAGCACGGATTTTAGGCGGCGGTAGCGCTCCGGGGTCACGTGACGATTTTACCAGCGTGGCATTGCGAAAGATTCTGAGGAAAACTGCCATCCCTTACCCTCGTATATTTACATATAGGAGGTGCATAATGAAACGCTGGTTGGTCCTGATCGCACTGTCCGCCTTGTTGACGGCCTGTGTACCCAACCCCGTCGAGGTGGCCGTGGACCGGGCCCTCGAAACGGGGTTGCGGCGCGCAGCCGAAGTGCTACCGCAAAACGAGCTGCCCTTCAGCGACGATTTCGAGTCGTACCAGCTTGGCGCGCTGCTCACCAGAGCGGCCCCCGACAGTTACCGTCTCTGGGGCGCCTGCGAGGGAAAGAAGAACTACGCCTTCGTGGTGGAAACCGTGGGCCCCGACAACAAAACCGAAAAAGCGGCGGCGGTCGAGTACCCTTGCGGGGGCGGAGCCGGCTTGCACGCCTTGATGACGGGCGGCGACGATTGGGCAGGCTACCGGGCCGAGGCGGTTTTCAAGGTGGGCGACGACCAGTGGTGGGTCTACCTGAACGTCAACGGCAACGGCGCCCATGCCTACGTGCTCGAGGTCTACGGCAAAACAGCAACGCTCTACAAGCAAATAGGTAGGGAGCGCACCGCGGTTTCCAAACGGGATATAAGCGGACCCCGCAACGACGGTTCCTGGCACACCCTGGCGGCCGAAGCGCGACCCGACGGGGTGATGGTAAGCGTTGACGGCGAGGTATTCGCCGACTATGCCGACAACGACCCCGCCTTCTCCCACGGCGGCTTCGGCGTCCAGGCCAGCCGCCACGGCCGCCGCTTCATAATCAGCCGCTGGTCCTTCACGCCGCTGCCCTGAGGGCGGCTCTGGTTCCCGCCTCGCCTGCCGGCGAACTGCGGATATTGCGATAGAGCACGGTGGCTACGGGCGCGCTTCCACCAGGAAATCGTCGAGGCAGCCCTTTTCGCTCCAGTTCGACTTGAATATCACCCTGGCGCCGTCCGGACTGGGGAGCGCATGCGGACCAAGGTCGGTGTAACTATACCCACAGGCGCTGTTGTCCTTTCTCATGAAGCGGGCATTGGCGAACCGCTCGACTATCCGCTCGCCATCGCGCAACCCCTCCGCCCCCAGTTTTATGGCGAAGACGTCGCGGTAGAGGTAGGGATGGGGACCTTTGCTGATCAGCTTCTTGTAGCTGATATAGGCCCAGCCGGGGCGCTGGTAGTTACGGCAGGACACGTGCCCGCCCCCGTGGTTGGCCACCAATCGCTCCCGCTCGCGCTTTTCCAGGTCGTAGGCCCAAACTCCGGAGGCGGCCTCGCCGGATTCGGGATCGTAATGGCCGTAAGCCCCGGGGCCGCCGTTTTCGAACTGAACATAGATGTCCCGTCTGCCGTCGGCAGAAACGCAGATGTCGCCGTGGTTGGCCTTGTAGGCTAGCGTGTAGAGGTACTTCAGGTCGCGGTCGTACACCTCGACCACCTTCTTACTGTCGGTGGCCACGCCGCTGCGCATGTCCGCGTATTTGTGTACCAGCACATACTTTCCGGTGGGGGTTATGCTCGCCCAGTCGAGCTTGTCGTTCTTGTAGGTCTTGGTCAGGTAAAGCCTGTGCTCGGGCCCGTCAAAATCCTTGATGACGGCCCGGTCATGCTCCAGGTCGTACAGGATGAGGGTGGCTATCTCGCTGGTGGAGTTTTCCTCGCGACGGCCGGTGAGGATGATGTAACGATCTTGGAAGTCCAGATTGCCCTCGTATTCCCCCAGCGTCATTCGTTCGTACGCGCCGGGAATTTCGTAAAGTATCGTAATCTTGCCAGTTTCCACATCCTCGCGGGCCACGCAGTAATGACCCCTGTCCCCGCAGCGCTCGAGGCCGATGCGCATATGCGGGTCGCTATGTGACCAGCGTTTGTACGAACTTACCCGGCGGACGCGCTCGAAATTATCCGCACGCACCAACCAGCGCCCGCCCAGCACCAGCAACGTCTGGTCGCTGTTCCAGGCCTGGTCTTTGGGGTAATGGTGCACCGGGCTCTTCTCCCCATCCTTGACGACCGTTTTTTCGGCGTCGGTGACACGGGTGATACGGGTAGCGAATTTCCCCCCCTCGTTTACCCACTCTCCCGGCTCCGGGCGGGGAACTGAGGTGTCGCCCTCGTATCCTTCGGTCTCCAGGTCCCCGTCCACGGTTAGCGTATCCGGGGGATAACGCAACCGGGGATCGGCGCGCACCAGCACGCGTCTCTCCACTCTGGCCCGATTGCCGCTGCGGTCGCTGGCGGTGTATTCGCGCCGGTACTCGCCCGCCAACCCCGTGTTCACCTCGCCGCTCGCCGTCACCGGAACCTCGCCGTCCCGATCGTCGATCGCATAAGCCCCCGGCTCCCGGTACGCCGCGCCCAGCACCACGGTCATCGGGTTATCGCCCTTCAAAACTATCTTCGGAGGGGTAACGTCAGCCCCGCTCCCCGATCCCGCACAGGCCGCCAGCAACAGTGGCGCAAGCGACCATCTCAAAAGACGCCCGAACATCCTGCTCGCCTCCCTGTGACACCGCCGAAACTGCGACGGTCGCGTATACACTTAATTTACAAAATCACAGTTGCCGCGAGGGGGCAAAAGCGGTTCGTCCCAGCCTGAAACGGTCCGGAATTCCATCCCCGTATGGATGCGGCGGAAACCGTCAGTCGCTGGTGGGAAAGAGCGCTACCGTTCTGGCGTCAGCTCCGACGCTGCGACCGTGCTCGGTGAGGTCCGGATCCAGCAGGTCGATCGCCACCATCCGCCCCGGACCTACCAGGTAAACGAACGCGTCGGGGGTTACCGCGGCGTCTACGAAGCTGCCGCTGCGGGGATCTTGCATGTTCTTGTTAAGCCGCAGCACGTAGGCGTCCTTACCCACTATCAACCAGCCGTCGGGAAGCGCCTGGATCCAGCGCAGGCCCGAAAGGTCGGGCTCCGAACCGTGTTCCGAGGGCTCGTCCTTGCTTCCCGCCTCCCACAGGTAAAGGCTGGTGGAAGAACTGAAGCCCGCCGCGATGCCCAGCAATTCGCCATTCCAGTCCGCCGACAATGCCTCCAGGTCTTCGGGCAGGGTTACCTCGTGCCTGATCGGGTCGTCTGGAGGGTTGGGATACACGAGGGTGAAATCCTGCATTCCCGGTTGCAGGCGCACCACACGATCATCCGGACCCAGCACATACACCGTGCCTTCCGGGTCGCCTTCGCGATCTACGGGCTTAAGAGCGGGTGCTGAAGCGCGTACCGTCCATAGCCCCAAATCCCCGCAGTTCACCAGTAAAGCCTGTTCGCCGGTGACGAGTTTGCCTGCGGCGCATTCCCCGCCCAGCTCCAGCTCTAAAGCGGGAGCGGCGGCGTCGGGAGCATGATCCTCCCGGCTCCCCTGCAAGGGGTAGGCGCGCAGATGGCTGGTTGTCAGCACCCACAGCCGCTTCTCTCCCACCAGCCGCGCCAGGTCCACTACAGTAACCCCGATGTCCCACGAGCCCAGCGGGTCGGCCTCGCCGGTGCCCGCGGGGTAGAACACTACCTTCTGCCCCTCGCCGACAGCCAGCAGTATCTTGAGCGGGGGTTCCTGCGTACCGGTGCAGCCCGCCAGGAACAAAAGCGGCAAAATTATCATCGCCAAACGCCTCATAACATTCCCTCCCAGGGGTAGTGGATACCGCTGTCATCGAACAGGAAGCGCGCGCTGTCGCTCCCGTAGATGAACGCCAGCCGCGCCGACGGCACGGCGGCGTCGAGGGTGAAACGCATCGCCCAGCAGCAGCGGTCGAGGGTGACTACGAAACGGGGCTCCAGCGGCGGCCACCCCTCGGAAGTGCGCACTTCCTGGGTCACGAGCGTACTTAGGTAAAAACGGGTGCTCTTCTGAGGGCGCCAGGCGATGGTAAAACCAAAGTCCTTGAACGAAAACCGGCGGTCATCGGCAGAATAGCGTTCGAACTCGAAGCCACCCTGAACGCTTACTCCCGGCCAGTCGTCTCCCACTGGCCATAGGTCAATGCCCCCCTCAAAGGACGCTTCCTCCAGATAGATTTCTTCATCACCCGTTTCCGGCAAATGCCATTCCGCGGACGCCTCCCAGTTGCTCGCCAGATTCGAAAAGCTGGACCTCAGCCGCAGTGCGCCGGGACCGAAACGCCCCAAGTTGCCGTCCCAGCTTTCACTGAGAATCAAACGGTGCCCCCCGTAGCTGGCGGTAAAGGTGAAATCGTGATCGCGGTAGGCGTTGTCGGTGGCGTTGTCGGTGAGGAAGGAGGTGTGCTCGAAGCGCAGCGAAAACGCCCCCCACCCCGCCCCCAGCTCCCCGCTGAGGATCATGTTTTCGTGGTCGTAACTCTCCTTGAAGCTGTAGCGGGCGGATCCCGGCCGGAACTGAAACGAGCCCCTGGTTTCCAGCGGTTTTCCCTCGTTCAAATCGCGCCAGTGGGTAATGGCGATGTTGCCTCCGGGAAGCGCGTAGCTGGCGCGGAGCTGTAAATCATCATATTCTCCTTCCTGGTAGCGGTAGCCGGTCCGCGCACTGGCCGACAGATCGCCCAGACGCATATTGATGGAGCCACTGGTGGTCTGGTGCAAACCCTTCTCGGGATCGTAGACATGATCAACATCCAGGTGCAGGGCAGGCACGCCCGCCGACATACCGAGGTCCAGCTCCCGGTACACCCCTTTCTCCAGGTCGCGGCCGCCGGATGCGGTAAAGGTGAGCCCGCGGAAGACGGTCCAGCGCGAATTGGCGCTCAAATCCAGCTTCCGCAGCGGACGCTGGTAGTCGCGGGCAAAAAACGCCTCCCCCTCGACCACCTGGCGCTCGAGCCGCACCTGGGCCTCAAAACCGCCCAGCCGCTGCCCTATGCTGCCCGTGGTGCTCCAATCCACCTGGCGCTCGGCGGTATCGTAGTACCAACCCTTGAAGCGGTTCTCTACTCTCACGTCCAAACCCTTCCAGAGCGGTTTAGGGTGGAATTCATCCAGGTGATCCACGAAGACGCGACCCGCCGAGGCCCACACACCGGCCGCCCGCGCAGAGCGGTTGAGCTCGTTGGTGCGGTCGATGTAGCCACCCATGTAGACGCTTCCCCTGATGCTGAAGCTCCCTTTTTTAACACCGCGAGTCCAGCGAAAAGCCACTTCCGGCAGCACCTGCGCCGCCGGCGACCCCGGCCGCACTAGGTCGAAGTAGGTTTGTATACGCAGCTCCACCCGCGGCTCGTCCCGGCCCAGCGAACGGCTGCTCAGCTTGAACTTTAAGCGCCCCGAGCTGTTGTTCTCGCGGCGCTCGAGGCTGAGATCGTGGCGCCAGCCGTCTTCTTTCAGCCGGTACTCGGCCCTGACGCCCCAGAGGGGACCTTTCTTCATGGAATCGGTTCGTTTCCATTTGAAGGCCAGAGACTGGTAATAGGGCAGGTCGCGCAATTTCTTGTCGCCCAAACGGTAGTCGGCCTGAACGTCGAGCGAGCCGTGTCTCTTTCCAACTTCGGGAGGCAGGTAAAGCGCCTTGTAGTGTTCGTAAGCCGCGCCCGCCCCCCAGTGGTCGAATCCGAACCCCCAGCCCCGGTTCTGAAACCAGCGCAACAGGGTGAAACCCAGCCCCCCGCGGGTTACGTAAGGCAGATCCGCAGCCACAGACCAGCCGTCGGTGGGATCGTTACCAATCTCCAGCCTCGGCCGCCGCTCGGAAAAGTGCAGTAGCAGCAGCGGCCAGTAAAAGGTGGCCTCGCCCCCGGTGTAAACGGTAACGCCATAGGCGATGAGCCGGTCTCCCGGATAGAGCAGCACCTTGCGGGCCTTGAAGCTGTAGTCGTAGGGGTCCTGACCGCAGCAGGCGCAGGGGGTAAACTCTCCCCGGGTCATCATTATCTGGCCCAGTACGCGGGTGGCCTCGGGCCCCCACAGGTCTATTTCGCCGCTCTTGATGTGCACCTCGAGCGCCTCCAGGCTATCTTCATCCAGGTACAGCTCCAGGTAGTCCGCTTCCGTCACCCGCCCTTCGGCGTCCCGGTAGTGAACGTCGCCTATGAGTACCAAACGGCGGCGCGAGCGGTCGTACTCCACCCGCTTGGCGCGCACTTCCTCCCCCTTCTCAAGGACGAGGATCACCGGCTCGCCCACCAGAATTACCAGCTCGCTGTCACCGACCTTGCGCAACTCGAGCCGGTCAGCCTGGGTTACTTCGACCCTGCCCGCCAGCGCCAACCCGGTTATAAAAAAAATCAGGATCAGCCATGGCGGCCTCACCGTTTCCCCCCGAGCAGCAACACCCCGGCCACCATGACATAGAGAAAATCGGGGCCCCAGGCGGCAATCCAGGGCGCAAGCACCCCCTGCTCGCCCATGATCCGAAACACGCTCCAGGTGGCGTAGTAGAAGAAGGTAAGCGTCACCACGCCCACCATCCCCAGACTGCGGCTCCCGCCCAGCATCCAAAAAGCCAGCGCCACCGCGAAGATCGCGAAAGCCACGCTGGCCGCAGGCTCGGCCCACTTCCGCCAGTAGGCGGTAGCCTCGGCATAGTAGGGACGGCCCATCTTCTTGTTCTCCACGATGCGCCGGCGCAGCTCGGCCAGCGACAGGTCGGACGGCTTCACCGGCGGGCGCACCGCCAGATCCTCCAGCGGCAAAATGCCCCGTTCGAATTCGGCTATCGTGCGCGGCCTGGAATCGTCAAAGGTGACGCGCATGCCGCCGTCGAGCACCAGCCGCCCCGGCTCGAAGCGCCCGCGTTTGGCGGTCAGCACCTCCTGCGTCGATACCACCCGCACCTCGCTGAAATCCTGACCCTCTACCTGACCCACGTAGATGGTGCGCCCGTAGGCGTCGCGGAAAAAGGTTCCCGGCTGCAGGAGCGCGCGGGGTTTGGCCAGGATGGCC
Organism: Thermaceae bacterium; assembly: GCA_027067955.1. GTDB lineage: Bacteria > Deinococcota > Deinococci > Deinococcales > Marinithermaceae > Oceanithermus. Next base: position 67,722 of record JAMOUW010000045.1, read on the forward strand.
CGCCGCAGCACCTGATTGGCCTTTTGCAGCTCGCTAGGCACCCAGCTTTCCCCGGCAACGAAACCTGCCAGCGCCAGGAGCGCACCGAAACCAACGAGCACCGCCAGCACCCGCTCCCGGGGAATCCCCGAGGCCAGCAACACCTTGAGCTCCGAATCCTCGGCCATGCGGCTGAGCGCAAGCAGCAGAGAAAACAGGTAGGCTATCGGCAATCCCCGCACCAGCGCCTCGGGCACCCGGTGCGCCAGATACTGTCCGATCGAGAGGGGATCGGCCCCGCGCGCCAGCAGCGGAGCGAGAACTTCGAAGAGAACGCCGCCCAGGAGCAGGAGAACCACCACCGCCAGGCCCCCGAGCAGATACGAGCCCACTTCACGCAGAAGATAACGGCCCAGGGTGTTCATACGAGCCTCCGCGTGCCCAGAATCGCCAGCGCGAAGTAAACCACGTCGGCCAGCCAGGCCCCGTAAGGACCTATGACCGAATAGTTGCTAAGCTGTGCCGCCAGCGTCCACAGCACGTAGTAACCGAAGATCAGCAGCACGACCGCCACGAACGCCCAGGCCGCCTCGCGCAGGGAAAGCCCGATGACCGCCGCCAACCAGGCAAGGGCTATCACCCCCACCGCGTCGGCGTGGCGCCGCTGCAGGGGGAAGCGCGCCGACGGATCCACCCGCGCCAGCTCGCGCAGCTCCTGCATCGGCAGCGATTCGTACGTGGTCTTCTTCTCGACGAAACGCGAGGGGAAGGGAAGCGGCACCTTTTCCCAAAACTCGGGACGCTTCCCCGGAGCCGTCTTCCAGGCGCCCATGAGCACCCAGTTTGCATCTTTCCAGACCCCTTCCCTGGCGCTCCATACCGTGCCGTCCGGCGTTATCACGCGCACATCGCGCAGGTTGCCGCTGCCGTCCCCGGTCGGGATGACGCGGCGGGCAAAGTACACCCCCAATCCCTGCGGTGCGTAGGAGGCATTGGAAATCACGCCGCTGGGCGCGTTGCCGTAGTAGATCTCGTAAACGAGGTCGTTATAGCGATCGTTGGCTTCGGGCTTTATCCAACCCGCGTTGATCCAGGCTATGGCGGCTACGAACGTGGCCAGACCCAGCACCGGAGCAAGCAGGCGGATAGGAGCAATACCTGCGGCAAATACCGCCTTCAATTCGGAGTCGCGAATCCAGCGCGCCAGCGCCACCAGGACCGCAAAGACCAGGCCAAGCGGTAGCGCCACCCCCAGGGTGTAGGGCATACGGTACAGCACGAGCGCGCCGATGTCGGTCCAGCTCGTACTGCGGCTGAGGAACACCCCCGAGAGGGACGAGAGCAGGTCCGTGGTCACCAACCCGATGAAGAGCAGGGTTCCCAGCAGATAGGGCGTCAGGATTTCGCGCAAAAGATAGCGCTTGAGCACGAAAAAAATTATAGGCAGCCGGGGGATGAGAAAGCGACGGAAAATAAAAAGAAAAATGCGGGCCTGAGCCCGCAGGTGGTGCGCCCGGCAGGAATCGAACCTGCGGCCTAGCGCTTAGGAGGCGCTTGCTCTATCCAACTGAGCTACGGGCGCCCGCAAACCAGATTCTAGCACGGCGGGCGCGCTATCCAATGCCACGCCCCGGCAAAGCGGCATCCGGCGGCGCGGCGCAAGGGCCGCCGCCGGCCGTGACCGTGCCGGAGATATCCAGGAGCGGATCGCAGAAGAGAGGAACGGGCCCTTGCGGGCCCGTTCCGGCTGGTCGGGGCGAGAGGATTTGAACCTCCGACCACCTGAACCCCATTCAGGTGCGCTTCCTGGCTGCGCTACGCCCCGCAGCGTCCCTTAGTTTAGCCGCGGGTAAAACCCTTGTCAATCGCGGTGAACGGGCGGCCGGCTAATTGAGCAGGCGGCCTTTGAGTACCAGCTCGCGGGCCCGGGCGGCGTAGCCGCGCAGGGTCTCGCGCCATTCGTCACCGGCCGCCAGGTAAGATAGCAGCCGTTCGGCCAGTTCCGCCACCTCACCGGGGTTGGGGTAGCCCGACTGGGCGAGAACGTCCACTATCATCTCGTGGGCAGTCACCCAGTCGTGGTCTCCCTCACGCGCCGCGGCCGCCGCGGCGCGGTAATGGACCAGCGCTTCGTCCCAGGCGCCCACGTCGTAGGCCCTGTTGCCCAAAATCAGATGTGCCGCGGGGACGGTCGCCAGCTCGAGCGCCTTGCGGGCGGCTTCGTCCGCGGCAGGCCCGTCCCCTAACCTGTAATACACCTCGGAAAGATCGGCCTGAGCCTGCGCCCGATGCGGATAGGTCGTGTCGCGCAGCACCTTGCGCAGGAGTGCTCCCGCCCGGATCAGGTCTCCCTGATCGAGTTCGAAGATCCCCCACTCGTGCCATACGTAGGGCATATCCGCCTCGCCGGCCCGGCTCTCGGCATCCCGGTAGGCGGCCCGCGCCGCTTCCACGCGCCCGAAACGCTGGTGCACCTGGGCGCGCACCAGCGCCGTGCCGTGGCTCAGTCCTGCGCCCGCAGCCTCCAGCCCCTCAGCCTGCACTATCTCCTCGGCAGCGCGCTCCGGGTTGCCCATGACGAGTTCGGTGCGCGCGCTGAGATAGTGAAAGGTGGCGCGGTCGGAAAGCTCGCCTTCGGAAAGCAGGTTCGCCGCCTCCGCCAGACGCACGCGGGCACGACCGGGATTCTCGACCTCGAGCCACAGGGCGGCGGCGTCCAGCAGGCTCCAGAGGCGCTCCTTACCCAGAGATTCCAGCGATGCCCGCTCGTGCGCCTCGGCTGCGTCAGCGAACCTCCCCTCCGATTCGTGTATTCTTCCCAGCAGCGCCCAGGCGCGCGCCGCCAAGAACTCGGGCAGCTCGTTGGGATCGGGTAGCACCGCCTGCGCCGCCTGCAACTCCCCCTGATAGGCGAGCCCCTGGGCCACGTGGTACGCATCCCGCGGATCCCGGGCCGGCGGCGGCCCGCTCCGGTCCCCCCGAAGCGCCGCCAGCTCGAAAGCAAGCGCCCGGTAACGTTCTTCTCGAACCACGCGCGCATTACGAGCGCGCGCCCGCTCGAGCGCCTTCTGCCATGCCCCCGCCTCGGCCTCTCCGTAGAGGCTGTAGAACTCAGCTAGGTCAAGCAGCGCCTCCACTATGCTGGCGGTGGTGGCAAAGCGGCGCTCGGCCGCGGCAAGGAGGGCGTCGTGGGCGCTATCGTACTCGCCCAGATGCAACCATTCCTCGATACGAGGCTTCACGCTCAAAGCATAGCATGCGGATATCAAGCCCCCTCGGGACGTATCTTCGTAATAAACTGTTAGGGCTGAAGGGGCGCGGTGCGCCCGGAAGCGGAGGTAGATTTGCCAAACCGGATCAACCCCTGGACGGTCGTCCTGCTCCTTATCTTTGGACTCTGGCTTTATTCGCTGATGGGCAGCACGGGGGCCGCCCCGTCGATCAGCTACGACACCTTCGTTCGCTTCGTAGCCGAAAACAAAGTAAGCAAAGCGCTCATCGCCGAAGACCGCATCACCGGTGAGTTCAAGAGTCCGGAACGGGTAACCAGCAAAGACAAGTTCATCACTACCAAACGCTTTCAGACCACGCCGCCGATACCACAGGTTCCCGATCTGGATCTGCCGGCGTTGCTCAAGAAGCACAACGTAGAGTTCAGCTTCAAAACGACGTCCCCCTGGCTGCTGATCATCGCCAACTTCCTGCCGGTGCTGCTGCTGGTGGGGTTCTTCTGGTTCTTCTTTATGCGGGGGCCCGCAGGCGGCGGGGGCGGGGGCGTCATGCAGTTCGGCCAGTCGCGGGCCCGCATGTACGGCAAGGAAAGGCAGGTTTCCACCACCTTCAAGGACGTGGCCGGCCACGAAGAGGCCAAGCGCGAGCTCGTGGAGGTGGTCGATTTTCTCAAGCACCCGCAGAAATACCTGGCCATCGGGGCCGAGATTCCCAAGGGGGTGTTGCTGGTGGGGCCGCCGGGTACCGGCAAGACGCTGCTGGCGCGGGCCGTCGCCGGCGAAGCGGGGGTGCCCTTCTTTTCGGTGAGCGCCAGCGAGTTCATGGAGATGTTCGTGGGCGTCGGTGCCAGCCGCGTACGCACGCTCTTCGACGAGGCGCGCAAGAACGCCCCGGCGATCATCTTCATCGACGAAATAGACTCCATCGGCCGCAAGCGCGGAGCGGGCATCGGCGGCGGTCACGACGAGCGCGAACAGACACTCAACCAGATCCTGGCCGAGATGGACGGCTTTGAAAAAGACACCTCGGTCATCGTCATGGCGGCCACCAACCGCCCCGACATCCTCGACCCCGCCCTCCTGCGCCCCGGCCGCTTCGACCGCAAGGTGGTGGTGGGGCTGCCCAGCCTGGAGGAGCGCAAAGAGATCCTCAGGGTGCACATGCGCGGCAAGCCCGTGGCCGACGACGTGGACGTCGCGGAGCTGGCGCAGATGACGCCCGGGTTCAGCGGCGCCGACCTGAAAAACCTGGTAAACGAAGCCGCGCTGCAGGCGGCGCGCGAAAACAGCGAGCGCATCCACAGGCAGCACTTCCTCACCGCGCTCGACAAGATCGTACTGGGGCTCGAGCGCGGCTCACTAAAACTATCGGACAAAGAAAAGCGCGCCATCGCTTATCACGAGGCCGGCCACGCAGTGGTCAGCGAGGTGCTGCCCGAAGCCGACAAAACCCAGAAGGTGTCGATCGTACCCCGAGGCATGGCGCTGGGCGTGACCTGGCACCAGCCGGAGGAACGGGTGCTCGTTTCCTACGAACACCTGATGGACGAGCTTTCGGTGCTCATGGGCGGGCGGGCGGCCGAGGAAATCTTCACCGGCACCATAACCACCGGGGCCGCGGACGACTTCAAGCGGGCAACCGAAACCGCCAAGCGGATGGTGCTCGAGTGGGGCATGGGCGACCACTTCAAGCACATCGCCTGGGACGCGGGCATGGGTCCGGTGTTCCTGGGCGAGGAGATAGCGCGCCGCAAGGACTTTTCCGAGCGCACCGCCGAGCTGGTGGACGAAGACGTACGCAAAATCCTCGACGCCGCCTACGCGCGTACCCGCGGAATACTCAACGAACACGACGCCGCGATGCACGCGATCGCCGCCGAACTGCTGGAAAAAGAAACCATCCCCGGCGACCGGGTGCGCGAACTCCTGAAGAGCGAACCGCCCGCCAGCGAAGCCGCCGAAGCCTGAGCGGCACGACTCAAAACCGCCGCCCTTTGGGGCGGCGGTTTTGCCGGCTCCGGCGAGCGTTAGCGCGCTTCGGGGTGCAGCCCGATGGGGTAAAGACCGAGCACCAGATCGCTGGAGGCCAGCGCGGGGTTTTTGAGCAGCAGATTCCAGGGGTAGGCTCCGGCGGCGTCCTGCTGGGCCGGGTCGACGCCCAGATCGACGAGCACGGTAACGGTTTCTTCGTCCTCGCTGAAGCGGGCGGCAAGGTGTAGCGCGTTCCTGCCCAGTTTGCTGCGGGCGTGTACGTCGGCGCCCAGCTTCACCAGCACCCGCGCGTTCGCCGCCTGACCGCCGGCGGCCGCGGCCAGGAAAGGGGTCCAGCCGTCGCCGTCACGGGCCTCGAGGTCGGAACCCAGCGCCGCCAGCACCCGCAACGCTGCTGGGTCGGGGTTCAGGCGCGCCGCCAGGTGCAGCGGCGTTTCGCCCGCGTAGCTGCGCGCGCGCACGCTCGGCCCCAGCCCGGCCCAGAAACGCAGGGCTTCCTCCGTCGCCGCAGCAGCAGCGCGGTGTAGCACCGACCAGCCCTGACGGTCGCGAGCATCCAGATCGGCTCCAGCTTCGGCCAGCGCCCGGGCACGGGCCCGAGCGCCCTCGTCCAGCTCGTCGCACCACCCGGCCAGCAGAAGCAGCGGGGTCGCGGCCCGGTCGTCGCGGGCGTTCACGTCGGCCCCGGCCCGTAGCAACGCCCGCACCATTTCCGGCGAACCCTCGGCGCTGGCGCCGTGCAAGGGGGTCCAGCCGTCAGCGTCGCGGGCGTTCGGATCCGCCCCCCGGTCAAGCAGCAAGACGAGCACCTCCATGCGACCGCCCAGCCGGGCGGTAAGATGCAGCGGGGTCTCATTCGCGCCGGTACGGGATTCGAGGTCCGCCCCGGCGTCCAGGAGGACGCGCGCCACGTCCGCCGCGCCCTCGCCGACGTTGAACGCCGCCGCCGAATGCAAAGGGGTCCAGCCCTCGGCGTCGCGGAGACCGGGCTCGAGCCCGGCGTCCAGCAGCAGCTGGATCGCCTCCTCATCGGGAGCGCTGGCGGCGGCCAGGTGCAGTGCGGTGGTGCCGTCCGGAGCCGGCTTCAGGCTAGCTCCCGCTGCGAGCAGCACCTCCAGCTTGTCGGCCCGCCCCGAATCGGCGGCTGCCAGCAGCGGCGTCCAGCCGTCATCGTCGCGCGCCTCCAGGGGACTGCCCAGGGAAACCAGCTCCCGCATTACCGCCAGCTCGGGATTGAGCCGGGCGGCCAGGTGCAACGCTGTTTCCCCGGCCCCGTTTTTGGTTTCCAGGCCGGCGCCTGCCCTTACCAGGGCCGTCGCCACCCCGGGGTGGATATTGTGCTCGGCCGCGAGCAGCAGCGGAGTAAGTCCGTCGGCGCGGGGACGGTCGGGGTCGAGTACTCCGCCCTCGCGCAAACGGCGAATAAGCGCCTCCATGGTTACTGCATCCGCATAGAGCGCCGCGTAGTGCAGCGGGGTCATACCGGCTTCATCCACCGCCGATAGCAACGCGCCTTCTTCTATCAAGAGCTTCAGGCGCACCGGTGTCATTATTTTCCAGTACGCCTCGTCCAGCAGGCGGTACTCGGGGTTGGCGTTCGCCGCCAGCAGCAGGACAAAAAAAGCGAAGATTCGCGCAACGGGGTTCATCACCGCACGCTATCACGCTCGCGGCCGCGAGCCGGTACGAAACCCGCAGCCGCCGGGATTTGGTCCTTCCGGTCATGCTCCACCATTCTTTTCGCCAGCTTGCGTACACTGAAGCATGCGCCCCCTGGCTTTCGTGGTCATTCTCCTCGTCCTCGCGGTTTCCTGCTCCCCGCACAAGACCGCGCTGCCCGCCGTTTCCCGCCCGTTCCCCCAGCACGCAACTTATCCCGGACAGAAGGCAAGACCGGGCAGCTACAGCCAGTCACAGCTGGACGGGCATGTGCGCGCATTCTACCAGCGCTGGAAAGCCGACTACCTGCAGCCAGCCGGGCGCGACGCCGCTGGCCATCCCCTGTATCTGATCTCGCACTCCAGAAAGAAGCCGGGGGAAACCGTCAGCGAGGGGATGGGTTACGGAATGATCATCGCAGTCCACATGGCCGGGGCCGATCCGGCGGCGCGGGAGATATTCGATGGCCTCTACCGGTTCGCGCAAGCCCATCCGTCGGATATCGACCCCCGGTTGATGGGCTGGATCCAGCCGCCCGACGGCAATGGCAACGACTCGGCCTTCGATGGCGACGCCGACATCGCTTACGCCCTCTTGCTGGCCGACCGCCAGTGGGGCTCCGGCGGCGAGATAGACTACCTGGCCGCCGCCCGGGAAAGAATAGCCGCGATTGAAGAAAGCACCATCGGCCCCCACTCGCGCCTGCCCCTGCTGGGCGACTGGGTGGAGCCGGCGGGCAACGAAGAAGACGAGCATAAGTACAACGAGTACACCCCCCGCCTCTCCGACTTCATGCCGGCTCACTTTCGCGTTTTCGCCCGCTACGGCAGCGCCGACCTCTGGAACGAGGTCGAAGAAGCGATGGAAACCGCGGTCCTTGGCCTGGAAGAAAACTACAGCCCCCGAACCGGCCTGATGCCCGACTTTGCCGAACCGGCCGGGTCCGGGCTTGGTTTTCCCCTCAAACCGGTCGGGCCCGATTTCCTCGAAGGCCCTCACGACGGCGACTACGACTACAACGCCGGCCGCTACCCCTGGCGGGTGAGCACCGCGGTGCTGCTTTACGGCGACGGGTTTTGGCGGGAGCGGATGAACAAACTCAGCCACTGGGTCGAACGGGCCACCGGCGGCGACCCGCAAAAGCTAAACGCCGGTTATCACCTCGACGGTACACCCACCAAGGGGCAGAACTACTTCACCACCTTCTTCGCCGCCCCGCTGGCGACCGCCGCCATGACCCAGCCCAACCAGCAGGCCTGGCTCGACGCCCTCTACCAGGCCATCCACGACCGCCACGAAGACTACTACGAAGACTCGGTGACGCTGCTCAACCTGCTGTTGCTGAGCAACAACTACTGGGCTCCCTGAGCGACCCGGCGAAGCTCCGACCCTATTCGCTGGCCCGCAACAAACGGGTGGTGGGGCCGCTGCCGACAACGTAGTAGGGCACCCAGGCGACGCCGAAGTACTCGAGCGCTATGTCTTTCTTGTAAGGCGTTACCGCTATCTGCTCGATGTCCGCCGCCAGCGCCTCCCAGCGGTCTTCAATCTCGTTGATTTCGCTTTCCAACTCGTCGAGCAGCGCCTGGATTTCCTTTTCCAGCGCGGCAATCTCGGCCTTCGACTCTTCCACGTCTTCCTTGGCCCGGGCGGTCATCCGCCGCTTGGAGAGGGCGCTGGTGAGCGCCCGCTTGCGGCCGCCGAAGAGGCCGATGACGGTGTCGAGGTAGCTGCCCATCTCTTCCATCTTGCGGCGGGAGAGCTCGGCCTCGTCTTCGGCCAGCTCGCGCTGCTCGCGCTCCAGCTTTTTCTTGAGGCTGGCAATTTTGCGCTCGTACTTCTTGCGCAGCTTTTCCGCTTCCTCGCGCGCCTTCCACTCGGCTTCCTTGCGGCAGCGAGTCGGGAATTCCTCCTGGCTCAGCTCGGGGCCGCCGTAGAGCTTCAGGTGGGGGTTGTGCCAGACCCTGGCCCCGGCCGACTGGTAAACCCAGTCTTTGAAGTCGCGGGCCAGCTTGGCCAGCTTCCTGGAGTCGGCCAGCTCGCCCGGCAGCTCTTCCCAGCGGGCGTCCGGGGTGGGGCGGCTAGAGAGCACGCTTTCGTCGAAGGGTTCGTGGGTGTAGTCTTCCCAGCGCACCAGGCCTTCCAGTTCCTCCGGCGGCACCAGCGCGGCGGTCTTGAGGATGGTGTTTAGCTCGTACTTGCGGCGGGCGAAGCGCACCTCGGCCTGGGCCAGCAGCTCGGGCCGGTAGAGGACGGCCGCGGGCTCCTCCGCCTGCACGCCCGCCTGGCGCGCCGCGGCGGCGAACTCGACGGTGGCTGGCAACACGTAGTCCTCCACCCCGGCGGGCACCGCCGGCCGGGTGGCAAAGCCGGGCAGCTCGGCGGCTTTCGGTTCTTCCCGGGCCTCGGGGGCGGCCTTCTCCTGCGGCCGGGCCGGCGTCGCTTCCGCCGTGGCCTCGGCCCCCACCAGTGCGTTCAATGCTGGAATCTGTTCGCGGGTCAGCGGGCCGGCCAGGTAGTTCATCACCCAGCGGGTGCCGAAGAGGGCCGGGGTCTTTTCGTGAACGTTCTTGGCCAGAAAAACGCGCTTGCCCAGGCTGGAGATCAGCCGGTCGAACTCCTCGCGGTCGAGGCCGCCGGAAACGCCCTCGAGCCCGTCGAGCAAGCGCTGCTTGTCGTACTGGGTCTGCAACCGGCCGATGAACCAGGTGCCGGCGTTGGTTAGCGCCTTGTAGTCGACGTCGACCGGGTTCTGGGTGGCCAGCAGCAGGCCTACCCCGAAGGCGCGCGCCTGCTTGAGCAACCGCAGCATCGGCCCCTTGCTGGGCGGGTTCTGGCCCGGCGGCAGGTAGCCGAATATCTCGTCGAAGTAGAGCAGCGCCCTGAGCGAGGTGGTGCCCGACTGCTTGCGGGTCCAGCTTTCCAGCGCCGTCAGCAGCAGGGTAACGAAGAACATCCGCTCCTCGTCGGAGAGGTGGGCGATGTAGAAGACGCTGTGGCGCGGCGTGCCACCCGGGGCGTAGAGCAGCGCCCCGACGTCGAGCGGCTGACCCTCGGTCCAGACCTGGAAGGCGGGAGCGGCCAGGATGTTGTTGAGCCGCATGGCCAGCTCGAAGCGTTCTTTGGGCGGGAAGAAGGTGTCGGTGTCGAAGACGCCCAGCTTTTCGAAGGGCGGGTTCTGGACCTGCATGATCAGCTCGCCCAGATCCAGGTCGCGGCCGGCGCGCCAGGCCTCTTCCAGGATGCGCGAGATCAGGATGTGCTCGCGGCTGGTGACCGGGTCGAGGTCGGTGTAACCGACCAGGCCCAGCAGGGCGGTGGCGGTGCTGGTTACCTGCTCGCGCAGCTCCTCGGCCTGGGTCTGCCAGTCACCGGCCGGGACGCGCAGCGAAGCCAGAATGGAAACCGGAATCCCGGCGGTCGAGCCGGGGGTGTAAACGGCGTAGCGGACGCGGCCCAGCTCGCGGATCTGCTCCGGACCCAGCCCCCAGCCGGCCAGCCCCTTTTGCCACAGAGCCGCCTTTTCGGCGGCCAGCTCGGCCGTCGTCTTGCCGGCGCGACGGGCCTCGTCGGGGTTGACCCAGGGCTCGAAGTCTTCCGGCGCGAGGCGGGAGAAGTGCAGCAATTCGTTGGTCAGGTCGCCCTTGGGGTCAATAATCAGCGCCGGAATGCGCTTGCGCGCCGCTTCTTCCAGCAGGCCGATGCCCAGACCCGTCTTGCCCGAGCCGGTCATACCCAAAATGACGCCGTGGGTGGTCAGGTCGTCGGGGTCGTATTCGAATGCGGTTTCGGTAAGGTCACCGGCGCTGGCGTCGTAGAGCCGGCCCAGAAAGAATTTCTTGCTCATTCCAGGGCCAATTCTACCAATCGCCGCAGCAAATCCGGGTAAGCCAGACCCGAAGCCTGCCAGAGGCGCGGGTACATCGAGAAGGGGGTGAAGCCGGGGATGGTGTTCAGCTCGTTCAGGTAGAGCTCGCCCGATCCGTCCATGAAGAAGTCGACCCGGGCCATGCCGCGCACGCTCAGTACCCGGTAGGCCTTAATCGCCATCTCCTGCACCGTCTCCTGGGTGCCGGGGTCGAGGGCGGCGGGAATTATCAGCTCGGCCGCACCGGCGGTGTACTTGGTTTCGTAGTCGTAGAAGTCAGCCTCGTAGCTAACCTCGCCTACCACGCTGGCCTCGGCGCGGACGTTGCCGAGCAGGGCCACCTCCAGCTCGCGCGCACCCTCGATGGCCCGCTCAACAACCACCTTGTCATCGTGGCGGAACGCCTCTTCCAGGGCCGCCTGCAGGTCGGCAAAGCGCTCAACCCTGACAATGCCCACGCTCGAGCCCGCGCGCGCGGGTTTGACGAAGAAGGGCGGCTCGAGAGCCAGGAAAGTAGACTCCCCCCTGCGCAGCACCTCCCAGGGAACCACGTTTATCCCTGCCTGCGCCAGAACCGCCTTGGAAAGGTCCTTGTCCATGCATACGGCGCTGGCCGCAACGTCAGCGCCCACGTACGGCATGTCCAGCATCTCGAAGAAGCCCTGGATGGTGCCGTCTTCGCCCCAGCGACCGTGCAAAAGCGGGAATATTACGTCATAGTCGCTCCACTGTACCGGGGGCGGAAAAGCTTCCTCACCGTGCTCGGCAACCCCCGCGTCAACTGCGGCCAGGGCCGGCTCCCCCAGCAGCCAGCCGCCGTCCTTGGCGATTACCGCTACGTCCGCTTCGTAAGGCATCGCCTCCAGTACCCCCGCCGCCGAGCTGAGCGAGACCTCGTGCTCGCCGGAGCGCCCCCCGGCGATTAACATGATTCGATTGACTTTCATCACAGTCAGGATACCCCGCCGTAGCGAGGGTCGGTAGCCGAGTAACGCAGGAACCCCGCCCTGGCCGGGTTTATATCCTCAACGACGTCGAAACCGGCAAAATAGGCGTTGGTTCCGCTTGCTTCCGCAGAAAGCACGATGCCAACATTTTTCCCTTCTACTTCATAGAGCTTGACGTATTTGCGCAGGAAGAGGGTCGCCCGGCTACCGGCCTTTTTGAGCGGCATAACCCAAATTTCTTCCGGTTTTTCTATCAGGTCGGTCAAGAAAGCAAGATATCTTTCGCGCCCGTCTGCGGGGAGGCAGTCGACGATGGCTTCAATGACCAGCTCTACTCTATGCCCGGTAGGATCCCGCAAAACATGGGCACTCTCACCGTCCGGAGCCGGTCCGACACGACACAGGGGATCGGGCATCCAAACCTCGCCTTCGCTCATTCCCCCTCCCGCAAATCCACCCCGTTGAACCGCTGCTGGGCCGCCTGCAGTCCTTCCTGTTGCCACACCCGCACCGCCGCGGCCGCGGTTTCGGCTACCTTTTCGGCCAGGGGCTGTTCTTCAGGGGAGAACTTCGAGAGCACCCAGCCGGCGGCGTCCCACCCCTCCGGCGGCCGCCCGATGCCCAGGCGCAGCCGGTCGAAGCGATCGGTGCCCAGCTGCTCGATGATCGAGCGAACACCCTTCTGGCCGCCGGCGCTGCCGCCGCGGCGCAGCCGCAGCCGCCCCAGCGGCAGGTCCATATCGTCGTGCACCACCAGCAAGCGTTCGGGGTCGATCTTGTAATAGCGCACAAAAGGAGCCACCACCTCGCCGGAGGCGTTCATGAAGGTAGTAGGTTTCATGAGCCAGCCGCTGTTCCAGCGTGCGGTAAACGCCCGCCCCTGCTGCCTCCAGACGAGGCCTTCTTCACTAGCTATGCGGTCGACCACCCAAAACCCCAGGTTGTGCCGGGTCGCCGCGTAGCGGACGCCCGGGTTGCCCAGCCCGACCACCAGGAAACGTGCGCTCACGTCCGGGTCCCCCTCATCCAGCTCCACGTCGGGCCGCATCGCGAACCCCGCCAGCCACCGGCGAAATCTGTTCCAGTCCACCCATCCAGTCTACGAAAACGGGGAGGCCGCGGCCTCCCCGTTGGAGCGGCAAACGGACTACTCGGACTCTTCTTCCTCGTCCGCCTTGCCCCGCTTGATGAGTTCAGGCTCGACCTCGAACTCTTCGCCCTCGGCGGCTTCGGCTTCGAGTTTGTCCACATCTTCAGGCGGAACCACGGTGGCCACGACCGACTCGGGATCCGTCAGCAGCTCTACGCCCTCCGGCAGGGTCAGATCAGAGGCGTGAAGCGCATCGCCAATGCCAAGTTCAGAAACGTCCACCACGATATGGTCAGGGATGTTACGCGGCAGCACGCGCACTTCCAGGTCGGTGACGGGCGTCGAAAGTACGCCGCCGAGCTTAACGCCCTTGGCCTCGCCCACGAACTTGAGGGTTACGTACATGTCCAGGGTCTGGCCCTTGGTGAGCACGTAAAAGTCGACGTGCTCCGGGCGGCGGCGGCGCTTGTTGAGCTGGACCGCGCGCACCACGGTGTCGACCGTTTCGCCGTCTTCCAGCTCCAGAGTGATCACGTGGTGAACCCCGGCACGGCGGAACACCCGGTCAAATTCGCCAAGATTGACGTAGAGTTTTTTGTTTACGTTTTTGTTGTACATGATGCCGGGCAGTTTGCCCTCACGCCGCAGCACCCGGGGTTTCTCCGACTCACGGTAATAGGCTTTGAGTTTGTACTCCATGCTTCCTCCCAATGCCGCGTGCGTTTGCAGGCACACGGCGCCGGCACTCCGGCACGCAAACCCGATTGTACGCGGACAGGGAGCCCGGGGTCAACCGTCCGCTGCCAGGAAGCGGGACCGTCCCGCATCCCACAACCCGCCACCCACTTCCTAGATCAGCGCCGAAACCGACTGGTGCGTATGCACCGCCCGAATCGCCTGCGCCAGCAGCGGCGCAGTAGAGAGGATCTCGAACCCTTCCCCGGCGTCGAGGGCGATGGTGTCGGTAAAAACAACCCGCTCGATCCCCATGTGCGACAAATTGCTGCGCGCCGGCCCCACCAGGACGGGGTGGGTAGCCATGACGGTCATTTCGGGCCGCGCGCCCGAGGCTATCAGCGCTTCCACGCCACGGCGAATGGTACCGCCGGTGGAAACGATGTCGTCGATGATGATGGGCCTGCGCCCCTCGACGTCGCCGATTACGTAGGTAACTTCCGTTTCCGTGGGGCCGGTGCGACGCTTGGCCAGCATGGCCATGGGCAGGCCCAGCAGGTTGGAAAGCCGCCGCGCCTCCTCGGCGCGGCCGGCGTCAGGGCTGACCACCACCGCATTTTCCTTGAGTCCCTCACGCTCGATGTACTCGGCGAAGAGGCGGACCGAGCGCAGGTGGTCCACGGGGATATTGAAGAAACCCTGAATCTGCGGAGCGTGCAGGTCGATGGCTATCACCCGGTGATAGCCAGCACGCTCAATCAGATCCGCAACCAGCTTGGCGCTTATGGGTTCACGGCCGACGCTTTGCTTGTCCTGGCGCGCATAGCCGAAGTAGGGCACAACCGCGTTGATGCGCCCGGCGCTGGAACGCCTGAGCGCGTCGGCATAGAGCAACAGTTCCATTAGGTTTTCGTTCACCGGCGGCGCCGTCGGCTGAATAACGTAAACGTCATTCCCGCGCACGCTCTCGCCCAGCTGCAAACGCACCTCGCCGTCGGGGAAGCGCTGCACCAGCGACTCCCCGAGCGGCAGCCCCAGATAGCCGGCAATCTTCTCTGCCAGCGGCCGGTTGGCATTGCCCGAAAACAGCTTCATACGCCCACCCCTTTTATTCCAATCTTAACCGTCGAGATGGGCCAGGGTGTCCTCGATCAACACCGCCAGTTTTTGGGAAACCTCCGCCAAAAACGCCTCGAAAGCCCCCGGGGCCGCCGCGTCGGCCGCATCGGTAACCGCCCGCACCAGCGCCATCGGCACCCCCAGCTTGCGCGCCGCCCAGAGCGCGGCCGCGCCCTCCATCTCCACCGCGTCGGCGCCAAAGGTCTCGCGGATCCAGCGCGCGGTTTCGGGGTCGGCCACGAACTTGTCGCCGCTAGCCACGCGGCCGCGCACGTGGTGGTAGCCAAGCCGCCGGGCGCTGGCGTGCAGCGCGCCCGCAAGGGCGGGGTCGGCGGGAATGAAGCGCTCGCCGCTGTCCAGCTCTCCCGGCTCGCGGCCCAGCGGGGTCAGGTCCATGTCCCACTGGACGGCGTCGTCGGCAATCAGCACGTCGCCGGTGGAAAGCCGGGGGCCCAGCGAACCAGCCACCCCCAGCCAGACGGCTCGCGAAGGGGAGAAGCGGGCCGCCGCCCAGCCCACCACCGCGCCGGCCGCAGCCTTGCCGATGCCGCTTTCGAGCAAACGCACGTCATGCCCGCCAAGCCACCCAGAAAACACGGGCCAGGGACCGGTAATCTTCTCGGCGCGCTCCATCCGCGCCAGCACCGCCTCGGCTTCTTCGCCCTCGGCGGCCAGGAGCAGGATCGGCCCTTCCACCTCAGCGCCCCTCTATAAGAATCGTCTCTTGCACGTGCAGGCCCTTCTCGAGCACGTGACGCGACCAGAACTTGGCCTCTTCCAGGTCGTGGTCGCGATAGTTGCCGCACTCCAGCGGGTTGGCCGCCGGCACCGGCCCTTCGTGGGCCACGATGTCGGCCAGAGCCTTAGCGAAGGCGTCCATGACCGCCTCGGCCTCCGGCTCGCCGATGATGACCGCGTAGAACCCGGTGCGGCAGCCCATCGGGCTCACGTCCACGATGCCCTCCAGGTGGTCGCGCATCTTCATGGCGAGCAGGTGCTCGAAGGTGTGCATCGCCCCGGTGCCAATGACCTCGCGGTTGGGCTGACCCACCCGCAGGTCCCACTTGCTGATCACCTCCCCACCGGGGGTGTATTTAAGGTCGGCCAGGCGCACATACGGCGCCTTAACTTTGGTGTGGTCTAAGTCGAAAGAGGCAACCTTGGCCATGGGTTTATTGTAGTGGCGGTTTGAGTTTGCGATACACAAACGAAATCGCCGACGGCCCATAAAGGACCACCTGGCCGCACCCGACCTTTGCCCAACTGCCGCCTATTCTCACGACAACTAAAATCGCCAGAAAACAATCCGCATTATTCGGCCCTGACTATTCTCGCCAGTTCCTCAAGCTCCTCCCAGGTCAGGCCGTCCTTGTATAGCCCGTTGACGAGCCACAACCCGCTTTCTCGTATCTTCTTCTTGGGCGAAAACAAACCCAACCATTCAGGAGACGGTCCGCATTCGTCACACCACGAAACCGTAGAAATGATTTTTTCCTCCCACTTCAATCGCGTGTCTTTGTCGTTTACTTCAAATACTACAAACGTAAAGTTTTGCTGGATGATCGCTGTTACTTTCTCTTCGGTCTCGCGCAGTTTCTTCTCGTCAAGCAGCGGCAAATACTGCTCTTTGGCCTTTTTAGACGTCAGGTCCCATTCCCATTGTTCCAAAAACGGATCGTTATCCCGGTACAAAATAGCTCGACCAATGTTCTTGCGGAAAATACTTCGGTCTTTGTTTTCGTTCACGAAGTGCTGCTTCAAGCGGGAACGGAGCTGGTTGTCACCCTTATGCGTTCCCACCCTTACTATCCTATCGACCTCGTGAGCACGCTCCCCCTCTTCAAAAAGAACGTAAATGCCGTTCCGTGGAATCTCCACATCATCAAACGGAAACCTATGGCGCAGCAAACTATTGAATAAGTGGTGTAGTTGGTGACAAATCTCACTCACGCGCCGCCTTCTCCTTCAAAAACTGTAGTTGTTGACCTATTTTCAACCCCTCAAGCGGCACCTCATAAGACCTCAAGTAAGGTAATAAATATTGACGGTACTTCTGCCCGGCTAATATCACGAAGTGGTCGTTTTCTAAGTCGGCATTTTCCCGCAGCTGCGAAACCACCCTAGCCGCCCACTCCTTCCTTTCGCTGGCGGACATTTCGTTGAGCGTGACGTCATAAGGATCGATTTCTTCATCCAAATGCACCAGCCCGTGCTTTGCCGACAAAACAAAGATTTTTTGGGGCGAAAATTGCTGGGCGTACTTTAAGTTCATCCGGAATAGCGGACTTGTATACAAATCCCTGGCTTTTGCTCTATACGGCAGCTTCTTGCTTACGCACGAGATAAGAACTATTTTGTTCACCCGACTCCCCCTTTAGTCCTAGCCTAGGCGACGGCAACCGGCTGCCAGCATATTGCGCTTGCTCTTACGCGAAGCTCAAGCCTCTTCCGACGCCCAGTTCGCCTTCTTAGACGTCTTTTATCGGTAGTATACCCCGCTGCTAAATAGCGTGTCAGTATTCGCCCTTAGCACCCTATTAAGACTGGCAAACTGGGTAGAAAACGACTTTTCCAACCAAAGCCGTTTGGCCAACTCAGCCTGGCAAGCTACGAGATTGTTTTGCCGTCTATTTCACCAACACATGGAACGACTCTTCGGGGAACACCACCGAAACCTTACTCCCCGGCAGTAGCGCCTCGTCTTCTTTGGAGTCGTAAACGACGACCGAGATTCGCTCGCCCTGAATGTCTATCTCGTACTCCATCGTCGCCCCCAGATAAACGCCGTGGATTACCTCGCCCTCAAAGCCCTGACGGTCAGCGGAGGCGTTTAGCCGCACGGTTTCGGGGCGCACCACCAGCAGAACTTCGCGGCCCGGGGTCAGGCCGGCCGCCGGGTTGGGCACCGAAACAGTCTTGTCAAAAACCTTGACCACGGCGTGGCTGTCGTGGCGCTCCGCCACCTGGCCTTCGATAAAGTTGGCCCGGCCGATAAAGTCGGCCACGAAAACCGAGGCCGGCCGCCGGTATATTTCGGTGGGCGACCCGATCTGCTCAATCCGACCGTCGTTCATAACAGCAATCCGGTCGGAAAGGCTCATTGCTTCCGCCTGGTCGTGGGTAACGTAAACGGTGGTAATCCCCAGCCGCTTTTGCAGGCTCCGTATCTCCAACCGCATCTGCTCGCGCAGTTTGGCGTCAAGGTTCGAAAGGGGCTCGTCGAAGAGCAGCACCTGCGGTTCCATTACCAGCGCCCGCGCCAGGGCTACGCGCTGCTGCTGTCCGCCCGATAGCTGGTGCGGCTTTCTGTCACCCATTCCTTCCAGGCCCATCATGGCCATTACCTTTTCGGTCCGCTCCTTGATCTAGCGCTTGCTCAGCTTCTGCACTTCCAGGCCGTAGGTGATGCTGACCAAAAACGGGGATGGTCCCTGGTAAGCAGCCTGCTACTGTTCCTTGACGCCTAGAAGCTCGTCCAGCTCTCTTCGAACGGCCTCTCCATCGGCCAGGACTCCGGGCGCAAAATCGTGGGACTCCCAGAATGTGGCTTCCTCAGCACGAGATCGGAATCGACGGGGGATTTCTCGGGCACCTTTAATCAGCTTGCGCTTCAAGCCGCGCAAATTTGCAGGCATTTTTGCCATCACCTCCATTTTACCACTCACCATCGTTTCCTGCGGCATAGCCTGCAACCGGCCTCGGAGCGCTCCCTGCGCGCATGCGGGAATAGAACAAATACGGGCAAAAGAAGATTTGCCTCGATATTTCTGGTATTGAACCCTAAAGCTTGTCGATGGCCCTGTCAATCTCTTCAAGCAACAGGGTGGCGTGAACGCTCAGGTGGGCGATACTGCCGTAAAGCTCACCCTCAATATCGGCACGGCCGGGGTCATTTTCCGGCATTGATTTTAGCCTGCGCACCAAGCTGACGTAGATCTTCGCCTCGGCCGCAAGCTCCTCGATGAGAATGTTTTTCTCTACTCCGAGCGTGCTATCGATAGCTACCACTTTTTTGCCTACGGCCGCTCCGCGTGTCTTTCGAACAGTCTTGGCCATGGTTTGGACCTCCTTCTTACGGCGCCGGGGCGCGCCCCTTCAACTTTTCCAACGCCCTCCCCTTCTAGCACCCCTCCCCGGAACTTGAAAGATCCTGCTTTGAAAACCTCGGACCCGCTTTAAAACCATTTTGTCTCGCTTTCGCATCCTCAACCTATCGGGCAGGCGAATCGCCCGGTTGGGCGCGCGAGAGAATGCCTCCTGGCAAAAACGTAAGTTGAGCGCAGCAGCGGACGGTTGTTGAGCCGGCGCCCGGCGGCGAAGTCAACAGGCGCAAAACAACCCCCAAAGCGCACCAAAAGTAGCGATCGGCCCCCTGGAGGGCCGCGCGTCCTGCGCCGGGGTATCGGGAACCCAGGCCCACCCCGGTGGGTTTGGATGAATCATTGTACAACAATTCTACCAGCCGAATCGCCTTCGTACTTGGCTTTGGCCGAACAGCAAAACCGCGCCTGCAGGCTCGAGAACCGACAACGTCAAAACTTCACCGGCTGCGCCGGCTTCACGAGGCGCAAGGCGGACCACCCCGCACCATACGACGCTCCGCGCGCCACCTCGGACCATCCCGGCGGCGGGCGGCGGAGCGCGCCCGTCTCGTCTGCTCCCCGCACCCCGCGCATGCGTCAGAATACGGTCATGGACCTGCACCACGTGGGAATAGCCACGGCCGACTTGAACGCAGCAATCAAACGCTACCTGCAACTCGGTTACACGATGGAGGCCCGGGAAACGCTGCCTACCCAGGGAGTTCACGCCGTGATGCTGCGCAGCGGTTCCAGCAGGCTCGAGCTGCTCGAGCCCGTCTCACCGGAAACGCCGGTAGGCCGCTTTCTGAAAAAGCGCGGAGCCGGCCTGCACCATCTGGCCTTTGCCACCCCCAACCTGCGGATCACTCTGGCTATGCTGGCAGACGATGGAGCACCGCTCATAGACAGCGAGCCGCGCACCGGATTTGGCGGCCATCTAGTTGCCTTCGTCCATCCCCGCTGGTACGGGGGCGTGCTGGTCGAGTTCGTCGAGGTAACCGGTTGAAACACCTATACCGGTTTCTGGCTCTGGCCTGGGCGGCGATCATCTTCTATCTATCGAGCCAGCCGGGTTCACAGGTGGGAATTCCTCCGCCCTGGGACAAGCTGGCCCACTTCGGAGCCTATGCACTCCTTTCGCTCCTGCTCGTGAAAGGCGGCTTTTCAGCGCCCACGGCGGTGATTCTGGCTTCCCTATACGGGGCAGGCGACGAATGGCATCAGAGTTTCGTGCCAGGTCGCGATGCCAGCATCGGCGACGTTCTTGCAGACGCGGCGGGGGCGCTTTTCGCCGCCATAGGGTCTGCTCGTTAAATGATCCGGTTTCCTTTTCGCTATTGTACAGCACTCGAACTGTATTTTTTTACATCTTTTTAGCTATTTTTTGATAACATACATCATGGACGATTTTGCGACTATTCAGCAGTCTCCACCCGAAGCAGCCACTTCACCCCCGGAAGCACAGTCAACCGGCGTATTTCCGGTAGTCGCCCCCCACCGCTCGAGCAGCCAGTCCTGGAAGGCGGCTCTAGCCCTGCTGCTCGCCGGCGGCACGCTGACCTCCTGCGGCCGCCTTGTCGGTGGCGGCAAAACCCCTGTTTACAGCGGACCCTTCGGGCGCCATGAAGCCACCCACCTGCTGCGCCGGGCCGCCGCCCGCGGAAACGCCAGTGAGGCCGACGAACTCGCCACCAAGGGACTCAAGGGAGCGGTCGAGTCCTTGCTGGAAACCCCGGATCTGCCCACAGAAGAGGACCCCGGTTACTTCGGCAAGGAATTCACCCGCTACACCCACGAATGGGTAAACCACTGGCTGAATACCAGCACCCCCCTGGCCGAGCGTCTCACCCTCTTCTGGCACGGCCACTTCGTAACCGAAGCCTCCAAGACGAATTTCTGGAACACCTACCACAAAATAAACAAGTTGCGCGAGCTCAGTCTATCCACTTTCAAAGACCTGCTCTACATGATTGCCGCAGATCCGGCGATGCTCATATACCTCGACAACACCCTGAGCACCAAGAAGCACCCCAACGAGAACTGGGCTCGCGAACTCATGGAACTGTTCACTCTGGGTGAAGGGCATTACACCGAGGAAGACATCCAGGAAATAGCCCGGGCTTTCACCGGCTGGCGCGTCACCATCGATGCGGGGCGGCAATATCACTACTTCGACTTCTCGGCCAGGGACCATGACCCCGATCCCAAGACGGTGCTGGGGCACCGCGTTCACAGGAGGTACAATCCCATATTCGAAGGGTACGACGTACTGAATATTCTTCTAGGCATGCGCCAGACCTACCTCTACATCGGAGAAAAGTTGTTGCGCTTCTTCTTTCACCCCGAGCCCGGCCGTGAGATGATCGAAAAAGGAGCCGACGTACTCAAGGGCGGTACGGTACGCGATTTCCTGTACTGGCTCTTCACCCACCCCGATTTCTACAGTGACAAGGTGCGCAACGCGCTGGTCAAAAGCCCCATCGAGTACGCGGTGGGCATGCTCTACGCCGCCGGAAGGCGGGAAGTGGTGGACAAGCTATTCTTCCGTATTAGAGACCTCGATCAGGACCCCTACAATCCCCCCGACGTATCCGGCTGGCCCCTGGCCAGTATGGAGTGGCTTTCCGACACCATGCTAATTAACCGTCTCAAGTTCATAGGTATCGTTACCAACGATTCCAGCAGCGGAACGCCGCAGGCGCCGGTCGACTACTCGGTCTTCATGGACGGCGGCGTGGATCCGCTCAGCTTGATTGCGCCGGAAGCGCAGCTGCTCTAGGAGGCTATTATGAACCGTCGCAGTTTCATTAAACGCAGTCTATTCACCCTCGCCGCCGCCGGAGCGGCACCGTCACTCTTCGGCCGCACGGCTCTGGCCGCGGGCGGCAATGGCAAAATTCTGGTGGTTTATCACCTCTTCGGAGGCAACGACGTCCTCAACACCCTCATCACCACCGACGCCGACAAACGCCGCCTCTACGAGTCGTACCGCCCGGACATATTCATACCCGCCGCCGATACTATCGACCTGAAAGCCACGGGAATGAGTCTGGGCATGCACCCCTCGCTCAAACCCCTGGTCGACGATTTGTGGAACAACGGTCAGCTAGCGCTGGTGAGCCAGGTGGGCTATCCCAACCACAACCGCAGCCACTTCCTCTCCACCGCCATCTGGAACACCGGCGACCCCAACCGCCCCAGCAAGTCGGGGTGGCTTGGCCGCTTCATCGACGAGCAAAACGACCCCTATTGCGCCACTAACCTGGGCAACACCCTCCCGCGGGCCTTGCGCGGCGTGCACGCCACCGGCCTGAGCATCGGCAGCGTTGCCAGATACGGGTTCGGCCATGGCGCGTGGGAGAAGAAACTTCCGGAGGAAGTGCGCCGGCAGATAGCCCGGCAACGCAGCGGCACCGCCGAAGAGGTGCGCAGGGCTATGGATCACATGCTGCGCAGCGTGAAAGAGGTTCGCGGTGCGATGGCAAAGCAGTACGCGCCCTCCACCACCTTCCCCCTCAACCGCTACGGAGCCCAGTTCGCGGATATAGCCCGCCTGATCAAATACGATTTTCCCTCCCAGGTCTACTACGCGGCCGGTGGTGGTTACGACACCCACGGCAAACAGGGCGGAAAAACGGGACGTCACGCCGACCTGCTCTCGCAGCTGGCGGGAGCTCTGGCCGCCTTCCGTAAGGAAATGATCGCTCAGGGCAAGTGGAACGACGTCCTGGTAATGATCTTCAGCGAGTTCGGACGCCGGGTTAAACAGAACGCCTCGGCCGGCACCGATCACGGCAAGGGCGGGCTGCTGTTCTTCGCGGGTGGTGCTGTAAAAGGCGGCATATACGGCGAGGAACCGGAGCTGGACGAAAGCTCCTTCGATCACGGGGACCTGCCCGTAAAGATCGATTTCCGCAACGCCTACGCGGCGGCCGCCGGGTTCATTGGTGCAAACCCGGCGGATCTGGTGGGCTCCGGATTCAACCCCCTGCCCGTGATCTAGGCCGGCGGATCATACGATTACCGCCCCGCACTCGCGCGGGGCGGTTTTCCTGTATCGGCGGTTACTTAAGACCGGCTAGTTTGTAGTTTAGGTCGATGAAGCTATTCCACTGCTCCGGTACGTCCTCTTCGGGGAAGATAGCCGAAACCGGGCAGGCGGGTACGCAAGCGCCACAGTCGATGCACTCTTCCGGGTGAATGTAGAGCATGTCGTACTCGGCGGGCGCCTCGTAGATACACTCGACGGGGCAGACCTCAACACAGGCCGTGTCCTTGACGCCAACACAGGGTTCGCAGATGATATGGGCCATACCGCACCTCCTTTCGGCGGCCCACCACGGGCGCGCCTTAGTCCATTGTAAACGATGATCGCGAACGGGTAACCCTATACGGCCAGGCGGCCGAAACCCATGAGCTGGAAGAAATGCTCGCGCGTGATTGCCCCCAGCACCTCCCCGTCCTTGACCACGAAGACCACCGGGCTCTTCCAAAAGAGCGCGGACAGCTCGCTGACCGCCACCTCGGCGGGCACCACCGGCGCCCGCTCCCAGGGCACCATGCGATCTTCCAGACCGAGCACCCCCTGGGGCTCGCCGCCCTCGGTAAGTACCGATAGGCGCCCCTCGAACGACTCCACCTGCTCGATGGTGGGCAGGCTGCGGGCTACCTTGCCAGCCGAGGGCGGGGCGACGATGCCCGCCGTCAGAAGCGTGGTGCAGGGAACCCGTACCGCGCGCTTGGCGGCCCAGAGACTAAAAGTAAAGACGAATAGAAATACGAAGCCCTCCAGTACGCCGCCCGGATTGAAACCCTCCCATCCAAAGCGGCCCTGTCCCTTCATCAGCAGATGCACCAGAAACGCCACCAGCAACCCCACGGCCAGGGCCGCCAGATAGGCTATCGCCCCCGCCCAGCGCAGCTCACGAACCGTTCGCACGCTTTGCCTCCCCTTCGAACCAGCGGATGTCCTCCTCGCTGTCAGCGTCCACGCCCACTTCGGCATACCTGGTGACCAGGGCCCTCATGGGCACCCCCAAGAGCTGCTCGGCGCGCCTTTCCACGTCTTGGATGCTCAATCTGCCCAGCAGCAGCTTGAGCAGTATTCCCCAACCAACGGTGCGGGCCAGCGCCAGGGGCTTCTTGCGCAGGGCGACGATCCTCCGGGCCAGCGGAAGCGCCCGCTCAAAAAGCGATTTGTCGAGAAGGATCAGGTTGCCGCCGGTAAACACGCCCTCGCGAAGCCTCGCATAAGTGCGCCGCATCCCCGGCCAGCGTTCTTCCACGACTTCCCGGGGGATTACCGGGTACACCAGCGCCACCTCCGGCGCCCGTTCCAGCAGATCGCGCACGGCGGCGGGGGTTATGAAGGGGTTGTCGCCGCTGGCCACGACGACCCGGCGGCTACGCGTTTCAGTCAGGGCGGATTCCAGATTTCCCAGCATGCTGCCCTGGTCGGGTATCGCCACGTCGGGCGCCGGCTCGAGCCCCCGCAGGGGTATTGGACCCACGTAAATAATGCGGTTTATCTGCGACGTTGCACGCAAGGCCTCGAGGGTGTATTCGACCATGGGCCGGCCCCGCACCGGCACCAGCGTCTTGCTGGCGACACCGTAGCGTGCCGCCAGAGAATCATCCGCTGAACCGCCCGCAAGCACAATCGCGTCCATCAAACTTACGATAACACCCCCGCCGCGCCCCGGGGCGCGGCGGGGGTGCAAAACGCAGCTAGCGAATGCGCTGCAGCTGCACTATCAGCTTGTGGTATCCGCCCGCATCGAGCCGCACGTTGTCCACGTACACCCGGTATCCGGGCGCTATGACCACCAGCTCGCGGATCCCCGGAGAAACCTTCGCCGTCAGGCGGCCGTTTTTGGTCTTGCCCAGGAAGTAACCGTCGAGGAACACCTGGGCCTCGGCGTTGACGCTGAGATCGAGGGTCGCCTTGGACGACGCCAGGCGGGCGTGCAGGCGCGCCGTTTCCCCCGCGCGCAGGTGCACCCTGGCCTTGTAGCTGTTGTAGCCGTCTAAACGCACTTCCACGCTGTGCACGCCGGCGTCGAGCTCCAGCGCCAGGGGCGTACGCCCGCGGTAGCTGCCGTCCACGTACACCTCGGCGCCGTCGGGGGTGGAGGTGACCTCCAGCGTACCCGTGCGCACCAACGCGATGAGGCGCGGGCTCAGGCGCGTGGTCTGCCCCGCCCGTATCTGCACCCGGGCGCGGTAGGGCTCGTAGCCTTCGAGGCGAAGTTCAACGTCATGAACGCCCTCGCCGAGAACCAGCTGCACTGGCGTGCGCCCCGAGAGCTCGCCATCAACATATACCTGGGCGCCCTGCGGCGAGGAATCCACGAACAGGCTGCCGTTGCGGGCTACCCGTACCAGACGCGGGCTCAGGCGCGTGGTCTGCCCCGCCCGTATCTGCACCCGGGCGCGGTAGGGCTCATAGCCGTCGAGACGGAGCTCTACCTCGTGGAGCCCGGCGCGCAGCCCGATGGCAAGCGGGGTGCGTCCACGGTAGGAACCGTCGACGTAAACCTTGGCACCGTCGGGGCTCGACTCGACCGAAAGCGTCCCGTTGCTAGGCGGGGGTGGAGGCGGGGGCGCATGCCGGCCCACGTAATAGCGGATGGCGGCGCTGGCCCACTCCCGGTTGGGTACCGGCCTGACAATTATAGATAGGCTCTTGGATAGGTTACGCAGCCCCCTGAGGTTGATGCTGCCGCTCTGCACGTCGGCGATCTCTCCCAGCGAGAGGGGGCGCAGCGACGCCAGCGCGAGTACGTAGTTCTCGCCCTCGGGGCCGGTAATCGTAAACTCGTAACGCGCACCCTTGGGAGGGAAAGTGCGAACCTGGCCCGCGCGCAGGCGGTTATTGCGGTCATAGTTGTTGGGCAGAATCAGGTCGATACTGCCGTCGGCATTTACGTTGAACAGGTAAACGTAGGCGTCACGGTTTACCTTTACGCTGATACGAATGGGTTCTCCGATCCTGTAAACGGCATTGCCGCTCCGGCCCGGATCCTTATCCACCCAAACGACCACCGAGAGGTCGCCGGGAGTGGGGTTGACGATGATCCCCTGCGGCGAGATCGTCGCCTGGGCCATCGCCGCCCCGCTTAGCAAAAGGGCAAGCAGGAGTAACCATTTACGCATGAACTTCACCTCCACCTCCAGCCTACCCCGCTACCCCGCAGCAAGATGTAAACAAGATGTAATAAACTTTAACTTTGCCTTCCTAGCCAGCGGGCTCGATTTTTACCGCCCCCATCGCACGGAAGCGGCGGTACCTGTCCGCCAGCAGCTCCCCGGGACCCAGCGCTTCGAGCCCCTCCAGCTCCTCGGCCAGCGCCGCCTCCAGCTCGCGCAGGGCGCGGTCGGGGTGGCGGTGGGCTCCGCCCCCCGGCTCGGGCACCACCCGGTCGACCACGCCCAGCTCGCGCAGATCGTGGGCGGTAAGCTTGAGCGCTTCGGCCGCCTCCTCCGCCTGGGCCGCGTCCCGCCAGAGTATGGCCGCGCAGGACTCGGGGCTGATGACCGAATACCAGGCGTTCTCCATTATGAGAACGCGGTTTCCCACCCCGATGGCGAGCGCCCCGCCGGAACCGCCCTCGCCCAGAACCACCGCGATCGCGGGCACCCTGAGCCGGCCCATGCGCTGAATCGACTGGGCAATCACCCACGCCTGGCCCCGCTCCTCGGCGGAAACGCCGGGGTAGGCACCCGGGGTGTCTATCAGACTGACGAAGGGAAAACCGAAGCGGTCGGCCATATCCATCATGCGCATCGCCTTGCGGTAGCCCTCGGGATGCGGCATGCCAAAGTTGCGGTGAATGTTCTCCTTGGTGGTCTTGCCCTTCTGGTGGCCCACTACCACCACGCTCTTCCCCCGGAAACGGGCCAGCCCGGCGACAATGGCGGGGTCATCGGCAAAGGTGCGGTCGCCGTGGAGCTCGA
Source organism: Thermaceae bacterium (assembly GCA_027067955.1). Taxonomy (GTDB): domain Bacteria; phylum Deinococcota; class Deinococci; order Deinococcales; family Marinithermaceae; genus Oceanithermus. The sequence goes on from JAMOUW010000045.1 coordinate 94,319, forward strand.
TGAAGTCGGCGAAGACCTTCTCTACGACGTCTAGGGTGGTGGGGCGTCCCGGTGCCCGCGCCAGCTGCACCCGCTGCCAGCGACTGAGCCCGCCAAAGATTTCCTTTTGCAGCTTTTCGAGCTTTTGCTCAAGCAGGGCGATCTCGTCAGAGAGGTCAACGTCTTTGGAATCCGCGTACTCGCGCAGCTCGCGTATCCTCGCCTCGAGCTCGATGATGGGTTGTTCAAACTCAAGCGCCATCGTTCCGGACTCCTTCGGGATGCAGCAAACCCAGTATCTGCGCCAGCACCGCTTTAAGCTCGGAGCGCGGCGTAACCCGGTCGAGCATGCCGTGTTGCAACAAGAACTCGGAGCGCTGGAAACCTTCGGGCAGGTCCTGCCTGATCGTCTGCTTGATGACCCGGGGCCCGGCAAAGCCGATGAGCGCCCCTGGCTCGGCCAGAATCACGTCGGCGAGAGCCGCGAAGCTAGCGGTCACCCCGCCGGTGGTGGGGTCGGACATGATCGATACGTAGGGAAGGCGCTTCTCCCAAAGGCGGTCGAGCGCCATCGTGGTCTTCGCCATCTGCATCAGCGAGAGGGCCGCCTCCTGCATACGCGCCCCGCCCGATGCAGCCACTATCACCAGCGCCCGCCCCTCGGCGGCAGCCTGTTCCGCCCCGCGCGCGATCTCTTCGCCGACCACCGACCCCATCGAGCCTCCGGCAAAGGCGTAGTCCATCGCCAGCAGCAGGGACGGCACCCCCCCGATGGTGCAGGTACCGCCGTATATGGCATCCGGGCGACCCGTTTTTTGCTGATACCGCGACAATCGCTCCGAATAGGGTTCGGTGTCACTAAAGCGCAGCGGATCCTGCGGGTGTACGCGCCCCGTGGTTTCGCTGAAGGTATCCTCGTCAGCCAGCATCTGCACCCGCTCCCGCACCCCCATGCGGAAGTGGTGGCCGCACTGCGGGCAGACCATGAAGTTTGCTTCCAGGTCCTTCTTGTATACCTGAGCTTCACAGGAAGGACACTTCAACCACAACTCGGGTACGTCGCGTCCGCCTCCCCGGGTCCGGCGACGGCGGAAAAGCCGGTCCAGGGCCATTAATCCTCCTTAGCGGGCGGTTTTCCCTTGGGCGTGGTGGCGTGGGCGTTGGGCGGCAGGGTCTTGCCGTCCCCGGTAACGCTGCGGCCAACGAATGCAGCCCCGGCCTCGATGTCGAGCGCCTTGGCGACGACGTCGCCCTCCAGCCGGGCGCGTTTGGTGAGCGTCAGCTTGCCATCGGCGATGATCTTGGCGCGCACCTCGCCGTTTACCAGGATGTTGCGCGCCCGCACCTCTTCCCCCTCTATCTTTCCACCCGGGGCGATCTCCAGGTCGCCGTCCACCAGCAACGAGCCGATGATAATGCCGTCTACCCTAACCGGCCCCTTGGCTTTCAGATCCCCGTGGATCTGGGCGCCCGAAGCGATGAAGGTAAGGGTCTGGGAAGAACCACCTGATCTTGGTTGGGGGGTGGATTTGCGACCGAACATAGTCTGTAGTTTAACGGTTTGCGTAGCTGGGGGGCTCAAGGTAGGGGACCGGGTTCACCGCCCTACCCCAGATGAAAACCGAGTAGTGCACGTGGGGCCCGCTCGAGCGCCCGGTGCTGCCCACCTTGCCGATCAACCCGCCACGCTCAACCTTGTCGCCGCGCTTGACCAGGATCTTGGACATGTGGCCGTAAACGGTGCTGTAGCCGTATCCGTGGTCAATCTTGACGTAGCGCCCCAGAATGTTTGACCACCCGGCCTCGACCACCCGGCCGGGTGCGGTGGCGTAGATGGGGGTACCGTACCACGCGGGGAAATCCAGACCGTCGTGAAACTCATACCCCGGTCCGAAGGGGTTGCGGCGCGTACCGTAACCGGACACGATGTAAGTCTTTACCTTCAGAGGAATTCCTACGGGGCGCGCAGCTTCTTTGGCGAGGGTCTCCTTGAGCGCCGGCTCTACCTTGGCGTTGAGATCGGCCCGCAGCGCCTTGAGCCGCTCGGTGGTGAGAGCGTAGAGGTCTTCCGCCGACAGCAGGCGGCCGCCACCGCCCTGGCCGTCGTTGTTCGCGGCCTCGCTCTCCTCGGGAGCGGGCTCCATTTTAGGAAGCCCGGCCCGCTCGCGCAAACGGTTTATCTCGGCCTCGAGTACGTCGAGCTCCTCGAGAATTTCCACCGCCTTGCCCGCCAGGTTCTCGTTGCGGCTCCTCTCCGCCGCCAGTTCTAAAGCCAGATCCCGCGCCTGGGCGGCGAGGAGCTGCAGTTCCTGTTCGGTGTCATCCAAGAAGCTGGCCTTGTAATAGGCGTAGCTTCCGATTCCTACCCATATAAGCGAAAGCAAGCCGGCCAGCAGGAGCGCCAACGGGCGAAACGAAACCACCCGGGGCTCGCGGCCCGTTCGGGTGATAAGAATGGTGTAGCGCTCGCTTACCCGCCTTTTCATAACCGCACAATCGCCCCCGTGGCGCCGGGCTGTCAACACGAGGAATCACGCCACTACCTCCAGGATCAGCTTGGGTGGCTCCGCGCGTCGTCCTATCCGGTAGGCGTCCTGCAATAACCGCGACGATTCCTCGATTCCACGCCCCGCGCGATGAAATACCGTTGCTAGTATATCACCTTCATATACAGAATCGCCAACCTTCTTGAGAAGCCTGACGCCCACTCCGTGATCGATGGGTTCGCCCTTGCGCTCGCGTCCTCCGCCCAGGCGCAAAGCGGCCACGCCCACGCGGTACGCGTCCAGGCGCTCCACAACCCCCGACCTCTCAGCGCGCACTTCCAGTACATCGGGAGCCAGCTCCAGGCGCTCGGGCTCGTCAACTACGCGCGCATCGCCCCCCTGAGCGGCCACGAAGGCGCGGAGTTTGTCGAGCGCCCGGCCATCGCACAGTACCTGCTCGGCCAGTTCCGGGTCCTCCCCGGCGGCCTCCAGCGCTTCGCGCGCCAGCGCCAGCGACAGCTCGGTGAGATCGCGCGGCCCCTCTCCCTGCAAGGTGACGATGGCCTCGCGCACCTCGATGGCGTTGCCCACCGCCTGCCCCAGCGGTTCGTCCATCTGACTCAACACCGCGCGCACGTCGCGCCCCGCGTGACGCCCGATCTCCACCATCAACCGGGCCAGCTCGCGGGCGTGCGCCAGATCCTTCATGAAAGCCCCGCTGCCCACCTTTACGTCCAGCGTGATTATGCGGGCCCCGGCCGCAAGCTTTTTCGACATGATCGAGCTGGCAATAAGCGGAATGGAGGGCACCGTGCCGGTAACGTCGCGCAGGGCGTACATCTTGCCATCCGCGGGCGCAAGATTCTTGGACTGGCCCGCTATCACCAGGCCCACCTCGCGGGCCTGCCGCATGAACTCTTCGTCGGTAAGCTCGGCCCGCCAGCCCGGAATGCTTTCGAGCTTGTCGATGGTACCACCGGTATGGGCAAGCCCGCGCCCGCTCATCTTGGCCACCACCAGCCCCGCAGCCGCCAGTATGGGTGCGACCACCAGTGTCGTCTTATCGCCCACGCCGCCGGATGAATGCTTGTCCACCGTCTTACGGCCCAGCGGGGAAAGGTCGAGTACCTCACCCGAGCGAGCCATGGCCAGCGTCAACCCGGCGGTCTCACGGGGGTTCATACCCTGAAAGAAAACAGCCATCAACCAGGCGGCCATCTGGTAGTCGGGGATCCTGCCCGCCACGTATTCCGCAATCCACTCCTGCAGCTCTGCTGCGGAATGCTCCCCGCCATCACGCTTTTTCTCGATGAAATTCACGGCGTGCATACGGCTAAGCATAGCCTCGCGTTTTGGGAAGCAACACCCCGAAATGGAGGGAGTGGGACTTGTGACGCACTTGTGACGCGGACCCGCTACCAATGTTTATCGGAGGCACCCGTAATGAGTAGCATTGCACTCCCCGCCCGCGTTCACGGTCCCCGGCGGCGCAAGCGTATCGCCGGACCGGAAGTCAGGGCGGCGCAGAGCTGCCTCGGCAAAAACAACCGCGCGGCAACCCGGGGGATACATAGAACATCCGGCATCGCAACGCACGGCAGGGAAGCCCTCATCACACCGGGGCCGCCCGCAGCAACGGCCTTGCGCGTGGCTTGAGCATGGAGGTAAATCATGATCAGAAACATAAATTCAACCGCCTTACTGGTTACGGCGCTTGGGCTCCTGTGGCTGGCGGGGTGCAGCCAACCCCCGCAGGGAACCGAAGTGACGGTTCGCCTGTCGAGCCCCTGGGGGGTGCCGGCAACGGCAACGGTCGACTACCAGGTGGGCGACGGCGAGTGGAAGCTGGCGACGCAAAAAGACTACGGCGTCTACGGCTTTACCGTCCCTCCGGGGGAGGTGCGCTACGGGGTGGCCGTCAACTGTATTCCCGTTGGCTTCGGGTTGGGGACTCTCGGCTGGGCCAACGTCTACCAGCTCACCCTCGACGATACGAAGGAACTGCAGGTGGCCTGCCTCAACCTCAGTGACCTGAGCACGACCGAGGTCAAGGTCAAAGCCCGCGCCGGAGGCGGGGACACCGGCTATGACCGGGCCTGGTACTACAGCGAACTGGACGACGGCCGGAAGACCTTCCCCAACAACGCCACCCTGCTAAGCAAGGCGGAAGCGAACCGCGACGTTCTAATAGTGGCGTACGCCAGCGGCTCCAGCAAATACAACCCGGGGCTCATCCGTCGTATCAAGTTTCTGCACAACCTCGACGCCTCCAGTACCCCTGTAGCACCCCTCGACGTAGAGCTGACCGCCGCGGATCAACCCACCACCCAGACCGTAGGCGCCTTCAGCAAACCCGGCTGGAGTGCCGCCGCCTCCTTTGGAGTCGGATTCGTTTCTTCTCAGGGACTGACCGTTCCCTTCACTGCAAGCGCCCCGGACGAGAACCCCGCCCTGGGTAGCGGCGATGAGGCAGGGGGCAGCTACTACAAAATTCCGAACACCCGCCCCGGAGACGTCTACTATGCCGAAGCCTCCGCCTGGGACGCCGCCCGAAACCACCTGGTGCATTTCTCCCAGGTGCTCGACTACGACGGTCCCCAGCTGAACATCGAGTTGCCCGCCCGAAAGTTCGATCCCGCCGTTAGCGCCGGTGCGCTGCCGGTTTTCACGGGGCTGGAATACAGCGACCCCGATCTGAAGGGCTACGCCTTTTCCATCAACTTCAGCGGCTTCTGGGAGATGATAGTCGTTAGCAAGGCATGGCTGGATGCAAAAACGAGTTACGCTGTCCCTGACCTGAGCTCCGCTCCCGATTTCCGGGGGACGCGGCCGCTCAAGGGAGAAGAGCTGCGCTGGCGGGCGCTTGCGGTCATGGCCAACCATGAACTCGGGGAAATACTCACCGGCGACCCCCTGCCTCTCCCCAACCCGGTGCCGCGAACGCCCGGCTTGTGGATGAAGCTGGCCGTCAAACAGGGCAAGTTTACCGTGCCCTAAGTCCCCGCCCAAGATTCCGGGGCCGCATATATGCGGCCCCGGTTTTCACGCATGCATCTAAGCGCGGCCGCTGGAGCCAAACAGGTCCATGCGTTCTGCAACCACCCGGCGCATCTCTTCGCGCGCAGGACCCAGGATCTTGCGCGGATCGAAAACCTTGGGATCGGCCGCCAGCACCTCGCGCACCCGGGCGGTAAAGGCCAGGCGCAGGTCGGTGTCGGTGTTTATCTTGGCCACGCCCTCGGAAATGGCCATTTTTACGTCGTCGGGATGGATGCCGTGGGCGTCGCCGATCTCACCGCCGGCGGCGCGAAAGCGCTGGATCAGCTCCTGCGGAACCCCGCTGGCCCCGTGGAGAACGAGCGGATACTCCGGACCGAGCAGCTCGGCGATCTTTTTCAAGCGCTCGTGGTCTATGAAGGGGCGTCCCTTGCCCTTGTAGGGGCCGTGCGAGGTGCCCACCGCCACGGCCAGGAAATCTATACCGGTACGCTCCACGAAGATCTGCGCCTCGCGCGGGTTGGTGAGCAACGCGTCCTTCTCGTCCACGGCTACGTGTTCTTCCACACCCGCCAGCCGGCCCAGCTCGGCCTCTACGCTCGCCCCCACGGCGTGCGCCGCCTCCACCACCCGCCGGGTCTCTGCTACGTTGGTTTCGAAGTCCTCTCCGGACTTGTCGATCATCACCGAGGTGAACCCGAAGCGCAGCGCCTTCAGCACCGACGTATAAGAAGAGCCGTGATCCAGATGCACGGCCACGGGAACCGTGGCGTCGCGCGCGGCCTCGCGCACCAGCGTGGTCAGCTCACGCCCGCCATACTTGAGCGCGCCCTCGGAAAGGGCAAGGATCACGGGGCTGCGCCTCTCCTCGGCGGCCTCCAGGATCGCCTGGGTGATCTCCATGTTGTTGGTGTTGAAGGCGCCAACACCATAGCCTTCCCTGCGGGCTTCGGACAAGATATCCAGACCGGTTACGAGCATACCAACCTCCCGCACTGATTGTAAGGCACGCGCGCTAGCTGCTGAGCCTGTGACCGGTCATCTGGGTGAGGAGCAGCTTGAATTCGTGCGGGCTGGTGGCGAAGTCCTGGGCATCCTCCAGGGAGATGACGCCATCGCTGTAGAGTTCTACCAGGTGCTGGTCGAAGGTGTGCATGCCCTGGACGTTGTCCTCCATCAACGCTTCCTTGATCTGCGGGGTCTTGTCCTCGTCCTTGATGTACTCGCGGATGAGGGGCGTGGCCAGGAGCATTTCGTGAGCCAGCGCCCTTCCCTGGCCATCCGCGCGCGGCATCAAGCGCTGCGAAATGATGCCCAGGAGCGACTCCGCCAGCAGGATGCGAATCTGCTGGTGCTCGTGCAGCGGGAAGAAGTCGATGATGCGGTTGATGGTGCGGATGGAGTCGAGGGTGTGCAGGGTCGAGAAGACCAGGTGACCCGTCTGGGCTGCGGTGATTGCGGCTTCCACGGTTTCCCGGTCACGCATCTCACCGATCAGGATTACGTCCGGGTCCTGTCGCATGGAGTACTTGAGGCCCGTCTGGAAAGAGTCGGTATCCAAGCCGACCTCGCGCTGCACCACCAGGCTCTTCTTGTTCTTGTGCAGATACTCGATCGGGTCTTCGATGGAAATTATGTGCTTCGGAAAATTGGTGTTGATGTAGTCGATGAGGGCGGCCAGCGTGGTGGACTTACCCGATCCCGTGGGGCCGGTGACCAGCACCAAACCGCGCTCCTTGTTGCCGAAGTGCTCCATCGTTGCCCGCGGCAGGCCCAGAGCCTCGAAACTGGGGATGGCGTCGGAAATGACGCGCATAACCAGCCCCATTTCGCCGCGCTGACGCAGCAGGTTACAGCGGAAACGCGCGACCCCGGGAATCGTGTACGCGAAATCCATTTCCTTCTGGTACTCGAACATCTCCCACTGTTCAGGCGTGAGAATTACCTTAACTATTTTCTCGATCTCTTTGGGACCTAGTTCTCTGGGGCTAAATACCTTAAGCTTGCCATCAATACGAATCGTCGGTGGCGCTCCCACCTGTAGATGGATGTCTGAGGCGCGCTGTGCCACCATTGCTTTTATCATCTCTATGATCGTCACGGAATCCAAACCTCCATATTGTCAATTAATCGTACCGCAGGAAAGCGACCGGCGACAATGCCCCTCGCTCCGGGTACCCATTCCTGTAAAGGCTCGAGCGTCTCGGGATGCACCACCGCAAGATACTCAGGCTCGAACTCGGGAACTTCGGCCAGCACTTTCTCACCCATTACGCGCGCCTGCTCCGGTGAAGCCCCACCGGCGGCCGCCTCGCGAACCGCGCGCAAAGCCCGGTACAGAACGTTCGCCCGCGGCCGCAGCTCCGGGGTGAGGTAGACGTTGCGGCTCGAGCGCGCCAGCCCGTCGGGCTCGCGTATTGTCGGTACCGGCACGATCTCCACGCCTAGGTTCAGGTCCTCCGTGAAGCGCCGCACCACCTGCAGCTGCTGGTAGTCTTTTTCGCCAAAATAGGCCCTGTCCGGACGAACCAGGCCGAACAGCTTGGTCACCACGGTGGCCACGCCATCGAAGTGGCCGGGGCGACGTTCCCCTTCCCAGCGCTCGGTAAGCGGCCCGGCGACCCGTACCGAGGTGGCGTAACCGGGTGGGTACATCCGCTCCGGGTCGGGGTGGAAGATCCAGTCGGCGCCCGCTTCTTCGGCCAGGGCGGCATCGCGCTCCAGGTCGCGCGGGTAGGTATCGTAGTCCTCGCCGGCGCCGAACTGCAGGGGGTTCACAAAAATGGAAACCACCGTTTCGGCGCTGCCGGCTACGGCGCGGCGGATCAGCTCGATATGCCCTTCGTGCAGGAAACCCATCGTCGGCACCAGCGCCCGGGGGCGGGGTCCGTCCAGCGGGATTTCTGCAGGATCGCGAACGATCTTCACGAAAGTCAGTATATTCTCAAAGCCACGCAGCAGTATTAGCACTGGATGATACGCGTCCCCGGGAAATTTTTGGATACACAGACACACACCCGCGCAGTATTCAGGACAGAAAAGGAAAAACCCGCCGCAACAACACGCTTCGGCAACAAACGCCCTCCATCCGGTGATGCGTCGCCGGGGCTGCTCTTATAGATTCACTGTAATTGTCTCTCTTCGGCTTGAAAAATCCGCGCAAGGAGATTCCGGGCCCAGGAATACGTTTCCTCGACCTGGGCCCAGTTCACCCCCGCCGGCCGATCGCTGGGCCAGTGCCAGTTGGGAGGAACCCCGCCCTCGAGCCGGACCAGCGTGAGCACGGCGCGCCCGCGGCGGGCAAAGGGGAGGGTATCGAAGTAGGCCAGCCGGTACGCCAGCGGCCGCGCCTCCTCCAGCTTCCGGGCAGCCTCCAGGAGCGCGCCGCGATAACCGTAGTAGGCCAGCATCCCCTCGCCGGTGGCGTAAAACAGCTCGCCCGCGCCTACGTTGTCCACGTTGAGAATCAGAGCGTCAGCGGGCACCGCTCCCGAACGGGCCAGCTGCTCCGCGCCAACCGCCCCGGTTTCCTCGGCGCCGGTGAGCGCCAGCAGCACCCGCCAGCCCGCGGGCGGCCGCCGCGCCAGATCCAGGAAGAGCCCGGTGGCCACGGCCACGCCGCTGGCGTTATCGTTGGCGCCGTTCACGTAAGGTGCCGAGAGCTCGCGCCAGCCGAGCAGACCTGCCTGCACCAGGAAGTAGATCCCCAGCGCCGCGCCGGCCGCCCCGCCCCACCCCGCGGCGGGAACGGCCAGCGCCGCCAGCGCGGCGTTGAGCAGAAAGGTGGCGCGGAAGCCGCGCACCCGTTTAGGATCGTAGGTCCAGTAGGTCTTAGCGGTGTCGTAGTGGGCCATCAGCACCAGGGTGCGCGGCCCCGCGCCCGCCCCGGCGAGGACGTTCTGCGAGCGCGTCCGGGCGAAGAGCGCCTGCCAGGGCCGCGGCCAGCCGGAAAAGTAGGCCCAGAAACCGTAGAAGCCCAGCGCCGCCAGCCAAGCCCAGCCGAGCACGCCCCCGAGCCCCAGCGCCAGTGAAATGACCAGCACCTCGGGCCCCCAGCTCGCGGGCGCGCGGAAGCGCTGCAGCTCGGGGGTGAAGCCGCGCGCTTCCAGGTAGGCGGCCAGCCACGCCGCGGCCTCGCGCTCGAGCCGCGTGCCCGTCCCCCGGTGCTCGTAGGAGACCAGCCCCTGCCATACCTCGCGCATACCCCAGCCTATCGCGTAAGGTATGCTGGGCCGCGTGGGGAAGAAGAAAAAGCTGAAGAAGCTCTACCAGCGCCAGCTCGAGGAGGCCAAAAAGCCAACGCTGGGAAAAATGGTGCGCTTGTTCATCAAAACCTTTTTGCTCTTTACGGCCATACTCATCCTGATGAGCGTGGGCATTGCTTCCGGATTGGAGCCGTTGAAAAACTGGTGGGCGCAGTTGCTCATCTACGCCGCGGCCTACATAATCTTCCAACCCTGGCTGATGCGCGAGTTCCGCCCTCCGCCGCCCGAGGGGCTCCGCTAGGCGCAAATCGCGCTCACGTCCGCCGCCCGGCAGACCAGACGCAAACCCGCCCGCGGCGGCTGCCGCGGGCGACCTCGCACCGCATCAGCGGGAGCCCGCTTCGTCCGCGGCTTGCCGGCCGCCCGCCGCTGGTGCACGTTCCGCATACGGAAAAACGTGCGGGAATGCATGCGCCTGCATATTCTACGAACGCGGTCTGGGAGCCGCCAAACAAGACCTATAATCTAGGGAAGATGCTAGACTTCACCCGAAAGATCACGGGCACCGGCCTCACCTTCGACGACGTCCTTCTCCTTCCCGGATATTCGGAGGTGCTACCCGCCGAAGCCGACACCCGCACCCGCCTCACCCGCGCGCTCGCGCTAAACCTGCCCCTGCTCTCCGCCGCCATGGACACGGTCACCGAAGCCAGGATGGCCATCGCCATGGCCCGCGAGGGCGGGCTCGGGGTGATTCACAAGAACCTCGATCCCCGCACCCAGGCCGACCACGTGCGCCGCGTCAAGCGCAGCGAGGCAGGAATGATCACCGACCCCATCACCCTGCCCCCGGGCGCCACCCTGGAAGACGCCGACCGGCTCATGGGCGAATACAAAATCGGCGGCCTGCCGGTGGTGGACGTGCACGGCAAGCTGCTGGGTCTGGTCACCAACCGCGACATCCGCTTCGAAACCGACCTTTCGCGGCCGGTTTCCGAGGTGATGACCCCGCGCGAGCGGCTCGTAACCGGGCCACCGGGGCTGACCCTCGACGAGGCCGAAGCAGTGCTGCGCAAGCACAAGATCGAGAAGCTGCCCCTGGTGGACGGCTCCGGCAAGCTGCGCGGCCTGCTGACGCTAAAGGACATCGTCAAACGGCGCCAGTTCCCGCGCGCCGCCAAGGACGCCCAGGGGCGGCTGCTGGTAGCCGCGGCGGTGGGCACCGGCGCCGACCTAAAGGAGCGCGCGGCGCTGCTGGTAGAGGCCGAGGTGGACGTGCTCGTGCTCGACAGCGCCCACGGCCACTCGAAGGGGATCCTGGACGCGCTTAAGTACTTGAAGGAAACCTACGGCGAGCGGGTGCAGCTCATCGCCGGAAACGTCGCCACCGGCGCGGGGGCACGGGCGCTCGCCGAGGCCGGGGCCGACGCGGTTAAGGTGGGTATCGGCCCCGGCTCCATCTGCACCACCCGGGTGGTGACCGGGGTGGGCGCACCGCAGATAACCGCGGTGATGGAGGCGGTGGCCGCACTGGCAGGGACGGACGTGCCGGTGATCGCCGACGGCGGCGTCAAACAGACCGGCGACGTGGCCAAGGCGCTGGCCGCCGGGGCGCACACGGTGATGCTGGGGAGCATGCTCGCGGGCACCTACGAGGCCCCGGGCGAGGAGATCATCAAGGACGGACGGCGCTACAAGATCTACCGCGGCATGGGCTCGCTGGGGGCGATGAAGCGGGGATCTTCGGACCGCTACTTCCAGACCGAAGCCAAGAAGCTGGTCCCCGAGGGCATCGAGGGCATGGTGCCCTACAAGGGCCCGGTGGGCGACGTGCTCTACCAGATCGTCGGGGGGCTGCGCGCGGCCATGGGCTACACCGGCAGCCCCGACATCGAAACGCTCCGCACCAAGGCCCGCTTCGTACAGATCACCATGGCCGGCCTGATCGAGAGCCACCCGCACGACGTGACCGTGACCAAGGAAGCGCCGAATTATTCAAGATAGCCTGTAGCCCGTGGCTTGTGGCCTGTAGGTGGCGCTCCCTCTACAAGCTACGAACCGAGCTTCTCCTCCACCGCCCGCACCTTGGCCGCCAGCCGGCCCAAGGGGCCGGTGCGGACGTCGAACTTGGCGGCGGCGTAAATGCGATTGCAGTCTTCCGCTAACGCCGCGTAGGCCTGGTTCAAAAGCTCGGTCGCCGCGGCCATCGTTTCGGTTTCGACTATCGTGCCCATCGCCGTTAGCTGGTAGGGGTGGCCGCTTTCTTTGACAAGGCGAATCACCCGGGCCACGTAGGCGCTCACGCTCTCGCCCTTGTCGGTGGGGAATATGGCGAACTCCATTAGAACCGACACACCGGCCTCCTAGTCTTCGAAGAGTGCGTCGAAGGCGCTTTTGGCCCCCTTGGGGGTGGCGCGGCGGTAGAGCTCGCCCTTTTGCTCGAGCTTGCCCTCGGCCAGCAGGGCCGCGAGCGCCCTTTGCAGCTCCAGCCGCGAAAGCTCCTCGCCCGACTCGTCGAGCCAGCGGATTATCTCGCGCTCCCCCGCCCAGCCCAGCTTTTCGACCGCGGTTAGCACCCAGCCCTTGGCGTCCATACTTTTATTCTAGGCGTAGTGCTCGACCCGCGATCGCGGTCACCGGAAACGCTCAGCAAACTATGCCACTTGGCATGATAGACTTGGCATATGACAATATCGATGAGCGAGCGGGCCATCAACGCGGTTAAGCAGGGCCTCCCCTACGCGGAGTTCGAAGACCTTAGGGGGCGGCTCGGGGTCTCGGCGACTGCGCTGGCCGCGGCGATAAGCATTAGCGAGCGCACCCTGGCGCGGCGCAAGAAAGAGGGCCGCTTCAAGCCCGACGAGTCGGACCGCCTGCACCGCATCGTCCGCCTCTACCGGCGCGCCGTGGAGGTGCTCGGCGAAGACGCGGCGGCGGAGTGGCTGACCACGCCCAAGCGCTTTTTGGGCGGTAAGACGCCGCTCGAGTTCGCCGATACCGAGATCGGGGCCTACGAGATCGACCAGGCCCTGGGCCGGCTGGAGCACGGGGTCTTCGCTTGAGGCTGCGCGCCTGGAGGTTGGTTCACGCCCGCTGGGCCAGTAGCGCCCTCTCGGGCGAGGGAGCCAGCCGCTACCCCGGCCGCTGGAACCGCGCCGGCGAGCCGGTGGTCTACCTGGCCAGCTCGCTGGCACTGGCGGTTTTGGAAACCCGGGTGCACCTGGAAGCGACCCACATCCAGCAACCTTACGTGGCGCTCGAGTACGAGCTGCCCGGCAAAATCGAGCGCGCTGGTGAGCTGCCGCAAGACTGGCGCGAAGACGTCGAATATACCCGCAGCCTCGGCAGCCGCTGGTTGCAAAGCGGCACTTCGGCCGTCCTCCAGGTTCCCAGCGCGGTCGTGCCGGTCGAGCCCATCTACCTGCTCAACCCGCGTCATGCTGAGGCGGAGAATGTCAGGTTGCTACGTCAACTGAAGTTCACCTGGGACGAACGGCTGTTTTGAGAGCGCGGCGGCGGACGTTTCGCCGCCGCGCCTGACGGGGTTCAGTTGTAGCGCTCGCTTTGCAGCCGCCACAGCTCGGCGTACTCGCCGCCCCTGGCCAAAAGCTCGTCGTGGCCGCCCGACTCGACCAGCCGGCCCGACTTGAAGACGAAAATGCGCCCCGCGCCGCGCACCGAGGCCAGGCGGTGGCTCACCAAGAGCGCCGTGCGCCCCCGGGCCAGCTCGGCAAATCGGCCGAAGAGCGCCGCCTCGCTGCGCGGGTCGAGGGCGGCGGTGGGCTCGTCGAAGACGAGCAGGTCGGCCTTGCGGTAGAAGGCCCGCGCCAGCGCCACCTTCTGCCACTCGCCGCCCGAAAGCTCGGTGCCGCCAAAGGCCTTGCCGAGCAGGGTGGCCGGGCCCGCCGGCAGCTTGCGCGCCAGCTCCGCCGCGCCCGCCTGCGTCAGCGCCGGTTCGATGGGCGCTTGCGAATCAAGGTCGGCGATGCGGACGTTTTCCTCGAGGCTGAGCGCGTAGCGCCCGAAGCTCTGGAAAACGACCGAGACCCGCCGCCGCCAGGCGGCGAGGTCGAGCTCGCGCAGGTCCACCCCGTCCACCAGAATCCGCCCCTCGCTGGGGTCGTAGTAGCGCAGAAGCAGCTTGACCAGCGTGGTCTTGCCGGCGCCGTTCTCGCCCACCAGCGCCGACAGAACGCCGGGCTCGAGCCTGAGCGAGACGCGCTCGAGCGCCGCCCGCCCGTCGGGATAGCTAAAGGAAACGTCTTCGAAGACCATCTCGGGCGGTCCGGGCTCCAGACGAAGCCGGCCGCCGGCGATGCGCGGTTTGGTTTTCAGAAAGGCCCGCAGCTCGTCCATGTAATAAAGCGAGCGCTCGAGCATTCCCAGCGCGTCTACCAGCAGCACCAGCTCGGCCTGCAGCCGCTGCAGCGCCGCAGTCACCTCGACCACGCCGCCGACGCCCACGCCGCCCTTCAGCACGCTCCAGAACGTCCACCCCAGCCCCAGGGCACTAGGTAGAAAGTAAACGCCGGACACCGCCACTTCGCGCCGCCGCACAGCCCGGCCGCGCGCGTGCAATACGCGAAAGTTGCGCTCATAAAAGCGCGTCCAGAAGCCACCGCTGGCGAACAGCCGCGTTTCCGCCGCCAGCTCGGGGCTAAGCGCCACCCCGGTGGCGTAGTCCATGCGCCGCGCCTCGGGGCTGGTGCCGACGACCGTCTCCCAGACGAGCCGCTGCAAGCGCACCCCGGCGAGGGCGTAGGGCAGCGTCGAGAGCAGCAGCGCCGGCGGGTAGACCCAGCCCCAGCGGGCCACCAACGCCAGCAGCGGCAGCGCCGTCAAGCCCGCGAGCAGCACCTGGCCCAGGAAGATGGAAAGGTTCATCGGCGCGTAGCTGGCCTCGCGCCGCAGCCGCTCGACCCGCTCGTAAAACTCGGCGTTTTCGAAGGGCTCGAGCCCCTCGAAGGCGTTCATTTTCTCCATCAGCGCCAGGTTGACCCGGGCGGTGAGTTGCTCGTTGAGGTTGCCCTCCACCATGCCCGCAAGCGGGCCCAAAAGCCGCTCGGCGAGCAGCGCCCCCAGCCAGACGCCGCCCCAACGGGCGAGCGCCGCGCCGTCGCCAGCCGCGGCGGCCGCGGCCAGCTGCCCCACCGCCAGCACCACCGCCGCGGGCACCAACGCCCGTAGAAAAAGCAAACCCCAAAACCCCAGCGCCAGCGCCGGAGCAGCGCGCAGGATGAAACCCAGCGCAAAAACTATGCTTTGCAAACGAGAAAGCATAACGCCTCCTTTTCGTGTCCGTGAACGAATAGTCCGAACCTCACGCCCGCCGGGGGGCGCGCCGATGAAAAAGGAGGCGCTTAAAGCATCATCTTGTTCGTATTCTAGGAAGCCTGGCCCGCCGCGTCAATGAAAGGAAGATAAGGAAACCATGGACTCTTGATCCATCTCATGGCGGATATATTTCAAACCGGCGCTTGGACCCACCTCAAGGCAAACGGCACGATGAGTTGAACCTCGACCTGTTGGCATTCTGGGTTATTTATAGTTAGGCTGTGAACAATTATATAGTGCCAGCCTGCTTTTTCGTGGCCACTAGTGACGGGCTTTGCCAGCTTAGCTACACTAGATCATATAAAACTGCAACTCCCCTGACCGCATGTTCATATTGGGTTGCATCATAGCTCACATAAGGGAATGATAGGAGGGGCAATGGCGAAAAAGGACAAACCTGCATCCGAATGGGGGCCCGACAACCCACACCCGCTCTCACGCGTCAAGACAGAGCTTATCTGGGAAGGCAAATACGATGAATACGGCAACCGCCGACCCATCAAACTGCCAACCTCACCACTGCCCTTGCAACGTGTCGAAACGATTGACGAACCGCGTGACCGAGAGAAAGCCAGCCAACCCGGCCTTTTTGACGAAGACTCATTCCACAAAAAAGCTCACCGCGACAATTGGCGAAACAGACTTATTTGGGGCGACAACAAGCTCGTAATGCATGCACTCCGGAAGGAGTTCCGTGGCCAGGTTGACCTGATCTATATTGACCCGCCCTTTGACGTAGGCGCAGATTTCACAATGCAAGTTCAGTTGGGCGACGGAAGGGAGGAAGTAGAAAAAGAGCAATCCATTTTAGAGGCCGTAGCCTATCGGGACACTTGGGGGAAGGGGACCGATTCTTATTTGCATATGATGTATGAACGTTTAATTTTAATGCGTGAATTGCTTAGTGAAAAGGGAGCTATTTACGTACACTGTGATTGGCGAATAAGTTCTTTGCTTCGCAATTTATTGGATGATATTTTTGGTTATGAACATTTTCTTAACCATATTGTTTGGGTATACGGATCTAGTGCTCGGGGAGCCAAAGCAGTCGCTAGACAATTTGCACGCAATCATGATGATATTTTTTATTATCGAAAGTCTAACGCGCATCAGTTCAACGGCGATGTAATACTACGACTCTATACCCCCCAGGAAGCCAGAAAGGCAGGGTTTCGCCAAGATGAAAAAGGTCGATGGTTTAAAACTGCTCCTAAGGGTGATTATACTGACAAGAGTATTGCACAGCTTCGTAAAGAAGGAAGAATATATGTAACTCGAACTGGAAAAATAAGAATAAAATATTTTTTAGACTATAAAAACGGTATGGTCGTTGAAAAAGTGCCGGTAGGGGATGCATGGCCTGATATTCCTGATGCAATGCACTTACCACGACACGAGAAAACAGGCTACGATACCCAAAAACCAGAGGCGCTGTTGGAGCGCATTATTAAAGCGTCTTCAAACGAAGGGGACCTAGTAGCAGATTTTTTTTCCGGTAGCGGCACCACCTTAGCGGCGGCAGAAAAACTGGGTCGTCGGTGGATTGGTGTTGACTTGGGGCGCTACGCAATTCACACTAGTCGAAAACGTTTGATTCAAGTACAACGTGAGTTGTACGCAAAGGGCCAGCCCTATCGCTCTTTTGACGTTTACAATTTAGGACGCTATGAACGGCAGTGGTGGCAGATTGAACGACTAAAAGGCGCGGACGATGAGCACCGTCGAATAGTGCTGGCATTTTATAAGGCGACTCAATTGGAAAATTCCCCGCACCCTCTGCTCCACGGCAAGAAGGGGCGCGCTTACGTGCATGTAGACCAGATTGACAGCATATTTACCTTTGATGAACTGCGCGCCGTAGCCGAGGCTACGCGTGCAGTAGGCGGGCGGGAACTGCACTGCTTAGCATGGGAATTCGAGATGGAGCTAAGCCGCAAGAAAGAGGCTATCGAGGCAGAAAACGATTTAATCATCCGCTTGAAGTACATTCCCCGCGAAATCATGGAACCCAACCGCACGGAAGTGCAATTCTTCGAAGCCGGCGCGCTAGAGGCCCACCCAGTCGTAAAAGGCGGCAAAGTGGACGTAGAACTGGTACATTTCATGCCCGCTCTGGCCGAAGCGCCGGAAAAGGAGCTGGAAGCGCTGCGTGAACGGGCGGTGAAATCGCCATTCGACTTCATCGACTTTTGGGCGGTAGACTTTGACTATTCACCAGAAAAACCCTTCGAGCACCACTGGCAAGACTTCCGCACACGTAAGGATCGTTCGCTCAAAACACGCAGCGACTTGGGTTGGCAGTACAACGCTCCAGGTAAACACCAGATTGCCGTCAAAGTAATTGATGTCTTCGGTGTAGATACCACCGTTGTGTTAGACGTGGAGGTTTAGCCATGCCTTTTGAGGTCACCGAAAGAAACGCTTCGGCCTTGGAACCGCTCTTCAGGCCATGGGAAGAGCCTGCGCTGCACCGTCTGCCCAACCCGGAACGCGGCAAGCCAGCCATTGTTGCCCCCGGGCGGCGTCCAAGCAAGGTGCCGCTAGTGCGCAGTATCCGCGCCGAGGTAGACGCATGGCGACGTGGTGGCTATGCGGGCGTCAGCGAAACTTCACGCACTCTGCTCAACTACTGGTTTCACAGCGAACACCTTGTCGAAGACGATTCCGGCGAGCCGGTTCCTTTTCACTATCACTGGGCGCAGCGTGAATCTATAGAAACGTTTATTTATCTTTATGAATTGCGTCGCGTGCGTAATGTGGCCGAACTGCTTTTCGAGTTTGGTGACGACCAACTAGCTGACTTAGCTCTGGGCATCCCTCCAGAGGAAGATCGGTGGGGGAAATACTGCGCTAAAATTGCCACCGGCGCAGGCAAAACCAAGATTATGACCTTAGCTATTGTCTGGAGTTATTTTCACAGCCTTTATGAACCAGACTCCGACTTGGCGCGGCACTTCGTGGTGATCGCACCCAATCTGACTGTTTATGAGCGCTTGAAGGACGACTTCGAAAATGCTGCCATCTTCCACAAAGACCCCCTCATCCCCGAGGAATGGCGCGGCGACTTTCAAGTTGAGGTAGTGCTGCAAGACGAACCAGGTGGAACGGCTACCACCGGCGCCATCTATTTGACGAATATACATCGTCTATACCCAAACCGGGACGACCAGCAGGACGATGGTGGCGAAGTAATTTCATCCATATTTGGCCCACCAGTTACGCGTGGCCGAGCTCTGGATACTGGCGAGGATTTGCGACAGCGCATCACTGCGCACCCCCGCCTGATGGTGCTCAACGACGAGGCTCATCACCTACACGATCCCGACCTGGCTTGGAACCGAGCTATTGAAGCCTTACACGACGAAAGCTTGAATCGTGGCAACAAAGGACTGAGCTTGCAGCTCGATTTTACAGCTACCCCAAAGCACAATGACGGCACGCTCTTCCGTCATATAGTGGTTGACTTTCCCCTGGGCGAGGCTGTCGATGCAGGTATTGTCAAAGTTCCCGTATTGGGCGAGTCGGAAGAGCTCGTCGTGCATGGCGACAAAAAGGCACCGGCTCATGAGCGCTACGCCATGCACCTACAGCTGGGCTATCAGCGCTACGCTAAAACTTATGAAGAATTGGGCAAAGTTCGGAAGCCAATTTTGTTTGTAATGACGGAAGATGCACAGTCGGCTGACGAAATTGCAGACTATTTGGATAGCGATGCTTTCCCCTTGCTCAAGGGGCGTGTGCTCAACATTCACACTCGTTTGAAGGGTCGTGTTAAAAAAGTACAACGCGGCGGACGTGAATTCAAAGAATTTATAGAAAACGAAACGTCGATGAAGCCTGAGGATTTGCGTGCCTTGCGTGAAATGTCCCGCGAACTTGACAGCCCCGACAGCAAGTTTCGTTGCGTAGTTTCGGTATTGATGCTGCGTGAAGGCTGGGACGTGCGCAACGTAACGACCATTGTGCCGCTACGGCCTTATTCGGCTAAGTCGGGGATACTGCCGGAGCAAACCTTGGGCAGAGGTTTACGCCGAATGTTTCCGCTGGGTGAAACGCCAGAGATGGTCACTGTTATCGAACACCCCGCCTTTCGTAAGCTCTACGAAGACGAGCTGGCGCAGGAAGGGCTGGACATTGCCGTTTTACCCGTTCGCGAAGCTTTCAAACAGACGGTTACTATTTATGTAGATGATAAAAATAAGCCGGTTGAAGACTTAGACATAGAAATTCCCCTCATCTCTGAAGCCATAGAAACCACCAATGAATTGCAGGAACTTACCTTTGACGAAGTAAAGGATTATTTTAAGGCCAAGTACGACCCCTTGCCTATCGGCAATAAGAAAGAAGGACCAATCGAATACCAAGAGCGCCACATGTTCACCAGTGAGGTTGTGGCGACGATGAAGTTGGACGCCGGGCTATTGAACAATGCTTGGTCGGCACCTGCATATTTCGCCAAGATGCTAGGGCAGGCCTGCCACATCAGCAACTCGCATCAGGTTCTAGCGCCCCTAATAGAGAGATTCATTGCTGAAGTTCTGTTTGAGCGCCCCGTAGACTTGTTCAGCGGCGAGGTAGACCATAGAATGCGTGACCTAGACGTTTCAGAGCATATCCGTGCCACGTTCACGCCACTAATTCTCTCGAAAACGGTCTATACACAAAAGCGCGAGCGCATAAGTCGCGGGCGTAAAATCTCAGCCTGGAAACCCTACCAAGCAACCAGCAATGACAAGCGTCCGGCACTACCGGCTGAACGCACTATGTTTAATCTTGTTCCCTGCGATAACGATTTTGAGCAAGTTTTCACTGACTTCTTAGACATAGCACAGGACGTGGCTGCCTTTGCTAAAAACGCCGGGCCACAGAAATTGACTATTGACTATCTCAAGGCTGACGGTCATCGAGGTTTATACGTGCCGGATTTTATTGTGCGCACAAAAAGCGGCGATCATTATTTAGTCGAACTTAAGGGGCGGCAAGACGAATCTGTGCCGCTAAAAGCCGCTGCTGGCGTTGAATGGTGTAAGGCGGCGTCAACCAAGAAAATCAAATGGCATTATCTTTTTGTTCCATATCACCTCTTCCAGCAAAGCGCGGTTGCGAACATCGACGAACTGGCGCGCGCATGCGAACCATCACTTAAGGTGCTTCTCCAGGAAGTTAAAACAAAGCAGCCAACGCTGCCTTTCGAAGAAGCCACTGCCCACAGTCACGCAGAAGAAGTATTCCGTAAAACATTGCGAGACGCCGGAGTCGATCAGCCACCTGCCGAAATCGAGGACGTAATGCGCCAGGCCGTACTCCTTTTAGACTACGCCGTTCGCTCTCGTTTGCCCAATTATGCACACGCCTTCCAGCCTTTGCTCCGCCCCCTGGACGAATACGCGTTGCGCATCCTTGAAAATCACATCAAACCCAAAATTCCCCCCAGGAAGCAAGATGAATATAATTTTTTCAATCCCCCCCTCGATGGCTTGTCTCAACGAGAAGCGCGACTACTTGAAAAAAACCAACGCTACTTACGTAATAATTTAGTTTTTGGTCGCTCTATTCAAAGGTTAGGAACGTTACTTATGTGCTTAGATTATGCACAAAAAGGTGAACAAGGTATAGACGGTATTTGGCGAGTCGTGGAGCAATCCTTTTCCGCCCCGCAATTTGGTGAACTCTACCAATGCCTAAGTCAAGTCAATGAATTTCGCAATACTTATGTAGCACATGTGGAAGTTACTTTGACAGATGAGAACAAGGCATGGGAAGCTATGAAAACATGGCTGGCTTGCATAAATAGATTATACGCGCTTGCTGCGTAAAAATAAAAAGATTGCTTCGGCATAGTCAGCGATGAGCACGTTTCCTTTGGCAAATTGTCGTTAAAGTAAATAAATATGCTTTTATATATCAGATATAACTAAACCGTAGCCAGCAACCAAATCAAGTTGGAGTGGGCCCACGGCAACATTCCGCAACCCATGCCCACTCCCCAGTGGCAGCTCGGCGTCTTCCAATTCCCAGCGGCCGCCGCGGATGGTCAGGCCCTCCAGGTCGGCGAGCGGCACCACGCTAAAGGGCGTGCCCGGTTCCAGATCCAGCTCGAGCCCCGGCGGCACCAGCGCAAAGGCCCAGGTGGGGCCGCTGGTAACCGCCGTGCGCACGCCCTGACGGGCCAGGCGAACGGCCAGCATCAGGTTGCCCAGCTCGTGGTCGAGCTCGCCGCCGAGGCCGCCGGCAAAGAGCAGGCTCTTTGGCTCGGCTTTTAGCGCCGCTTGAACCGCCAGTTCGGCGTCGGTGGCGTCTTTGTCGCGCGGGTACTCCATCCGCGGCAGGTGGGCCCAGCGGGTCAGGTCTTCCAGGTTGACCGAGTCGAAGTCGCCCACCCAGAGCGCCGGCTCCACCCCCAGCGCCTCGGCGTGGCGCACCCCGCCGTCGGCGGCGATGACCAGCCGCGCCCTGCCGGCCGCTTCGACCAGCTCGGGCGTGGCCTCGAGCGGCCCGCCGAGCAATACCAGCACGTCGGGGGCAAACTTCACGGCCGCACCTCCACCACCCGCGCCGGGTCAATCGTAAGGCGCAGACTGGCGCCCTCGGCCGGCGCCTCGGCCGCCGGGCCTTCCCAGTAGAGCCGTACCCCGCGCGCCTCCAGCCAAACGCCCACCCGCGGCCCGTAAAAGAGCCACTCGGCCGCGCGGGCCTCAATCTCCCCCGCGCCCGGGCGCAGCGCCCCGGGCAGCAGCACCAGCGGCCCGCCGACCAGGCCCAGGGCCGCGGCTTCCTCGGGCGCGAGCACGTTCTTGTGGCCCAAGAACCGCGCCGTCCAGACGTCGGCCGGCCACTCGAAGACCGCCTCGGGCGCGCCCTGCTGCATCAGCCGGCCGTTTTTGACGATGGCCACCCGCTGCGAGAGAACGAAGGCCTCGGTCTGGTCGTGGGTCACGAAAACGGCGGTCACCTTTTCGCCTTCTAGCACCCGGCGCAGCTCGAGCATTAGCCGCTCGCGCAGCCGCAGGTCGAGCGCCCCCAATGGTTCGTCGAGCAGCAAGACCTCGGGCTCCGGAGCCAGCGCCCGCGCCAGCGCCACCCGCTGCCGCTCGCCGCCGGAGAGCTGATCCGGCTTCTTACGGGCGTGGGCCTCGAGGCCCATCCTGGCCAGCAGCTCGCCCACCCGCCGGCGGATGCGCGCCCGCTCCCAGCCGCGCTCCTCGAGGCCAAAGGCGACGTTCTTCTCGACCGTCAGGTGGGGAAAGAGGGCGTAGTCCTGAAAGACGAAGCCCACCCCGCGCCGCTCCGGCGGCAGGTCGGTCACGTCGCGCCCGCCGAGGAAGATCCGGCCGGCGCTCGGCCGCTCCAGCCCGGCGGCCACCCGCAGCGCGCTCGACTTGCCCGAGCCGCTGGGGCCCAGGAGGGCTAGCGTCTCGCCCCGGGCCACCTCCAGGTCTAGCCGCAGCTCGAAGCCCGGATAGCGCACCACCACGTTTCGCCACGCCAGCACCTAACCCACCTCCCCGCCGCGGCCCAGCCCCCAAAAGACCCCGCCGGCCAGCAGCCCCAGCACGACGGCCAGCGCCATCGCCTCCTGGTAGTTCACGATACCCGGCTTGCCCAGCCGCTCGTAGATGGCCACCGTCAGGGTGGCCCACTCGGGCCGCGCCAGCACCAGCGTCGCCCCGAACTCGCCGATGGTGACCGCCGCCGCCAGCGCCGCCGCCGCGCCCAGAGCCGGGCGCAAGAGCGGCAGCTCCACCCGCCAAAGCACCCGGGCCGGCCCGGCCCCCAACGTGCGCGCCGCCTCCGCCAGGCCCGGCGGCAGCCGGCGCATGGCCGCCAGCACGGTGCGGGCGAAGAGCGGGTAGGCAATAAGGGCGTAGGCCATCACCAAAAGCACCAGCGAGGCCCTGAGGCCCGGATAGGCCAGCAGGTAGCCGACCGCCAGGCTGACCGGGCTGACCAGCAGCGGCAGGAAGCCCAGCAGGTCGAGTGTGCGGGCTCCCTTCCAGACGCCGTAGGCGTAGGCGAAACCCAGCGGCGCGGCAACGAGGAGCGCCAGCAGGGTAAAGCGCAGGGTGTTGTAAATGGCCTGAGCGGCGCTGGGGGCAAAGTAGCTGGCCTGCGGCCGGGCGAGCGCCGCCCAGCCGGCCAGGCTGAAGCCTTCGGGGCCCCAGAAGCTCCTCAGCACCAGCGTCCACAGCGGCGCGTAGAGCAGCGCAAAAAAGCCGGCCACCAGCGCGAAGGCCACCCAGCCGCGCGCCCCGCCGAGCCGCGGCGGCGGGGCCGCGGCGGCGGTGCGCACCGCCAGCCGCCGCTGGGCGTAGAGGTAGCCCAGGCTCACCAGCGCCAGCACCGCGGTCTGCACTAGTATCAGCGCCGCCGCCTCGCCGAAGGCCAGCCGCTGCAAGAGGGCGCGGTAGATTTCTACCTCCAGCGTCGCGTAACGCGGCCCGCCCAAAATGAGCGGCAGGCCGAAGCTCGAGAAGCTGTAGACGAAGGTCAGCCCCGCGCCGGCGGCCAGCGCCCCGGCCGCGAGCGGCAGCTCGACCCGCCAGAAGCTGCGCCAGGAACCGGCCCCCAGCGTGCGGGCCGCCTCCACCAGCCGGCCGCTGCCGCCCAGAACGCCCAGCACCAGCCGCAGCGTCATCCCCAGGTTGTAAAGCAGGCTGCCCCAGAAGAGGATCCAGGGCGTCTCGCTCAGGTCGAGGCCCAAAAGCCCCCGCGGCCCCGCCCAGGCCAAGAGGCCGGTGGCCACCACCAGCGTCGGCAGCACGAAGGGAACCATGGAAAGCGCCACCAGCGCGTCGCGGCCGGGAAAGCGGTAGCGCAGCAGGTAGACCAGCGGCACGGCGAAAAAGACGACCAGGAGGCTCGAGCCGGCCCCAAACGCCAGGCTCCAGCCGAGCCGGCCGCGCAGGTACGAATCGGCCAGCACCGCGCTCAGGCCGTACTCGACCCCGCGGCCGATTACCAGCCCCAACGGCCAGAAGAGCGCCACGGCCAAAAAAGCCAGGACGAGGAGGGTGGCGGGGCGGGAAGGGCGCATCAGCAGTACCTAGTACGTAGTACGGGGTGTGTGGGAAAGGAGGCCCGTGGCTTGTGGCCTGTGGCCTGTGGTTTTCCACGAGCCACAAGCTACGAGCTACAGGCTATTTCCTCCTGGAAATGACCTCTTCCGCGCTTTGCCCGCGAACGACGACCGCCTCCCACTCGCTTATCCAGCGCTCGCGGTTCTTGGCGATGGTTTCCGGGCTCAGCTCGGCCGGGTGCAGCGGTCGCTCGGCGAACTTGAAGACGTCGGGCAATGCCGCGTCGCGCCGCACCGGCCAGACCCACATGTTGAGCGGAATGTCTTCCTGTACCGGCTTGGAGAGCAGCCAGTCGACGAACTTTTCGGCGGCGGCGCGATGCTTGGTTCCCTTGAGGATGCCCACGAACTCGACCTGCAAGAAGCTCGCCCCCGGCCAGAGCAGGTTGCCGGTGGGCGGCTGGCTGTACCTGCCTTCCGAGAAGTAGACCTCGGCCGCCGGGCTGGTGGTGTAGCTGACCACCAGCGGGCGGTCGCCGCCGTAGCGGGTGAAGTGGGCGAAGTAGGCCTCGCTCCAGCCCGGGGCCACCTTGACGCCGCCGTCGCGCAGCGCCTGCCAGAACTTCAGGTAGCCGTCCTCGCCCAGCGAGGCGACCGTGGCCAGCAAGAAGGCCAGCCCCGGCGAGCTGGTGGCCGGGTTTTCGATGGCCAGCAGCTTGGCGTACTCGGGTTTGGCCAGGTCGTCCCAGCTTTGCGGCAAAGGCTTGCCTTTGAAGTAGTCCTTGTCGTAGTTGATCGCCACGTAGCCGTAGTCGACCGGCAGCGCGGTTAGCGTCGGGTCGAGCAAAAAGCGGCTCTGCAGCTGGGCAATGGCCGGGGTCGAGTAGCGCTCCAGAATGCCCGCCGCCAGCGCCCGCGAGAGAAAGGTGTTGTCGATGCCGTAGATGACGTCGGCAATCGGCGCGCCCTTGCTGAGAATCGCCTTGTTGAGCGTCTCGCCGGCGTCGCCGCCCTCGATGAAGCGCAGCTTGATGCCGGTTTCTTGCTCAAAGCTGGCGATGACGTCTTTGGAAAGCGCGAAGCTCGAGTGCGTCAGTACCGTCAGCGTTTCCGCCAGCGACAAACTGAAGACCAGGGGAACGATGATTAGCAGTTTCTTTAACATAAAACCCCTCCTTGTCACGCGGGAGGGGGAAGGATGGGGCCTGCTGCCCGTCACCTTCCCTACGCCGGCATTACCCGGTTCAGGTTCCAAGGGTGTCTCTCAGCCCGGTGGGCACCCCCGGTGACGGTATCAGTATAGCGTTCTTTGTGACGGGGTTGTGACGCGACAGCAGCATCATGAATACGGAGGTCAAAATGCACAATCCCAGACTGCTAAACCCGGTATGGGTAGCGTTGCTGCTCATGTTCCCGGGGGCGGGCTGCTCTCCGCCGCCGAAACCCGACACAACCCCACCCAGGGTACTCGCCACCGTGCCCGCAGACGGACAGCGCGGCGTGCTGCGGGACGCGCAGCTCGTGGTGCGCTTCAGCGAGCCCATGGACCCCGACTGCAGCGAGGCCGCGTACGGCTCGAGCAGCGCCGGGCTGCGGCCGAACGAGGTCAGCTTCCACTGGGACGATCCCGCCACCATGCGCATCATCCCCGGTGATTATCTGACCTACAGCCCGGACGCCAACGACAAAACATACACCTTCGTCATCAAAGAAACGGCCTGCGACGAAGCCGGAAATACCATGGCCTCTTCACACACCACCCGCTTCTACGTCCTGCGGAAACTCGCGGGGGTGATTAAAAGCCAGGGAGCGCTCGACGGCTACGTTTTTAAAGCGGGCCGCATAGACACCGGCGGGCGCGATCTGGGTGCAGGAGACGGGCCGAATGGCGAGTGCGCCCGGGCATTCCTCTCCTTCGACCTCTCCGAACTGAACCCCGACCCGGTCGAGGTTCGAAGCGCACGGCTACTCTTCAAGGTCCGCCACATCACGGGCAACCCCGCCGCCGACCTGGGAGCGCTGCTGGTGGAACACGTCCACTATGGTCCGCAACTTACCTCCCAGGCGTTCAATCTCGGGACGCTCTCTCCCCAACAACCCTGCTCCCTTTCAAACCTGACCGGCCCCTGGCTGTCTTGCTGGAAAGGCGTGGAAGTGCAGGACGACGTGGCGCACTGGTTAGAGCGCCGGGGCATGGTTCAATTCCGGTTGCGCTTTAGTCGCGATACCGATGGCGACGCCGCCGAAGACTCGGCTATGTTCTACTCGGGCGACGCCGCCGATTCCGAGCGGCCGTTTCTGGAGGTGGTGTATTATGCACCCTGACCCCCACCTGATACCAGGCACGGGCTACTCGCGGCCTGTCCATCAACCGTCGGGATCCGGCGTATACTGCACTCCCCAAACCTGGTGTCACCGGAACCATCCAAACCTCAGCCAATAAAGCCTTTAACCTCGCCTTTTCGCGGCAGCGACGGCTGCGCCCCCGGCCGCGTGGCCGCTAGCGCTCCGGCGGCGCTACCGTACTTGAGGGCGGCGGCAAAGGGTTCGCCCGCGGCCAGCGCCGCGGCCAGCCCGCCCACGAAGGCGTCACCGGCGGCGGTGGTGTCGACCGCCTGCACCTCGAAGGCCGGCAGGTAGCCCTCGCCCTCGGCTCCGGCCCAGACCAGACCGCGCGCGCCCAGGGTGATGACGACCACCGGCACCCGCTGCGCCAGCTCACGCGCCAGCGCCAGCGCTTCTTCCATGCTTTCCGGTTCGTCAGAGCCGGCCACCCGGGCCGCCTCGAACTCGTTGACGAC
This sequence comes from Thermaceae bacterium, assembly GCA_027067955.1. GTDB lineage: Bacteria > Deinococcota > Deinococci > Deinococcales > Marinithermaceae > Oceanithermus. The sequence continues at coordinate 121,137 of JAMOUW010000045.1, forward strand.
CAGCACGTCGAGTTTCCGTAAGAGGTCTGCTGGCAGCTCTTGCGCCGGAGCGGCGTTGAGCAGCACCCGCGCCCCCGCCTCCCGGCCCAGCACCGCAGCCCGCCGGACCGTCTCGAGCGGCGTTTCCAGCTGCAAGACGACCACCTTGGCGTTTGCAAACTGAGTGGGATTCAGGTCCTCCGGCCGCAGGCGGGCGTTGGCCCCCGGGGAAACGATGATGGCGTTCTGGCCGTCTTCGCTCACGCTAATCAGGGCCACGCCGGTGGGCGCTTCTATCGCGGCCACGTCCGCGGCCTCGATGCCCTCGGCTTCCAGGCCGCGCTTCAGCTCGGCGCCGTAGGCGTCGGCCCCGACGCGGCCGACCATGCGCACACGCGCGCCCAGGCGCGCCGCGGCCACCGCCTGGTTGGCCCCCTTACCCCCGGGAAAGCGCTGCAGGTCGCCGCCGATGATTGTTTCGCCGGGTTTCGGGTGGCGCGCCACCGGCACCACCAGGTCCATGTTGAGGCTGCCTGCTACGACTATATCGCCAACCTTCATGACCCCATGCTACGGCCGGCGGGCGTTCGGTGTTTCAGGCGCCGCCAGCCTCTCTGCTTATCCGCGCCTGACAATCGGGGCAGACGCCTTGTAGCTCTATGTGAATATCGTCTACCTTCCACTCGGGAAGCACCGGTTCCTCATCGGCAAACAGCGCCCGGGGTCGCACTTCTTCCAGCGGTCCCTCGACGTCTACGTCGATCATACGTCCGCAGATCTTGCACACCAGGTGATGGTGCGGAGCGGTGTTGGCGTCGTAGCGGGTCTGCCCGTCGGGACCGACGAAGCGTGATATCAGCCCAACTTCGGCCAATTTGGACAGGTTCTGGTACAATGTCGCGATTGAAAATGGTTTTCCATGTTCGCGCAGGGCCTCGAGCATCTCCTCGGGGGTGTAGTGTTCCCGGGTATCGTAGAGAAGCTCGAGAATGCGACAGCGCGCCTCGGTGGCCCGGAGTTGCTTTTGTTCAATGAGTTGTGTCAGCTGCTCGTGGTTGCATGCCATAATCACACCCATTATGACAAAAGAGGGGGCCCTTATTGCAAGCCCCCTCCACGGTTCTGGCGGCTATTCAGGAAAACCGTCCAGCAGCTTTGCAACTTCTTCCTTATGCTGCGTTTCGTCCACGATCATCTCGTGTAGCTGCGCAACCAGTGCCAGCTCGCCCAGCTCTTCGGCCTGGGCCATGCGCCGGGCGTAACGGGCGATGGTTTCGGTTTCGGCGGCGAGGACCGCTTCCAGCATCGCCCGGGCGCCGGTAGCCTGCGGTACCGGCTGCGGTTCCACGACCGGTACCCCGCCGAGCGCGGAAATCTTGTCGGCCAGCAGCTGGGCGTGCTTCAATTCGTCTGCCGCCTCCTCCAAAAAGAAAGCCCGTAACGCCGGACGGTGCGGGCCCGCCACCTCGGCGGCATAGGTGGTGTAGGCGATTACCGCCTGATATTCGCGTGCCAGGTCTTGATTGAGTCCGTTTATCAGTTCTTGTTTGCTATCCATACTCGTCACCTCGGACATAAGCATAATGGTAATGACTATGCTTGTCAATACTCAGTACCCGGCTTTACGCACCGCCTGTAGTGCCGCCGGGACGTGCGCGCCGTATTTCCCAACACGGTTCCGGCGCCGGAGGATGGCGGAAGAAAGCGCCGCGGTGGAAAACTCAGCGAAGCGTCAAGCCCACTCTGAAGCCAAGGAATGGCTCGGTCGTCAGGGGAATGAAGATTATCCGCTGTCCCAGCTGCAACTCCGCAAAAATACCTGCGCTTTTCATGTCGGCGAAAAAGGCCTCAAGCCCCAGCAACGCGTGCCCGTTAACCTCGGGGTTAGCCCGCAACAAACTCCCGCTTGCACCCGCGCCCGCATAGTAGGTCAGGTCGGCGGTTTTGCTATCGGAATATACGGTTCCAGAAGCCAGGATCAGGTCCAGTGAAACAGCGACCGAGTAGCGCCTCTGCTCGCCCCCCTCGGGCGCCAGCCCCACGCTCACGCGCCAGCCATCGGGGGTAACGAAGTGGATCCCGAAAACTTCCGGCCAGCCGGCGTACAGGCCTGCTCCCCCGCGCGCCGCGGCGGAGCCCAGCAAAACGACAACCCCCAAGAATACGGCAACCCACTTCATCGCAAACTCTTTCCACTGCTATTCTACAACCCGGAAAGGCGGCTTTGTGACGCCTTTGTGACGCTGGCTTAAATACCATGCAATGGGAGGTGAAAACCATGCGCAGGCTGCTGTTACTGCTGGCGCTGTTGATGGCGCTCGTGGCCTGCGGGGGTGCAACCACTTCCGGCTGTCCTAATCCCGCCAAATTCGACAATCCCAAATGCGCCTTCGACAACCCGGCCACGCTGTTCGGCCCTTAGGCAAAGGTTTCCGGGTACTCCAGGAGGTTGAAGCATGTTCGGCAATGCCAAGTCCTTCATGCTGGGCGTCTTCGTCACGGCTCTCGGTCTGTGGGCCCTGGCGGTGGTAGTGCCCAATACGTTCCAGAGCGGCGACGTGGTGAGCTCGTCCAAGGTCAACGAGAACTTCCGGGCTCTGGCGGATGCGGTTACCGCGCTCGAGGCCAAGCTCTCGCAGGTTTCGGAAGCGCAAAAGGCCCTGCCTTCGCAGAACGGCACCTTTGCATACCTGCGCGTTGCCGCCGACGGCAGCACCGTCGCACCGTTCAACCCCAGCGGCGGATCCATAACCGTCGAGAAAACGGGTGACGGCGAGTACGAGATCACCTTCGAGAACCTCGACCTGCACAACGCCATGCTGCTCACGACTACCTTCAGCGGTTTCAACGAGCTGTGTCGTGCCACGCGCATAGGCAGCAGCGCCAGTGTAGCCCGGGTGACCTGCATCGACACAAAAACGCAGACCGCCGCCGACGCCAGCTTCTACATGGCCGTCATAAAGTAAGCGGGCTCCCTTCGAACCCCGGGGCTTCCTGCCCCGGGGCTTTTTAGACCGCCAGCCGCGCGCGCCAGTACCCCCACCCCAGCGTGGCCGCCCGCACCAGGTTGATCAGGATCATCCCCCACCAAACGCCTGCCAGGCCCCAGCCCATGGGTACTACCAGCAGCATCTCGAGCGCGCCCACGACCGCCGCTAGCAGCATCGCCGCCGCCAGAAAGCGAAACTGTTCGGCGGCCATGAATATGCCGTCCCAAACGAAGACCAGGGCGTTGAGCGGCTGCGAGGCCCAGATGAGCGGCCAGATGGAGGCCAGCGCCGCCAGCACCGCCGCGTCACTGGTGAAGATGCGCGGCACCAGGTCGCGGCCAAGGACGAGCAAGGCTGCTATCAGCACCCCAACTATCAGCCCCCAGAAGAGCAGCCGGTCGGCCACCACCCGCGCCCGCGCCGGGTCCTCGCCGCGGTAGCGGGCGACCAGCGCCTGAGCAGCAATCGCCAGCGCATCGACCGACATGGCGATGAAGAACCAGATCTGCCAGGCCACCTGGTGGGCGGCGACCGCCACCGTGCCCACCCGGGCGGCCACCGCCGCCGCCAGGGTGATCGCCGCCACCAGGCTGAAGGTGCGCACCAGCAGCTCGCCCCCCACCTTCAAGAAGGGCAGCAGCGGGGCAAAGCCGGGCCAGGGCCGCACCGCGCCCAGGCGGCGCAGGTTGAGGTAGAACCAGACCGCGCCGGCGCTCTGCGCCAGCACGCTGGCCAGCGCCGCGCCCATCAGCCCCATTCCCAGCGGGAAGATGAAGAGGTAGTCGAGCACCACGTTGGCGGCGTTGACCCAGAAAGCGACCCAGAAGGGGGTGCGGGTATCTTGCAGACCGCGGTAGATGCCGTGGGCGGCCATCAGCCAGAGGATGGCCAGACCGGCCAGCGCCCTGAGCCGCAGATAGTCGAGCGCCAGCGGGTAGACCGCGCCCTTCGCACCCATCAGCCGCACCAGCCAGGGAGCCAGCAGCTCGAGGGTTAGCGTGGCCAGCAAGCCCGAAATCAGCGCCAGCCAGAGCGCGTGCCCGGCCTGCTCCAGCGCCGCCTCCCTCCCGGCGGCGCCCAGTGAGCGGGCCACCCGCGGCGTAGTGGCGTAGGAGAGAAAGTTAAAAACCACGAAAAAGAGCGCCAGCAAAGCGGTGGTAATACCCAAAGCGGCCAGCGGCTCGGCCCCCAGCCGGCCGACGAAGGCGGTGTCGGTCATGCTGACGATTGGCTCGACCGCCAGCGCCCCCAAAGCCGGCAGCGCCAGGCGGACTATTTCGCGGTCGAGCTGGCCCAGCCGTATCAAACCGGTTCCTCCGCCAGGTCGTGAATTTCGGGGTGTTCCCGCAAGGCATCCCCGACCAGCCCCGCCAACCGCTCGAAGCTGTTGTGCCACACCGAACCGGCCAGCAGCCCGCGCAGGCCGCGGCGGGTCTTGAGGAAGACGACAAAGTTATCCGGCTCGTCAGTTACCGCTCCGCAACCCATCCAGAAGCGGCGGCCCTCGAAGCGCAGTTCCAGCCGCCAGCCCCAGTCTTCGGCCGCCGGTTGGTTGACCGCCACCCCGCGGCCGGCCAGCGCTTCGGAAAGATAGGAGCACAACTTACGACCGCCCAGCCCGGGGTTGACCGTTTCCGCCTCGTCAGCCTCCAGCGGAAAGGCGCTCGAGGCAAAAGACCAGACCCGCTCGAGGCTCACCCGTCCTCCCCGGCGATCAGCGAAACCGCCCTGGTCAAGAACCCCGGGTAGCGCCGCGCCAGAGAGCCGGCGTACTGCTCGGCTTTGGCCCGGCTTTCGACCGGGGCAAAAAGGGCGCTGCCGCTGCCGCTCATCAGGGCCCCGGCCAGCCCGTGCCCCTCGAGCAGCCGCTTCAGGTCGGCCAGCGGCGGGTAGGCGAAAAAAACCGGCCGCTCCAGGTCGTTGCGCCAGGGCGGCGGCTGCTTGTTTTCGAGCGCTGCGATTATGGCCCCTACGTCTAACTCGGGGCCAAAGTCGCTCTCTGCGAGCGCCGCGTAGGTCCCGGCCGTGGGCACCTCGAAGGGCGGCTTAACCAGCACGAAGTGAGCCTCGAGCTGCTGCAAGAAGTTCAGCTCTTCACCCACCCCGCGCGCCTCGGCCAGGCCGCCGCGCAGCAGGAAGGGCACGTCTGCCCCCAGCTCGCGCGCCAGCGCCGCCAGGTCTACCCCGGCCGGATACATCTTGGCCAGTCCCCGCAGCACCGCCGCGGCGTCGGCCGAGCCGCCGCCTAGGCCGGCCCCGGCCGGTATCTGCTTGACCAGCCGGATGACCACCCCGCCGGGCGCGCCCGCCGTCCGCAAGTAGAGCTCGGCCGCCCGCCAGGCCAGGTTTTCGGGCCCCGCCGGAGCCGCCACCGAGCCAGCCAGTTCCAGCTCCACCCCGTCCGGCCGCGACGTCAACAGCAACTCGTCGCAAAAATCGACCGTGGCAAAGAGGGTGTGCAACTCGTGGTAGCCGTCGCGCCGGCGGCCGCGCACCGCCAGCCCCAGGTTCAGTTTGGCGCAGGCGCGTTCGGTGACCCCCTCCATGCCCTCCAGTATGGCACCTCCGCCATCCGGCTCTGCTTTAATGGGGCCATGCCCGCCCGCTTCCAGCCGCTGGTCTACACCCCGCCCGAACCCGGCGAAACGCTGCGCCGCGCCCGCGCCTTCTACGAGCAGATGCGCACCCGCCGCAGCGTGCGCGACTTTTCGGACCGGCCCGTACCGCACGAGGTCATCGAGCTGGCGCTGCGCACCGCCGCCACCGCCCCCAGCGGCGCCAACCAGCAGCCCTGGCACTTCGTCGCCGTTTCTGATCCGGCAATCAAAAAACAAATTCGCCTCGCCGCCGAAGAAGAAGAGCGCCGTTTTTACCGGGAACGCGCCCCAGAGGCGTGGCTCGAGGCCCTCGACCACCTGGGCACCGGCCCCGAAAAGCCTTTTTTGGAAACCGCCCCCTGGCTGATCGCCGTCTTCGCCCAAAACTACGGATTGGATGACGCGGGCAACAAAATCAAACATTACTACGTTCAAGAATCTGTCGGCCTGGCCACCGGCCTGCTCATCGCCGCCCTCCACACCGCCGGCCTTGTCACACTGACTCACACTCCCAGCCCGATGAACTTCCTGCGCAATATTCTAGGCCGACCCAAAAATGAGCGCCCGGTCATGCTCGTCGTCACCGGCTACCCCGCGGACGGGGCCCGGGTGCCCGTCCTCAGCAAGAAGGCCCTCGATGAAATTGCCTGCTTCGTCTGAACCCCACCTCCCCCGGCGGCTCGACCTCGGCATTGGCAGCGTGGACGGCCACCGCGTCTACTGGGACGGCGACGCGCTCGTCTGGCAGCGCACCAGCGCCGCCGGCGACGTGCTGGAAGAGACCCGGTTGCAACCGAGCGGAGAAGCCTGGCGCGCCTTCTGGCGCGCACTCGACGAGCTGGACGTCTGGAGCTGGGAGCCCTACTACGAACCCGAATATCCCACCTGCGGCGGCACTCAGTGGGCCGCCTGGATCGAACACACCGGCCGCACCCTCAAGGCCTCCGGCCGCGACGTCCGGCCGCCAAACTTCGATGGCTACCTGGCCGCGGTCACGAACCTGCTGGGGGAACGGCGGTTCGGCTGACCGCGCCGGCCGCGTTGCCTGGCATAACGCCACTCTCCCTGGTCTCCGTCTTCCACTTCGTATCCCCTCGCCAGGACGCGGGATGCAGGAAGCAGGAGGCGGGAAGATCGGGTTTTCATGCTTTGATCTGATGCGTTACCTTGAGCTTGACGGCAGGCTTTTCGAACAAAACCTACTCCCCACAGTCCACTTCCTACTTCCTGCTTTTTTTTCGTTTCCCTAGGCGAGTGAGCTATGCAGCGAACGAGACCCGGGAGCCTGCTCAGAACTTGATTCAGGGTCCATGCTGTACAGAAAGCCGAGATTTCGTTGCCGTCAATAAAGTAATGAGGTTGATAGAAGGCTGGTGCCGGAGTCGCAAACTCAACCGTGGAGTAATGGCGCGGCATGGGCCCCGGATCTCGTTCGCTGGTAGCTCACTCGTCCGGGGACACGGTATTTAAGATTGCAGGAACGGCCGAATCGAATGTCGGTCGCTTGGCTTTTCGGAT
>JAMOUW010000046.1 GCA_027067955.1 Thermaceae bacterium
GTCGGTGATCAGTGTCTGGAAGGCCTCGGGGGTGCTGCCCGGGCCGAGGGTGTGCCCCAGGTTGGCCAGCACCCGCCAGACCCCGACGAACATCCCCAGCACCAGCACCACGATGGCCAGGTTGAAAGCCACCTGGAGGCTCACCTTGTAGAGCCGCGTCACCGGACCCTGCATGATCTCAGCACCCGCTCGGCTCTGAGAGTTCGTATTCCCCCTTGTTGTCGAGGTCGGTAATCAGGGGTTTAGCCTTCGCCCCCAGGGCCGCCGCCGCCCGCTCGGCCAGGGTGTTCAGCGCCAGCTTGTGAAAACCGGTGAAGGCCAGATCCACCCTGCCCCCTTCGAAATAGTGCACCGCGGGCACGTGGCTGGCGCCGAAGGCCTCGAGCACGGCGCAGCCGTCGGCGACAACGGGATAACCTTCCAGATAGTCCCCCAAATATCCCTTGACGTAACTCTCGGTTTCCGCGCGATCGGCGCTCGATACGAACCAGATGGGCAGGTCCGGCAGCATCCCCTGCAGTTTGCGTAAGAATCCCACCACGTTGCGGCTCGCGGCCACCTCGGGGTGAATGAAGGCCAGCACCAGCGGCCCCTCGGCGGCGGACAGGTCGAGTTCGCGGCTGTCCAGCGAAGAAAGTTTCAGGCGGGGGGGTTCGGCTCCCTTGGGCAGTACGTTCATTATGGCCTCCTCTAAAGCATGCGGCGTTTCCAAAGTCGCGCGGGTTCGAGTCCCAGGCCTTCCAGGGTCTCGGCGGGCAGATACGAACCCTCGGAATCCAGCACCTCCACGTCCAGCGCGCCCACCGTGCGGGCCACTCCGAACGCCTGCTCCAGCAGGCGCAGGGCGTTCTCGGGGTTGCGGTATTCCGGCGCCAGCAACAGCCGGTCCACCAGCGCCACCGGACCGTCGTCGTAGAGGCCGCGGCGTATCCACAGCGTCACCGCCCCCACGACCCGGTCCGCGTCCTCCAGCACGACCAGCGTGGTGCCCTCGCCGCCCAAGAACCTTAGCAGCTGGGCATTCAGTTCTCCTATCAGTTCCGGCTCCAGACGCCGGCCCACGATGCCCTCTAGCAGGCGGCGCAGGTCGGCGGCGTCCGCCGGTTCGCCCGCACGCACGCGCATACCAAGGCGATTATACGCGCCCGCCGGGGGACGGCCGTCCGTCTCATAAGCCGCTGCGCTTCGCATGCCACACTGAAAACGATGCGCGTAGTCGTGATCAGCGGACTTTCGGGAGCCGGCAAGAGTACCGCTCTGGCCCACCTGGAGGATCTCGGATACTTCGCGGTGGACAACCTTCCGCCCGCACTCTGGAGCGATCTCGTCGCCGCGCTGGCGGAAACCGGCGTTTCCCGGCTGGCCCTGGGGATCGACGTACGCGCCCGCTCTTTTCTGGACGGGGTACCGTCCGCCCTGGAAGGGCTCACCAGCTCCGGGGCAAACGTACAACTCGTCTTTTTGGAAGCCAGGCCCGAAGTGCTCCTGGCCCGCTACAACCTCACCCGGCGCGCCCACCCGCTCGGCAGCGGCCACTTGCTGCGCGAAATCGACACCGAGCGTCGTCTGCTGGCCCCCCTGCGCGGGCTGGCCGACTGGGTGCTCGACACCAGCGACAGCGGTCCCGGGCAGCTGGGGGAAAAACTCACCCGCCTGCTGAACGAAGAGCGACCCTTCGTTCTGCGGCTGATATCCTTCGGCTTCAAGTGGGGCCCGCCCCAGGTGGCCGACCTGCTGCTCGACGCGCGCGCCCTCCCCAACCCCCACTGGAACGAAGCGCTGCGCCCGCGCACGGGGCTCGACCCCGAGGTGGCCACCTACGTATTCAGCGAGGAGGCGGAGCCCTACTACCACGCCCTCCGTGAAACCGCGCGGCGCGCAGCCGAAGCCGCCCGCGCCGCGGGCCGCAGCGGCTATACGATCGCCGTGGGCTGCACCGGAGGCCGCCATCGCTCGGTGGCCGTGGTCGAACGTCTGGCCCGCGATCTGGGTGAGCGCTTCGAGATCGAACGGGAGCATCGCGATGTGGAAA
>JAMOUW010000047.1 GCA_027067955.1 Thermaceae bacterium
TAGTGGACGCGGCGGTGGGAATGGTGCAGCAGGCGCTCGAGCACCTGCAGCGGGAGAACGTCGTGGTGCTCGACGAAGAGAAGAAAAGCGCCATGGTCAACAACCTGATGGTGGTGCTGACCGGCGACCAGTCGGCGAGCCCGATAATAAATACCGGGACGTTGTACGGATAGAAGATGGTGTCCCGCAGCTGGAAGAACATTTACTTGTGGACCGCGGACCGTGGCCCGTGGAAGCTTACATGTATGGTCACTAGCTGCAAGCCACGACCTGCAGGCTGCCTTTTGTCATGAAGAAACGCTTCCTCCTCCGCCTCGACCCGAGGGTGTACGACGCCCTGGCTAAGTGGGCCGCCGATGACTTACGCAGCGTCAACGCCCAGATAGAATACCTGCTCAAGAAGGCATTGAAGGAGGAGGGCCGCCTTACACGGAATGAGGAGCACAAGGAGACGCAAGGTGAAGACGTTTGACCCCGACCCAGACACCACCGGGCGCCCCCTGCGCGCCGCCGCGCTGCTTCTCCTGGGTGCGGGCCTTTCTTGGTATGCATACGGGTCGTCCACTGGAGCGCTGCCGGCGCGGGCGCTAATATCACTCTGGGCCTTCCTCGTCGTAGCCGTTTTTACCGGCCTGCTGTGGTGGATGCCGGCGCGTTTGCGCTATCTCCTGGACGATGGCGCCCTGGTGGTGCAACACTTTCTGGGCACCCGGCGCATCCTGATAGAGAACCTGCGCGAGGTGCAGCGGGTGCCTTTCGTGCTGGGGCGGCGCAGTGGCAGCGCCGCGCTGCCGGGGTATTACGTGGGACGCTTTCACAGCAGCCTCGGCCGTCTCACCGCCTATGCCGGTCGGCCCGCGGGGAGTGGGGTGTTGCTGGTGCTCAATACCGGGGAGCAGGTGTTGCTTACCCCCAGGCGGCCCGAACAGATGGCGGCCGCGCTCGAGCGGGCGCGGAAGAAGCTGGAGAAAGAGAGCTGAAAAATGAACCAAGCCGACCGCGCCGCTACCGTCACCATAGTTGCTAGCTGGTTGCTCTTTGCGTTCTACTACGTAAAGGTAGGCACGCTAAAAAGCCCATGGTTTCCAATTTTTAGCCTGCTGTACATGTGGATTCCCGGCTTGGTGGCCCTCGTGCTCGCCCGCCGGGACGGTTTGCGTCTGCAGATCTGGGGTCGCCCGAATCGCTGGTGGCTCATTGCCTGGGTGCTCCCGGTTTTCTTCAGCCTCGCAAGCATAGTCACCAGCTTGCCGCTGGATGGTTACGTGGGGCTGGCGCAACTCAAGGCGCAGATAGCGTTTCGCGCAGGAACCGAGGCGGCCAGCCTGCCAAGCCTTGCCCTTTGGGTCGTGCTGGTAATTCAGATGCTGCTGGTTGGGGCGACCGTCAACCTGTTTTTTGCCCTGGGCGAGGAGCTGATGTGGCGCGGTTATCTATGGGAGCGCACCCGCGAACTCGGTTTCTGGCCCGCGTCACTCTATATCGGTGTGGTTTGGGGAGCCTGGCACGCTCCGCTCGTCTATTTGCTGGGCTGGAACTATCCCGGCCATCGCTTCCTGGGGGTTTTCTTCATGGTCATCTTCACCACGCTGCTCACCCCCTGGATGCTTTTTTTGCGCGAGCGGGGCGGGGCAATCCTGGTTCCCGCGCTTTTCCATGGAACCCTAAACGCCGCCGCCGCCGTCTCGATCACCGTTTTCGCGGGCAGCTCGGACATCCTAAGCCGCAACAACGATTTGCTGGTGGGTCTCATCGGCCTGGGCGGCTTCGTGGTGCTGGCGCTGGCCAACCTCTACCTGAGGCGGCTGGTTCCGCCCGAAGTGCCGGACGTTGCCGGTTAGGCGGGTTCGTGGCGCGCTTCCGGCATGCGGGGTTTTTCCGGGAGCGCTGCAACTCCGGGCCTCACCCCCTTGACTCACCCCCTCCCCTTTGATATCTTGAGTCTTGCGCCCAGTAAGGACCACGGTCCTCTACCCGGCGCACGGATCTTGAAAGGTGGCGTGACGTAAGTACCGTCCTGAAGCGAGCAA
>JAMOUW010000048.1 GCA_027067955.1 Thermaceae bacterium
TCGGATAGCAACAAGGTGGGCACGTATAGAAGAATAGCATGAGTGCGGTAAGCTGTATCTCGTGTCCGGCCCGCTTCTAGAAGCCATTGTCTCCGACCTGGAAGTGTTTTCGCGTTATACCCGTGTACAGGTGGATGTTTTCGGCAGCCTGCTGGCCATTTTCGAGGGTGAACACGGCGGCGGCAATCTGTTCGTATGGGCGCCGCGCCCGGCTGCGGCGGCGGTGCTGCGCCGCCTGCCCCGGCGCTTCCGGGGACGTATAGTGCTGGGTCTGGATTCGTCCCCGGGCGATCTGCTCCCCTTCACCCACGCCCTCAACGCCGCGGCGGCCGACGCCGTTCTGCTGGTCGCCGGCGAGCACGGCTTTTTCCATGCGGGTGGCGGCTGGAAGGAAGTGGCGGGCGGGTCCGGTCCCGTCACCGTCGCCTTCGACGACCCCGCCCCCGCCCTGGAAATAGAAAGGGTGGCCCCCACCGGACTGCGCTACCGCGAGCTGCGCGCATATCCGGCATGGAACGCACCGCCGCTGGACGGCTCCACGAGCGGCTCTGCGGCCGCGCAGGGGCAGGCGGCTCGCGCCCGGGGGCTGAATGTTTACGCCGCCGGGGTGCTGGAACTGGAGCGCGCCTGGTCGCCGTTACTAGCGAACCTGGGGGCGCTGGCCGCCGGCTGACCGCCCGCAGGGCCGTTACTCCACCGGTCGTTTGAGAAGACTCCGGGAAAGATAGTCCAGGTCGGCCTCGATTTCGCCGCGAGTGTAGTCCAGGACCGGCGTCAGCTCGGTCGGAAAATTGCGCGCGAACGCTTCCAGACAGGGGAGTACCTCCTTCTCAATGAAAGACCTCTCCCATGCGCGCCGGCTGGCTCCACCGCGAGCGCAGGAAACGGCCAGCTGCTCCATCTTTTGCACGAAACACACTTTGGGAACGCCACCGGTGGCCCGGCAGATCAGATCTTCGTGCCCGGGGCAGCGGGCAAGCGCCTGCTCGAACAGCGCCGACAGATCGGCGCGCCCTATCAGCGCCACCCCCAACGGTCCCCCGAACAACGCCGCCAACCGCTTGTAGCGCAGGCTCCGCTGGTAGCGGATCCGGCTTTCGCTCTTCATTACCCCGAGCCTACGCCCGCCGCCCCGGGGACGATGAGGGACAAACCGCCCCGGCGAACAGCGGTCGAAGGCCGCTTCCGGGGTGCGCCGCACCCCGTCCCCGCCAGCCCTGCCTTCCCGGCCAGCAACCGGTGGCACCGGTTGCTGGCCGGTGACATTTGCACCTTCGCCACCGGAATGCCAGAGGTTTAAATAAGGCTCATGATGGGCGTTTAGGAAGGGGGGCCCGTGAACCCGCTCCACCACGTCGCACGCTGGGCAGTAAACCGAAAACTTGGCAACCTGCGCTGGGAAGAACCGGGGCGGCTGGCGGGTGGGGTGCGCCCCGGCCGTTCGTTCCTCTATATTCATGTACCTTTTTGCGAGTCGATCTGCCCCTTCTGCATGTTCAACGCCCACAAGCTCGATCGCCGCAGCACCCAGGTGCAGGACTACTTCGCAGCGCTGAAGCAGGAGCTGCTGATGTACGAGGCGGCGGGGTTCGACTTCGGCGCCGCCTACGTGGGCGGCGGCACCCCGGCGCTGGTGCACGGAGAGCTGGCGGAGTTCCTGGAGTTCGTGCGCGAACGGTTCGACCTGGCGGAGATTTCGGTAGAAGCCAATCCGCGGATCTCCAATGCCGCGGTGCAATCATTCCAGGCGGTGGGCGTTGACCGGCTCTCTGTGGGGGTGCAGAGCTTCGATGACGGCATGCTCGAGCGCCTGGGCCGGCTCGAGGCCTACGGCACGGGGACGGAGATTCGCGAGCGCGTGAACCGGCTGCTGGGCAGGTTCCGCATCGTCAACGTGGACTTCATCTTCAACCTCCCCGGGCACGACCCCGAAGTGCTGGCGCGCGACCTGGAAATAGCGGTCAGCGACGGCATAGACCAGCTCACCACCTACCCG
>JAMOUW010000049.1 GCA_027067955.1 Thermaceae bacterium
GAAAGCCGCGCCGCCGAGCTCGAGCCCCCGATCGCCGGGGTCTGGCCCTACCTCGAGGACGAGGCGGGACTCTTCGAGGAAGCCCGCCACGAGCGCGAACTCGGCTTCGCCGGCAAGACCCTGCTCCACCCCAAGCAGATCCCCCCGGTGAAAAAGGCCTTCGCCCCCAGCGAGGCCGAGATCGAGGAGGCCCGGGCCATTCTCGCCGCCTGGGAGCGCGCCCGGGCCGAGGGCCGGGCGGTGGCCAAACTCCCGGACGGCCGCTTCCTCGACCCGCCGGTCGTCGCCTGGGCCGAGCGGATCCTTAAAGAAACCGATTAACTTCCCCAAAGCCAGCATCCTCGCCGCTTTCTGCCTAATACAGTTCGAATCCGCGCCCCAGGGCCCCCTTAGAAAAGCAATCCCACCAGTCCGAAATATGACCAAAGATCTTCGTCAAGTGGGTATATCATTACCTGCAAAACGGGTTTTTCATCCTAGTTCCATGGGGGGTACGATGCATAAATACCTCTTGCTCATCAACCTAGGGCCGGTGCAGGGATTTATCGCCACCGCCCGCCGCACGCGCGACCTCTACGCCGGCAGCCGGCTGCTCTCGGGGGCAGCCCACGCGGTTGCAGAGGTCTTGGAACAAAATGATGTTGATCTCATCTTTCCATCCACGCAAAGCACGACACTCCAGAAACTAGCTCAAGCGGGCATCCCCAACGTCATCATGGGCACGATCGAGGGGAAAGATCCCGCACAGCTGGCCATGGAGGCACAAAACGCTGCTCAGGACTACTTTCAAGATACGTTGAAGGCGGTTTTTAAGCGGGCGGCTGGGCTTTTGCAAAACGAAGAGGCGGCCCAAAAGCAGGTAGCGGACCTCCTCGAGTTTTACTGGATCGCCGTCCCCTACGAAGGGGAAGAGGACTACGCCCAGGCCCGGCAGACCGCGACGCGCTTCATGGCGGCGCGGAAAAACACGCGGGACTTCGCTCCCGTCAACTGGGCCGGGCCGGTGCAAAAGAGCTCCCTCGACGGAGTGCTTGAAAGCATTACTGACCTCCGCTGGAAATACAAAAAGCTTAGCGATATTCCCGGCGAAGTCCAAAAAAACCACGAAAAGGCCAAGCTCAAAAAGGGCATCCGCCCAGGCGAGGAGCTCTCGGGAGTAGACCTTCTCAAACGCCTCTACCCAGCCGAGAACTTCGCCAGCACGTCCCACATGGCAGCCCTGCCCTTCCTTATGGGCCTCACCTCGGACGAACTAACGGAGCTAAAGCAAACCCTAGACGAAATCGCAAAACTTGTGGAAACCGAGGATGTAGAGCAATGGAACATCAAACCCATCTTCGATCGCATCGGTAAGCGGGACCCCCGCCTCCTTTTCCCCGGTCGCCTTACAGAACTCATCTCCGATGAGGGGGACCGCCAACAAGCGGAGAAAAAACTTGCAGAGCTTTACCAAAAGCTCAAAAAAGAACCCTACCCTTACTACGCCATCCTGCACGCCGACGGCGACCGCATGGGCAAGGCCATTAGCGCCCAAAAAACGGCAGATGGGCATCGGCAGCTTTCCACAAAGCTCACCGAGTTCGCCACCCAAGTGAAGCGCATCGTGCAAAACCACGCGGGCTCCTTGGTTTACTCAGGTGGGGACGACGTGCTCGCCCTCCTACCCTTACATGAAGCCCTGGATTGCGCCCGCGAGTTAGCAGATTGCTTTAAAGAGTCCCTTGAAGGCTTCGAAGGCAAGGGTGGCAAATCACCAACCCTCTCGGTCGGCCTCGCCGTAGTACACCATCTCTTCGACCTCGGGGAGGCACTTAACCTCGCCCGCAAAGCTGAAAAGATCGCAAAAGAGGAGCGCAACTCCCTCGCCGTCATCGTGGCCCCGCGCTCCGGCGTCGAGCTACTGGTGAGAGGTCCCTGGGACGAAGAAAAACTTGACAAACCTTTAGACAAGCGGCTCGCGGAGTATGCCCTGTGGCTCCACAAAGATTGCATCCCAACAGGCTGGGCCTACGAGCTTCGCGAACTGGCAGAGCTGATGAATGCAGAAACACTGCAGGAGGCGCTCCCTGATGAGGCGATGCGTACGCTAGAACGCAAAGGTAAGGTAGCTGAAAAGGCAAAAGAAGAACTCAGAGCCCGTTTAGAGCGAGGGGCTGACCAGGCTAAAGCACTTGCCAGTGAGCTCGTCGCCGCTCGACACTTCGCCCGGGCCTTTGCGCTAGCTCGAAAGCCTGGGTTCAAACAAGAGCAGGAGGCAAAACCATGCGACTAGCTACGTGGTTAGAAATCCTTCCCCGCGATCCCCTCGTCTTCCGCGACGGCAGGCCTTTCAGCGCCTCCCCGGGAGCCAAGGTGCGCGGTTTTCCCTTCCCCATGCCCCAGACTCTGGCCGGCGCCGTCCGGGGACGGATCGGAGAGGCCCGGGGCTATAGACCCGGGGAAGGGCGATGGAACGGCCTTAAAAGAGAAGTGGCCGTTCACGGGCCACTGCTTTTCGACCGCAAAAACGGCGAAGCCTTTATCCCTGCACCGCTTGACGCCGTTTTCATGAAAAAGGAAGAACAGGGGAACCCGCGGCTTTTCCGTCTAAAACCTGGAACACCACCAAACGGCATCCTTTGGAATATGCCCGAGGGCCTTGCCCCCCTCATGGGCGACCTACCCGAGGGCAAGCCAGAGACCATGCCCAGCTTTTGGCGCTGGGAGCGCTACAAGCAGTGGTTGCTTGAAAGCATCAGCAGCGAGGAGGAGATCGTCCCCCACGAGCTCGGCATCTCCGGACTCCCCAGGGAGTACCGGACCCACGTCAAGATCAACCCCGACACCTTCACCGCGGAAGAGAGCATGCTCTTCGAAACCGAGGGCCTCGTGTTCCTTTACAACCCCTCGGAAAAGGGAGAGAAAGAGCTATCTGCGGCACTTGAACTTGGGTTGCTCGCCAGGGTAGAGGCCGAAGACCTGCCCCTCGACGCGCTCACCAGTTTCCACCCCCTAGGGGGGGAACGCCGGCTCGCCGCCTGGGTGTGGGGGAATAAGGAAATCGCCATGCCCAAGCCGCCCGAAAGGCTCGTCCAAGACATCCAGCGGACCAAGCGCGCCCGCTTGATCCTGGCGACGCCTGCTCATTTTGATAGCGATCCCGCTTACCTGCCGCCGATGGAGCCCAGCCACGTTTTCACCTTGGCCGGCCTGCGGGTAAAGCTCGTCGCCGCAGCGGTGGGCCGGCCGGTCACGGTCTCGGGGTGGGACCTTCTACAAAATGTCCCCAAACCCAGCCGGCGCCTGGTCCCCGCAGGAAGCGTCTACTTTATCGAGCTACAAGGTGACCCTGGGGTGGAAGCGATCGAGAAGTGGGTCGAGGCGCTTTGGCTTCGCCCCCTACCGGGGCAACCGCAAGAAGACCAAAACGACGGTTTCGGGCTCGCCTTGCTAGGAGCCTGGACCCTGGGAAAGGAGTAGGCCGTGCAAGTACCTAAAACCCCCCCAAGCAACATCGAGCAAGCCCTGAAACAAAAGGCTGACGTTTGGATGGAAATCAACCGCGAGTACCGGCTCATCACCCCGCTCTTCGGCGGGGGCGAGGAGCCGCGCCAGGCGGACTCGGTGACTACTGTTCGCCCCAGTGAGGTCAAAGGGCACCTCCGCTTTTGGTGGCGGGCCATTCGCGGCTGGCAGGCCAATGGTGATCTAGCCAAGTTGCTTGAAATCGAAGAGTCCATTTGGGGAGGCATTAGCTATGCTTCTGCAGCGTCGAAAGTTCAGCTCCGCCTGGAACCCCGGGCAAGCGGCAAAGAAGTCAAGCCGTTTCGTGTGGAAAAAAATAAAAAAGGCAACTGGGTGGCCGTACCTACGGGCGCAGCACCTCCTTACGTTGTGTTTTCCCTAAGGCCCGAGAATGAAGAGCTAAAAAAGAAGGGTGAGAATGTAGAAATCTCCCCCTTACGACTGGGCGTTTCGTTTACCTTGCACCTTAAATTTCCCCAGGAAATAGCTGAAGAGGTGCTGGCCGCCCTTTGGGCTTGGGAGACGTTTGGCGGCATCGGCGGACGCACTCGCCGGGGCTTTGGCGCTTTTCAAAGAAGCAAGGCGAACCCGATCAGCGAGGCAACGATTCGTGACAACTTAAAGCGCTATAGTCGGCGGGAGGGGTGGCCTGAGAACGTTCCCCACCTAACGCCGGACAGCGTGATCTATTTACACCCCAAACGCTGGCAGGAGACCGTGCAGTGCTACGAGCGCTTCCGGCAGTGGCGCACCCGCGAAGACCGGAGAAACCCCGGGCGTAGCCGGTGGCCCGAGCCCGACGCGATCCGCAAGCTTACTGGCAAATGGGACCCTCGGCACGCCCCCAAACAGGAGAACCTCATTAACAAGTTCCCGCGGGGCCAGTTTGGCTTACCCATCATCTTTCACTTCAAGGGCAAGCAAGACCCGCCAGACTCAATCCTTAAGGGCAAAAGTCTTGAGCGCCACGCCAGCCCCCTGGCTTTTCGCCCGCTGGGCAAGGACGGACCCACGCTGGTCTATGTGCTCGAAGGCAACCGGAAACTCCCAGAAGCCTATGCGCTTGATACCGCTCCCGACGAGCCCATCGAGGTAGAGCTCGACCCGAGCGAGGCAAACCGAATCGAGCCGCTCGCTAGGGTGGGTGGCCTGACCGACCCCGTTTTGGCGTTTGTGGAATGGCTAAAAGGAGGTTGTAAGCGATGATCAAGAACACCCCATACTTCATCCACGCCCTCAGCCCGTTGCACCCGGGCGTGGGGCAAGGCGTAGGCAGCGTAGACCTTCCCGTGGCCAGGGAGAAAGCCACCGGTATCCCCTACCTTCCTGGCAGCTCGATCAAGGGCGTACTCCGCGACCTGGCTCGGCGTAAATGGGACCCTGCCAAAGTGACGGCCATCTTTGGCCCCGACACCGAGCACGCGCATGAGCACGCCGGAGCAGCTTACTTTGGCGATGCCAAGCTCCTCTTGCTGCCAGTGCGTAGCTACAAGGAGCTCTTTGCCTATGCCACAAGCCCCTTTATCCTAGAGCGCTTCAGGCGCGAGTCCGAGCTCGCCGGCCTCTCGGGGCTGCCAAGCCTCCCCACCCCGCCAGGAAGCATCACGGAGGCCCGCACAACTGGCGATGCGCTCGTTCACAACGGCCGGGTCTACCTCGAGGACCTGGACTTCTCTGCAGAATCGTGCGGGGAGCTTAAAGCCTGGGAAGACTGGCTGGCCCAGCGCTTGGGCGAGGAAGTACCTCTTGCCGGCCGCCTTCTCTACCTGCACGACGACGCCATGGGCTTTCTCCTCGAAACGGCCCTAGAGGTCGTCACCCGCATCCGCATCGACGAAAGCACCAAGACCGTGGCCCAGAGAGCCCTCTGGTTTGAAGAGAACATCCCCACCGAGAGCATCCTCTACGGCGTTCTCGCCGCCAGCAGCCCCTGGAATACGTCCCCGCCCGACGACCTAACCGGAGCGGCGGAGGTGCTGAAGCACATCGAAGAGCTCAGCGGCCACACCCTCCAGTTCGGCGGCAACGCCACCGTGGGGCGGGGGCTTTCGCGGATGATCCTGGTGGGGGTGAACCCATGACTCGCGAGCAGCGAAGGGCTGAGCTGGTCTACGAGACCCTTAAGCCCTACACCGATCGGAACCAGTCCTACCGCGACAACTACGGCAGCATGGCGCTTCGCTTCCCCGCGCTGGTGCGCAGCGCCGGGCTGGTGCAGGCGCTGGCCTTCGTGGACTCGCGGGGCAAGGACGAGCACCGGGACTTCGTTTACGACTTGGCCGCGGTCCTTGCAAAGCTCAACCAGCATGACGAAAAGGACCGTGAACAGGCCTTCAGGTGGCTCTTTAAACAGGTGCGAACAGCCGACCTGCCCCACTACCTCCACCTCACCCGGGAGACCCTGGCCGTCGCCGACTGGTTCAAGCGCTTCGCCCAGAGCCTTCTGAAGGCCAAGGGGGTGGATTAATGAAATACCCCTCCACGCGCCGAGAAAGCCTTCAAGGTTTGGAGAAGGCCTTATCCACCACACACCCCGGGCTTTGGCTCGATAAGTTCATCAAGACCACCGATAAAGAAGACACCGAGGCAAAAACTGCGCTCGTGGAGCAGGCTGCAGAAATTGCCGAGCCCAGGGCTTACGGGGCGTTTTTCGAGCGCTATAGGCAAAGTTTGATACGTGCGCCTAGCCCGGTCTACGCGGCCGAAGGGGAAGCGCTCGGGCGTTTCGTTGTCGGCCTTGGGGCCACCTCCGTGCTGGAGACCTCCATCACCCTTCACCGCACCTACGGCGTGCCCTATATTCCGGGCTCGGCGCTAAAAGGGCTCGCGAGCAGCTACGCAGCGACCCTCCTCGTAGACGAGAAAAAGTGGTCCCGCAAGTTTGACGGCGGGAAAACCAAGCGCGGCGACTACCAAAAAGCGCTTTTCGGCGACACCGAGCAAAGCGGCCTGATCGTCTTCTACGACGCCTTGCCCCTCCCCGGGAAATACCGGCTTGATAAGGACGTCGTCACCGTCCACCACCCCGAGTACTACCAGGGCAAGGGCAACCCCCCCGCGGACTGGGACAGCCCCACCCCGATCCCCTTCATCACCGCGCGAGGGCGCTTTCTGTTCGCGCTCGGGCTTAACCCTGTGACCAAAGAGGACCTGCCCGAGGCCCTGAAGTGGCTCGGGCTCGCCGCCGAACTCCTCCGCCTAGCCCTGCGCGAGGAGGGCGTGGGCGCTAAAACCACGATCGGGTATGGGCGCTTTAAGTTTGAAGAAACATTTGAAGAACTAAAGCCGCCGCCCCCTAAACGAAGCGAGGCGTACGAAAAGCTTTCATCAGCGTTGGCTGGCCTTGGGTGGAACTCCCAGCCGCATGAGATTGCCCGGCGTTCAGAGGCCTTTTCCACGTTGAGCGAAGAGGAAAAGAGGGCATTCATCGAGGAGCACCGGGAAAAGCTAAAGGGCATCTTAGGAAACCCTAAGGCTCCGAATACCAAGGTATTAAAACGCGCTAGGGATAGTTCTGGGCTCAGGCAGCTGGCCGAGTGGCTTGATCTGCTCTAAACCCATGCCCGCAGCCTTCGTCCTCCACCTCGACGCCCAACGGCCGCCGGCTTCAATCAGGCTCCGCGGCTGGCTTTACCACGCCCTCACGCCGGTCTTCCCTAAGCTCCACAGCCGGTCCGCTCCCAAGCCTTTTGCGCTTGCGGTCGGGAAAGACGAATCGGCCGTTTGGATACGGCTATCCTTTCTCGAGGACCCCCTCGCCAAAGAGGCCGCGGGCGTTGTGTGGGGACGCTTAAATCAGCCGATGCACTTACCCCCCGAAAACCCGCGGGTTCTAGCCATTTACGAGCACGCGCACCCCTGGTCGGGCAAAAAGGACTGGGCCGAGCTCATGGCCGCGCCCCCTAGCGCCGACCTCCCGCTTGAGTTTTTGACCCCCACCTTTTTCCGCCGTAAAGAGGCGAACTACCCGATCCCCGACCCCGGGCTCATCCTCTCATCCCTTATCCGCGACTGGAACGCTTTTGCGCCCGAGCCGGTACCGCCAGAAGTTGCCGAGCGGCTCGTCGAGTACACGACCGCCCGCTACCTAAATACCCGCACCCTTAGCGCTACCGCCCATAGCCGCACGGTAGGCTTCGTCGGCCGGGTAACGCTGCATCTGCCCAAAGCCAGCGAGGAAGAGGCCCGCTGGCTTTCGCGGCTCGGCGAGCTCGCGTTTTTCTCCGGAGTAGGGGCCAAAACGACGCTCGGTTTTGGGCTTACCCGGAGGTACAAACCCCCTGAAGGCGCAAATACAAACCGTGGGGCTCGCCGA
>JAMOUW010000050.1 GCA_027067955.1 Thermaceae bacterium
AGACGAACACGGCATGACCGCAGAGGCCGCGATCGGCTCGGGCGGCATCACCTCCCCCGGCAAGATCTCCGAGTCGCGCTCATATCTGCGCTGGGAAGATCCGGTCCTGGGCATCAACGGCGAGGGTCGGGTAACCCCGCTTATGCCCGGCTGCCAGGTGGTATACACCGTCATTGATACCGAAGGTAAGACGATCGCGCATAACGTGATAGCGCGCTCGCCCGACGAGGCGGCCCAGCTGGGCCAGGATCTGGTTCCGCTGGCCATCGACATGGCGCCGGCGCAGCCGCATTCGGCCCTCCCCGAAGCGCGTCGCTGCGAGAGCTGTCACGACAACCCCAAAGCCCTGGGCTACGGCATCGACGGCGGCATCTACCAGGGTCGCTACGCGGAAGACATCATCACCGACCTCACCGACCCGCGCACGGGCAAACCGCTGGCCAGAAACTACCAGGTGCAGATACCGGCCATCCCCGACCTCACCTTCGACTGGTCGCAGATCGTCGATCCCAAGACCGGCAAACAGGTCGCCACCGTGGGCACACACTGGCCGCTCTCGCGTTCCCTGCCCGCGGAAATGCGAGAAAACATGAATCGCAGCGGTCTCTGTATGGGCTGCCACAAGGAAATGACCAACAGCAAGGTCTGGAGCGTAATAAGCACCCCCGGCACCCTCAGCAACACCGAGCATCTCGACTTGATGCATCGTATGCTCCTCAAATACTACGAGGATGTCAAGAAGGGCAAGTAGCGTGAGCTGAACCGGGCGCGGGCTGGAGCAAAGCTCCAGCCCGCGCCTCATCCTCACGTGCTAGATTGTACGCCAGGAGACAACCCATGTCCCGATATCGTTTTGCCCTCATCCCGGTAATCGCCATAGCGTTGGCGCTGGCGGGCTGCAAACCAGACGAAAAAAAGGCCGCCGGCTCCGCGGTAGCGCCCGCGACCGCAGAAGAAGTGCCATCAAGCCCCCCAACATTGCCCCCTGGAGCCAAGGCGGGCCCCCTGGATCTCTCCAAAATCGGGCCTCACGACGAAGCCTACGCCCACGAGAGCCTGAACGCCGACGAATGGGCAAGCGTGGCCCTCATGTATCAATCGAAAGGCCAGTTCGGGGAAGCACTTTCCACCTTAGATCAGGCCATCGCCCGCTACCCGGAAAATGCCCACCTCTACGCGGTGCGCGGCGCTCTTTGGTTGCAACTCGAAGAATACGCTAAGGCACTGGCCGACCTGGAACGCTCGCTCGAACTCGCCGATGACCCCGGGGTACGGGTGAACTACGCCGAGGCGTTGCGGCGCTTCGACCGCAAACAGGAAGCGCTGGCCAGCCTGGACCGGGCGCTGGAGACGAACCCCGGCTACCTGCCAGCACTCTTCAACCGCGGGGTATTGCGTTTTGAAATGGGCGACGAAAAGGGGGCGCTGGCCGATTTCGACCGCGCCATCACCATCGACCCCAAAGCAGCTGCCCCGTATTTCAACCGCGCCGCGGTGCGCTGGGCGCTCGGCCAGAAAGAAGCGGCGATAGCCGATCTGGACGCCTTCATCGAACGCGCCCCGGTAGGTGCATGGAAGGAAACCGCGCGCGATCTGCGCTCTTCGTGGCAAGAACAGCTGGAGGCCGGGCAATGAGGGTTCTGCTGCTGACTTTACTATTGCTGGCGGGCGGACGGGTCCTGGCCGGTGATCCTCCAGCCCCGCACGACTTTACAGCGCTGCTTGCGGAGGCGGGCATGACATACGAGCTTCCCGCCGGCTACACTCCCGCCCCCGTCGAGTTCAACGAGGTGCTGCCCTACCAGTACCGGGTGCTCTCTAAAGATGGTCAGGTGGAAATCCGCTACGTCGTCTTCCCGCTCTCCCGCGTCGAGATCGACTACGACGATCCGCACTCGAGCGCCCCGGAACCCGACCACCTGTTCACCCTGCTCTTCCCCGGTATCCTCACGGAGATATCCGGCTGGGGGCGTTACAAGTCCAAGGAGTA
>JAMOUW010000051.1 GCA_027067955.1 Thermaceae bacterium
CACGCCCCGGCCCTCCCAGGTCGGAGCGCCAACAGGCGCCAGCACACCGCTCGCCAGCATGACCACTCCGCCATCGGGCAGGCAGTAGGGAAATACGACCTCGGTGTTTCCCGCTGTGGTTTCCCCCACCAGCCGGGCGCGACCGCTGCGCTTCAGTGCACCGGCCAGTCCTTCCGCGGCCGAGTGCACGTTGCCGTTGATCAATACCACCAGCGGCCGCGCTGTGAGAGGTTTGCCCCAAAAGGGCAGCGTAGGCTGCGGCGACACACCCTTGGTGCGGGTCACCACGCGCCAGGGCAGACCGCGAATGAATACCCCGGCGACCTCAGCCATTACGTAGGCCAGCCCGCCGGGATTGTCACGCAAATCCAGTATGTAACCCCGGACTTCCCTGGCATCCAGCGTTTTTACCGTTACCTTGAGGTCATCGGCTATTTCCTGATTTACCAGATGGGGCAAGCGCAGATATATTATGCCGTCTTCCAGTTCGCGATAACTGAAGTCGTCCCAAACCGGTATTTCCTTATCGCTATCGCCGTCGCTGTCGCGGGCCCCGGCATCCGTGCTTTCCCCAGACCTCTCCGCAGGCGCGGACCCCGCTTCGGGTTCGAAACGCCCAACCGGAAACGGTAGCGGCAGGCATAGCGCGCCCCGCAATACCCTTCTCGCTTCCAGGGGCGATAGCACCCGCGAGTGGTCGTCCCCCAACTCTTCATACATCTCGTCCAGCAGCTTGTAAACTTCATCCCAGGATTCCGCGCCGGCAACCAGGGAGCGGTAGCGCTCACCCACGGCCCGCCAGTCCACGCCGCGGTGGCTGGTGTCCCAGTAAAACTCCTCCACCAAGCGCCAAGTCTGTTCGAAGCGATCCAGGTAGGCAGGGTTGGCGGCTAATACCCCGCCAAGGAGTAAGGATGCGATTATGACGATTCTCTTCATGCACGGGCCCCGCTCTGCTCCCGGGCACGAAAGAGGTCATGGAACCGTTCGGTGATAACTTCGAGTCCCTTGTCAACGGCCTTGTCCAGGTTGTCACCGGGGATTACGGGCACCCCCATCGCCCGGGCCAGCGCCTCCAGGTGAGCCTGTATCATTCTCAGCGCCCCAAAATTGGCCAGGTACTTGTCCACCGGGCGGCGCCCCTGGGTTTCCCGCTCACGCAGCCTGAAGCGGTCGCTGTGGAGCTTCTCGTCGCGAACCACTACCAGCATGGGGATCTGTACCACCTCCGACTGCAGCGGGTGGCTCAAAAACCCTGGCACCACGTGGACCCCTTCTATGACCACGGATGTACGTTCCCGGGCATTTCGCTCTTGAATGGCGCGGATACCCACGCTTACCCGCGCCACCTGGTCCCTGAACCCCTGGAGGATGACCTCGTCCGAGGGTTCCCCCTCGAGACCCAGCACCTCAACGAGCGCCTTCCAGGCGTCGAACGATGAAGTATGCAGCGTCGGCACCAGGTCGCGGGTGGTGGTAGCCCGCAAGATTTCGCGCACCGAATCGCTCGACGTCATCCGGGTGATGCCGAGACGAAAGGCCAAGGCCGCCGCGAGCGTGCTCTTGCCCACCCCGCTAACCCCGCCGATGAGGATATGCATGGGCCGCTCGGTTCTGCGCACCGCGCGCAAAACCCGGTAGCGCTCGGCCACCTCCTCGCCTATGCGACGTTCCAGGAGCGCCGCCACACGCTCGCGCAGCTCATCCCGGCCGATTACCGTGCGCCCGTCGCGAATCAGCTCACGCTCCACCTCACGCGCCAGCCGGTAGGCCCGGTCAGGAGTGAGACCCGCAGCCATCAGCGACTGCGAAAGGATCCCCTTGGAAAAGGGAACTCGCGGCTCGCCACCGGGTTCGACCACGAAGATACCCCCGCCGTATTCGAGCCTTTTCTGGTAGCGCTTGCGAGCGTCTTTGCCATACGACTTCTTGATCACCTGGGCGACGAAATCTTCCAGCTCGTCGGCGTCCAAA
>JAMOUW010000052.1 GCA_027067955.1 Thermaceae bacterium
GAAGACCTGCAAAACGGCAAGCCGGTAATCATGGTGGACGACGAGGGGCGCGAAAACGAGGGGGACCTCATCTTTCCCGCCCAGTTCGCCACCAAAGACCTGGTCAACTTCGCCGTCAAGGAGGCGCGCGGGCTGCTCTGCGTGGCCATTACCCCCGAGCGGGCGGCGGCGCTGGAACTGCCGCCAATGGAAAAGCGCAACACCGACCCCCACGGCACCGCCTTTACCGTTAGCGTCGACGCGGCGACCAGCACCACCGGCATCTCGGCCGCCGAGCGGGCGGCTACCATCCGGCTTTTGGCCGAGTCGAGCACCAGCCCGGCCGACCTGCGCCGGCCCGGCCACGTTTTTCCGCTGACCGCGCGCGAGGGCGGGGTGCTGCGCCGCGCCGGCCACACCGAGGCGACGGTCGACCTCTTGCGGCTGGCGGGGCTCGAGCCCGCCGGGGCGCTGATCGAGATCATGCGCGAAGACGGCGAGATGGCGCGGCTGCCGGAACTGGAGGCGTTCGCCGAACGCCACGGGCTGAAGATCGGGACGATCGAGAGCCTGATCCGCTACCGGCTCGAGCGCGGCGACGGCTTCGTAACCCGCGAGGCCGGGGCGATGCTGCCAACCGGGTACGGCGAGTTCCGCATCTTCGCCTACCGCGATCAGATAACCGGCGAGGAGCACGCCGCGCTGGTGATGGGCGAGCTGGAGGGCGGCGAACCGGTGCTGGTGCGGATGCACTCGGAGTGCCTGACCGGTGACGCCCTGCACAGCCTGCGCTGCGACTGCGGCTTCCAGCGCGACCTGGCCATGAAGCGGATCGCCGAGGAGGGGCGCGGGGTGCTGGTCTACCTGCGCCAGGAGGGGCGCGGCATCGGCCTGGTCAACAAGATCAAGGCCTACCACCTGCAGGACACCGGTATGGACACGGTCGAGGCCAACCTGGCGCTGGGCTTCCCGCCCGACCTGCGCGACTACGGCGTCGGGGCGCAGATCCTCTACGACCTGGGGGTGCGCAAGCTACGGCTCTTAACCAACAACCCCCGCAAGATCCGGGCGCTGGGCGGCTACGGGCTCGAGGTGGTCGAGCGGGTGCCGCTGCGCAGCGGCGACAACGAGCACAACGCGCGCTACTTGCGGGCGAAGCAGGAGAAGCTGGGGCATTGGATGGATTGAAGGGGGCTTGTGGCTCGTAGCTTGTGGCTTGTGGGATTGATTGAACGCGGATAGTACGTGGTACGTAGTGCGTGGTGCGTGGTGAAAGAGAAGCTTGTGGCCTGTAGCTTGTGGAATCGATTAAACGTGAATAGTTCGTAGTGAAGGAGGAAAGGAATGAAAGAAATCAAGGGAAACCTGAATGCCAGGGGCGTCAAGCTGGTGCTGGTGGTTAGTCGCTTCAACGAGTTCATCACCAGGCAATTGCTAGAGGGTGCAATCGACGCCTACGAGCGTCTGGGTGGTAATAAAGACAACCTGACCGTCGTCTGGGTGCCGGGAGCGCTGGAGATACCGCTGGTAGCCAGGAAGTACGCCGAAAAAGATGGGGTGGACGCGGTGGTGGCCCTGGGCTGCGTCATCCGCGGGGCCACCTATCACTTCGACGTCGTCGCCGGCCAGTCGGCCAGCGGCCTGATGAAGGCCGGCCTCGACAGCGGCAAGCCGATAATCAACGGCATCCTCACCACCGACACCATCGAGCAGGCCATGGAGCGCGCCGGCACCAAGGCTGGCAACAAGGGCGCGGATGCGGTGCTGGCCGCGCTGGAAGTGGTGGCGCTGCCCCTCTAGGGCCAATCAGATTTCCGCTCAAGCTCGACGCCGTCCCCGGCGGCGTGGAACGGGCCAGACACGTTGCAACGGCTAGCGCTAGCGGGGCGGGTTTGCTGTTCCTTTCAGTGGTTGCTGGATGTCTTTTGCTGTGTGAAAAACGCCGCGGTTTGAAAATCGGTTAGAGCCCAATAGCGGGTGCATG
>JAMOUW010000053.1 GCA_027067955.1 Thermaceae bacterium
GGCCCTTGGGGGTTTCGGCTGTGTCCCTTATGGAAGATACATGGGGGTTGTTGGTGATGCAAAAGCCAAAAAGCTAGTCGCCGATGCATGGCCGCCGACATCCCACTCCCTACACATCCCACATCCGAGCAAAACCCCCTCCGGCTGCTTCGCAACCACCTCCCCGAGGGGAGGATTTCAAAGCGATAGCCAGACGAAGACGCAGTGTGCACCGCGCTTCAAACTTTGGAGCCCCGCTTTCGCCCGCGGGGCAGGTCCAGCTCTCGCAAGCAAGGGCCTGCTTGACTGGAATGGCGGGATTTGGTTGGGATGATGGGGGCTGATTCGCAATGTCCGCGATAGTGAGTGCATCAGCTTCCGGCAAAAACTCTCACGAAAAACATCGTAGCTCCAACGAGAGCTGGTGTTCAAACTGTGTCACCGAGCCACGCTCGAGGCCGCCGCAGCATTCTGACAAGCAAGGGGTGCGTGCAACGAAGCACGGGCAGGGTGCCGCCAGAAGGTAG
This sequence comes from Thermaceae bacterium, assembly GCA_027067955.1. Lineage (GTDB taxonomy): Bacteria > Deinococcota > Deinococci > Deinococcales > Marinithermaceae > Oceanithermus. The sequence goes on from JAMOUW010000053.1 coordinate 507, forward strand.
CCGCGCCCGGTCCGCGGCGCCGCTAAGCCATTTACCGAAGAACACTGCATACAAGGCATGGCAATCAATCTCATCCTATCCAGGAAAGCTTTTACGCCATCCCGCCCGACCCATCTGCAATGCACCGGGCGCATGAACATTTAGTCCTCAAATGCAGATATATAATGCGGCCGCTCAGGAAAGGGGCGCTTATCACGCGATAACCGCCACTATAGCTGCTACGTAACGGCAGCAAACAGCCTGAGGGAATGGAGATATATGCAAATGAATATCTACCCAAAGATCCGTAACATTCTCATGACTGCTGTTACCGCCGCTACGATACTGGCCTTATCGGCATGCGGGGGCGGCGCACCTCACACAACCAATCTCGAACTCGTTTCCCACTCCCCCAGCGCCGGCGCCACCGGGGTTTTGCTAGCCGACGCCATAGAACTCAACTTCAGCGAGGCGGTATCCCCTCAGTCCGTAACCGCAAACACGCTCAAAGTATTAGACGGCAGCAACGAACTAAGTTACGACAAAAGTTTTTCGAACGGAAACAAAACGATCACCCTCACCCTCACCAGCGCCCCTGCGAACCTGCCGGCCAATCTGACGGTAGCCATCAACGGCGTGGCCTCGGGCAACGGCGCCAGCCTGACTGCTTCCTTCGATTTCACCACCGCAGACGACTGGGTGGAACTGGACAGCTACGTTCAAGAAGACTCCTCGGCAGATGCCGACGTGCCTTCGGTGGCCGTTGATAAAGACGGGAATCTGGTGGTTGCATACGTTTCCGGTGAAAGTGCCGGCTACTTTATTGCAGTCCGCCGCTGGAATGGCAATACCTGGAAAAGCATCGGCAAACCCTTCAACGGGAGCGGAAAAAGCGGTGCCGCCAGCCCCAATCTAGCGCTCGATAAAGACGGCAATCCAGTTGTAGCCTTTCAGCAATACACCAGCGCCGACAAAAACAACGTATACGTGCGCCACTGGGATGGCGGCGCCTGGTCCGCATACGGCCCCACCGGTCCAATTGACCTGTCAAAAGCGGACGATACCACGAATCCGCGAATAAGCATTTCCAATAACGGTGACCCTATACTGGCCTTTATTGAGAAGTCCAACTACAACTCCAAAATCGCCCGTCATCTTTACTATGGAGCATTCAAGATCTCCAGTAGTATATGGAAAATCCCAACCACACCCGTCAATATTGATGCGAGCAAAGACATTACGGTCATCGACAGCGCCTCCGGAGCAAACAGCGGTACTGTGATTACCTGGGTCGAGAAAACCGGCACCGGTAGTTATAACGTATATACCAAAAATATAACCACTGGCAGCCAGTACGGCTCCGCCGCAGTTGCTACCAGCAGCAAGTACGTTGCCCAGATATTCGTGGAACTCGGTAAGGATGATTCTCCAGTAGTGGTTTGGCACGAACAGGGCAGCAACAAAGTGCAGGCCCGCTATTGGGACAGTTCCAACAACACATGGAAATATTATGGTCAGAGCCCAGTTGTCAGCACCGCCACCATGGCGGCGCTCGCCGTGGACTCGAACGGCTATCCGGTTATCGCCGTCAATACCGCAGGAAGCGTAACTGGAAGTGTAGAACTCAAGGTAATCCGCTGGAACGGGAGCGCCTGGGTATCACTTCCCGATTATGTCAACCTGAATCCCGCGAACGAACTTTACAACTTCGACATCGCTGTGGGTAGGGGCAACAACCCCGTTGTGGTCTGGAGCGAGGACGACGACGGCAACTACATGCTGCACGCCAAGGTATACAACGGGCTGGCACGATAGGCAACCATCGCATCACACCGCCGGCAGCAAGCCGGCGGTGTGATGCGTACATGGCAACCAACGCCGGGGTGGATCCGCGACGATCAGCGGTACTACCAAACGCCACGCAGGAACTCGCAGCGCTCTCGACCCCCCCTCCCCATTCCTACCAAAGACGCCAGGACAGGTGCTTCGGGTCTGCCGAACCGCCCTCCGGCACTTCCTCTTTTGCAAGCCGTTTTGCAGCCAGCCCGCTCACGGCCTGGCAAAACAATACGGGGGATGAATCCCCCGTATCCAAAACTGCAGTTCAGGCGCCGGCAAAGGCCACATCCGCTATTTCAACTATCGGGCTGGCGCCAGCCAGGTACATGACGCTCCATTCCAGATCATCTCCTACGGCTACGATGCGCTCGATCAGATCGAAAAAGTTGCCGCTGATGGTAAAGTTCTCTACCGGGTAAGCTTCCTCGCCACTTTCAATCTTGAGACCCAGCGCCTGTAAGGAGAAATCACCGGAAATTGGGTTGGCGCCGGCGTGGACGCCCATTAAATCGGTCACCAGCACGCCGTCTTTCAGGCCGACACCGCTTCCCGGAGCAACGATCACGTTATGAGCCCCGACCCCCAGCACACCCTTGTAGCTGCGAGAGGCATGGCCGGTAAGTTCCTGATCCAGCTTATTGGCGGTCTGGCTGTTGTGCATGAAGCTTTCGACCACCCCCTGGCGCAATAGGTATATGGTTCGGGTGGGGGTGCCTTCGGCGTCGAAGGGGGCGTTCATAAGACCTTCGGGGTGATCGGGGTCATCATAGAGAGAGAAGGCTTCGCTGGCTATCTTCTGGCCGAGTTTATCTCCCAGCCGACTCTTGCCCTCAATAATCTGCTTGCCGCTCCAGTGATCAAGAAAGGGAGCCAGCAACGAAAGGAAAGCGGAGGGTTCAAGATAGGCGGTATAACGCCCGCTTTTGAGCGGGCGCGCCCCCAGCAGGCGACCGGTCTTGCGAATGAACTCCTGCGCGGTGCTTGCCGGGTCTAAGGCCGAAACTTCACGGCTGACCTTGAGCTCGAAACCCTGCTTGATACTTTCGCCCTCGGACATCACCGCGTTAATCATCTGGTAGGCGAAACCGCTGCGGTAACCTCCCGCCGCCCCCCTGGTCGATGCCAGCTCGGTCTGGTATTCGTGCTCGGAATAGGCGGCGGCACCCACCTGTTGCACCCGCTCATCGCGGCGAACTTCCTGCTCCAGAGTCAGGGCCATCGCCTTCTTCTCCTCAAGCGGAACCGAAAGCCCCTCGCCCAGCAAGTCGTGGCGACCCATACTGCGGCCTTCGGGCAGGAAGCCGTCCATTTCGGTCTGCAACCCGGCGTTTTCCACGGCCTCGGAAAGCACCCAGTCAAGGGCCTCGGAAGATAGTTCCTCAGTGAAGGCGTAGCCGGTTTTGCCCGCCACCACCACCCGCACGCCGATGCCGCCGCGTTCGGCACCGGTGATCTCCTCTAGCTGCCCCTCGCGGGCTCTCAGGGTAAGCTCGCGACTGCCGGTAGCCAACGCTTCGAGATCGACGCCCTTTTCCCGGGCACGCTGAAGCAGGTATGTTTGCGCTTCTTGCAGGGTCATCCTTCACCTCCGACCACGATTTCGCTAATCAGCAGGTGCGGCTGACCGACTTCGACCGGTATGGTTCCCGAAAGCGAGCCACACATTCCCGAGGCATTCTTGCGGTCGCCAGCGACCGCCACTATCCGCTGGATGCTCTCCGGCCCCTTGCCGACTAGCATGGCCCCCTTAACCGGCTCTTCGATACGGCCGTTGCGGATTATGTAACCTTCTTGTACGGCAAAGTTGTATTCCCCGGAACCGGGTTTTACCTGACCGCCGCCCAGCTTCTTGGCATAAAGACCGTACTCGATCCCCTCGAAGAGACTCTCGATGCTAGCCCCACCGGCTTCGATGAAGGTGTTGCGCATGCGGCTGGTGGGAGCAAAGGTGTAATTTTGACGGCGCCCCGAACCGGTGGTCCGGTAACCGGTCATAAGGCTGCCCCAACGATCAACCATGTAGCTCTTTAGAACTCCCTTGTCGATGAGCACCGTACGCTCAGTGGGCGCGCCTTCGTCATCGTACTCCGACGAACCCCAGCCGTGGGGAATGGTGCCGTCGTCTACGTAGGTAACCACCTCACTGGCTATCTTTTCACCCAGCTTACCGGTCAAAACGCTGGTCTTGCGGGCGACCGAGGTGGTTTCGAGCAGGTGGCCGAGCGCCTCGTGAAAGATGACGCCACCGAATGCGTTGCCGATGACCACCGGCATCGGGCCGGCAGGAGCAGGCTTGGCCCGCAGCCTGGTCAGCGCCTGCTCACCGGCGGCGCGGCCATGTTCCGCCGGAGGTTCCAAGTCGAAAAGTTCGAGCCCTACAGCCAACCCCGGCCCCTCGAAGCCGGTTTGCATGCCGTGTTCATTCTCTGCGATGGCGGTGACCATGTAACGGGTGCGCACCCGCCGGTCGCTGGTCCAAAGACCTTCGCTGTTGGCCACCAAAATGTCCTGGTCCCACTCCAGCAAATGGATTTGTACCTTCTTGATTTCGGGACCCACGCGCGCGGCCCGATCGGCTTCGGACAGCCTGTCGATTCGCCAGCGCTTGTCGCGCGCCTCAAAGGGAAGCTCTGGAGCATGTCTGCCCTCCGGTAAGGCTTTACGAAAATCAAGACCTCCGGCGCCCTTCTCGTCCACCTTGCCAGCCTCGCCGCCCAGCCGGGCCAGAGTGTCGGTCACCTCGAGCAGGTTGGTTTCACTGAGGTCATTGCTGTAGGCATAAACCACCCGCGTGCCGAAAAAAAGGCGAATACCGGCTCCGTATTCGATGCCGCTGGTGGCCTCCTGGACCTCCAGATCCAGGAGACGCAAACTGCGGTTTTTCCAGCGTTCGGCGTAAACCTCAGCAAAATCGGCCCCGTGAGCCAGGGCTCGCTCAATCAGTCTTTCGGCCGTACTCTCATTTATCATGAATCCATGTTACCCGACACCGGCTGAATGGTCACGCACGCAACGCCAGCAAGAGGCGCTCGAGCGCCAGCACCGGATCACGACCGGTTTTGGCCTTCAGCTCGGCTGCCGCAAGAGCGTCCAGGGCCCGCAATAAGCTGTCCTCGTTCAACCTGCGCGCAAAAGTCATGAGCTTCTTCGCCGCAAAGGGATGGATCTTCAACAAGGCCGCCGCATCCTTGTCGCTCAAATTGCGATTTTGCAGCTCGGCCCAAAGGACAGCAGCACGAGTGTAGTGTTTGCTAAGCGCTCCGAGGATCCGCAAGGGCTCTTCCCCGCGATCAATCAGATTCTTCAACACCCCCAGCGCGCGCTCGAAGCGGCCCGCGGCGGCAGCGTCCACCAGGTCGAAACTGGACAGCGGAGCATCCAGGGCCACCAGCTCCCTGACCCTATCTAGGGTTAGGGGGCCCTCCAAAAGCGCCACTTTTTCCAGCTCCGCGTGAATGGCTTCCAGATCGGCTTCGAGCCCCCCGAGGAAGTGGGCTACCGCCGCCGGTGCCTTGATTTCCATTCGCTTCATCTCGTTTACCACCCAACGCTGCTTCTCGCGATAACGTGGTGTAGGGTGGTCACGCTTCTCCGTGTGCTTACCCAGCCAGCGGCTGCGGGCGGAAGTGGGCCTGGGGTCCAGAAGTATAACCACCGCGTCCGCCGGCAGTTCCTCAAGCACCGAGCGCAACGCCTTCCACTCGGCCTCGCCTACGTCCCGCAGATCCACTATTGCCCCACCGGGACCGAAAAGACCACCGCTGGCAGCCTGCCGGACCCTCATGGGATCAGGCGGCAACAAGCGCCACTCGAGCCCGCGCAGCTCAGCCTCCGCCCGCGCCGCGCGCCGGGCCAGAAAAGGGTCGCCGGTAAAGGAAACGATCACTGCCTCAGTGTATCGCCCGGAGGTAGGCATGCGGGATTCGCCAACCTGCTCTTTGGCAAACTTCGACTAACCACTCGCGGCTTCAGCCTTCCAGGCTTCGGGCACGTAGGCGCAACGGGTCTCCGACTCAAAGGGATCGCCGGTTTCAGCCCAGGCACGGGCACGGCTGCCCCAACATACGTTGCCAAACTCGCAAACCCGGCATTTTCCCTTCAAGTAGCTGCGATCGCGCAGCCTGCGAAACAGCTCGGAGTTCTGGTAGATATCTAGCAGGCTGCTCTTCTTGATATTACCCGCGCTCATCGCCAAAAAGCCCGAAGGGAAAACCTCACCCTGCGAGCTTATGAAAACGAATCCATAGGCATCGTGCATGTGAACGCCGCGCTTGTTTTGGACCAGCGCATGATCCTCGTCGGCGCTCTTCATGCGCTCCTGAATCACTACCCGGCGGAAGTGAGGCGCTTCGGTGGTGCGGATATGCAGCTTGTGACTCTTGGAAACCCGGTAGAGCCAGCGCAGCACTTCTTCGTATTCTTCGGCGCTAAGCTGTTGCAGCAGGGCGCCGCGTCCCACGGGCACCAGAAAGAAAACCTCCCAGGCGCTTATAGCCAGGTCGCGAGCCAGATCCGCCAGTTTTGGGAGCTCCGGTCTGGTTTGCTTGGTGACGGTAGTGTTTATCTGGGTGGGCAGTCCGATGGAACGAGCGTACTTGAGAGCGTCCACCGCCAGGTCGAAGGTGCCGGGTACGCCACGAAACTCGTCATGGGTTTCGGCGCTGGCGCCGTCAAGACTGACCGCCATGGCGTGTACGTCCAGCTCCTTGAAGCGGTCGATTACCTCGCGGGTCAGGAGCGGCGTTACCGCAGGGGTGATGCCGATTTTGATGCCGAGCTCGCGCGCCTTTTCCAGTATCCGCCATAGATCGTGTCGCTTCAGCGGGTCGCCACCGGTAGGCAACAAAATAGGCTTGGGCCGGTAAGTCGCCATCTCTTCCAGGAAACGGAAGGCCTCTTCGGTGCTCACCTCTCCCGGCAGCGGGTCGGGCTCTGCGCTGGCGCGGCAATGCTTACAGGCCAGGTCGCAGGCATGGGTCATCTCCCAGGCGACCAAAAAGGGATATCGATCGAAGTCGGGGCGCATGTAACTAAACTAAGGTCCAGCGCTAGGGTTATCCTGGGGTAATTGTCCCTTTATATGTATATATTTACTATATTAATATATTCCCAATGGTTCCCCAAAATACTGCCCAGGCAAAGCTGGCGAATGTGCCCAGCAGATAATATTCGGTCTGCTCGTGGCTCTGGAAACGCGCGATGGCCTTGCCGGCGAAAACAAAACCAACTCCATTGTAGGCTCCTGCAAGTATCATGGTAAGAATCATCAGGCGCTCGAGATAACCAATCCAGCGCCCCGCCTGGAACAACCCGTTGACGTGGTCCTGGACCCCGGGTACCTGGTCCAAAACGAACCGGACCGCATAATTGCCGCCTTCTACCACTAGCAGATACAACATTATGTACTTGATCAGCGTAACCATGTTTCCGCATCCTCCAATAGGTGGCTCATCCCCGTTAGCGCTTCGCGTACCACCAAAACTCCCCGGGTGTGCAGTTGCTTGTGGATAGCCTGATAACTCACCCCCAATTCGGCCGCCAGTGCCTTAAAGTCTCTTAAATCGTCATAGCACAATGCCCGCCGCCACACCTCCGCGTTCCACCGGTTCCAGACAAACTCCACCAAGCCAAAAGTGCCATTCACAGCCAGATCGAGCCCCGCGCCCCCACCGAGGAATATCACCTGCCTCTTTTTGTCACGCGCCTTGGAGAGCGCTTCGGCCGCAGCCACAAAAGCCGGGCCGGTAAGTAAAGCGGGGTTAGCGGCACCGGCCAGCGGCTGATCTATGTCTCCCATACCCGCCCCAAAACGGGCCCGCAACATCCTTCCATAATCACGGGTGCTGTGAGTTATCAATAATGCCTGAAAGATGAATACCAGCCGTGGCAGACCCTTCGCGCTGGAAAGCACCCCCTGAAAAGCATCCCCCTGGTACGGGCGGAAGGGCACGGTAATAAGGCCAGCAAGGCGCCGGTTGACTGTTTCCAGAGTGTCCTTGAGCAGATTCAGCGCTTGGGGACCGCCAAACCTGCGCGATCCGATGAGGTCACCGGTTACCACGAGATGCATATCTTTTATAAGATACGATAGTCCGTCATAGCAATCAACCGATTATAGTTTAAGCCTTAATTTTCAACCTTATTTGGTTGATTGTGACATCACCGCGTATCCGTCCCGCCGCAAGTCGCCCACGGCCAGGCCCGAAAGGCTGACAGCATGCACCCCACCAAAATAAAAATCCTTGCGGGGCCACTGGTTGACAGCAAACTCACCCGCGAGCATCCCCAAAGCATCCGGGCCCAACCCGGGCTCGATTTCCAGGCGCTGATCCTCGTAATGAATACGGGACGCACCCACGGATCGCTCAAGGCTCCATCTCTGGATCAGCAAATGGGCAGCCACCTGGAAAACAGCCGTCCGGATTCGCTTCGAGCCCCCGGAACCCAGAGCATAGGCATCGGTACCCGTTTCGAGAACGACCGGAGCCATCATGGAAACCAGGCGGGTACCCGCCTCCGGCGGCAGTCGGTCGGGGGGTAGCACGTCATCTTCGCCCAGCATGTTGTTAAGAAAAATGCCGGTACCCGGTGCCACCAGCCCCGACCCCTCGCCGTTGGTTACGGTCATGGCCAGCAGGCGCCCCTCGGTATCGCGAATGGAGAGATGGGTTGTGCCGCGGCGCAAACCAGGACCCTCAGCGACCCTGCGCATGGCCCGGGCTACTCCCAGATAATGCTGGGCTTCATTCTCGCTATTGTGCGGCTCTTCGAAATAACTTTGCAACAAACGCGCCACCGCTGCTCCGCCGCGAGAAGGGCCGCTGGCGCGGCAAAGAGCGAAACCGTCCAACCCGTCTTCCCGTGGAGGGCCGGCGATGAGTTGCTGGCTGGCAAGGTCGGCCTCGGTGAGCAGGCCGCCGCCTGTTTGCAGGTAATCAACCAGTTCGCGGGCAGTGGAGCCGGAGTAGAAAGCGTTCGCCCCCTCGCCGGGTAAACGCTCCAGGAAACCTGCGTAATCGACATTGCGGAGCAGTTCCCCCGCCCGCAGCAACCGCCCTTCGGGGGCAAAGATGCCGCGGGCCTCGGGGGTAAGCGTCAAAATGGGCTCGATCAGGGTGAACAAATACGCCCGCAGGCCGGAAACCGGCTCCCCTTTTCGAGCAGCGGCAATCGCGGGCTCCACCAGACGCCCCAGCGGCATGACGCCATGCGCCGCGTGCACCCCTAGCAGACCCTGCAGGGTCCCCGGCACCGCGACGGAAGCGGCGCCCGCGTGGTAAACGCCAGTCGCGCCGCCATAGTCGACCTGCACCTCGACGGTTCGGGCACGGCCCACCCGCCGGAGCCCGAGACCGGGCATATTGGTGAAAAAATCATAAAACCGTGACTTCCCCGCCGGCTCACGTACTATCATCAGACCCCCGCCACCCATTCCGGCCAGCACCGGCTCGGCCAGGGGCTGTATGAACGCGGCCGCTACCGCTGCATCGTAGGCGTTACCGCCCTCGGCCAGTACCCGGGCAGCGGTGCGAGCGGTAAGTTCGTGGCCTGCAGCAACAGCGTACATGGAGAATAGAATACGATGGATAGCCGCAGCCGCCAGTGACCTTGTGCATTCTCGCCACTGCCACTAGCGCCGGATCCCGGCCCCGGGCGCAAGCGGAAGCACCCATACGAAAGCAACCCCGTTCCCCGGAACATGTCTTGAATCAAGTAACTATACACAGGATAAATAGCCCGGCTTGGCGTAGCATAAAAACGTGAAACCTCCGCACCCTCCCCTGGTTGACGCCCACCTCGACCTGGCCCACAACGCGCTCGACGCGGGGCTCGACCTGACCCTGCCGCTCGAAGAGCTCAGGCGGCAACACACGGAGGGCGACGTGCCCACGGTCACGCTGCCAGCGCTGGAGGAGGCGGGCGCGGCGCTCGTCTTCGCCACCCTCTTCGCCGGCCCCTACCACCCCGAGCACAACCCGGAGGGTTACCGCACCCCGGACGAAGCCCACGACCGGGCCCTGCGCCAGCTCGGGCTCTACCACCGCTGGGCGGACGAGGGCCGGGTGCGGCTCGTCACCGACCGCGCCGGGCTCGAAGCCCACCTGAGGGTCTGGGAAGGGGACGGCTTGGTCGGCCTGCTCGTCCTGATGGAGGGCGCCGACCCGATACGAACCCCCGACGAGCTGGGCTTCTGGGCCGACGCCGGGGTGCGGCTGGTGGGCCCGGCCTGGGGCGGCACCCGCTACGCTGGCGGCAGCTGGAACGGCACCGGCGGCCTCACCGATCTGGGTCGCAAGCTGATAGTGGCCCTGCAGGACGAACCGCGGGTAGCGCTCGACGCCAGCCACCTCTCGGAACGCTCTTTCTGGGACGCGGTCGAACTTTACAGCGGTCCCTTGCTGGCCAGCCATTCCAATGTCCGCCGCTACGTGGACCACGAACGCCACCTCACCGACGCTATGATCCGCGCGATCGGCGAGCGCGGCGGTGTGATCGGCACCGTTCTCTACAACGCCTTCTTGCAAGCAGGCTGGCAGCGCGGTAGCGAACGGCCAGGGCTCAATATCATCACCCGCAACATGGCCCACGTAGCCAACCTGATCGGCTGGGAACGCGTAGGTATAGGCTCCGACTTCGACGGCGGTTTCGGCGCCCGCGAACTGCCCGAGACTCTCGACCGCCCGGCCGACCTGCGGCGGCTGGAGGGCGTGCTGCCACCAGGCACCTTCGCGGGCGTGCTCGGCGAGAACTGGCTGCGCTGGCTACGCAGCTGGCTACCGTAAAAACCTATTATAGATTTTTAGATCAACATTTTTTGAAATCGGTGGGATTAAGGGAAATGGCTGTTAAATTACAACACCGGCCAAACTAGTATTTTCAATTATTCTTGGCTTATCAAGCCTCTAGCGAACATTTGTTTCTCCAGTACAGCAAAAAGCACTATTCCTAATGCAAAAACTGCCAGACTCACCGCCCACGCTGACCATGGGATGACTGCAGCCCCACGCGTATATAGCACAGCTGCTGCCAGCGGAAACCATCCCTTTGAAAAGGCGAGAACGCTATCGGGAACACCAACGGCAAGGGCCAGAAGCAGCAGCATCAGGATCTGTGGCAATTGCCCCAACTTCCGGTAGACCAAGCTCAAACCTGCGATGACCATACCCAGACCCATGGCAAAAAAGCCTACAAGAGGCGTGGCCGCAAGAAATCGCCAAGCGAGATCGGGGTGGCCAAGCAGCCAGCCTGGCACCAAATAAACCAGGAACGCCATAGTGAGTATAGACTCTAACAACCTTCCTGCACCCGCAGCCAATAACATCGGAGCGGATTTTAACGGATATAGATAGAACTCTTCTAATGAACCTTTATCCACCAACGTTTGCATGATGGACGTTAGACCAACGCCCAAGAAAAAAGCGAGGAATACCCGGGTAAAATTAACTGCCGCATCACCTCCAATTATTACCGAGCTCCCCGAGGCGATTAAAAAAACAAAGCCCGAAAAAACCAACAGGTTAACGATAGCCTGTAGAGGATAACGGTATTCCTCTAGAAGCCTATTTCTGAATGTCATCCATGCGAAACTAAAGTAGTTCATTTTCCTCATTCCCCGAAACAAGATCGAGAAAAGCGTCTTCGAAGCTCGCAGTCTGCTCAACAGCACTCAGATCCCAATTGTTCTCACAGGCAACGCGCATGAGCTCGGCAATCAATTTCGGCTCCATAGGTATGGCCACCGAAGTGGGTGTCTGCTGCTCGACCCAGGGATGCAAAGCAGTTAGATTTTCATTGATTTCTTCCCGGAAAGAAACGACTAGTTTTTGCCCCTGGGCTTTGCTCTTTAGCGCCTCTACCGTACCTTCGAAAACCGTAACACCATCATGAATAACCACCACACGGTCGCTCAGGCGCTCCAAGAGGTTTAGCTGGTGAGAGGTAACAATAACGCTGCGTCCTTCGTCTTTGGCTTCATAAATCAGACGGCTTAATTCACGCACCGACTCCACATCCAATCCGATGGTAGGTTCGTCCAACACCAACAGCTCCGGATCATTGAGCATAGCGATGGCCAGTACCATTTTCTGCTTCATACCCAGCGAAAAACGCATGAGCTGCATACGCGAGCTCTCAGCGATTCCGAACCGCTCGAGCAATCGTAATCCCCTCTTCACGCCCTCACCTACGCCGATGCCAGTGGCAGCTCCGAGGTAGGCGAAAGTGTCTACCGGTGTCCAGCGATCACGCAATAAACGTCGCCCGTTCAGTACAGCTCCCACCCTGCGCAGAATCTCACTGCGCTGAGTCTGAGGATCTAGACCCGCTACCTCGAGCTCACCCTTCGCACGGTGCATAAGGCCTAGCAAAACGCGGATGAGCGTGGTCTTCCCGGCCCCATTGCGCCCCAGCAGACCTACGATCTCGCCTGTATACAAGGTTAAATCGCTACCTTTCAACGCCCAAATCTTATTTTGGCCAGGCGGGTGATAGGCAGCGTATAGGTCATGGGCATACACGATACGTTCCGCATTCATAAAGTGGTCTGCCTTCCTTTAGCGTCAGCAACATAGTTTAGCACTGAATGCATCAACCAACCCGGCCACAACGCGTGGAAAACAATGTTGAAATACATGAATATACCAGAGGCTAAAGTAATAAAAACTAATGATGAATAAATATAACGCCCTGGAGCGACATCTTGGCTCTTAGCTACCAGGAGCAGGGGAAAATAATGCATATATGCAAATAAAAGAGCCTGTACAGTTAAAGCCAGGGTGGCACCAAATAGTAACGCAACTCCAAAAAATAGCAAGCCCCGGTATAATATTTCTTCCCATAGCACCTGCCCGGTTATCACAATAGGTTTTACCCATGCCTGCGAAGCACATCTGGATTCATCTGTTATTTTTTCGGCTGCAGGGCATTCATTCTTATTTGTCATTGTTTTCGATGGCGAGACATCTACACTTTTCATCAACCCTTGGTAATCGGCGCCTGCCCTAGCCCACCGAATGTAGTAAACATTGGCTACCGAAACGACCGCCATAATAAAAAGGTACGTACCCAGCTTGAATAGACTTAATTTTACAAAAGAAATTATAGGAAAATAAAAAGGGGCTTTTACAAATAATCCCAGAGTAAACCAGATTAGCGAAAGTGCAATCGACAAGATTACAGCATTGGTGCGCCCAGGACATGCATGGCGCTTTGCAATGCGATAGGTGGCAAAAAGATACAGGATTACGACGATATCCACGGGGCGCACCACCAAGGGGCTTAGACTCAGTCAATCCGAAGCACGATTAGAAGGGGCTAGCTCTTATACCAGACGTTGTTGCAGCAAATGATTGTGATGTCGTAGCCACAACATGCTTTCTTGATTTCGATCTTGAGATTCTTCAACTCATGCAAGAACCACCGCAACTTTTCCCACAACTTCCGCATGCTGACACCTCCTTACAGCAAAACACTTCTCTACGACGGAACTAACCAATGTTGATGATCACTTTACCGTTCCTGGAAATCACGATATACACTCCGCAGCACCCCTTGACGATCTTTATCCGTGCCCGTTTGATCAATGAAAGGATTGCCTTCATAGGAATTCACCTCCTTTCTCTTGTAGTTGGAAATTTACTCCCCCCCCCCCCCCACCACCTATGTCAAGTAGGCATGTTTGCATATCGGCAAAAGCAGCCATTATTTTTCATTGCGCAAATCTGGTAGAACTTTGCTTTTTAACCGGCGGCTTGCAAGATAACCTCCGCGCAATCGTCGCTAACCATTGCGGCAAACTTTTGCGTCGAGTATAAAAAGGCTCAAAAGCGCGCCGGTTATGCGATCATGATTGGAAGTAACGCAAGCCATGCGGCGATGCTTTTTGGCTTAAGGTGGCTACGTACAACATGGCCCACGTAGCCAACCTGATCGGCTGGGAACGCGTAGGCATAGGCTCCGACTTCGACGGCGGTTTCGGCGCCCGCGAACTGCCCGAGCCTCTCGACCGCCCGGCCGACCTGCGGCGGCTGGAGGATGTGCTGCCGCCAGGCTCCTTCGCGGGCGTGCTCGGCGAGAACTGGCTGCGCTGGCTGCGCGGCTGGCTACCTTATTAGGGTAGCGCGGCCAAAGCAAGCGCGGGCCCTTCCGGGCCCGCGGGAAGGCAAACGGGAAACGGGTTCAGGCCGTGGCGGGCTGCTTTTCTTCCTTCTCGCTCTTGGCCTTGATACGCTTGAGGCGGAAGGTGTCCTCGCGCTCGCGCTGCTCCAGCACCAGCTTAATGAAGCGCATCTGGTGCAGCACGCCGGGGATCACCACCTGCTCGAGCGCGTTGACGCGGCGGGTCGTCTTTTTGATCTCCTCACCGATGCGGCGCAGCCGGGTCTCGGTGTTGGCTACCTCGACGAGCGCCTCGGCGAAACGGCGGAATGCCTCCTGGGCCTTCAGGGTCTGCCCACCCATGGCGATCGGGCTTACCGCCGCGCCTTCGGGCCACCTGGCGATTAGTTTCGGCACCTTGGTACCCCAGACGTTCTCAACCTCGGCCTCCACGTCGCTGAGGACCGGCATGCCCAGCGCCAGCGCGTCCACGGCTTCGGGGCCGTCGAAGGCCTTCGCCAGAAACAAGGCGAAGTAGGCGTCCTTCGCCGCCGCCTCCAACCTCTTGCGAGCCTCGAGGGTCTCATGCACCAGCGCGAAGAACTCCCCCACCAGCGCGTCGCGCTTCTTCTTGAGCAGGTCCACCCCCTTGCTCGCCAGCTGTAGCTGGCTGCGTTTTTGCAAAAGGGTCATCCGGGTGGGGCTGATCTGTTCCATATCGCCTCCGGATTAGACCTGGCCCCAGACTTCTTCAAGCTTGGCGCCGTAGTACTTGCCGATGTGGTCGCGCGAGATGCGCTTGAGCTCGCTTTGCGGCAGTGTCGAAAGCAGGGCCCAGGCCAGGTCGAGCGACTGCTCGAGGGTGCGGTTCTGCGGACCCTGGTTGATGAAATACTTCTCGAACTGATCAGCGAACTCGAGGTACTTACGGTCGTTTTCGGTCAGCGCATCCTCACCGATGATGGCCACCAGCTTGCGGATGTCCACACCGTTAGAGTAAGCGGCATAGAGCTGGTCAGCCACCTGCTTGTGGTCATCGCGGGTCTTGTCCTTGCCGATAGCATTGTTCATGAGCCGCGAGAGCGAAGGCAGGGGGTCGATCGGCGGGTAGAGGTTCTTGCGGTGCAGCTCGCGCGAGAGCTGGATCTGCCCCTCGGTGATGTAGCCGGTCAGGTCGGGCACCGGGTGGGTGCGGTCGTCGTCGGGCATCGAGAGGATCGGTAGCTGCGTTACTGAACCGCTCTTTCCGGTAATGACGCCCGCGCGCTCGTAGATCGTCGCCAGGTCGGTGTACATGTAGCCCGGGTAACCGCGGCGGCCGGGAATCTCTTCACGCGACGCCGCCACCTCGCGCAGCGCATCACAGTAGTTGAGCATGTCGGTGAGGATGACGAGGACGTGGTAGTCGTGCTCGAAGGCCAGGTACTCGGCTACCGTAAGCGCCATGCGCGGAGTGAGAATACGCTCGATCGTGGGGTCGTCGGCCTTGTTGAGGAAGAGCACGCTGCGCGCCAGCGCCCCGGTGCGCTCGAATTCATTCACGAAGAACGAGAGCTCGCGCTGGGTGATACCCATAGCCGCAAACACCACGGCAAACTGCACGTCCTCGCCAGGAACCGTGGCCTGGCGGGCGATCTGGGCGGCCAGCTCGTTGGCCGGAAGGCCGGAACCCGAGAAGATAGGCAGCTTCTGCCCGCGCACCATCGTGTTCATCACGTCGATGGTCGAGATGCCCGTCTGGATGAACTCCTCGGGCTTGCGGCGGGCCACCGGATTGATGGGCTTACCGATGATCGGTTCGCGCTTCTCGGGCGTGATAGGGGGCAAGTCGTCAATGGGCTTGCCGATCCCGTTGAAACGGCGGCCCAGCATCTCCGGGCTGACGCCCAGGCGGGCCACGTCCTCGACCAGGCTGACCGTGGTGGTGGCCAGGTCGAGCCCGGTGGTCTCCTCAAACACCTGGATGACCGCGTATTCTTCGGAAACTTCAATGACCTGACCGCCGCGCACGCGCCCGGAGCCGTCCTTGATCTCGACGATGGCGCCGTAGGCCAGGTCGCTGGCGTTCTCCACGAAGAGCAACGGCCCCGAGATGTAAGTGAGGGAGGTGTATTCTTTTTTGAACAGATCCATGGTTTTCTCCCTTAGGCCGCGGCCTTGAAGGCGCTCTTGATTTCGGCCAGCAGCTCGTCCTTATAAGCTTCGAACTCATCCTCGGGCACGTAGCGGGCACGGGCGATCTTCTCGATGACGGGATGCTGGATGACCTCATCGATGGTAACCCCCGCCGCAATGGCTTCCTGCGCCGATTCGTAAAGCCCCAGGATCATCTGCATGAGGCCGTACGCCTTAGAAAGCGAGCAGTAGGCATCTACCGCATCGAAGGCGTTCTGCTGCAGGAAGTCTTCCCGGGCGATCCGGCCGACCTCAATAATCAAACGCTCGGCGTCCTGGAGCGCATCAGGGCCAACGAGCTGCACCACTTCCTGCAGGCTGGCCTCCTGCTGCAGGAGCTCCTGCAGGCGGTTACGCAACTCGGGATAGTCCTCGGCCACGTGCTTGCGGTACCAGGGATCGAGGATGTCGATAAAGAGGGAGTAGGAACCGTTCCAGTTGATAGCCGGGAAGTGACGGCGGTAGGCAAGGGAAGCGTCCAGGCGCCAGAAAGCGCCGACGATGCGCAGCGTAGACTGGGTCACCGGCTCGGACATATCACCGCCCGGAGGGCTTACCGCACCCACGATCGAAACCGCGCCCGGCTCATCGTTCAAGGTAACCACGCGACCCGAGCGTTCGTAGAAGGCGGCCAGACGCGCGGCCAGGTAGGGCGGGTAACCCTCTTCGGCCGGCATCTCCTCGAGGCGGCTGGAGATCTCGCGCAGCGCCTCGGCCCAGCGACTGGTGGAATCGGCCATAAGCGCCACCGAAACTCCCTGGTCGCGGAAATACTCGGCCAGGGTGACGCCCACGTAGATGCTGGCTTCGCGCGCGGCCACCGGCATGTTCGAAGTGTTGGCTATCAGCACGGTGCGCTGCATCAGCGGACCGCCAGTCTTGGGGTCTTCCAGTTCGGGGAACTCGACTAGCACGTCGGTCATCTCGTTACCGCGCTCACCACAGCCCACGTATACCACCACGTCGGCGTTCGACCACTTGGCCAGCGACTGCTGGGTAACGGTCTTGCCCGATCCGAAGGGGCCGGGGATGGCGGCGGTGCCGCCCATGGCCACCGGGAAGAGCACGTCGAGGATGCGCATACCGGTGAGGAAAGGTTCGTTGGGGTCTTCCTTGGAAGCAATGGGGCGGGCGCGCCGCACCGGCCAGAGGTGGTACATCTTCAGTTCAGTGCCGTCTTCCAGCGTAACGACAGGTTCCTCGATGGTGTAATCCCCCGCCGGTTTTACCGATTTCACGGTTCCCGATACGGTGGGGGGAACGAGAATCTTGTGGGTGAACTGGAATTCGGGCACCGTACCCAATACATCGCCGCCCTTGACCTTATCGCCTGGCTCTACTTTGGGCGTCCAGGCCCATTTCGTGGCGCGGTCGAGCGCATGGACGACCACGCCGCGATCGATGAAGTCGCCCGTTTTGTCCTGCAGTTTGTTGAGCGGGCGCTGAATGCCGTCGTAGATGGCATTGAGCATGCCAGGACCAAGCTCGACCGAAAGCGGATTGCCGGTCGAAACCACCGTCTCTCCTACCTGCAGGCCCGAGGTGTCCTCGTATACCTGCACAAAAGCGGTGTCGCCATCGAGGCGGATGATCTCACCGACCAGCCCCTCCTCCCCTACCTTACATATGTCAAACATGCGGGCGCCGCTCATGCCCTTGGCGATGACGGCCGGGCCCGCGATCTTTTGGATAGTTCCTTGAATCATTCCCGTTTGCCTCCTTGCGCTAGAGCTTGATGTCGTAACCGATGGTCGACTTCACCAGCCGCCGCATGTATTCGGTGGCGTCCTCTTCCCCGGCAGCGAAAGCCTGGGCGAGGGGCGCGAAGGGAAGCAGGACCGGCAGGTCACGCCCCCGCATCGCCCGTTCCACCGCCTCGTACGGCTCGGGCAGGAGCCCTTCGTCGACCGCGATGAGGGCGAAGCCGTCGGTCTCGATCATCCCGGTCAGGCGTTCCGTGGCCTCCGCTACGGTTTGCGCGGTGTGTACCTCGAGGCCGCCCAGGCGGAAGCCGGTCGCCGTCTCGGGGTCTGTGAGCACGGCTATCTTCACGAGCAGAACACCTCCCGCTCAACGGCCTCGACGGGCAGGTCGTAATAGGCGCGTCGGGCAAGCAGACGCAGCCGCGCCGCTTCCCATTCCACGGCGCGGACGAATGCGGTTACCAAACCAGCTCCCTCGCTGTTGAAAACACCGCGGCCGGCGCGTTCGAGGAGCAGGCAACGTAACGCGCGCTCGAGAGATCCCAGATCACGCGCTGCAGCCAAAGACTCAAGCGGTGTACCTACGAGCTCTTCCACCGCTTCGACCCCACCATCCGCTACGCGGGCGAAAAGCTCCTGGCTGACGTAATGTCCGCCAGGAACAAAGTAGACATCGGTTTCCTCTACTCTTCCCTGCTGTGCCAGCTTGAAAGCGGTAGAGAGGTTAACGCCATCGATCTCATAGGCTAAGTAGTCGTGCAGGAAGGCATCGTCAAGCCGCTTGACTAGATTGTACAGGTTTTCAAAATAGGCGCGGTCGAGGGCCACTTCCATCGCGGTCAGCGTACCGCCCGCCGCCACTGCTTCACGCAGAGCGGCCGCAAGTGGGTGACCAGGAAGCACCAAACCCTGCACGACCCCGGCGGCATCCGGAGCTTCTATCATAGCCTGCAGCACAGCCTCCGGCAGCGTACCACCCACAAGGTGCGTGCGGATTTCCTCCGCCTGCAAACCGGTCGCCTTGGCGCGCAAGATCGTCTTGATGTTCGTAAGATCGGCCCGCGACAGCAGCAACACCACCGCCTCGCGGGTTTCGCCCCCAACGAGTCCCGGCAGGCCGCCCACGACTTCGTGCAGACGCGCCGAAACAGCGCGGTCCACCGCTCCCAAGTCGTCACCGCTCAGGTGCCCGCCGTAAGGGGTTTCACCGAGGGCGCCAACGAAGTCGGCGAAGTTCAGGTTCAGGGCCTCCCGGAAAAAGCCCTCGGGCAGAAGGCTCGAGCGCCGGACACGCACGCGTGCGTTCAGGTATCCAAAGTCGTCCGTCACCGGAACCTCCTCACTGCCAAAGAACCTGTGATACCTTGGCGGAAAGAACCTCCCAAGCACGCTCGAGCCGGTCGGGAAGGGTATTCGCCACCCGGGTCTTGCCGCCCTTGGCAACCGCAACGACTCCCAGGCGCACTCCTTCCTCGGTGCGAATCTGCAGACCCCTGCTCTTGGCCCAATCTTTGAGTCGCTTTGCGTCCTCCGGAGCCACCGCCACCGCTTCCGCCACGCCCACGGCGGAAACCGCCTCCTCAGCCAGGCGCTCGAGCAACGAGGAGTACTCGCGCTTCTTGGGCAGGGACTCCAGGCTCTCCTGCACTTTCCGGTATATCTTCGCGATGACCTCGCCCTTGGCCTCCACCCGCGCCGTGGTAACGGCCAGCTCCGCCGCGCTCTCAGCACGGTGCAGCTCCGCCTGCCTGCGGGCCTCTAACTTGCGCTTCTGCGCGGCAACCAAAGACTCGGCCTTTTCCTTGGCGGCACCGACGATCTCGGCCGCCTCTTCCTCGGCCCGGGCCATGAGCGACTGGATCTCGGCCAGCACCTCCTCCTGGAGGATTGTTTCGAGTTTTGACATGCACCGCCTCCTGTGACGGTTCGCCCGACGCCGCACGCGGCGCGGGCGAGACCGAGTAACGCCACTCTATAGCTTGCCAAGCAAAATGAACGCGATGACCAAGCCAAAGATGACCAGGGTTTCCGGCAACAACAGGAAGATAATCGCGGTACCGAACATTCCAGGCTTCTCTGCCACAGCTCCCACGGCTGCGGAACCAATGCGCGACTGCGCCCAACCGGTGCCAAGCGCACCTAAGCCTACAGCCAAACCGATACCCAAACCAATTAAACCCTTACCGACGCTGCCGTCACCACCCGCGCTGTTCTCGGCGGCCATCGCCAAAACACCCAATACCATCATCACCAGTGCAGTAAGAACCTTCTTCATGATGTAACCTCCACTCGCTACTCTTCTCTATTTAGCTCCCTAAGATGCGCTACTCGCATCATTACGGACAGACCTGAACGGGCGGTACGGCCGCCCCGATTCCTCGTAAAAACCAAATTTGGTAAAAAACTCGACCCAAACGAGACGTATTGGCTGTAGTATGTGCCCCATCATCGTCAATGCTAGGATTACCAGGTGCGTAAACAATCCAGCCGCCAAACCAATAAGGATGCCAATAACGCCCAGTTTCTCGGCAAATGAGAAGCCCAAATCGGTAGCCAGGTTAGCCATGATCGCCCCAGCAACGCCAACAGCATAAATACGAATGTAACTGAGGATGTGGCCACCTTGAGTAGGCAACTCAGCAATCATGAGCACCGCCCGCGACATCACAATGCTCAACAAAAAAACGGCAAAGCCAGCATACATGACGGAGTTGTAGATAAAACCACTAACACCGCCCAGAAACACATAGGCAAAAACAATCAGGCCTACGAGGCCGCCTAAGTAGCCTGTGGCTTCCCAAAAGTGCCTCATGTGACCGTGGCGCAAACTCAGCCACGCGCGCACCCCCAAGCCGTGGAAAACTTGTATCATGCCAAAAGCGATTGCAACCAGGATAAGCATACCGGCCGTCTCTGAAGTGTTGGCTCGAGGAATGAGGATCGGAATAAGGCCCTCAGTGTGTCCAGGAATATAAAAAATACCTAGGTGCTCGAGGAAATTGCCGAAAAATTCGCCATAGATAAACCCCCAAACAACGGTCCAGAAAATCATGGCGTTCAAGATAAAGACCAGATCCTTAACCACGGGAGGTTTCATGTGGATACCGAAGAAGTCGATGACCAGAGGTTTCTTCTGCTTGACGAGCCCCGACAGCATCCGGGACAGAAGCATGAATAAGAGTGCATATCCCAGATCGCCTACGATCATTCCAAACCAGAAAGGAAAGAACACCGCCACTACCCAGGTGGGATCCCAGGTGCCGTATTTCGGGATGTTGAGAAACTCAATCAACATCTGGAAGGGCTTAACCATCGGGCCATTGTCTAGCGTTACCGGAACCCGGTCGGCCTCGTGATGCTCGTCGGCCGGCTCCAGGGTATACACCACATGGTCTTTATGGGTGGCGAGCGCTTCTTCAACCTTGCCTTTAAGGCTTGCGGGTATCCAGCCGAACAGTGCGAACCCGAATCGGCCCGCTGCAATGTCGTGCAGGGCCCGCAGGCGTGCGGCCTCGTCCATGGCGCGCGTCCACAGCGCACGCAAAGGGTTTTCCGCCTCTTTGCGCAAGCGCGTGAGCGCCGAGTGCACGTTCTCCAACTCCTCGGGCGCCAGCTTGGCCCGCTCGTTCATGCGCACCCGCGCTTCAGTGAGCGATAGTCCCGCGAAAGGGCCGCTGAGACGCAGCTCGCCGATGCCCTTGCGCGAAAGCGCGGCGCGGGCGCTCTCGAGATCTTCCTTGAGCACAACCACGACCGCGGCAATGCGCCCTTCGAGCGGCTTGTGGGCGAGGATGTAACGGTCCTCCAGCGCCTCGGAGAGGGCGTCTATGGCGAGCTCAACCTCGGATTCCTTCTCCAGCAGGAAGGGCAACACCCCCAGCCAGCGGCTTTGATCGAGGCCTTGCGCCATCTCCGCCAGGGTCTCCACCGGCTGCTGGTACAGGTCGATGAGTTCTATTTCCTCACGCAGCTTTTCGACCTCGCGGGTGAGTACGTCCGCCCGGTGAACCAGCGGCTCCAGCTCCGATTCGGCCGCGGCCAGATCTCCCTCGAAAGGACGCGTGGCCTCGGGGGCGGTATCTAGAAGCGCCAGCGCGTGCTCGGCACCCTGTACCACCCGCTGCCAGCGTCGTGCGGCGTCCTCTTCTTCGGGAGTGAAGGCATATTCAGGGAGCTCCTCGGTGCGCAACGCATCTATCTGCACGACCCCCGCCCTCTGCAGCTCCCCGAGAAGCTCATGCACGCGGCGCTTGGGGCCGCAAGCGATGAGCTTCTCCATCGGTGCGATCACGGAAGAACCTCCTCCAGAACCATTTCTACGGCCCCTTCGAGTTTGCCTTCTGCAGCCGCAATCACCTTCTGCGCTTCGGCCTCGGCTTTCTTGCGCGCCTCCTCCTCGATGCGTCGCACCTCGGCCTCAATTTGCTCGTTGTATTCGGTGGTAAGCCGTTCTACTTCTTTCTCGGCTTCTTCGAGGATGCGCTCGGCTTCCGCCCGAGCCTCGGCCACTTTAGCCTCTGCGGTCTTCTGCGCCTCCTCGAGCTTCTGCGCCAACTCGCGCTCGCGCTCGGCGAGGCTCTTTACCAGTCCTAGGCCTTGCATACCGCCTCCTTATACCCCGCGAAACACAGCTAAACCCGCGTCTGCGACGCGTCCCGGCGCATAATACCCCAGGCCCCTTGAGGTGTCAACGCGCGTCCGGCAGGGGCCGAACCAACGACTTCCATCATACGCGAAGCCCCGCCCCGCGTGTATGCTCTAAGCCGTGAAGGTTGTGCTCAATTCCCGTGGCGCGGCGCGCCTGCTAGCCCGACATCTGTGGGTCTGGGAGAACGGTGTGCAGCTACTTCCCGATACGCCAGGCATTTACCCGGTGTACGGCCCGCGGGGTCTGCTCGGCTGGGGGCTGGTCAACCCCAAATCGCTCATCCAGGTGCGGATCTTCCACTTCGGAGCAACCGACGACCCATATACAGCGCTCTGGGCCAACCTCGAACGCGCCCTGAGCTTCAGACGCAACCTCTACGAAAAGGAGCCCGCAGGGGGGTTGCGGCTCGTGCACGCTGAGGGCGATCTCCTCCCCGGACTGGTTATCGACAGCTATGCCCGCCACCTGGTGGTACAGGCCCACGCGGCCGCCTGGGAACCGCTCCTCGGGGAGCTGGCCTTGCGACTGGAATCACAGCTGTCGCCCGCGGGAATCCTTGCAAAACACGACGCACCGGTGCGCGCACGGGAAGGCCTGGAGCAGTACCAGCGCACCCTGGCCGGCCGCATTCCCGATGGTGTGGTGGTGCGCGAGGGCGAGGTGCGCTACCGCGTTGGTTTGCATGCGGGGCAAAAAACCGGCGCGTTTCTTGATCAGCGTGAAAACCGTCTGTTGCTGGAAACATACCTGGAGGGCCGGGGTTTCCAGCGGGGTCTGGACGTATTCAGCTATCAGGGCCTCTTCGCCCTGCACATGGCACGGCATATCGCCGAGGTGGAGGCGGTGGACAGTTCCGCACCTGCATTGCAGGTGGCACGGGAGAATGCCGCCCTGAACGGGCTCGAGAACCTGCGTTTCACCGAGGCCAACGCCTTCGACCTGCTGCGCGAGCGCCAACGCGCCTGGGAACGCTACGACGTTATCGTCCTCGACCCGCCCGCGTTCGCAGCCCGCAAGGCGGACCGCGAGCGTGCCCTGGCGGCGTACAAGGAGGTGAACCTGCGAGCGCTGAAGCTGATCGCGCCAGGCGGCCTACTCGTCACGTCGTCCTGCAGCCATCACGTTGCCGAAGCCGACTTTTACGCCATGCTCACGGCGGCGGCTGCCGATGCGCACCGGATCGTACGGCTGCGCGAACAGCGGGGACAGGGGGCAGATCATCCGGTGCTCCTCACCGTCCCCGAAACCAGGTATCTTAAGCTGGCCTTGTTGGAGGTCCTCGCGTGAACGAATCCGATGCAAGCCTGCCCGGTGATCTGCGCCAGAAACTGACCGAATTGGGTGAATATCTGGTTTGGCGCATGGGCACTAACGAAAATGAAGACCTGCTCATCGTCCGCGTAGGGCTTGCCGCCAATACCGCGCGCTTCAACGAGCTTCCGGGACTGCGCAACGTAGGCGACCGCAAGATCGAGGAGCTGGTCAAAGAGGGGCGGGTCCGCGTGGAGTGGGTGGAATAACGGTGGAGCTCGAGCGCAACGTAGATTTTTGCCTGAACGCCGAGGCGCCCGAAACGGCACGCGAACTGCTAGTCCGCCCCGACAAGGCGTTGCAGCGGCTGCCCGTTTTTCGTGACCTGCACCTTGAAGGGGATATCCTGGAAGGGTGCCTCACCACCACCATTGCCCTTTTGGGGGAGGTGAGCTTTCCATTCCGCGCCCGGTTTTGTTTCAGCGGAGAAACGGCGGAGCTGCATCCCCTGGAGTCCGCGGGCGGGGATCTGCACGCGGAGCTGGCCGGTAAGGCACGCGTGGAAGGGGAACGGGTATGCTACCGCGCCAGCGTCCGCTTGCGTGCGCACTTGCCCGAAGGTGAGAAATGGGGCGGGCGCGCTTTCAAGAAAATGGCGGAGGCGGCCTTTGCACGCGTGCTTGAACGCACCCTGACCAACCTGGACCGTTCGGAAAGCGCGGGTTTGCTAGACTGAGAAAAGCATAAGAAGCGCTTGGAAAGGAGGGCTTGTGTATGGCTAAAGTCACATTCTTAGGGCATGCAGCGGTGCTGCTGGAAGGGGCGGAAACCACGCTGGTCATCGACCCCTTTCTTACGGGCAATCCGGTCGCAGCAACCGGCCCGGAAGCAATCAAACCCGATCTGATTGTCCTCACCCACGCCCACGGAGACCACTGGGGCGATACCCTTACTCTCGCCGGCAAGGGGGCCACGGTGGTTTCTACTTACGAAATTGCGGTCTACGCCGAAAAGCATGGCGCCCAAGCCTTTGCTATGAACATCGGCGGCAGCTATAGTTTTCCGGGCGGGCGGCTCAAGTTCTACCCCGCATGGCACTCGAGTTCCTTCCCCGACGGCACCTACGGCGGCATGCCTATGGGCGTCGTCATAGAGCTAGACGGCAAAAAAATCTACCACGCCGGCGACACCGCATTATTCAGCGACATGCGGATCATCGGTCAGGAAGGCCTGGATCTGGCTCTGCTTCCCATCGGGGATACTTTCACGATGGGCCCCAACGATGCCCTCGCGGCCCTGGAGTTGTTGCGGCCCAAACAGGTCATACCCATTCACTACAACACCTTCCCGGTAATCGAACAGGACGGCGCGGCTTTCGCCGAGCAGGCCGGCGCGCTCGGCGTTCGGGGGCACGCCCTGAAACCCGGCGGGGCGGTCGAGATCTAACTTATGAGCTTGCGAAGCCTGCGGCGCGACAACTTCCGGCTCGAACTCCTGCTCGGTCTGGGCAAGACCGCACAAGTTTATCTGGCGCGCGCCCCTGACGGCACCGAAGTGGCCCTGAAGTTGCCGCGCAAGGAAGTTCGCGAAGACGAACGTTTGTCGCAGATGTTCGCCCAGGAGGTACGCCTTTCGTTGGGATTGCACCATCCCCACCTATTGCGCGGACTGGCCGGGAAGCCCTTCGGCGAAGAGGCCTTCGTGGCGCTCGAGTACATGCCCGACGGAACCCTTGAAACCGTTTTGAGCCAGGGAAAACTGCAGCCGGAACGCGCCCTCAAACTGCTCACCCAGCTGCTCGAAGCGTTGCTGTATCTACACAGCCGCGGCATAGTCCACCAGGACATCAAACCCGCCAATGTTTTTATGAAAGGCGACATCGCCAAGCTGGGCGACTTCGGCGTCGCCCGCACCCGCGACAACCCCAACCCCCTGGAACGCGCGGGCAGCCCTTTTTACATGGCCCCCGAACTTTTCAGGGGTAACCCCGCCACCGCCGCCTCCGATGCGTACTCTCTGGGAGTGCTGGCATACGAGCTGTTTACGGGAAGACGCCCTTTTTATGGCGACAGTTATGAAGCATTGATGGCAGCCCATCTCACAAAGGCGCCGCCGCGCCTGCCCGCCTCGCTGGGATTAAATCCTAAGCTGGTCGCCCGTATCCAGGGTTTGCTAGCCAAGGACCCCGAAAAGCGCACCGGCCTTGAAAGCCTGCGAAAGACCGTAGGCGGGTACGACACGGTGGAAGCAAAGCCCGAGAGAAAGGAAGAACCACGCCGCAAATCCGGTTTTCTCTCGTGGCTGAGGAGGAAGAAGCGATGAACCCCGTCTGGACGCCCAGCGAAACCCATACTAGCGGAAGCCATCTGGAACGCCTCATGCAACGGTTGGGAGCGTCCGACTACGACGAACTATATACTTTCAGCGTAGAAAATCCAGGGGCGTTCTGGAAAGAAACGCTTGAACAGCTGGGAATCGAATGGTACGAACCATACCAGGACTATGCCGATTTGAGCCGGGGTCCGATGTGGCCCGAGTGGTTCCCGGGCGGTAAGCTCAACCTGGCCCACAACGCCACTACCCGCCACGCTCGCGGGCAGCGGGCGCGCCAGCTGGCGCTCATATGGGAAGGCGAGAACGGCGCGGTGGTACGCCTCACCTACCGCGAGCTCGACCGCCAGGTGGCCCAGGCGGCATCGGCCCTGCGCGAGCTGGGGGTGAGCCGCGGCGACCGCGTGGGCCTGTTCCTGCCCATGCTACCCGAGACCGCGGTGGCCTTCCTGGCCATCGCCCGCATCGGCGCAATCGCCATCCCCATCTTTTCGGGCTACGGCTCAGGGGCCACGGCCACCCGCCTGGCCGACGCCGGCGCTAAGCTGCTGGTCACCGCCGACGGATATTTGCGCCGCGGCCGGGTCGTGCCCATGAAGCCCGTGGCCGATGAGGCACTGGCCAGCGCACCCAGCGTTGAGAAGGTGCTGGTGGTGCGCCGGGTGGACGGCGGCTACGCCATGAAGGAGGGGCGCGACTTCTGGTGGGACGAGGTGGTAGGCCGCCAGCAGGCGGACGCACCCACCGAGGTAATGGGCAGCATGGACCCCTTCATGCTCATCTACACCTCGGGCACCACCGGCCGCCCCAAGGGCACGGTCCACTACCACGCCGGCTTCCCGCTCAAGGCAGCGCAAGACATGGCCCACCTCTTCGACCTGCGCGGTGGCGAGCTGATGTTCTGGTTTACCGACATGGGCTGGATGATGGGCCCCTGGGCCATCCTGGGCAGTCTCCTCATAGGCTCTACCGTTTTCCTCTACGAGGGGGCGCCCGACTACCCCGGCCCCGACCGGCTGTGGCAGATGGTGGCGCGCCACGGCATCACCCACCTGGGCATCTCCCCCACCCTGATCCGTGCCCTGATCCCCCACGGCGAGGGGCCGGTGAAGAAGCACGATCTCTCCTCTCTGCGCGTTCTCGGCTCCACCGGCGAGCCCTGGAACCCCGAGCCCTACCGCTGGTTCTTCCAGAACGTAGGCGGCGGGCGCTGCCCCATAATCAACTACTCTGGCGGCACCGAGGTCTCCGGCGGCATCCTCGGCTGCACGATCTACAAGCCCATCGCCGAGGCTTCGTTCAACACGCCCGCCCCCGGTATCGAGGCGGCCGTGCTCGACGACGAAGGAAATCCGGTGGTGGGCCAGGTGGGCGAGCTGGCAGTGCTGGCGCCCTGGCCGGGGATGACCAAGGGCTTCTGGAACGACCCGGAGCGCTACGAGCGCACCTACTGGAGCCGCTTCAAGGACGTCTGGGTCCATGGCGACTGGGCGCTGGTGGACGGAGAGGGTTACTGGTTCATCCTCGGCCGCAGCGACGACACCCTCAAGATCGCGGGCAAGCGCGTGGGCCCGGCGGAGCTCGAGTCGGCGGCGATCCGCCACCCGGCAGTGCAGGAGGCCGGCGCGGTGGGCGTGCCCCACGAGGTCAAGGGCGAGGCGCCGGTCCTCTTCGTGGTGCTGCGCCCCGAGTTCGAGGGCTCCGAGGAGCTTGCCGCCGAGATCGCCGAGAAAGTGGCTGAGGTGCTGGGCAAGCCCATGAAGCCGGCGGCGGTGCACTTCGTCAGCGACCTGCCCAAGACCCGCAACGCCAAGGTGATGCGCCGGCTCCTCAAGGCCGCTTACCTGGGCGAAAGCACCGGCGACACCTCGGCGCTCGTCAACCCCGAGGTGCTGGACGAGGTGCGCCGGCTCAAGAAGTGAGCGTTCACGCCCACGGCGAGCCGCAAAAGAGCGGGGCCTACGTGCTCGAGCTGGCAGTGGAGGCCCCGCTCGATCTTACCTTCGGCCGCTTCCAGGGAGGCCGGGTCTTCCGGCTCGCGCCCGGCCGGGTCTACTACGTAGGATCGGCCCTCGCAGGGCGGCTGCCCGGCCGCCTGCTGCGTCACGCCACCCGCGCCGGCGGCCCGCCCCACCGAATGCAAGGTGAGCTGCTTGAGTACTTCCGGAGTTTGGGCTGGGCCGTGCGCCCGCCCGCACGCAAGACGCTCCACTGGCACGCCGACTACCTGATGGAAAGCCCCGCGGAGCTTGCGGCGGCCTACCTCTTTTTTGGCGATACGCCGCGCGAGGCCTTTCTGGAAAACGCCCTGCGCGCCCTCGGGGCCGTGCCCCTGGCCCCCGGTCTGGGCGCGGGCGACCGCCCCGGCGGCAGCCACGTGCTCTGGGCCGCAGCACCGTTGTCCCTTGACATCAACGACACTCGAACAATGTTCTGAAGAGCCACCCGCTCGCACGGCATGCCCTTCCCGCAAAAAACGCGCCCACCCTCTATTGCGAGCCGCCAGACAGGCCCTGCTAAGAATGCGGCGGGCTCCCGCATTCTGCACGCGCCCCTCCGCTGCTAAACGTCGAGCACGGCCACTACCGGCACGTGGTCCGAGGCGTAGGCGTCGTAGTAGATGTAAGCGTCCTTCAAGTGAGGCAGCAGGTCTTCGGAGATGATGATGTAGTCTATGCGCCAGCCAATATTCCTGGCGCGCGCGTTGAAGCGGTAGCTCCACCAGGTGTAGGCCCCCGTCTCGTCGGGGTGCAAGTGGCGGAAGGTATCGATCCAGCCCTTCTTCAAAAAGGCGTCGATCCAGGCTCGCTCCTCCGGGGTGAAGCCGGCGTTCTTCACGTTCTGCTTGGGCCGGGCGATGTCAATCTCGCGGTGGGCGACGTTGAGATCCCCCATGAGAACCACACCCTTCCTGGTCCGCAGACCTTCCAGGTACCCGGTAATAGCCTGATTGAAGGCCAGCTTGTAACCCAGCCGCGGCAGGCCACGCCCGGCGTTGGGAAAGTAGGCGTTCACGACATAGTAGTACGGGTACTCGAGTGTTATCACCCTTCCTTCCTCGTCGAACTCCTCGCGACCGATTCCATACGACACCTGCAACGGCTCAGCGCGCGTCAGTACGGCCACGCCCGCATACCCTTTGCGATCACCGGCATTCCAGTACCACCTGTAACTCGAAAAATCCTCTGGCGGCTCTGGAGGGGCGGCGGCACGTGTTTCCTGCAAACCCAAAATATCTGCATCCAGATTCCGCACCACGTCCCAAAAGCCCTTTTTCACGGCGGCGCGCAGTCCATTTACGTTCCAGCTGGCCAGCTTCATTTTCTCATTCTACGAACCGCCGGCCCTGCTGGCGATGAAGACATACGTACCTGTGCTGTGTATGAGTAGATGCTTAGTATAGGATTGTATAAACGGCGCATCGCGCCCGGGAGGATGCTATGGCAAAGAAAGTGGTTGTGGTAGGCGGTGGCAGCGGCGGGCTGGTCGCCGCCCGCATGGTACAAACGGAATCTACGCGGCTTGGCGGCGATATCGACGTCACCCTGATCTCCGCCAGCGAAAAACACTACATGCCCCCATTGTGGTCCGAGGTTGCATTAGGCACCGCCAGCACCGAGGAAACCTGGGCACCTATCAAGAATGCGGAACAGGCCTACGGCTTCAAAGTAGTCGTGGACCCGGTCAAGACCTTCGACCTGGCTGGCAAGAAGGTCGTGACCGAAGGCGGAGCAACCTTCGATTACGACTTCCTGGTCATCGCGCTGGGAACAGCCTATGGCTGGAGCGACTACAAGGGGCTCGAAAAATACGGCTTCCACAACTACAGCGAAGAGGGCGCGCTCGAGCTGAAACGGCAGCTAGCTAACTTCAAGGGTAAGAAGATTGTCTTCCTGGTGCCCGAGCTGCCCTTCCGCTGCGGTATTTACCCGCCGGAAATGGCGATGAACGTACGCGCCTACTTCGAGCCGCGGGGCCTGCACCCGGAAATCACCGTTCTCTACCCCGCCGATGCCATACGCATGGCGCTGGGCGAAGGGCTTGACCGCTTCTTCCGTCGCCGCTTCAAGCGCACCAGCATCAACTACGTAAACGACTTCGAACAGCTTGTCGAGGTAACCGAAAACAAGGTCGTCACCAAGAACGGCGAGTTCGAATACGACCTCCTCATCAAGGCGCCGCCCTCGCGTCTGCCCAAGGTGCTTGCCGACAACGGTTTGGCGCATCCCGGCGACCCGCGCTGGTCGGTAGTAAGCGGGCCCCGCTTCCAGCATCCCGACCATCCTGAGGTTTATCTGGTGGGAGAACACGCCATGCCACCCGTGGGTCTGCTCACCGCCGGCGTGCCCATTCATAATGCTGCGGTCATCGCCGGAGCCAGCATCCTGAACGACGCCCTGGGCGGTTACATGATCCCCTCTTACGGCGACACCCTCTGCATGGGGCACAGCTTCGAATCGGGCTTTGCGGGAAACTGCGAGTACTGGTGGATGCCCGAGGAGGGCAAGTGGGGCCACGCGTGCTACACGGTGGCAACCGGACCGATGGTCAGGTTGATGAAAGACTCGTTCTACCGGGGCTGGCTCGACGCCCTGAGGTAAGGAGAAAACCATGGCCGAAATTACTATCACCGAAGAAGACGCCAAGACCGTAGAGGAACTCATCCGGCTGGCGCGGCAATTGAAGGTGGGGGGATACCTGGGTATCTTCACCGAGATGACAGCCAACGGCGACCTGCTGCTCGAGCATATTGCCGGCGAGCGTGAGGTCATCCGCGGGGCCGCTCTGGCAGAAGCGGCGATGGATCCCATCAAGAACATGCCGCCCGATTATGTTCCCAAGATCCGCCATAACCTGGTGCACTTGATGGGTCCCCTCATCGAGGCGCTGGCGAATACGAATCCCAAAGAAGCACCAAAAGTAAGCATGTTCGGTGCGCTCAAGTACCTGAGCGACCCCGGAGTCCAAAAAGGTCTGGGATTCCTGCTCACCCTCGCCAAAAACCTGGGTAAAGCCATGGATGAGTACGAACCCAAGTAACACGTTTTTTCAAGCCGAAAGCGGCCGCTCGGTGCGGCCGCTTTCGGCTTGGTAGAATAACCCATGAACAAGATGCTCCTCCTGCTGGCAACGGTACTGTTGCTGGCTTCCTGCATCGCCGCAAAGCCCGAACCGGCGGGTCCGCAAATCGGGGGCTGTCCGGTCTTTCCGGTAGAGCATTTTTGGAATACACCCATAGATAACCTGCCGGTACACTCCAGCTCCAGCAATTGGATCGAACGCATAAGCCTGGAAAAGGGGCTGCATCCCGACTTCGGCTCGGGAACCTGGAACGGCAAGCGTATCGGCATCCCCTACAACCTTGCCGATGTGCGCACCCCGCAGGTAACCTTCATCTTCAACTACGCCGAAGAGAGCGATCCGGGGCCGTATCCGCTGCCCTCCAATGCCCTCATCGAAGAGGGTGACGACCACCACCTGCTAGTAGTCGACACCAGGAGCTGCAAGCTGTACGAGCTGTACAAAGTCCGGCAGACTACCAAAGGGTGGGAAGCAGACAGCGGTGCGATATTCGATCTTGCCAGCTTTACTCTGCGCCCCGACGGCTGGACCTCCGCCGACGCTGCCGGTCTGCCCATACTACCGGGCTTGGTTCGCTATGAGGAGGTAGCAGAAGGGGAAATAAAACACGCGCTGCGTTTCACCGCCGACTGGACCTCGGCTAATCATCTCTGGCCCGCAAGACACCATGCCGCTACCGGCGACGCAAAAGACCCGCCGATGGGAATGCGCGTGCGCCTGCGTGCCGACTTTGACATTAGCGGCTTTTCCCCTAACGTTCAGGTAATCCTCAAAGCGCTAAAGAAGTACGGCATGGTACTGGCCGACAACGGCAGCGACTGGTTCATAAGCGGCGTGCCCGATGAACGGTGGAACAACGATGTTTTGGTCAGTGAGCTGGGGAAGGTCAAGGGATCGGACCTAGAAGTGGTGGACACCGGTTCTATGAAAATAGAAGTCGATTCGGGACGCGCCCATCAACCTTGAAACAAAGCAAGGAAGCGCCCCAGCCTTGGCTGGGGCATCTGGCGGGCCGCGGAGGACTCGAACCCCCAACCCCCGGTTTTGGAGACCGGTGCTCTGCCAGTTGAGCTAGCGGCCCCTACGCAACGGAGATTGTAACACGGGGCCGAAAAGCGGGCAAGGCGCGTGATGGCTGTGTGGCTCATTTGCGCTGGCGGGTGCACCGGCCCACCCGCGGTGTTGGAGCGATGAACGGCGATATCGAGAGCTTAGCAGCCGCACCGAAACCTTCGGTAACGGTGGGGGAGGGTTTCAAACCCTCCCCCACGCATGTTGGTTTTTCTACGGCAACTCAATCTCGGCGTTGCATCCAACATGGACCCCGGCGGCTAGATGCCGCCTAGTTCGGGGATACATTGTTTTAGGAAAAGAAAAAGTCGATCGTGTTCCCGGCTAAGGGGGCGCAGCGACCGCGAGACCGGGCCTGCTCCGGACTTGATTGGGGGATACATGCCGCGCCACGATGCCACGATTCGGTCACCGCAAGACAATGCTCCCTTCCCTTGGGGAGGGCCGGGGTGATACCGTCTTCCCCCGTCAACCCCTCAGGCCACCAGGGCCTCCCGCCCCTGCTCCTTGTAGTAGGCCTTCAGCCTGCCCATGAGCTGTCGTAGGATCTTGTGGGCT
>JAMOUW010000054.1 GCA_027067955.1 Thermaceae bacterium
CTTTGAACAAAGCCACCCCTTCCCCGAGGAGTGGCAGAACTTCTTCCTCCCCGAAGTCCAGCTCAGCCTCAAGAACGCCGTCGCCCCCGTGGAGAACAGCGACCACTTCACCGAGATCTGCTTCTGGGTTCCCCCGGAAGAGATGATTTACCCCCACGAGCGTGGTTCCTGGTTTTGCGAAGGCGCCTACGCCATCCGCTCCGGCGACCCCACCCAAAAAGGCTCCGGCTGGGTCGCCACCACCATCAAGGGCTTCGGCCCCGAGGGCACCACCTTCTACCTCTTCCAGTACCCCCGCGACTGGGCCCGCGCCAACTGCGAGGCGGCGGGGGGAAGGTTCGATGAAGGCGCACACTTACTGGACTTTGGCAGTGCTTGCCACTACTGGGATACCGATTACAGCGTAACTCTGGGGCGTATAACGCACAACCCCGCCAAGGAAACTCCCTCACCCCCCAACCGGAGGCAGCCATGAAGAAAATCCTTCCCGCCCTTTTGAGCTTGGTCATCCTGCTTGCTCTGGGCGCCTGCCGGCGCGAGGCCAAGGCAACGGCCGGTTGTCTGTCGCGCTAGCCCTTCGCAGCGGGAGGTGGGGCGTAGGCGGACCGCCCGGGCCCGTCGGTGCGGGCGGCGAGGTTGCGTGCTTGCGCCGGACGTCATGCGGTGCCGCCAGTCTCTTTTGTGCAGCGGGGTTCCGGGCCTGTCCAGGACTAGATCCGGGATCCCAGGAACCTGTGTTTGCTCGTCCAGAGCGACGGAAATTCGTTTTCTCGGTTCGGCGCCAAGTGCGTACCGACACGCGCCATGCTGCAAGGCCGTAGCTCCGGCCTCCACATCCGCGGGCGTGCTCCGGCCGGTAAACTGACCCCATGAAGTTCGCCCACCTGCACCAGCACACCCAGTTCTCGTTGCTCGATGGCGCGGCCAAGCTGGACGAGCTGATCCAGTGGGTCAAGCAGACGACGCCGGACGATCCGGCGCTCGCGACCACGGACCACGGGAACCTCTTCGGGGCGGTGCAGTTTTACAAGAAGGCCACGGCCGCGGGTGTCAAGCCCATCATCGGTTACGAGGCTTACGTAGCCGCCGAGAGCCGCTTCGACCGTACGATGCGCAAGGGCCTCGACGGCGGCTACTTCCACCTGACCCTATTGGCCAAGGATTTCAAGGGCTACCAGAACCTGGTGCGGCTCGCGAGCCGGGCATACACCGAGGGCTTCTACATGAAGCCGCGCATCGATCGCGAGATCCTGCGCGAGCACGGCGAGGGCATCATCGCGCTTTCCGGCTGCCTGGGGGCGGAGATTCCCCAGTTCATTCTGGCGGACCGTACCGACCTCGCCGAGGAGCGGCTGAACGAGTACCTGGAGATCTTTGGCGATCGCTACTTCATCGAGATCCAGGACCACGGGCTCGAGGAGCAGAAGAAGGTCAACGCGGTGCTGCGCGAGTTCGCACAGAAGTACGGCCTGGGCATGGTGGCCACCAACGACGGCCACTACGTCAAACAGGAGGACGCCCGCGCCCACGAGGTGCTGCTGGCCATCCAGTCGAAGGCGACGCTGGCCGACGAGGACCGCTGGAAGTTCCCCTGCGACGAGTTCTACGTCAAGACGCCCGAGGAAATGAAAAAGGCGTTCCCCGACTGGCCCGACGAGATCTTCAGCAACAGCGCCGAGATCGCGGCGATGTGCAACGTCGAGCTGCCGGTGGGCGACAAGATGACCTACCGCATCCCGCGTTACCCGCTGCCCGAGGGGCGCGACGAGAACCAGTACCTGCGCGAGCTGACCTTCAAGGGGCTCCTGGAGCGCTACCCCGACCGGGTGAATCCGGCGCTCTACCGCGCCTACCTGACACGGCTCGAGATAGATCCGGCCGAAGACGAAGAAGACCTGGTCCTGCAGCTCGCGCGGCTGGATCGCGAAACGCGGGAGCGGGCGGACTTCTTACCCGACGTGCGCAACGTTCAGGAGTGGGACGGCTGGAGCGTGCTGGCGCGGGCCGAGTACGAGCTGGGCACGATCGAGCAGATGGGGTTCCCCGGCTACCTGCTGATCGTGCAGGACTACATCAACTGGGCCAAGAACCACGGCATCAGCGTGGGGCCCGGGCGCGGCAGCGCCGCGGGCAGCCTGGTGGCCTATGCAATCCGCATCACCAACATCGATCCGCTCGAGTTCGGCCTGCTCTTCGAGCGCTTCCTCAACCCCGCGCGCGTGAGCATGCCCGACATCGACACCGACTTCTCGGACGTGCGCCGCGACGAGGTGATCGACTACGTCCGCGAGCGCTACGGCGAGGACAAGGTGGCCCAGATCGCCACCTTCGGGACGCTGGCCTCCAAGGCCGCGCTCAAGGACGTGGCCCGGGTTTACGGGCTTGAGTACAAGCGGGCCGAACAGCTCGCCAAGTTGATTCCGGTCAAGTTCGGTAAGCCGATGCCGCTAGCCCAGGCGATGGAGCAAATTCCCGAGCTCAAGGCGGCGATGCAGCAGGACGAGACCGTGCGCGAGGTGCTCCAAGTGGCCCAGCGGCTCGAAGGGCTCAACCGCCACGCCTCGGTGCACGCCGCCGGTGTGGTGATCGCCGACGAGCCGCTGACCAATCTGGTACCGCTCATGCGCGACACCCGGGGCGATGGCGTGGTGACCCAGTACGACATGGGCTCGGTGGAGGCGCTGGGTCTCCTCAAGATGGACTTTTTGGGGTTGCGCACGCTTTCGTTCCTCGATGAAGCGAAGCGGATCGTCAGGGACTCGGCGGGCGTGGAGATCGACTACGACGTGCTTCCCCTTGACGATCCCAAGACCTTCGAGATGCTCGGGCGCGGCGACACCAAGGGCGTCTTCCAGCTCGAGGGCACCGGTATGACGAACACCGTCAAGGCCTTCAAGCCCGAGCGGCTGCACGACATCATCGCCATCGTTTCGCTCTACCGGCCGGGACCGATGGACAACATTCCCACCTACCTGCGCCGCCGTCACGGGCAGGAGCCGGTGAGCTACAAGGAGTTTCCCCACGCCGAGGAGATGCTAAAACCGATCTTGGCCGAAACCTACGGGATTCCGGTATATCAGGAGCAGATCATGCAAATAGCATCGGCCGTCGCCGGTTATACCCTGGGTGAAGCCGACCTGCTCAGGCGGGCGATGGGGAAGAAGAAAGTAGAGGAGCTGAAGGCCCACCGCGACCGCTTCATCACCGGCGCCGAGAAGCGGGGCGTTCCCCCCGACGAGGCCAGCCGCATCTTCGACCTGCTGGAGGCCTTCGCCAACTACGGCTTCAACAAGTCGCACGCCGCCGCCTACTCGCTCATCTCTTACCAGACGGCCTACGTCAAGGCCCACTTCCCGGTTGAGTTCATGGCCGCATTGCTAACGGTCGAACGCCGTAATTCGGACAAGGTGGCCGAGTACATCCGCGACGCCGAAGCCAGCGGCATACACGTGCTGCCGCCCGACATCAACCGCTCGGGGGCCGACTTCCGCGTAGTCGGGAAGGAGATCCTCTTTGGCCTCTCGGCGGTCAAGAACGTGGGCGAGGGCGCGGTGGAGAGCATTTTGAACGAGCGCGAGAAGAGCGGGCTCTACCAGAGCCTGCCCGACTTCCTCAGGCGGGTGGACCTGCACCACGTCAACAAGCGGGCGCTCGAGTCGCTAATCAAGGCCGGTGCTTTCGACGCTTTTGGCGAGCGCGGCCAGATGCTCGACGCTATAGAGGGGTTGCTCAAGTGGGCGGCGTCCGAACAGCAAAAAGCGGCGGGCGGCCTCACCGGCCTCTTCGACGACGGTCTCACCGAGCCCCCGCTGCCCGAGACCGACCCCCTCGAAGAGGTGATCAAGCTGCGCTTCGAAAAAGAGGCCCTGGGTATCTACGTGACCGGGCATCCGCTCGAGCACTATCCCGGCCTCGCCGAGGCGGCCAGCTGCCAGGTTGCCGAGCTGCCCCGCTGGTACGAGCAGAATTCGGGTTCCAAGTCACGGGTGCGGGTGCTGCTCGCGGGCATGGTCGAGCAGATTACCCGCCGTTCCACGCGCTCGGGCGGGATGATGGCGCGCTTCAACCTGGCCGACGCCTCGGGGGCGCTCGAGGTGGTGGTCTTCGGCCGCGCCTACGACCGGGTGATGACGCGGGTCAAGGAGGACATGCCGGTCATCGCCGTCTGTGACGTGGAGCCCGACGCCGACGGCGAGAGCCTGCGGGTGATGGTTCAGGACGTTTTCCTCTACGAGGAGCTGGACGGCCTGCCCCAGGTTCTGGAGCTGGGCTTCGACCTGAGCCTGATGGACGACGAGCGCCTGCTCGATTTGCGCAGCCTGCTCGACGAGTATCCCGGCGTCGTACCCGTCTACCTGAAGGTGCGCGGCCCCGGAGGCTGGGCGCTTTTGGAGGCGCGTGAGGTGCGCGTCGACCCCGACGTTGCGCCCGAGCTGGAAAAGCTGGAGGGGTTCGAGGTGCGCTCGCTGCCCGACCGCGAGGCGCTGCTCGCGGGCAAACTGGGTGGGGAAGGTCAGGATGAAGCGGTGCCTTTCTAGTGTGGTAAACGGCACGCAGCAGTTCGTAGTGCGCAGTAACGGTATGGCCTGTGGCCTGTAGCCGGTGGCCTGTGGTGGACACGTTAAGGGCATCGAGAAACAGGATGTAGGGGCTGGGGTGTGGGTTTGGTGCTGTTATCTGTGCGTGGTTCGTGGTATGTGGTGCGTAGTGCATGGTATGGGCGGGCCCGCTTTCGTGGTCGCTACGCTCCCTTGGCCGGGGATGAGAACGTCTTCTTTTTGTCCTCCAACCCGAAGACGTATTTCCGGGCGAGCGGGCTATGTTGCGAACGAGACCCGGGGTTCTTGCCGCGCCCAAACTCCGCGGCTCAGTTGCCGTGAAAAGAAATCGCCCTTCCCCGGTGGAGGGCCGGAGTGGTGGTTTTAGGCAATGAAAAGCCAAAAATCAGTTGCCCTATGCAGGGCCGCCCACGCTCCATTCCCCACACCCTCATTTCACTCCTTAAACTGTTTTGTGACGCTTTTGTGACGCCTGGTTATTAAAGTGTTTTGCCGGAGGCAATAAAATGATAAATAAGCGCATTCTTATAGCGTCTTTGGTTCTGGTCTTGTTAGCAACATTGGTTTCATGCGGACAGGGGCGAGCAGCCAAGCCGTCGGCCCCGACACTGAACCTCGACTATCAAGCGGTCAAGGTATTCAATTTTAGCTGGACCGACGTCGAGGGCGAAACCGGCTACAAGCTGTTCGAAGACGAAGACGGCTCGGGCAACTTCGTTGAGGCGGCTAGCATTCCGGCAGATGCTAGCAGCTATCAACTCGAGGTCTTCCTGCCCGCTAAGGTCAACGCTCGCTACAAGCTAGCGGCCTGTAATGAGGGGGGTTGCAGCGAATCGGCCGAGGTTGAAGTGGCGGTAGACCAGCTGGTACGGGCGATTGGATATTTCAAGGCTTCGAATACCGATGCATGGGACGAATTCGGCCGCCACATGGCGCTCTCTGCCGATGGCAACACCCTGGCGGTAGGAGCCGAATACGAAAGCAGTAACGCGACCGGCATCAACGGCAACCAAAGCGACAACTCAGCTAAATACAGTGGCGCCGTTTACGTTTTTGCGCACGACGCCACGGGCCGCTGGGTTCAGCAGGCCTACATCAAGGCCTCGAACGCCGAAACGTGGGATACCTTCGGAGAGGCGGTTGCCCTGTCAGCCGACGGCGATACCCTGGTCGTCGGAGCTCCCGGCGAAGACAGCAAAGCCATCGGTATCGGCGGGGATCAGAGCGACAACTCGCTTTCTGGAAGCGGAGCCGTTTACGTTTTCGTTCGCGATGCAAACGACACCTGGAGTCAACAGGCCTACATTAAGGCCTCGAACCCGGGTCAGGATGATGACTTCGGCACCTCCGCCTACCTTTCCCAAGACGGCAACGTGCTTGCTGTGGGGGCGCCACGAGAAGACGCGAGCGCTACCGGCGGCCAGAACGACAACTCCGCCACCGACAGCGGGGCCGTTTACGTTTTTACCAGGAACGCCGCTGGAAGCTGGAATCAGCAGGCCTACATTAAGGCCTCGAACGCCGGGGCCGGCGACGAATTTGGCAACGCCCTATCGCTGGCTGCAAACGGCGCCACCTTGGCGGTTGGCGCCCACCTCGAAGACAGCAACGCCGCTGGCGTCCCCGGTGACAATTCAGCCGCCGATAGCGGCGCCGTTTACGTCTTTGGGCGCAGTTCGGGCGTTTGGAGCCAGCGCGCCTACCTCAAAGCGTCCAACGCGGGCAGCGGTGACGAATTCGGTTACTCCGTAGCCTTGGCGGACGACGGAAATACCCTCGCTGTGGGTGCGAGCCGTGAAGATAGCAACGCCACCGGCGTAAATGGGGATCAAAACAACAATTCATCGTCCGATAGCGGGGCAGCCTACATATTTACGAATAGATCAGGTAACTGGACTCAACAAGCATATATTAAGGCGTCGAATACCGATACTGCAGATAGGTTTGGATTCTCCGTGGATATTACTCGTGACGGCATGAAAGTGGTCGCTTGTTCCCCCGAGGAAAGAAGCGGAGCAACGGGGATTAATGGAATCGAGAATGATAACTCGGGTGGAGGGGGTGCATGTTATGTATTCGTGTCTGACGGCAGTACGTGGAAGCAGCAAGCCTACATTAAGGCTTCGAACCACAGTGGTTATTTCGGAGACTGGGTAGCCATATCGGGCAATGGAAAAACTTTGGCGGTTAGTGGCTCGTTGGAAAGAGGCGGCGCGAAGGGCATCGGTGGTGACCTTAACGACTACTCAGCTTCGGCCAGCGGCGCGGTCTACGTTTACTAATGACAACCGTCCGTCACAGCTGTGCGGCGGCCTGGCGGTTAGCCAGGCCGCCGCTTCCTTCTGCCGGCGGATCAGGATCACGCTCCCGCATCACGCCCGCATCGGCCGCGGCTGGCGGCCTCGCGGCTGGTCGGGGTCTTCCCAGGCGATTTCTACCAGATCGATCAGATCATTGACCGGCACGCCCCAGCGCGCGCTCAGGCGAGCCAGGTGGCGCCCCAACCGCTTTAGCTGCTGGATGTAGGAGGGGTCTTCGTCTTCCATTTCATCGGCCAGACCCAGCAACCAGGCCAGCAGTTCGCGGGCCTCGTCTTCGGTGAGACCCTCGGTAAGAGTTTCGTCTTCGAAGAATGCTTCAGCGGGGTGGGGCACGCAGCACCTCTTCCGGGTACACATAGCCTAGAGCGCGGGCCCTGGCCTCAAGATATGCGGGGTCAGCGGCGTGCGCCAGCTCGCTCTTGAGCTCCCTAACTTCCACTTCGAGGGCTTTCACCTGGCTGCTGACTATCTGCAACTCTTGATGCAAAACCCAGGCTCGCTGGGATTCCACCCCCGCCAGTAGTAGCAGGTGCGCCGTGCCCAGGGCAAAGAGCGCGTAGAGAATGCGGGTGATCGTTCCGCGATGCATCGGCATTCATTATAAGGAATTGCAGTCATGCGAGAAGATGCATTACCATTCATTACATACCGGTGTCCACTTGAGGTGGCAAGTGGAACCAGTGTAAGGTATACTTATAATTGGCGAGATTGGAGGAATGAAACATGGCACGAACAAAAGAAAAAGAAGTCTACCGCTCCCGCTTGAAGGCTGTTGGGTTGCGCCACACCTTGCCCCGGGAACGCATCCTCGCTTACCTGGATCGCAAGAACGTGCACCCCACCCCCGAAGAGCTCTACCAGGGGCTCAAGAAGAAGGGTTACTCCATTGGTCTCTCGACCGTCTACCTGAACCTGCAGGTCCTGCGCGATGCCGGTCTGCTCTGGGAATTCAAGGACCAGCAGGGCCATACCCGCTATGACGGTTTCACCAAGAAGCACCACCATCTTTTCTGCACCAGCTGCGGGCGGATCGAGGACGTAATGGAGGACGAGCTGCCCGAGTTTGACGCTGACAAGGTGGCCCGCGCCGTAGAATCCCGCACCGGCTGGTTCGTAGGTGACCCCCGGGTGGAGCTGCGCGGTCTTTGCCCTGACTGCCAGTAGTTTCTGGTTATGCGTTTGCGCGGCCGGCTAGCAGCCGGCCGCAAGATTGTGCCACCGCGGTTTTAATTGCAACGATACTGCGCTATCTTACCGGGGGGCACGGCTATCCAGCGCAGCTGTTCCGGCGGCCATTCCGGCCCGGCGATGCAGTTGCGCCGCGGTTCCAGGCCCAGCAGGACGGAAGCACCGACGGGAAGGGAACTGGGCATGGGGGCGTAGCCTACGCGAAAGTAGGCGGCGGTCCCTCCTTCGTGCGCTTCGCCGTTCAGCAAGTCCATTTTTACCTGAACCAGACCCGCCGGCGCTGCCACCTCTCCTGCGGGTCGCCCGCGAAGGGCGTTCTCTACGAACTGCTTCCATATAATGGGGTTCACCCGCGATGAGGAGGGTTCGTGCCCGTCCATCCGCATTGGCTGGTTGTCGTCGCGTCCGATCCACACCACCGCGCTCATACCCCGGGTTACGCCAGCGAACCAGAGATCGCGGGCGTTGTTCGAGGTTCCGGTTTTGCCGCCAACCACCCTGCCGGGTATGCGGGCGCGCCAGGCAAGGTTCCCCCGCCCCAGGGGGTCGCTGTCGTAGACGTAACCCTTGAGCATGTCCCAGCCGAGGTAGGCTACGTCAGAGCTCCAGAGCCGCTGGCGCAGCGTCCGCGCCGTGTAGAGAACATGGCCCTGCTGGTCCTCCACCCGCAGGATCAGTTGCGGCTCCACGCGCCAGCCGCCGTTGATGAAGGCTGCATACGCTGCGGCCATTTGCAAGGGGGTGGCGCCTACTCCGCCGCCGATGGCTATGGAGAGCCCGGGCGTCTTTGGCACTTGGAACCCGGCGGACTGCAGTTCACCTGCCAGCCGCCGCACCCCGAGCGCATCGGCCGTGAGGATGGCGGGTACATTGAGCGACCTGTCCATGGCGTAGCGGACGGTGATGGCGCGGTTCAGGTAGGTGCCGTCGTAATTCTTGGGTTTCCAGACGCCGCCCGGCTGGGTGGGATCGGGGAAGCTGACTTCTTTGTCCTCTACCATGCTTGCCTGGCTCCATCCCGCCGCCAGGGCAGCGGCGTATACGAACGGCTTGATGGCCGATCCGGGGCTGCGTCCCTTGCCGTCGCCGAGCTGGGTGGCGCGGTTAAACTCGCCCTCGGTGCCCGGCAGTGCCCCCAGCAGGGCGTATACCTGCCCGTTGCGGGGGTCCAGACCCACGAGCGCCATCTGAGCCCCCACCGGCAGACCGCGTTTTGCCGCGGCCTGGGCGGCGTCCTCGGCGGCCCGCTGCATTTCGGTGTCGAGCGTGGTGTAAACCCGCAGACCGCCCTGGCCGAACACCTTGGCGCGACCAAAGCGGCGGATGAGCTCCTTGCGAATTTCGTATACGAAGTGGGGAGCCACCTCCACCGCCAGGTCGGGCAGCGAGTTGGCGGTGGGGTCGACGAGCCTGGCGGAGATAAGGTTTCCGGCGTCGTCGTACTCGGCTTTCCAGCCGTTCGGGATTATGGGCTCGCGCCAGGCAGCGCCGGCCATTTCGCGGGTGATCCAGCCGTCCACGACCATTTGCTTGAGAAGCGCTTTCATGCGCTTGCGCACCCGGGCGAGGTCGCGGAAGCGGGCGTTGGGGCCCGGGATGAGCGCAGCCAGGTAGGCACCTTCGGCCAGCGTGAGTTCGCCGGGATCCTTACTGAAGTATGCTTCGCTGGCGGCACGGATGCCCCAGAGATTGCCTCCCCAGAAGGAAACGTTAAGGTACATTTCCAGTATCTCTTCCTTCGAGTACAACCGTTCCAGCTGCACCGCCAGGGGTATTTCCTTGAACTTGCGTTCGATGGTGCGGATGTTCGAGAGGTTGCGCAAGAGGGTGTTCTTGACCACCTGCACGCTGATCGAAGATCCGCCCTGCAGATTGCCACGCAGGGTTTGCCAGAAGGCGCCGGCGATGCGGATCCAGTCGATGCCGTAGTGGTGGAAGAAGCGCTGGTCTTCCGACGCCACTATCGCTGCTACCGCCGCAGGTGAAACATCCGCCAGTTTGACCAGCATGCGGTTGATGGCTATACCGCCTTCCTCGCTGGCCAGTTGCGCTATGGGGGTTCCATCGCGCGCGAAAACGGTAGTGGTGGAGGTGAGACGCAGGTTTTCGAGCGCTTCCAGGCTGGGAAGGTCGCGTGTCCAGCCGCGCACTACGATGAGCATGGCCAGCATCGCGCCAAAAAAGGCGGCCAGCAAGGCGAGCAGGAGGTAGCGGTACAGCTTCACGTAGCCCAGTCTAACGGTAGATGCTGAGAAGGTACTCAATCAGTAGCCGTGCCGGGGCGGGCGCTGGCGTTTCCGGCTCCGGAGCGGCTGGCCGGGTGTGCGACAAAAAAATGGCTGGGGCGCGTGGATTCGAACCACGACCGGCGGTTCCAAAGACCGCTGTCCTGCCCTTAGACGACGCCCCAAAGCCAAGCATCATCATAGGCAGGCAAAGGAGCCGGAGTCAACGCTTTCTGACCGGCCGGGGCGGGGGCGCCGGGTTTTCCGTTGCCCCCGGCCGCGGTGCTCCGGCGGCGTTACTGGTGTTTTTCATGCTTGCTACTTCTATAGTAGGTCCATGATTCGCCTGCTCGCGTTTCTGTCGCTGATTCTCGCGCCAGTGCTGGCGCAGCT
This sequence comes from Thermaceae bacterium, assembly GCA_027067955.1. Classification (GTDB taxonomy): domain Bacteria; phylum Deinococcota; class Deinococci; order Deinococcales; family Marinithermaceae; genus Oceanithermus. The sequence continues at coordinate 10,687 of JAMOUW010000054.1, forward strand.
TCCCCCCTCCTACGACGCGTTCGTGGGAGCCCGGGAGCGGGGCGACATCGCTGCGCTCGAGAACCTGAGCGGGGAGCAGGGGTACGTGCGAATACTGGCGGCCAGGGAGCTGTCGCGGCAGCCCGGGCTTTCCCCGGGGAGGCGGCTCGAGCTGGCGGAACTCGCCGCCCGCTTCGACGGTTCCGCTGCCGACTGGATCTGGGTGGGGCGCCTGCGTGAGGTGCTGGGAGACGTCGCGGGAGCGGCCATGGCTTACGGCAACGCCTTGCCGGGGGACGAAGCAGAGGAGGCGCTGGCGCGTCTGGCCGCGTCGGGAGTTCGCGAGGTCTACCAGATACTCTTTGATAAGAGGTCCTATTCCAGGTTGCTGGCGGTGCTGCCGCCGGACGAGGAAACCTGGCGGGCGCGGGCGCTGCTGCGTCTGCGCCGCTACCGTGAGGCGCTGCCCCTTTACCGCCGCTGGGCGCAAAAGGAACCCTCAGGGCGGTTGGGTCTGGGCTGGGCGCTGTTCGGTCTGGGGCATTTCGGTGAAGCTGCGGGGGTGTTCCGCAGCGTGGCCGGCGCGGAGGGCAAATATGGCCTGGGGCGCGCCTATGAAGCGCTTGGCAAGGCCATGGAGGCGGTGCGGGCTTATCAGGAAAGCGGCAGGCCGGGGGCGCTTTGGCGGGCGACCGCGCTGCTGGAGCGACAGGGGCGTATTGCCGAGGCGCTGCTGCTCTATCGCAGGCTGGCGCGTAGCGGTTCCGATTATGCCGACGACGCGACGCTGCGCATCTGGGTATTGGCGCGGCGAAGGGGGGATAAGGCTACGGAAACCTGGGCCTACGAGCAATTGCAAGGCGGGCTTGCCGTGCTGGCCGGGAAGCCGGGCCCGCGGCCGCCGGGTCGCGGGTCTCCGCTGGAAACACCGCCGCGGCTGGCGGAGAAAGTGCGGCGGTTGCTGGATTCCGGCCGCGCGGACTGGGCGTGGGGTGAAGCGCGCTGGCAGGCGCGCCGTTTCCTTGCGGAAGGGCGGGTGGCCGTTGCGTGGTCGGTGGTCGCGCTCCTGGAGCACCTGGGAATGTGGGGCAAGGGACTGCGACTTGCAGGCGAGATACCCTTTGACGGACGCGACGGGAGGTTCTGGCGGTTGCTTTATCCGCGAGCTTATCCCAGCGAGGTCGCCGCCGCCGCGCGCGAATTTGGGCTCGAGCCGGAACTCATCTGGGCAGTGATGCGGGTGGAGTCGCGCTTCAATCCGCGGGCGGTCAGCCCCACGGGGGCGCGCGGATTGATGCAGTTTACCGCCGCCACCTGGAAAGATGTGGCGAAAAGGCTGGGGTCGCCCGGGGCGAGCCCCTTTGACGTTGCCAGCGCGGTTCGTTTTGGGGCTTATTATCTAGCCCACTTGCTGGAAGGGTGCGGGCTGCAGATCGTTTGCGCCCTTACGGGTTACAACGGTGGACCCGGATATACCCGCCGCGCCTTGGACGCGGTGCGCGGCGATGTTTGGGACTTTATGCGTTTTCAGCCGCGCGACGAACCGCGCGAGTATGTCGAGCGGGTTCTCCGGGTCTACGCGGTTTACAAGCGGCTCTACCGCTGATCCGGCAACACCCGTGCTATCACCGCCCCCCCCAGGAGCCTTGTTCCCCGGTAGAGAGCCACCGACTGGCCGGGGGTGACCGCGAACTGCGGCTCAGCGAAGCGCAGCCGCAGGCGGCCTGCACTTTCGTCCAGCTCTTCAACCCGGGCTCTCACCGGCCGGGCGCGGTAGCGGACCACCGCTTCGACCTCGTCCCCCGGCTTTGCGGTCAGCAGATTCAACTCACCGGCCTCCAGACCGCCGTGCATGACCGCCTGGCGCGGTCCCACCACCACCTCATTGCTCTCGGGGCGGACTTCTACCACGTAACGTTCCAGGTGGCTCTTCCAGAGGCCCAGCCCCTTGCGCTGGCCTACGGTGTAGAAGGCGGCGCCGGCGTGCTCGCCGATAACTTCACCGGTTTCCAGGTCCACCAGCGGGCCCGGCCTGCTTTCCAGCCGCGGGGCAAGAAAATCGCGCAGCCCTCCGGGAATGAAGCAGACGTTTTGTGACTCGGCCCGGCTGGCGCTGGCCAGCCCCAGGCTGGCGGCCCGCCTGCGGACCCCGGCCTTGGTGAGTTCGCCCAGCGGGAAGAGGATGCTTTCCAGGCTCTGACGCTTTAGCCGCCAGAGGAAATACGTCTGGTCTTTCCTGGGCTCGCCGCGGTGGAGCTCCACCTCATCGCCGGACAAGCGGCGCACGTAGTGGCCGCTTGCTACGTAGTCGGCGCCGTATTCGGCGGCCAGCTGCAGCAGGGCGGCAAACTTAATTTCCGGGTTGCAGCGAACACAAGGGTTGGGGGTCCGGCCGCGGGCATAGGCGGCGGTGAAATCGTCTACTATGCGGCGGCGAAACTCGTCCTTCCAATCGCGCAGCTCGAACTCGATGCCCAGCTGGCGGGCAACCCGGGCAGCAGCTGCGGCCGGGCAGTTTTCAGGGTCGGCCTGGCACTTTTCCGATTCCTGCCAGAGATCGAGCATGACGCCGCGGACCTGGTAGCCCTGCTCTTGCAACAGGGCCGCGGCTACGGAGGAATCCACCCCCCCGCTCATGGCGACGAGGACGCGGGGCTTGTTCACGGCGCTTTGTTCACCAGATTACGCCCGTAGCAACCTGTCTCAGGCCACCATTCCCTCTTCCAGCGGCTCTCCGGCGGCGGCTGCCGCCTTGGTGGAGGCTATGGCCACCTCGATCATCTCGTCTTCGGGTTCGCGCACGGTCAGCATCTGGAAACGGAAACCGAGACCCCGCAGAAGCCGGGAAACCGGATCGTCGTGGCTGGAGGAGAAGCGCAATAGCTCGTAGGCGAGCGCGGCCACCAGCGGCAGCAGGGCCACCCGGCCCAGGAGCAGCCACCAGATAACGTCGGGGCGTGGCAGGAAGCTGTAGACCACTATGCTGGTCACGATCACGAAGGCGATGAAGGTAGTCCCGCAACGCGGGTGGAATTTTGGCTGGGAGCGCACGTTGGCCACGGTTAGCTCCAGCCCCTTTTCGTAGGCGGCTATGGCTTTGTGTTCGGCCCCGTGGTACATGAAAAACCGCTGGATGTCGGGGAAGCGGCCTATGATGGCCAGATACCCCACCAGCAGCGCGGCTTTGAAGAGGCCGGCCAGGAGATTGTACAAAACCGGACTGGCGGCGGCGTCTATGAATATTCGCGATATCGCCGCCGGTAATACGATGAACAAACCTATTCCGATCAGGCTGCTTAGCGCGATCGTGCCGTAAAGGGCGGCCCCCGACAACTCTTCGGCGTCCTCTTCGCCGGCCAGCTGGGCGCTGCGCGAGAGCGCCCGGTACGATACCGAGAGGGCGTCGAAGAGGGCTACCATACCGCGTATCAGCGGCAGTTTGGTCCAGGGATACTTGACGTAGAGCGAGGGTTCTTCGTGATGCTCTACGTGGATCTTGCCACTGGGGAGCCGGACCGCCAGCGCCCAGCCATCGGGCGCTTTCATCATTACCCCTTCCATTGCGGCCGAGCCGCCAATCTGCTTCATGAGCAGTATTCTGCCACAGGCCGGTGAGCGTTTGGTGGAAGGAGCATGGTAAGCTCGGAGTGTTATGGCTATTCGTGTTAAAACAACCCGCAGGAAAGTATTCGAACACGAGGCCCCGATGCGCGTTGTTGCCGTGCTAGGCGGAGAACTGAGCGAAGAGGGGCGCTGGTTGGATTCGGAGCTCGACGGTGCCATCGGGCATATTCTCAAGGAAACCAGGTTCAAAGGGGAGATTGGAACTACTTTGTACATCCCCCTTCCTCGCCTGCAGGTGCTGCTGGTCGGTTTGGGCAGGCGGCGCGGCCACCGGCTTAGCGACGTACGGCGCCTCGGCGTTAAGGTGGCCGAGGAAGTCGTCGAGCGCGGGGTACGCGAAGTTGCAGTGGAGAACTTCCTGGCCGCGCGTTTCGGCAAGCGTGACGCCAGCCGGGTGCTGGCCGAGGGGCTGTACCTCGGTGCATACCGGTTTTCGCGTTACCAGAACGAGGGCAAGTCACCGCGCGCCCGCTTCGTGATCGCGCAGGGGTACGGCCCCGTGGTGGAGGAAGCCGGTGTGGTTGCCGAGGGGGTATATCTGGCACGCGACCTGGTAAACGAACCCCCCAACGTGCTTACCCCCGAAGAGCTGGCGTGGCGGGCCGAGCGCCTGGCCACGGAGGTGGGGCTTGAGGTCAGGGTGCTTGGCCCCGAGGGAATCCAGAATCTCGGTATGGGCGCGTACTGGGCGGTAGCTAAGGGGTCGGCCAACGAACCGCGCTTTATCGAACTGGTCTACCGTCCGGAAGAAGAGGCCATCCGCAGGCTGGCGCTCGTGGGTAAGGGGCTCACTTTCGATACCGGTGGGTACTCGCTCAAGCCTACCGACTCTATGAAGACAATGAAGGCCGACATGGCCGGTGCCGCCGCCGTTTTGGGGGCCATGCGGGTGATTGCCCAGCTCAAGCCCCCGGTTGAGGTGCGGGCGTACATTGCCGCCGCCGAAAACATGATCAGCGGCCGCGCCTACCGGGTGGACGACGTGCTACGCGCCCTCAACGGCAAGACCATCGAGGTGCTCAACACCGACGCCGAGGGGCGCCTCACCCTTGCCGACGCTCTCGCCTACGCCTCCCTGGCGGAGCCGGATGCGATAGTGGAACTGTCCACGCTCACCGGTTCCTGCGTGGTGGCGCTGGGTCGTGAGATGGCGGGCCTGTTCGCCGCGGATGAAGCTCTGGGGCGTGAAGTGCAGCGAGCTGCCGAAACCACCGGTGAAAAGGTCTGGCCGATGCCCATGGAGGAGTCCTACCGGCGCAAGCTGAAGAGCAAGATCGCCGACATCGCCAATGTGGGAGACCGGGCCGGAGGAGCGATCCAGGCCGCACTTTTCCTGTCCGAGTTCGCCGATGCTCCCTTCGTGCATCTGGACATCGCCGGGCCCGGCTTCGCCGTCAAGCCTGAGGATCACGCCTACGGCCCCGCCGGGGGTACCGGGTTTGGGGTTCGCACCCTGGTCGAGTGGGTAATGCGCCAGGGTTAGAGTGTACGCTTGCGGTCGGGAACCTGAGCCATGATTCGCGTCGTGCTGGTGGAGCCACGCGAACCCCGCAACGTGGGGGCGGCGGCGCGGGCGATGAAAAACTTCGGGCTCGAGGGGCTGGTGCTCGTAAATCCCGAACGTCCGCTCGACGAGAGCGCCTTCCGGCTCGCCACCCGCGGCGCGGCGGACGTGCTGGAGCGGGCGCGCAGCGTAAACACGCTTGACGAGGCGCTGGTGGACACCGTATACGTGGTCGCCACCAGCGCCCGGGCCCGCGAGGGGTACGCCGGCGAGGTCTTTACACCCCGCCAGGGAGCGCCGCTGGTGCACGCCATGACGGGGCAGGGACCGGTGGCGTTGTTGTTCGGGCGCGAGAACTTCGGCCTCTCCAATGAGGAACTGGACCGGGCCCATGCGGTCTGGCGCATTCCCACCGGGGGTTACGCCAGCCTCAACCTGGCCCAGGCGGTGTTGCTGGTGGCGTACGAGGTGTTCCTGGCGCGTGCCGATCCGGCTCCTGCGGACAGACCGCGCCCGGCTGCGGCCGGCGAGCTGGAGCGATTGTTCGCCGACCTGGAGGCATATCTGATAGAGATCCAGTACACTGACGTCCACCGGCTGGAAGGAGCCATGCGGGCCTTCCGGCGCATGGCCCACCGGGCGCTGCTGACCGCGGGCGAGGTACAGCGTCTGCGGGGGCTCTTGCGCCAGAGTCGCTGGGCGATATCGCACGGGGGCGGGGAGGTTGAGTAGCCTGCGCACCCGGCGGGGAGTGTACAGCGAGCTGTTTGCTCGCATCCGCTGGGCGCGCAAGGTGCTGCCGCCGCTGGTGGGAGCGGTGGTGGTGGCGCTCGAGTGGTGGCTGCACCTGTTGCCGTCCGATCCCTGGCTCTTCTATCTGCAGCTCATCTTTTACGGCGTCGTGGGCCCGCTGGTGATGTGGCTCACCCTGGACTGGGTTTCAGAGGAGGTGCGCGAACGCGCCCAGGCGGAGGCGAAGCTGCTGGAGGCGAACCAGCGGCTGCGCGCCCTGCGGGAGGTGCTGAGCCGTTCGCTGGCCACTGAAAACCTGGAAGAGGTGATTCGCGGGGTGGTGAACGCCCTGGCCGATGTGCTCGAGGCGGACGCCTCGCTGGAACTGGAGGGTTATCACTGGTCCACGCCGTCGTTTTATACCCGCCGCGGCCTGCCGGTGCAGCGCCTGGAGCTGGTCCGCAGCGGAGGGCGGCTGGAGCTCATACTTACGGACGCCGAAACCGACCGCGAGTTTCTGGATCTCCTCGCGGCCGAAGTGGACAGCCTGCTGGAGGCGGCCAAGGCGCGCACGCGCGACTTCCTGACCCTGTTCGAGGTGGATGAAGCCCTGAAGGCCGAGGCCAACCTGGAGAAGCTGCTCGCCGGGTTGCTCTCCAAGATCATCGACTGGGCCGGGGCCAAGGGCGGGGTCGTCTACCTGCTGGATGCCGACGGGATCCTCCATCCCTGGGCGGAGGTAAACCTGCCGGAGGCGCGCCGTTCTTTCGCCCCCAGCGGTCGCTGGGAGGAGGCCAAGCACGCCCCCACCTTCGTCGAGCCCAATCTGCTGGCCATTCCCCTGTACGACAAGGATCCGGTGGGAGTGCTGGTGCTGCGCGGAAACGCGCGCCATCTCAAGGAGGAAATCCCCTTCTTGCGGTTGCTGGCGCGCCAGGTGGCGCTGGCGGTGCGCAACGCTCAGGCGTATTTGCGCGCCGAGGAGCTGGCCATTAACGAGGAGCGCAACCGTATAGCCCGTGAGATACACGACGGCATCGCCCAGGCGCTGGCCTTTATGGCCTTGAAGCTCGACCTGGCTACCCGCCTGCTGGAGCGCGATCCAGAACGCGCCAAACGGGAGATCGGCACGGTTAAGGAAACCCTGCGCGGCCAAATCCGTGAGGTGCGGCGCAGCATTTTCGCCCTGCGCCCCATCGATCTGGAACGCTACGGACTGGTGCAGTCTATCGAGCGTTACGCCCGCGCTTTTGCCGAGCAGGTGGGGCTCGCCATCGAGCTGGACCTGCACGGAGAGGCGCGGCTCACCCCCGCTTCGGAAGTGGTGCTTTTCCGGGTACTGCAGGAGGCGCTCAACAACGTAGCCAAACACGCCGCAGCCGACGGGGTGCATATCCAGCTGGAGCCCCTGGGGGAAAAGGGTGCGCGACTTTCGATTTGCGACGACGGTGTGGGCTTCCATCCGGATCACCCCGCCAGCGCCGGCCTGGGGGGTTTCGGCATGGCGCAGATGCGGGAGCGGGTCGAGGCGCGCGGTGGCAGCTTCGAGGTGGCTAGCACCCCGGGTCAGGGAACCTGCATTACGGCCGAGCTGCCCTACTAGATCTCGAAACGCTGGCCCGCGCGCGCCCGGGACACGCGGGCGCCCCGCGACCGCAGCGCCCGCGCCAGACTGGTGCGGGCGGGCTCCTCACCGTGTACCAGCACGATTCGCGACTCCGCAGCCAGCCAGTCGAGCAACTCGTCGCGTCCCGCGTGCCCTGAAAAACCCCCCAGGGAGTGAATCTTCGCCCGCGCCGGCACGGTGCGCCCGTGAATCCGCACCTCGGGCTCGCCTTCGATGAGGCGATGTCCCAGGCCGCCGCGCGGCTGGTAGCCCACGAAAACGATTGCGTTCTTGGGATCTGGGAGCTGGTGGCGCAGGTGATGGAGGATGCGGCCGCCGGCGAGCATGCCGCCGCCGGAGATGACCACGGCGGGTCCGGTGAGTTCGTTTATGCGCTTGGATTCATCCACGCTGCGGGTATAGCGCAGCTTTTGCGGGGCGAAGGGGTCGATCCCGCGGCGGTAGAAAGACTGCACCAGCGGGCTGAAGGCTTCCTGCAACTGCCCGTAGATTTCGCTGATGCGGCTGGTGAGGGGCGAGTCCACGAAGACGGGAACAACAGGGATTTGGCCTTCGACCTCGAAGCGGCGCAGGTAGAAGAGGATTTCCTGGGCGCGCTCGAGCGCGAATGAGGGGATGATCACCCTGCCCCCGGCCTCGAGGGTGCGCGCCAGTATCTCGGCGAACTCGACGAGGGTGGCCTGAAAGGGACGGTGGGGCCGGTCGCCATAGGTCGATTCGCTCAGCACCAGCTCGGCCACCCGCGGATAGTCGGGATCGGGCAGGGTTTCCTTGCGACGATTGCCGAGGTCCCCCGAAAAGACGAGGGTGCGCCCGCCGGCCCGAACCTCCACGAAGGCGCTGCCGGGCAGATGACCGGCGTTCCTGAGCACGACCCGCCCGGAAGGGTCCTATCTTGCGCGGGCTGTAATAGGGAAGGGGCTTGCTGCGCTCGATCAGGGCGCGCACGTCGGCCTCGTCCCAGAGAATTTCTGGTACGGGCAGGCCCTTGCGGCGGGCGCGTTTGCGGTCTTCCTTCATGAGCTTGAGGGCGTCCTCGAGAAGAGGCCGGATCAGCTTGAGGGTCGGCGCTGTGGCGTAGACACGACCGCCGTATCCCTGGCGGTAAAGCCGCGGAACACGCCCGACGTGATCGAGGTGGGCGTGGCTGAGCAATACCGCGTCCACGTCGGCGGGTTTGAAGCCGAAGGGTCCGTAGTTGTCTTTTTCGGGCTCGCCCTGGTACAAACCACAGTCGAGCAGGAGCCGGAACCCCTGATGTTCCAGCAGATGGCAGCTGCCGGTTACCGTACCGCAGGCTCCCCAGGTGGTAAGTCGCATACCCCAGCCTATCGCGCTCGCCGCGGCTGGCGGGTCATGCTTACGCCGGGCTGCGATAGCCCCGGGTAGACTGAAGGAGGGATGGCCCGGGTCCTGGTGGTGGAAGATGAAGCCAGCCTGCGTTTTGTGCTGGAGCATGGTCTGCGTCAGGCCGGGTTCGAGGTGCTCGCCGCCGCCGACGCGGCTACGGGCTGGGAGTTGCTCGAAAGGGCGGACGTCCTGGTGCTGGACTGGATGCTTCCCGACGAAGACGGTCTCGCTTTTCTGGGCCGCCTGCGGCGGACGCCACGTTACGAGGAGCTACCGGTGCTGATGCTCACGGCGCGCGCTGGAGAGCGTGACCGGGTGGAAGGCTTGCTCGGCGGCGCCGACGATTACCTGACCAAACCCTTTTCTACGGCCGAGCTTGCCGCGCGGCTGGTGGCGCTGTTGCGACGCGCGCGCGGCCGCCGGGTGCTGGAGCGGGGAGAACTGCGGATAGATCTCGAGCGGGCGCGGGTGTCGCTGGCGGGGGAGGAAGTTCCCCTGACGCGGCGCGAGTTCGACCTGCTGGCATTTCTGGGGCGCCGGCCCGGCCGGGTGTTCGCCCGCGGGGAATTGATTGAAAGGGTCTGGGGTGGAGATTTTCGGGGCACGGCGCGCACGGTGGACCAGCACGTAGCCCAGTTGCGGGAGAAACTGGGTGACGGCTGGATAGAAACGGTACGCGGTCGGGGCTACCGTTTCACGGAGGAGCCGTGAACCCCTGGCGGGAGGCGTGGAACGCGGCCGCGGAGGGGCTGGTTTTATTCGAGGGCGGCAGGGTCGCTTATCTCAACCCCGCAGCTGCCCGGATGCTCGATGCCGGCATCGAGCGGGCCGTCGGCAGGCCGGCGGCGCTGCTGTTGCGACATCACCGCCTGCTGGAATTGCTGGAATCGGGTGGGGTGGTACGGCTGGCGCTGCACGGTCGCCGGGTTGAGGCCAGGGTTGAAGGGGAACGGCTCTTCCTGCGTGACGTTACCGAAGCGGAACGCGAGCGCGCGGTGCTGGAACAGGAAAGGCGCATGCTCGCCCATGAGTTTCGCACACCGGTGGCAGGCCTGGCGGGGCTGGTGGAGGTTCTGGCGGGCGATTCGGGCGGGGGCGAGGAGCGTGACCGGGCGCTCATGCTGCTACGCTCCGAGGTGGAACGCTTGTTACGGCTGGTGGAGGGGCAGGGCCGGGAGCGCACGCCCCCCTGGCGCCCCGACGAGCTGCGGTCACGGCTGGAGCGGTTGCTCCCCGAGGCGGGGGAGGTGCTGTGGGATACCCGGCATCCTGTCACCGTGGACCGCGACCGGGTTTTTCAGGTGCTCCTCAACCTGGTGGAAAACGCATTGCACTACGGTCGCCCGCCCGTGCGGGTGCGCACGCGCAGCGATGGGGGGGTGGTGGCGCTCGAGGTCGTGGACGGCGGCGGGGAACTCGGCGACTACGAGCGCCTTTTCGTTCCCGGACGCCGCGGTTTGCACGCTGCGGGGATCCGCGGCAGCGGGTTGGGGCTGGCGTTGGTGCGGAGGATAGCCCGCGGCTGGGGCGGGGAGGCCTATGGGCGCAGGTCGGGCGAAGGCAACGTTTTCGGGGTAACGATACCGGAGGAGGGGGAAGAAGAGCATGCGTGAAGCACTGGATCGCGATCTGAACCGGATAACCGAACATTTTCTGCGTATGGTCAGCCTGGTGCGCGAAGAGCTGCAACTCGCCACCGCGGGGCTGGTGGAGCAGGACGTCGAAAGCGCCAAGGCGGCAGTCAGGCTCGACCGCGAAGTCGACACCCTGGAGCTTGAGGTCGAGAACGAGGTGCTGGCGGCGATCGCCCGCCATCAACCGGTGGCCCGCGACCTGCGTTTTCTGGCCACGGTGCTCAAGGCGCTTACCGACATGGAGCGCGCCGGCGACTACGCCGCTCACGTGGCCGAGGACGCCCTGGCCCTGGCGGCGGGACCGCCTTTAAAGAAGTACATTACCCTGGCCGAGATGTCCGAGCGCATCGAGAGCATGCTGGACCTGCTCGCCAAGGCGATCGCCGAGCGCGATCTGCACGCTGCGCAGCAGGTGCTGAAGGTGGACGACGACGTAGACGATCTCTACGAGCAGATCGTACGCGAATTGCTGACCTACATGATGGAGGATCCGCGCACCCTTTCCACCGCACTTACGCTCATGCGCGTCGCCCGGAGCTACGAACGGCTCGGCGATCACCTGGAAAACATCGCCGAGCGGGTTTTCTTCTGGCTTACCGGCAAGCTGGAGAGCTCGAGTGCGGACGAGGGCTGACGCTGCCCTGACAATCAGGCTGCATCCTTGAAGAGGAGGACTGTGCGATGAAGAAGATCGTAATCCTGGTCATGATGCTGCTGCTCGCCGCGGCTTTTGCCCGGGGCGTGACCTTGAGCGGTGCCGGAGCCACCTTTCCCTACCCGCTCTATGCAAAGTATTTCAGTGTTTACCACAAGGCCACCGGCGTACGTGTCAACTACCAGTCAATAGGTTCCGGGGGCGGTATTCGCCAGCTCTTCGCGGGAACCGTTCATTTCGGCGCCAGCGATGCGCCGCTCACCGATAAAAAACTCGCCGAGTTCGAGCAGAAGCGGGGTACCCGGGTCATCCACGTTCCCACCGCCCTTGGCGCCGTGGTGCCCACCTACAACCTCCCCGGGGTTCGTGCCGCCGTGCGCTTTTCCGGGCCCGTGCTCGCCGACATCTTTTTGGGCAAGATTCGTAAGTGGAACGATCCCGCGCTGGCCGCGCTGAACCCGGGGGTAAAGCTGCCCCCGCTGCCCATAACCGTAGTGCGGCGTTCCGACGGTTCGGGCACCACCTACATCTGGACCGAATACCTGGCCAAGGTTTCGCCCGAATGGAAAAAGAGGGTGGGCGTGGGCAAAAGCGTGTCCTGGCCTGCGGGCATGGGAGGAAAGGGCAATGAGGGCGTGGCCGGTCTGGTGCGCCAGATTCCCGGCGCGCTCGGGTACAATGAGCTCGTTTACGCCGTGCAGAATGAGATCGCCTACGGCGCGGTGCAGAATCGCGCCGGTAAGTTCGTGCGCGCCGACCTCGCATCGTTGCGGGCGGCCGCCGAACTGCCCGATTTTCCGCCCGACACCCGGGTCTCGCTCACCGATACGCCGGCGCCGGAGGGCTATCCCATTGCCAGCTTCACCTGGATCCTGGTTTACCGGGATCTCGACAAGAACCGGGCGGTCAAGTCGGCCGCCGAAGCTAGGGCGCTCGCTGCGCTGCTTGACTGGATAATTCATGACGGACAGCAATTCAACGAGGCGCTGCACTACGCGACGCTGCCAGAGGTGGCGGTGCGGGCCAGCGAAGCCAATCTGGCCGGGTTGCTTTACCGGGGCGAAGCGGTGATACCGAAGTAAAATTTAGAAACCGCCTCATGCCCGCTGCAGCGTCATCGCGGCGGGCGCACCTGGGGGAAGCGTGCGAAGCAAGATATACGGAAAACCGGGGGATCGCGTTTTCACAGCATTGCTGGTGGTACTGGGTCTGACGGTCATGCTCGTCGCCGCGCTGATGGCGTGGGAGCTGGGCTTTGGGGGCCGGGAGGCGTTCCGGGCCTTCGGGTTCTGGGGATTCCTGCGCGGTACGGCCTGGGATGCGGTTGCGGAACAGTTTGGCGCCTGGCCGTTCCTCGTCGGGACACTCATAACCAGCGCCGTCGCCCTGGCGCTGGCATTCCTGCCCGCGCTGGCGGCGGCGATCGCCGTGGCTGAATACGCCCCGCGCTGGCTGGGTGAACTGGTGGCTTATCTCATAGACCTGCTAGCGGCGTTGCCCAGCGTCGTCTACGGCCTTTGGGGAATTTTCGTGCTGGTGCCGCTGGTGCGCGATCACGTCGAACAGCCGCTGTTTCTCTGGAGCGCCGAACATGCCCCGGCGCTCATGGGGGTGCTCGGTCCCCCCACGGGCATCGGCATGCTTTCGGCGGTGCTGGTGCTGGCCCTGATGATCGTGCCCTATGCTTCCTCGCTGGCGCGGGACGCCATCCGCCTGGTGCCGCGCTCGCAGCGCGAGGCGATGTACGCTCTCGGCGCGACCCGCTGGGAGGTGGTGCGGCGGGTGGTGCTGCCTTACGCCCGGGGTGGCATTTTCGCCGGGGTCATTCTCGCCCTGGCGCGGGCGATAGGCGAAACGATGGCCGTTACCATGCTTATCGGCAACTCGGGGCAGCTTCCCTATAGCGTCTTCGGGCCTGCGGCCACGATGGCGAGCGTCATCGCCAACGAGTTCGCCGAGGCCGAGGGCGGGCTGCAGCTTTCGAGCCTGCTGGCCGTGGGCTTTTTGCTCATGCTGCTCTCGCTGGCGGTCAACCTGGTGGCCGACTTCATCCTGCGGCGTATGAGCGTGGGGGAGGGTCGCAAATGAATCTGCGCCGCCGCTACCTGCGTGACCGGATCATGGTGGTCTTCGTCTACCTGGGCACGCTGATCGTATTGCTGCCCCTGGGGTTCATCTTGCTGCACGTCTTTACCCAGGGGATAGGCGCTTTGAACTGGGATTTCTTCACCAAGCCGCCTGCTCCGCCGGGTGAGGGCGGGGGCGGGATGCTGCCGGCCATCGTGGGCACCTTCGTAATCGACCTGATGGCGCTGGCCATGGGCGGTTTGCTAGGGCTGGGCGGAGGGATTTTAATGGCGGAATACCCCGACCATCCCCTGAACCGGCCGCTCAGGCTCGTGGCCAATGTTCTCGGCGGCATTCCCGCGATCTTGATGGGCCTGTTCGCCTTCGTGCTCGTGGTGGTGCCCATGGGTGGATTCTCGGCCTTTTCGGGTTCGGTGGCGCTTGCCATCCTGATGATTCCCATCATCATGCGCGCCACCGAGGAGGTGTTGCGTATCCTGCCCTGGGAGTTGCGCGAGGCGGGCCTGGCCCTGGGGCTGCCGCGCTGGCGGGTGACGCTGAGCCTGATTTTGCCCGCGGCCAGGGGGGGCATAGTGACCGGATTGCTGCTGGCGCTGGCGCGGGCCGCGGGGGAGGCGGCGCCGCTGCTTTTCACCGCTTTCGGCAACCCCTTTCTGTCCTTCGATCCGCTGGGGCCGATGGACAGTTTGCCGCTGAAAATATACGTATACGCCATCTCACCTTACGAAGACTGGATCAGACAGGCGTGGGGAGCGGCTCTGCTGCTCGCGCTCTTGCTGATGGCGACCAACTACCTGGCGCGCCGGGCCATGCGCCGGGGCTAGAGGGAGGATCCGCGTTGGAAGCTTTGCGCATGGAAACCGAGAACCTGACCGTCTACTACGGTAAGAACGCCGGGGTGCGGGGGGTGAGCCTCCCCGTCTACGACCGCAAGATCACCGCGCTGATAGGTCCTTCCGGCTGCGGCAAGACCACCTTCTTACGGGCGCTCAACCGCATGCACGACCTCAACCCGATCGTGCGTATCGAGGGCAGGGTCCTGCTCGACGGCGAGGACGTCTACGCCCCGGGCGTGGACCCGGTGGTGATTCGCCGGCGCGTGGGTATGGTTTTCCAGCGTCCCACCCCGTTTCCCACCATGAGCATTTTCGAGAACGTGGTCGCCGGTTTGCGGCTGGTGGGGATCAGAGAACGCGACCGTCTCAGGGAAGTGGCCGAGCGTTCGCTCAAGGCCGCGGCGCTCTGGGACGAGGTCAAGGATCGCTTGAACGACCCGGCCGTGGGTTTGTCGGGGGGGCAGCAGCAGCGGATCTCGATTGCCCGGGCGCTGGCGGTGGAGCCGGAGGTGCTGCTGATGGACGAGCCTACCAGCGCGCTCGACCCCATCTCCACCCAGGCGATCGAGGATTTATTGGGCGAGCTCAAGGAGCAGGTCACCATCGTTATAGTGACCCACAACATGCAGCAGGCGGCCCGGGTGTCGGACCGCACCGCCTTTTTTCTGGATGGCGAGATGATCGAGTTCGGTCCGACCGAACGCCTGTTTACCAATCCTGCGGACGAGCGCACCGAGGCCTATATTACCGGGCGGTTTGGCTGATGACCGAGGTGCACCTGATCCGCCACGCCCGCGCCCAGCCGCGCCGCGAGGGGTTGCCCGATGGCGAGCGCGCCCTTACCCCCGCGGGAAACGAGCAGGCGCAGCGGTTGAAGCTGGTCCTTGAGCGGTTGGAGGTCCGTTACGCCCTGCTTTGGACCAGCCCGCTGCTGCGGGCGCGCCAGACCGCCGACTTCCTGGCTCCGCTGGCCGAGATGGTGGCCACAGAGCCGGAGCTGGCCGGACCCTGGCGCGCCGATCTGCTGGACCGTTTGTTGGTACGGGGAAGGACGGTGGCGGTCGTGGCCCACGAACCCGAACTGAGCCAGGTGGCGGCTGAGTTGCTGGCTGGCGATGCGGAACGCGCGCCCGCTTTTGCTTTTAAGAAGTCGGGCCTGCTTGCCCTGCGGATGCGGCGCGGCGGTGTGGAGGCGCGCTACCTGCTAACACCCGGGGTGTTGCGGCGGCTTTTAGCGCCCCCGGACCAGCAGTCTTGAACCGAAAGCCTTTTCGAACAGGGCGGCGTCTTTCTGGGCTTCCCATACCTCCACCCAGGGGTTTTCGGGACCGCTCACCTCGAGGATGACCTCCCCATCGCGGATGGTAACATCCAGACTTTTAACGCGTCCGCTGCGGGCGCGCTCCAGGTGTTCGGCGAGGCGCAGTATGGCCGCCAGACGCAGGAGCAGCTCGGCGTCGCCGGGCTCGAGCAGCGACTCCAGTGCTCCCGGGCGCGGGCGACCTTTGCGATGATAGCGCACCAGCAGCGCTAGCAGTGCTTGTTCGCGATGACTCCAGCCGGCCAGCGTGTGCTGCAGGACCAGGTAGGCGCCGTGCTTGTGGTGATCGTAGAAATCTACCACCAGCCCGATGTCGTGCAGGCGGGCGGCGGCGTCGAGTAACCGGGCGTCGCCGGGTTTCATCCCAAAATGCCGGGCCAGAGCCGTAAAGAGGCGGGCGGCGAGGTCGCGTACACTTTGGATATGCGCGCGAGATTGTGGAAAGCGGGCCGCCAGATTGGCGAGGTGAAGTTCTCGTACACAGGCGGGGCGGTGGGGCGGCGGCAGAAAGTGGCGGAAGAAGGCGCCTTCGCGCACCCCCAGACCCGAGATCCAGATCTCGGAGAGGCCGCCGGTGCGCATGAGGGTGCGATATACGAGGGCCCCGGCGGCGATTACGTCGGCACGGTCTGGCGAGATGCCGGGAATGCGCTTGCGCTCCGAGGCACGCCGGGTCAGCAGGCGCTGGCTCAATTTGTCCAGGTCGCGCGTGCTCAGGGCGTAACCGTGCAGGCGCTCGAGCGGGTAGCGCCGGGCCCGCTGCACCGCCCGCGCCAGGTTGCGCACCGTACCGCCCATGGCGACCAGCGGCAGGGGTTGCTCGCGCAGTCCGCGGATGACCCCGCTCAGGCGGTTTTCCACCTCGGCCACGAGCGCCTGCACCTCGCGCGGTTTGGGGGGATCGTGCTTGAAAAAGCGCTCCGCGAGCCTCACCGCTCCCAGGGGGTGGGCGTTTCCATGCGCGAACCCGCGTTCCCGCATCAGGCTCAGCTGGGCACTGCCGCCGCCCAGGTCCATTACCCAGGCATCCTCGAAATCGAACCCGGCCGTGACCGCCAGCACCCCGTAGCGCGCCTCTTCCTCCCCCTCGAGAACGCGTACCTCCAGCCCCATGCGTCGCGCCGGTTCCAGCAATTCGCGGGCGTTGGCGGCGCTGCGCACCGCGCTGGTGGCGAAGATGTCGAGCTGCTCCAGCCCGGTGGCGCGGGCGTAGTCCTGCACGGCGGAGAGGAAAGAGAGCGCCCGCACTACCGCCTCGGGCGCAAGCCGCCCGCTGGCGGCGAGCCCCTGACCCAGGCGCACCGGTTCCCGCATCTCGTCGACGAGACGGTAGTGGCTTCCCGGTTCGTAGGCGTAGACCACCAGCCGTGCGGTGCCGGAGCCCAGGTCCACGATGCCCACGCGTTCCATACTTCCACCCTACCGCGGGGAGGTCGCCGGTGAAGCTCAGCCGCGAACGCTCGTGGTTCCGTTTCAACCACCGGGTTTTGCTCACCGCCCGGCGCGAAGACGTGCCGTTGCTGGAGAAGCTGCGCTATCTGGCCATCTTTGCCGCCAACACGGACGAATTCTTTTCCGCCCGGGTATACCGGATGTTTCGCGCCTCGCGCGAGCGCCCGCGCGTGCCGCGCGACTACCGCGCCCTGCTGCGCGAGGTGCAGGAGTACGTGCGCGAGGCCGGAGCCCTTTTCGCCGAGCTGCGGCTCCAGCTGGAGGCGGCGGGGATACGCCTGCTGGAACCCGACCAGCTGGGGGTTACCGAATCCCGTTATTTCGGCGCTTATCTGGCAGAGGAGGTGGCCCCCAAAACCGACCTGCTTGATGCCGCGCAGGTGCAGGATCTGTCTTCGGGAGCGCTCTATCTTGCGGCGGGTCACCGGCGCCTGCGTTACCTGCTGCGCCAGCCAGCGCAGCGGCGTTTCCTGCCCGTGCCCGGCCGCCCCGGCGCTTTCGTACGGTTGGGGGCGCTGATGCGAGCACGCAGCGACCTCTTTCTTCCCGAAACGATGCCCATGTACGAGCTGCGCCTGACGCGCATCGCCCAGTTAGAGGCCGTGCGCATGGATTGGGAAGAACTCCCGCTGGCCCTGGAAACGCGGCTCGATGGGGCACCGGCGCGGCTGGAGCTGGAGGCCGGTTTTCCCTGGCGCGCGGCGATCGCTCGCAGTTTGGGCCTGCTGGACCTCGAAGTGTTCGAAACGCCTCCCCCGCTGGATCTGCGCGCCCTTTTCGAGCTGGCGGACATCGGGGCTCCCGGGCTGCACTTTCCGCCCCTGCGGGCACGCCGGCGGCGCGGGTTTTCGCGCGATCCCTTTGCCTGCCTGCGCGAGCGCGACGTGGCGCTTTACCATCCCCGCGACGACTACACCCAGATGATAGGTTTCGCGCGGGCCGCGGCGCGCGACCCCGGGGTGCGGCGGATCCGGGCCACGCTCTACCGGGTCGGACGCGATAACCCCATTCTGGATGCGCTCATCGAGGCTGCCGACCGCGGCAAGGAGGTGGAGGTTCTGCTCGAGGGCAGGGCCCGCTTTGACGAGCTGGTGAATCTTTACTGGCGGTTGCACTTCGAGGGGCACGGGGTGCGGGTGCTCGACTACCCTCCGGGCGCCAAGGTGCACGCCAAGCTTTTCCTGGTGGAAACCGGGAGCGAGCGCTTCGCCCACCTGGGTACCGGAAACTACAATCCCCGTAATGGACGGCTTTATACCGATCTGTCGTTTTTCACCGCGCGTACACCGCTTACCGCCGACGTGGCGGCGTACTTCGAAGCGCTGGCCGCGGGGCGTGCGCCGGTTTTGCAACACCTGGCCAGCGGACCCGCTGCCCGGGAGCTGCTGCTCGCCAGGATCTCCGCGGCGGCTGCCGCGCGCGGCGAGATTATCGTCAAGGTCAACCACCTGACAGACGCCCGCCTTTTGCGGGCGCTGGCCCGCGCCGCCGGCCGCGGCGCGCGGGTGCGGTTGCTCGTGCGTTCCACGCTTACCGAGCTGCATCCCCGCGTTGAGGCCGTGAGTTTGGTGGGGCGCTATCTGGAGCACGCCCGCCTGGCCGCGTTCAGGACCGCCAGGGACTGGGAACTCTGGGCGTCCAGCGCGGATTGGATGGAGCGTAATTTTGACCGCCGCCTCGAGGTTTTCTTCCCGATAGAAGACCCTGGAATAAAGGGGAAGCTCTTGCGGCTGCTCAGGGCCCAGCTGGCCGACGACGTGAACGCGTTCGAGCTCCTTCCCGACGGCGCCCACCGGCCGCGCTGGGGCGGACGCCGGAACTCGCAGCTGCGGACGTTGTGAGCTTTTTCTACCGCGATCGCAGAAGGCGGTTAAAATACAGGAAATGCGCGTATCATGGGTTCCCGGCCTAGCGGCCGCCTTTCTGCTCGCTTTGGGGCTCTGGACGCCGGCGGTAACGTTCGGCGCCTTTGCGGTCTTCATGGCCGCACGCTTGTGGGGGGTTGTCGCGGGCTTGCTGGCGGTCGCGCTGCTGGTGGGCGGCTACCATGCTCTGGGCTTGCACGCTCCGGGCGGCTGGCTGGACGCCGTCGGGCTGGTGCTGATCGCGCTCGGGGGGGAATATCTGAAGCGCCGCGCCGATGCTACGCGGGCGCGCCAGACGCGGACGCGCGAGCTCGTGCGGGCGGTCTTGCAGGCCTCGCGGCAGGCGGCCCGCTTCGAGGATCCCGAAGAGTTGCTGCAGCGGATGCCGCGTTTTTTCGAGCAGGGGCCCGCCAGCAGCGCCTGTGTGCTGCGCATGGACGGCGGGGAGGCCGTCAGGGTGGCGGGGGACTGCGAGCGTGCGGATTGCCTCGCTGACGTCTTGCGGGTGGCCGAGGCGGGCGCCCCGGTGTATTCCGCCCCTGGCGCGGGGGTGCGGGGACGGTTTTTGGTACCCGTTTGCGATAGCTATGTGCTCTGCATCGAGCTTGCGGACGCACTTGCCGATGACGAGCGCGATCTGGTGCAGATGCTTAGCGATCTGGTATGCCTGGTGCGCCGCCGTCTCCAGGAAAACCGCGAGGCCGAGCAGTTCAGCCGGCTTATGACGGCCCTGGCCTCCAGCCGCAGCCTCGCCGAAGCCGCCGAGAAAGTGATCCAGCTGCTCATCCCGGTGCTGGGGGTCACCTCGGGTTTGGTCATGATCTTCCGCGGCGGCAGGTTCGAGCCGCTGGCCATGGTAGGCAGGCTCAGCGAGCTGGAACGCGAACGGTTGAAAGAGGGTTTTTCCGCCGGCTGGGGCGGTGTCTGGCGGAGTTATATCGAACGCCAGCCGCTTTTCATAGAAGATTACGGAGCCTTCGATCGCAAGGTCGACTCGGTTTACCGAGCGGGCTACCGGGCGCTGGCTTTCGTGCCGGTATCGGGCGAGAAGCGCGCCCGCATAGTGCTGGTGGTGCAGGACGAAAAGGTGCGCCCCTGGACCGAGGCGGAACGGGATTTCATCATCGTGGTGGCTCGCGGCCTGGGGCTGATGGCCGAGCAGTTCCTCACCCGCGAGCGCATGAACGCGCTTTTGCGGTTGGAGCGCGAGGTGTTTCACTCGCACATCGAACACGCCTACGACCGTCTGCTGGAGTACGCCGTCCGTCTGGTTCCCGGAGGCGAGGCAGGCAGCCTGATCGTGCGTACTACGGAAGGTGATTTCAAGTATACCTCGGTGATCGGGTACGACCTTGAGGGCTTGCGCGAAATTCGTTTCACCATCGAGGACGTGCGCGACGCCTGGTATGCGGCGGGGGTGGATGCCTGGAACCGGGGCGACCCGCGGGTATATTCGTCCACCAGGCAGGACATCGCCGAGGCCAGCTACAAGACCGCCCCTATCGAGGTCATCGATCGTGCGGGACGGGTTCGCGAGATAAAGGCCAATTTGAGTCTCCCCATCGTTTACCAGGGGGAGGTGCTGGCGTTGCTCAACATCGATTCCTTTTCCGACCCCGAGGCCTTCGACGACGAGTCCATAGAAGCGGCGCGCGTATTCGCCCAGCAGGCGGCGCTGCTGCTGCACGAGCAGCACTACCGCAACCTGCTCGAGCGCGCCGCCCACACCGACCCGCTAACCGGGCTGCCCAACCGCCGGGCCTTCGACCGCCGCTTCAGCGCCATCTGGCGGAACGCCGAGCGTTATGGCTATCCGATGGCAATTCTGATAATGGACCTGAGCAAATTCAAAGAAATAAACGACCGCTTCGGTCACGCCGCCGGGGACAGGGTGCTGATGCAGGTGGGCAAGGTGCTCCGGGACTCCACCCGCGACGGGGACCAGGTATGCCGCTGGGGCGGGGACGAATTCGCAGTTCTTCTTTCGCACACCAATCTGATGGGTGCGGCCCGGGCGGCCGAGCGTTACGCGCGCGCCATCGAAGCGGTTTGCATAGAGGACGTATGCGTGGGCGTCAACATCGGCGCGGCGGCCACCCCCGAAGACACCAGCGATCCCGATGAGCTGATAAAGATAGCCGACGCCAGAATGTACCAGGCCAAGCGGTCCGGTCTTGAGGTCGAACCCAGACCTTGAGAGGGGTGGCTTTTCAGCCAGGGGGGCGCTCGCTCACCCCGGCGAGCCGGCCGTCGCGCAGGCTCAGCACCCGGTCCGCGAGACCCGCGATTTCGAGATCGTGGGTGACGAGCACCAGCCGGCGTTCTCCGGAGGCGTGTTCCAGCAGCAGTTCCAGCACCTTGCGACCGGCGGCCGAGTCCAGGTTGCCGGTGGGTTCGTCGGCGAAGAGCACTGCTGGTTCGAGCGCCAGGGCGCGGGCGATGGCCACCCGTTGCTGTTCGCCGCCGGAGAGCTGGTTGGGGCGGTGGTTCGCGCGGCCCGCAAGCCCCACCCGTTCCAGCAGGGTCAGGGCGCGCTCGCGCCGCGCGGCGGGCCGCCTTCCGGCCAGCAGCAGCGGGAAGGCCACGTTCTCGAGTGCGGTGAGCGTGGGCAGCAGGTTCCAGCTCTGGAAGACGAAGCCGGCGCTCTGGAGCCGCACCCCGGCCCGCTCGTCCTCGCCCAGCCGGTCGATGCGCGTTCCCGCCAGGACAACCTCGCCGCTGCTGGGCCTGTCGAAGCCCGCCAGCAGGTTGAGCAGGGTCGTCTTTCCCGAACCGCTGGGCCCCACCACCGCGGTGGCGCCGGGGGGGAAGTCGTAACTGAAGTTCTCCAGGGCGGTCACGGTCACGCTGCCCTGGCGGTAGCGTTTGCTCAGGTTTTGCGCCCGCAGCATCAGATCCTCCCCAGGGCTTCGGTAACGGGGATGCGGCTGGCGTTGCGCGCCGGCAGCAGGCCGGCGATCAGACCCAGCGCCAGCGCGATTCCCATGGAAAACAGCGCCAGCCGCGGAGTGACCGCCGAAAGCGCCAGCCCCACGGCTTGCTGGGTATACAGGTTGATGACTGCCGAGCCGGCGATTCCCGCCAGCACTCCGGCCAGCCCGCCTGCGAGCGCCAGGAAGAGCGCTTCGGCGAGCACCAGACCGAAGATGAAGCGGCGGCGGGCGCCGATGGCGCGCATGACCCCGAACTCGCGGGTGCGCTCGTAGACGCTCATCATCACGGTGTTAGCGACTAGCAGGCCGCCCACTATCAGTGCCACCAGGCTGATGCCGAAGCGGATCAGGTCGCCGATGCGCAGCGCCCGTTCGGCGAACTTGATGGCCTCGGTGGTGCTCTGGGCGTCGATCCCGGGGATGGCTGCCTCCAGCTTTGCGGCTACCGCGTCCACGTCGGCTCCGGGATCGAGCAGGAGCAGGAATACCCCGTAATTCTCGGTACCGAGCACGGTTTGCAGGGTTTCCAGCGGCACGAAGATGAAGCTGTCCACCATGCTGCCAGCGGGCTCGAGCACCCCCACCACCGGCACGGTTACATCGCGGCTGAGGCGCAGCTTTTTGCCCAGCGTCAGCCGGTTCAGCTCTACCTTCTTTGCGCCTACTACGGCGCCGTCCGGGTGGGGGTCGATGCGCCCCGCGGCCACCCGGGCGGGCGGGTAGAAGTCGCGCGGGTCCGCGCCCTCGGGCAGGCCGTAGAAGAGAAAGCTGGTGGCGGGGTCGAAGCCGCCGCGGAACATCACCACCGCGGGGATGATCTTCTGGATGCCCAGCTCGGGAGCCAGCGCCTCGATCTGCCCCAGCATCTCCGGCGGCAGTTCCGGCAGCGGCGGGCTGAAGGCGTCGGTGCCCTCGGCCACGACCCGGATCTGGGGGCCGAAGTTGCCCATTTCGGTGGCCAGCGCCTGGCGCAGCCCCTCGCCGAACGAGAGGAAGAGCACCATCGAGGCGGTGGCCACGGCGATGCCCAGCCAGGTGAAGAGGCTGCGGGTGAGGCGGGCGGTCAGGTTGCGCCAGACCAGAACTGTCAGTTCCACCGCAAAAGTCTAGCCTGAAAGCGGGTGAATAAAAGTAGAGCGCGGTATAATCCCGCTGATGACGACCGCCGAAATTCGCGAAAAATACCTGCGCTTCTTCGAGGAGAAGGGGCACCTGCGGCTGCCGCCCTTCAGCCTCATTCCCGAGGACGACCCCACCCTGCTCTTCATCGTCGCCGGCATGGCGCCGCTCAAACCCTACTTTATGGGAGCCAGGCCGGTGTTTCCCGGCCACGAGGGCGAGCATCGCCGGGTGGTTACCTGCCAGAAATGCCTGCGCGTCGGCGATATCGAAAACGTCGGGCGCACCGCCCGCCACAACACCTTCTTCGAGATGCTGGGCAACTTCTCCTTCGGTGATTACTTCAAGAAGGAGGCCATCGCCTGGGCCTGGGAGTTCGTGACCGACCCCAGGTGGCTGGGGCTCGATCCCGACCGCCTCTACGTCACCGTTTACAAGGACGATGACGAGGCCTACGCCATCTGGCGCGACGTGGTGGGGGTGCCCGAAGAGCGGATCAGCCGCTGGGACGAGGACGAGAACTTCTGGCCGGCGAACGCCATCAGCGAGGGTCCCAACGGCCCCTGCGGCCCTTGCAGTGAGATCTTCTACGACCGCGGCCCCGGTTTCGGCAGCGAGGACGAGACCGGGCCTAACACCGGCTCCGGCGACCGCTTCGTGGAAATCTGGAACCTGGTCTTCACCCAGTTCAACCGTTCCGGCCCCATTCCCGGCGAGGGGGTGCTCGAGCCCCTGCCGCAGAAGAACATTGACACCGGCATGGGCCTCTACCGGGTGGCGGCCATCCTCCAGGACGCGCCCGACTTCTACGCCACCGACACCTTCAAGCCGCTCATCGACCGCGTGGCCGAGCGTTCGGGCGTGCCCTACGAGGGCGCAGCGAGCGTGAGCCACCGCGTCATCGCCGACCACGTGCGCGCCGTGGTGGCCGCGCTCTCCGACGGCGCCACCTTCTCCAACACCGGGCGCGGCTACGTGATCCGGCGCCTGCTGCGCCGCGCGGTGCGCCACGGCTACCTGTTGGGGCTAAAGGAACCCTTCCTGCACGAGCTGGCTCCGCTCGTCGCCGGACTGCTGGGCGACTACTACCCCGAGATGAAGGAGCAGCTCGCCAGCGTACAGCCGGCGATCCGCGCCGAGGAGGCGCGCTTCCTTGAGACCCTGGAGGCGGGCATCCGCCGGCTCGAGGTGCTGCTGGCGCAGCTGGGCGAGGGCGACGTCCTCCCCGGGGAGGAGGCCTTCAAACTGCACGACACCTACGGCTTCCCCCTCGACCTCACCGAAGAGATAGCCGCCGAGCGCGGCGTCAAGGTGGACCGCGAGGGCTTCGAAAAGGCGATGAAGGAACAGGTCGAGCGCGCCCGCGCCGCCAGCGCCTTCTCGGGCGAGGTCTTCGCCGCCGCCGCCCCGGCGCTAGAGCGCGTCTTCAAAAACCACGGCGCCACCGAGTTCACCGGTTACGAACGCCTGGAGGACGAGGGCAGGGTGCTCCTCATTCTCCAGGGCGAGGCTGAACTCGACAAGCTCGCAGCGGGCCAGGGCGGCCAGGTCGTCCTCGACCGCACCCCCTTCTACGCCGAGGGTGGCGGCCAGGTGGGCGACTCGGGCTACCTCGAGTGGCCCGGGGGCCGCGCCCGGGTCGTGACCACCAAGAAGAGCAAGCAGGGGTTGCACCTGCACGAGGTCGAGGTCGCGGAGGGGGAGCTCGAGGTGGGCACGCCGGTGCGCGCCATCGTCGATCCCGAGCGCCGCTGCACCGAGAAGAACCACACCGCCACCCACCTGCTGCACGCCGCCTTGCGGGCGGTACTGGGGCCGCAGGTGCGCCAGGCGGGCAGCCTGGTCGCCCCCGACCGGCTGCGCTTCGACTTCACCCACACCGCCGCCCTCGGCCCCGAGGAGGTGCGCAAGGTCGAGCTGCTGGTCAACCGCTGGATCCAGGCCGACTTTCCGGTGAGCTGGACCTTCATGCCCCTGGAAGAGGCCAAAAAGGCCGGGGCGATGGCGCTCTTCGGCGAAAAGTACGGCGACACCGTGCGCGTCGTCCGGGTGGAGGGCAGCCCCGACACCCGCGGCATCCTCGAGGCCGAGGTGCGCTCGATGGAGCTCTGCGGCGGCTGCCACGTGCGCCGCACCGGCGAGATCGGCTACTTCGTGATCACCGCCGAGGAGGCGGTCTCCGCGGGCGTGCGCCGCATCGAGGCGCTCACCGGCGAGGCGGCGGTGCGCTACGCGCGCGACCTGTTTGACCGCGACGCGGCGCTGGCGCGGGCGCTGGGCACCAGCCTCGAGGGGCTGCCGCAGCGCATCGAAAAACTGCAGCAGGAACTCAAGCAGCTGCGCCGCGAGAACGAGAAGCTGGCCGCGCAGCTGGCGCGCGCCCAGCTGGGCGGGGGTTCCGCCGCCGAGGTGCGCGAGGCCGGCGGCTGGCGTTACCTGGCTGCGGCGTTCAGCGGCCTCGACGTTCCGGCGCTGCGCCAGGCGGCCGACGAGCTGCTCGATCGCCACGGGGTCGACCTCGTGGCCGTGGGCTCGGACGGTGCCCTCATCGTCAAGGTGAGCCCGGAGGCGGTCGAGAGGGGCCTGGCCGCGGGTGCGGTCATGCGGGCTCTCGCCGAGCGCACCGGCGGTCGCGGCGGCGGTAAGCCGCGCCTTGCTCAGGGCGGCGGATTCGACGTGAGCGCGGCCCTGGAGATCCTGCCCGCGGTGCTGGAGGGTGGCTAAACGACTGCGGCACCGGAAAACGCCCGGCGCGCGCCGGGCGTTTTCCGGGAAAGGAGGTGGTGCGCTCTCGCGCAGTAGCAGGAGCAATTAAGGGGAAGGGACTGTTGCTCCGTAACCTCAGGGTAGATGCCGGACGCGGGGTTCGGTACCCCCGAATGAGGGACCCCAAATGGGGGTGTTCTCGTTTTGCTAGCATGGTGAGCGTGAAGGTGCTGGGGCTCGACGTGGGTGATGCGCGCATCGGGGTAGCCGTTGCCGAAGAGGGGCGCCCTTTTGCCTTTGGTCGCGGCTGGATCGTCAGGAGCGCGGATGCGGCCGACGTGGTAGCCGTGTGCGAACTCGCCCGCGCGGAGGGAACGACCCGGGTGGTGGTGGGGCTGCCGCGACGCAGCGATGGCGCGGAAGGCGCCCAGGCCGCCAAGGTGCGTCGCTTCGCCGCGGCGCTCGGGGCGGCGGGGTTGGAGGTGCGCTTCGTAGACGAACGCTACACCACCCGGGTAGCAGCGCAGAGGATAGCCCACCTGCCCCGCAACAAGCGACGGGAAAAAGGCAGGCTGGATGAGGCCGCGGCGGTGGCTATACTGGAAACCTATCTCGAGGGGGGTTCGTGAGCACCGGTGCCCAACCGTCCTCCCCCGGGCCGCGAAAGCACCGGTTGTGGCTATGGGGGCCGGCGGTCGTCGCGCTGCTGGCCGTGGCCGCCGCAGCCTGGGCGGGCTGGCTGCTGGGACCCACCGGGGCCAGCGCTATCGTCGAGATTCCCGGTGGTGCTGGTGCCGCTGTTGTAGGGCGCATTCTGGAAGATAACCATCTCGTTCGTTCGGGACGGGCGTTCGCGCTTTATGCGCGCTGGAAAGGAGCCGCTTCAAAGCTGCAAAGCGGGTACTACCAGCTCGAGGGCCGGGGGGTGAGGAGCCTGCTTGAGGACCTCACTGGTGGCAGGAAGCCGGTGATGGTGCGCCTGCTGTTTCCCGAGGGATGGCGCGCGGTGGATTACGCGGAGCGCCTGGACGCGGCCGGTTTTGACGCGGGGGGCTTTTTACAGATAGTAAATGATCCGCCTGCTGAATGGATTCCCGAATATATAGAGGGTCCTTCGCTTGAGGGATATTTGTTTCCTGACACCTACGATCTGCCCAAGGGCGCGGAGCCGGCGCTGATCGTCACCGTGATGCTGCGCCGCTTCGGGCGCGAGCTTACCCCCGAACGTCTGGAGAGGGTGCGGAGCCTGGATCTGAACGTACACGGCTGGGTTACGCTCGCCTCAATAGTTCAGGCAGAGGCAGGCGACGCCGAAGAGATGCCCCTGATCGCCGGCGTTTTTCTCAACCGCCTTGATGCGGGCATGCCGCTGCAATCGGATCCGACCGTCGCCTACGCCCTTGGCAAGAGGCTTCCTGAGCTGGACCGCGGTGCAGGCGATTTTGAAGCGGACTCGCCCTATAACACCTACAAGATTACCGGTCTTCCCCCGGGCCCCATAAACAACCCGGGGCGCGCCGCATTGCTGGCGGTGCTGCGGCCGGTGCGAAACGACGCGGCCGGTCTGCCCTATTTCTACTTTTTTCACGCAGGGGGCAGGCTCTACCTGAGCAGCACTTTCAGCGAGCACCTGCAAAAACTCAATCGCTACTACTATTAGCCTCCACCAGCAGCACCGGCAATCCTCCGGGCGCGGCATATGCGGCCATACGGCCCCAGGGTACGCTGCGAGTCCAGACCGGCAGATAATCGTGCTCGCTCAGACGCCCTACCTCGGCGGCGGCGTCGCGGACGCTGAGCGCCAGCATTGCCGGGGTGTCCAGGTCGGGCGCGAACGCCAGCACGATCCGCCCCCCGCCGGGGTGTTCCAGCTCCGCCCAGCCGGTGTCGGCTTCCGAAAAGATTTCGCGCATGCCCAGCTGGTGCTCGTACCAGGAGAGGCTTGCCGGCAGGTCCACCACCGGTATTACCGGGCCCAGTACCCGCCCCTGCCCCCTGGAGACCGCAGCTCGGGGCGGCGGCTCGTGGCGCAGGGGGTTTCCTTCCATGTCTTCGCGCGGGCCCATGCCGTCCAGAACCGGCACCAGCAGCGGCTGCGACGCGGCTTCCAGGCGGAGCTCCGGACCTCTTGCGGGAATCAGGCGGGCGTGGGGATTGTCCAGCTCGCAGAGAGCAAAGCCCAGCACCTGGAAGAAACCCAGGTCCGCCGTGAGATCAGGGGTGGCCAGGTGCAGGGTGTGCAGCCCCATGGGTTCATGCTAGCGATAAATGATGAGCGCTCCCAGGTGGGAGCGCTCGTAAAGACAATGGAGCCTGCTTCAGGCGGCTTCTTCTTCCGTTTCGCGACCCATCCGCGCCCGCTGGCTCACGAATACGGCGGCGATGAGGATGGCGGCGATGGCCGCGTAAGCCAGGTCGGGGTTGCCGTCGAGGACGTGCAGCCCCAGGGTGTTGCGCAGGAAGTCAGGCAGGTTGGCCAGCCAGTCGATGCCGATGGCGTGCAGCATTCGCTGGGTGGTGAAAAGCAGGAAAGAGGCCAGCAGCAGCCCGATGCGTTCGGGCCAGTTGGCACGCGTCAGCCACCAGCCCTGGGTTCCGGCTACGAATAGGAGCATAGCCACCAGGGCCGTGAATACGACGTAGACGATATATGCCCAGTGCCCTTCAGGATGGATAAGCAGCAGCGCCGGTTTGAAGAAGAAGATGAAGGGCAGAATGGCGGTTCGCATGTCGTATATGAATCCCTGAATACCGGTTTTGATGGGGTCGCTGCGGGCGATCGCAGCGGCGGCATAGGCGGCGAGACCGACCGGCGGGGTATCGTCGGCGAGGATGCCGAAGTAGAAGACGAAGAGGTGTACGGCCACTATGGGCACGGCGAACTCGGCCTTGTCGGCCAGATTGGCGATTACCGGTGCGATCAGCGAGGCCATGACGATGTAGTTCGCGGTGGTGGGCAACCCCATGCCCAGCACCAGGCTGGCGACTGCGGAGATAAGCAGCACCAGCATGATGTTGCCGCCGGACATGGCCTCGACGATGTCGGCGAGGCCGAAGCCGAGGCCGGTCATGGTCACGATGCCCACTATGATTCCCGCAGAGGCGGTAGCGATGGCGATCGAGGTCATGTTGCGGGCGCCGCCCTCGAAACCCTGCACGATGTCGATAAAGCCTTCCCATAACCCCTTGAGCGTACCGGCACCGATGTCGCTGTGCTTGGCCCGCAGGGCGAGCACCCACTCCTGTACTACGAATACCGCCAGGGCTATGGGCACCGCGTATTCAAACTCCATGCGGAAGTACTGCTTGAAGGCAAGCATGAGCCCCATGGGTACGATGTAATCGGCAAAGTTGCCCTTGTCGCCGCGCACTGCCAGGGCGATCCGCTGCATGACGATCATGCCGATCATCATGAACATGGCGTTGAGCGCCGAGCGTTCCGGGGTGTGGCGCAGACCCACCAGCTCGTACATCAGCCAGCCCACCGGGATCAGGTACTGGGCTCCCGAGAAGAAGGTGGACCAGAAGGGCGGTAACTCGCTCTTGGGCAGGCCCTTGAGTCCCAGCTTGAGGGCTTCCAGGTGCACCACGTAGAAGAGACCGATATACGAGAGCACTGCGGGTACCGCGGCGTAGATGATCAGCTTGTAATAGGGCAGGTCGAGAAACTCGGCCATGATGAAGGCCGCCGCGCCCATTACCGGTGGCATCAGCTGTCCGTTGGTGGACGAGCCCACCTCGGTGGCACCGGCTTTTTCGGGCGGATAGCCTACCTTTTTCATCAGCGGGATGGTGAAGGTACCGGTGGTCACCACGTTGGCTATCGAGGAGCCCGAGATGATGCCGGTGAGCATGCTACCCACCACCGCCGCCTTGGCCGGACCGCCGCGGTAGGTGCCCAGACCCGAGTAGGCAAGATCCACGAAGTACTTACCCGCCCCTGCCTTGTCAAGCAGGGCTCCGAAGAGCACGAAAAGGAATACGAAGCGCGCGGAAACCTGGATCGGGGTTCCCCAGATGCCCTCGGTGGTCAGGTACAGCTGTTCGACGATGCGCTTCCAGGGGTACCCGGAATGCAGATAAATGATGTCGGGGAGCTCGATGGGGATGATGCCCTTGGGACCGGTGACCCCGTAGAGGATGAGCACGCCGGATATGGCCAGGAGCGCAACGCCGACGACGCGAATGGTGGCCAGGAAGAGTGCTGCGAGGGCGATGGTTCCCATCACTATATCTGTGGTATTGGCCACGCCTCCGCGCTGGAGGACGATACCTTCGAAGTCGTAGATGATGTACAACGCTCCGGCCAGGCCCATGGCCAGCACCGCCCAGTCGACCCAGGGGATGCGGTCGCGCGGGGCCTTCTTGGGGGTGAAGTACCAGATCACGGCCCCTGCCAGCAGGGTCGCCAGGGCGATCCAGATAAAGTATGCTCCGCTGGTGAGAATATTGAGCACTACCCCGGCCGCCAGCACCACCACGGCGGCGTCCCGGGGAGGGTTCTTGGAGGGGTAGGCCAGGAACGCGAGCGCAAAGGCGAACGCCAGGTGAGTAGACCCCAGTATGAGAATGTCCAGGTTGCCCTTCCAGGTCGCCCAGACCTGGAAGGCGCTCCAGGCGACCGCTATCAGGAATATTAGCCATTTCTGCCAGGGGGATTGGGGATCGCGTGCGCCATATTCGACCTCCTGCATCAGCTCGACGGCCTTATCCAGGTCGCCGGTGTCGCCTGCTGGCATGGGGTCGGTGCGGATATCGGATTCTTCCGGTTTCATAGATCACCTCGCAATGGGACTGGGACAAACTCGACTCGTCTGTACGTTCTAACAGTATACAAATACCCCCGGCCGCAAGGCCGGGGGTCGTGATGGCGATGCTGACTGCTAGTCGATGGGTTTGGCGGCGTCGGGAATGGCGATGCCTTCTTCCTGGAAGAACTTGGCCGCGCCCTTGTGCAGCGGGATGGGCATCCCGTCGAGGGCCTTCTTCACGGAGAAGTGCTGAGCGATGACGGGCTTGATGGCCTTGAACTGGTTGACCTTCTCCTTGAAGACCAGCTTGGCGATCTGGTAGACCACGTTCGCGTCCAGGTCGGCGGAGGCGGCCAGGGTGGCCTTCACGGCGACGGTCTGGAAGGGCTTGTCCTGACCCTTGTAGGAGCCCGCGGGGATGATGATCTCGGCGTAGAAGGGGTACTTCTTCTTGAGGAAGTCGATCTTGGCGAACTCGATGGGCAGGAAGACGATGTCGGTGGTCAGCGCGGCCTGGGCGATGGCGCTGGAGCCCACGCCGGCGGTGTAGAACATCGCGTCGATACGGCCGTCCTGGAGCAGCTGGGCGGCCTGCTTGGGCTTACCGCGTACGGCGGTGCCGAGGTCGCTGAAGGTGAGGCCGTAGGCCTCGAGCACCTGCTTGGCGTTCTGCTCGACGCCCGAGCCGATGTCACCCACGTAGACCTTCTTGCCCTTGAAATCGGCGATCGTGGTGATGCCCGAGTCCTTGCGCGCGAATACGTGCACCGGCTCCGGGTAGATGGTGGCCATGCCGCGCAGCTTGTCGGCGGGGGTGCCGATGAACTTCTTGACGACGATGCCGTTAAAGGCGTAGTAGGCGATGTCGTTCTGGATCATCGTCATCTGCAGGTCGCCGGTCTGGATCGCGCCAGCGTTATAGACCGAGCCGCCGGTGGAGATGGCGTTGGCCTTAACGTCGGGCAGGTTCTCGTTGATAATCTTCGCGATGCCGACGGCAGTGGGGTAGTAGGTACCCGTGGTGCCGCCGGATCCGATGGTGACAAAGGTTTTGGCCGAGGCGCCTATGGCGAGGGCCAGACCCAGTACTGCAGCGAGGATCAACTTGCTATTCTTCATGCGCTTACCTCCTTGGCGATATTCTTGGCATTGCCAGTATTTACTTTAGCGCGTGAGGATGAGAGGGTCAATTCGTTTAGGTTTAGGTGCGCATAGATTAACCTGCATATGTACGAGCAATTCCGATGCAGACCGCAACCTGGCGGTCGGCCGTACTCAGGCGGAGCTCATCGTGCTCAGCGCGGGCTCATGAATATCTAGCAAAATTCGCGCCGCCATCCGTCCGCGAAAACAGGATTCGGTATAACTATGCGTCTGCGGGCGGCTGCCTCTTTTATTTTCGCCTTCGTTGTGCCAGATTATGGGGTAGTCGAACGACCCTCCCGAGGAGGCGGCATGAACCGACAACGAATCATAGACGCGATTGATCTTGCTCACCGAATCGTCCGGCAGCACCTCAACGTGCGACCGGGCGAAAATGTTTTGATAGTGGCCGATCCCGAAACCGAAATGGAGATCTACCTGGCGCTTGCGGGTGCGGTGCAGGCGGTAGGGGCCGAGTTCACGGTTTCGCTGATGCCCACCCGCGGCCGGGATCGCGCAACCTACCTGACGCGCCCCATCGAAAAGGCCCTGGACGCTTCTGACGTTCTCATCGGGGTGACCAAGGCTTCGGGCGCGCCTACTTACGCCCGCAAGGTGGCGCAGCTGCTGAGCGCTGGTAAGATCCGGGCGCTCTCGATGGTCATGCGCGAGCTCGACAACTACCTGAAGGGTGCGGCCACGGCGGACTATGAAGAGCTCGAAGACCTCGGTCAGCGGGTGGCCGGGTTGTGGGCGCAGGCGGAGGAGATCCGCATCCAAACCCCGCGCGGCAGCGATTTTCGCGCCGGCGTGACCAAGGAGCCGGTTATGGGGCAGCCGGTCATCGTCGAGTGCGGCCTGGCCCGCGAGCCCGGGCGCGAAGCGGCCTTCTCCGACGGCGAGGTCTCCCAGCGCCCGCGCGCCGGGACGGCCGAGGGCAAGCTCGTCATCGACGGCCCGGTGGCGGGCATGCGCGGCCTCGACCCCTTCGAGGTGGAGGTCGAAAGCGGCGAGGTGGTGCGCATCGCCGGTGGCGGCAATCGCACCCGTCAGCTGGCCTCGGTCTTCGCGCGCCTGCCGTGCGCCAAGCACATCGCCGAGATCGGCCTGGGGCTCAACCCCGAAGCGCTCCACAACGGCGACTTCGAGGAGGAGAAGAAGGCCCAGGGGAACGTGCACGTGGCCCTGGGGGACGACATCTTCTACGGCGGCTCCCACGGTTGCGACATTCACTGGGACATGGTGCTCTACGACGCCACCGTCTGGCTCGACGACTTCCCCCTCTTCAAGGAGGGCAAGCTGCAGTCGAAGGAAGTCCTCGAGGCGGCGCGCTAGGGGGTGTGTGGAGTGGGAGCGCTGGACGGCCTCGTTGTGCTGGATCTCTCCCGCATCCTGGCGGGGCCCTACGCCACCCAGATGCTTGCAGATCTGGGTGCTGAGGTATGGAAGGTGGAGTCGCCCTGGGGCGACGACACCCGGCGCTGGGGGCCGCCGTTCCAGGAGGGGGAAAGCGCCTATTTTCTCTCCGCGAACCGGGGCAAGAAGAGCCTGGCTGTCAACCTCAAGGATCCCGAGGGTCAGCGGATCGTGCGCCGCCTGGCGGAGCGGGCGGACGTGCTGGTAGAAAACTTCAAGGCCGGAGATCTTGCCCGCTACGGTCTCGACTATGCGAGCCTGGAAAAGCTGAACCCGCGCCTGGTCTATGCTTCCATCACCGGTTTCGGGCAGACGGGCCCGCGCGCCACCGAACCCGGCTACGACGCCGCGCTGCAGGGAATGACCGGGATCATGAGCGTCACCGGCGAGCCCGACGGGCCGCCGGTGAAGGTGGGCGTCGCCTGGATTGACGTGCTCACCGGTCTCACTGCCGCGGTGGGCATTCTTGCCGCTTTGCGCGAGCGCGACGCCAGCGGCCGCGGGCAGCACCTTGACCTGGCCCTCTTCGACGTTGGCGTAGCGGCGATGGTCAACCAGGCGCAGGCCTTCCTGATGTCCGGCCGGGCCCCGACCCGGATGGGCAACGCCCACCCCCAGATCGTTCCCTACCAGGCATTCCGGGCCCGGGACAAGTGGTTCATCCTGGCGGTGGGTAACGACACCCAGTTTCAGCGTTTGGTGGAAGCGCTGGGACGGCCTGACCTGGGTAGCGACGAGCGTTACCGCACCAACGCCGGGCGGGTGGAGCACCGCCGGGAGTTGGTCGCGGAGCTGGAGGGCATCTTCAACCAGCGCGACCGGGAAGTCTGGCTCGAGCTCCTGCGCGCCGCCGGAGTTCCCGTTACCCCGGTGAACGACGTAGGTGAAGCGCTGGCCGATCCTCAGGCCGGGGCCAGGGGGCTGCTGTGGGAGCTGCCCCATGCCCGGCTGGGCCCCACCCCGCTTCTGGCCAGCCCCTTGCAGCATATGAGCCGCACCCCCGCCGCCCCTACCGTGGCCCCGCCGCTGCTGGGGCAGCACACCCGTGCGGTACTGGCCGCTGCGTTGGGGATGACAGTGGACGAGCTTGACGGGCTGGAGTCGGCGGGGGTGATAGGGAAAAGCGGAGCCGCCGGCTGATAGGAGGTGGCAACTGGCGCAGCGTCCGGACCGCTGGTTGAACAAAGCCGCGACCTTATCTTTCTAATGGAAACTGCAGGGTTAAAAAATACTTAGCCCGATATTAAGCCGTATCACCCTGTTCGTCGCGGGGCAGGGCGGTTTTGAGAGTCCGCCCCAAAGCTTCACCGGGGGTCTCTCCCTCGCCGCGCTCGGCTCTAGTTTCGCGCTCGAGCCAAACTGTCATTTTTCCTCCGGCATCCCTGCCAAAGAGTATTCCCCGCCAGCCCCCCTCCAGCAGTTCTTCCAGCGTTTCCCCCAGCGACCCGGCTTCATACCCCAGCTCCGCAAAAGCCGCAGCCGCCGCGACCGGCCAGTCGGCCACGAACCCCTGCAGTGCCGCCAGCAAGCCGTAGGCGGGGTCGCGCTGCTCCATGGCGCCCCCGCTGGCGAAGTAGCGCTCGAGCACGTGAAGCCAGTCGCCCCTGCGGCTGGCTCCCGCCATGGCGGCGTAAGCGGCGTCGAGATCGCGCGGGTGATATTTGCGGTAACGGTTTTCGTGCACCACCAGCGCTTCGGGCAGGCGCGGCCGCGGGGAGGGGTCTTCGGCGGGCACCCCCACTACCAGGCCGCTTACGGGGACGGTTCCCCTTGGCAGCTCCAGGAGCCGGGCGACCTCGAGCGGCTGGTTCAACAGGCCCCCGATCCAGCAGGTGCCGTAGCCGAGTGCTTCGGCGGCCACGGCCAGGTGCGCGCCCGCCAGGGCGGCGTCCACGAGGGCGAAGTGCAGCCCCGTACGCGGCCAGCGCGCCATCGTTTTGCCGCGGTGAATCAGCAGCTGCTCGAGACGGTACACGTCGGCCAGGGGTATGAATAGTTCGGCGGCGCTGACCACGTGCTCCTGGCCGCCTGCCAGACGGGCCAGCTCGCGCCGCAGCCCGGGATCGCTGACGCGCAGGATGGAGTAAAGCTGGGCGCCGGCATCGGTGGGGGCCTGACGGGCGGCAGCGAGGATCTTCTTCAGGTCGCCTTCCGGGACCGGACCGCCCTTAAAGCGCCGCAGCGAGCGGCGTTCCAGCATGCGCGCTAACAGGTCCATGCCCCCAGCCTAACCGACCGGGTACACACGCCCCATGTCAGCGCGTATTCCTCTCTGTATAATCCATTAGGTTAATGCCGATGTGAGGGGGAAAGACATGGCCATCAACATTGCAGTACCCAAGGAGGAAGCCCCGGGCGAGCGCCGGGTCGCCCTCGTGCCCGAGGTCGCCGGCAAGCTCGTGAAACAGGGGCATGCCGTCACCGTCGAGAAAGGCGCGGGCGTGGGGGCGCACTACCTCGACGAAGCCTACGAAAAGGCGGGCGCCCGGTTGTCCGCAAAGAGATCCGAGCTGCTGGGAGGCACGCAGATAGCGCTCAAGGTGCAGCCTCCCAGCGAGGACGAGATTGACGCCCTGCCCGAAGGGGCGGTGCTGATCGGCTTCATGCACCCGCACCGTCACCCCGAACTGGTGGCGAAGATGCGCGACAAGAAGCTTACCGTCTTCGCCATGGAGCTCGTGCCGCGCATCACCCGCGCCCAGGCTATGGATGCGCTCAGCAGCCAGGCCACCGTGGCCGGGTACAAGGCGGCACTGATCGCCGCCGACACCATCGACCGCTTCCTGCCCATGCTGACCACGGCGGCCGGCACCATCCGCCCGGCCCAGGTGCTGGTGCTGGGCGCCGGGGTGGCGGGCTTGCAGGCCATCGCCACCGCAAAGCGTCTGGGTGCGATAGTAAGCGCCTATGATGTGCGCCGCGCCGCCGGCGAGCAGGTGCGCAGTCTCGGCGCCAAGTTCCTGGAGCTGGAGATCGACGCCGAGGCCGAAGGCGGTTACGCCCGGGAACTGACCGAGGAAGAGAAGAAGAAAGAGCGGGAAATGGTCGAACAGGCCATCGTCGCCGCCGACGTCGTGATTACCACCGCCAACATCCCCGGCCGGCGCGCACCGATTCTGGTGACTACCGACATGGTCGAGCGGATGAAGCCCGGTTCGGTAATCGTCGACCTGGCGGCCGAGTCGGGTGGTAACTGCGAGGCCACCAAGCCGGGCGAAACGGTGCAGGTGGGCGACGTGCGCGTGGTTGGACCGCTCAACTTGCCGAGCGCGCTGGCGGTGCACGCATCGGAGATGTACGCCAAGAACCTGCAGAACTTCCTGGAGCTCATCATCACCGAAGACGGCGATCTCAAACTCGACTGGGACGATGAGATCCTGGCGGGGAGCGTGCTGGTCCACGCCGGTGAGATCAAGCACGAGCCTACGCGCGAACTGGTGGAAGGAGGCGCGCAATGATCGGCGGAACCTGGGCTGCGTTGTATATCTTCATGCTCGCGGCGTTCACCGGATACGAGGTGATCAGCCGCGTCCCTGTTGTGCTTCACACCCCCCTGATGTCGGGGTCGAACTTCATCCACGGCATCGTGCTCGTGGGGGCGATGGTGGTGCTCGGACACGCCGAAACCACCCCGGAGCTGGTAATCGGTTTCATTGGCGTCCTCCTGGCGGCGGCCAACGCCGCGGGCGGCTATGCGGTCACCGAACGGATGCTCGAGATGTTCGAGCGTAAACCGAAGGAGGGTTAGGCCATGGAGATTTTCATTCAACTCGTTTACTTCATTACGGCCTTCCTCTTCATCCTGGGCCTCAAACAAATGAGCCATCCGGCCACCGCCAAGCGCGGCATCGTTTGGGCGGGTTACGCGATGCTGGCGGCAACCATAGTCACCTTTGCCTGGCCGGGCATGAACAACTTCTTCCTGATCATCGTGGGTATTCTTGTTGGCGGCGGTCTCGCCTGGGTGGTGGCCGAGCGGGTGGCCATGACGGACATGCCGCAGATGGTGGCCATTTACAACGGCATGGGTGGTGGCGCCGCCGGTGCGATCGCTGCGGTCGAGCTGCTGCGGCACAGCGCCGGACACGGGGAGATGACCGCCGGCCTGCTGGTGCTGGCCCTTCTGGGCGGCCTCATCGGTGCGGTTTCGTTCAGCGGTTCGATGGTGGCTTTCGCCAAGTTGCAGGGTTTGGTCAATTCGCGCGCGGTAACCTTCCCCTACCAGCAGCCCATAAATATGTCGGTGCTGGCTTTGTCGGTGGCGCTAGCGGTAGCGTACCTGATGGGAATTCAGGCCACCCAGGTCGTGCTCTGGTTCTTCCTGCTGGCGCTGCTCTTCGGCGTACTCATGACCATACCCATTGGCGGTGGCGACATGCCGGTGGTGATCTCGCTCTACAACGCCTTTACCGGCCTGGCCGTGGGTTTCGAGGGTTTTGCCATTGGCAACCCGGCCATGATCATCGCCGGTACCGTGGTGGGCGCGGCCGGTACGCTGCTTACCATCCTCATGGCCAAGGCCATGAACCGCTCCCTCTACAGCGTGCTCTTCGGTGCGTTCGGTGCTGTTGAGCAGGAAGGCGGCGAGATCGAGGGCAGCCTCAAGCCCATGGATCCCGAAGACGCCGCCAGCTTGATGGCCTATGCCAGCAAGGTAATCATCGTTCCCGGGTACGGTATGGCCGTGGCTCAGGCGCAGCAGAAGGTCAAGGAGCTTATGGAGGAGCTCGAAAAGCGTGGCGTCGAGGTCAAGTTCGCCATACACCCGGTGGCGGGGCGCATGCCCGGACACATGAACGTGCTCCTGGCGGAGGCCGGTATCCCCTACGAAAAACTTTACGATCTGGAAGAGATCAACTCCGAGTTCGATTCCGCCGACGTAGCCCTGGTGATCGGCGCCAACGACGTTGTCAACCCGTCGGCGCGGCGCGAGGGCAGCCCGCTCTACGGTATGCCCATTCTCGATGTGGACAAGGCCAAGAAGGTGTTCGTGCTCAAGCGCGGGCGCGGTAAGGGCTTTGCCGGGATCGAGAACGAGCTCTTCTACGCCGACAACACCAACATGGTTTACGGCGACGCTTCCGATACGCTCAACAAGATGGTTCAGGCCCTCAAGAACCTCTAGCTATCCTGAAACGACGGTACACCCGCCCCGGGAGGGGCGGGCTTTTTAGTGGCAGAATGGAGGCATGAGCCAGAATTTGCGAGAACGCATCCGCTCGGTACTCGAACAGCTGCGGCAGGAAGGTCTCTATATAACGCCTCCGGTACTTCAGGCCCCGCAGGAGCCCGTGACCCGCGTGAACGGGCGCGAGGTGGTGAATCTGGCCTCTAACAACTACCTTGGTTTCGCGAATCACCCGCACCTGAAGGAGAGGGCCGCGGAATTCCTCGAAACCTGGGGCGCGGGTAGCGGGGCCGTGCGCACGATAGCCGGTACCTTTACCTACCACGAGGAGTTCGAGCGGCTGCTGGCCGATTTCAAAGGGACGGAGAGCGCGCTGGTGTTGCAGTCCGGCTTCACCGCCAATCAGGGGGTGCTGGGGGCGCTTTTGCAGCCGGGCGATCTCGTTTTCTCCGACGAGCTCAACCACGCTTCTATCATCGATGGACTGCGACTTACCAAGGCTGCGCGCTACGTCTTCCGCCACGCCGACGTCGAGCAGCTCGAGGAGTTGCTCAAGGAGCATGACACCGATGGTTTGAAGCTGATAGTCACCGACGGAGTGTTTTCGATGGACGGCGACGTGGCGCCCCTCGACCGCATCGTGCCCCTGGCCGAGCGCTACGGTGCGCTGGTTTATGTGGATGACGCCCACGGCTCCGGGGTGCTGGGTGAGATGGGGCGCGGCACCGTGCATCACTTTGGTTTCCACGAAAATCCCAACGTAATTCAGGTGGCCACTCTTTCCAAGGCCTGGGCGGTGGTGGGGGGATACGCGGCCGGAGCCGGCGAGCTGCGGGAGCTGCTCATTAACCGGGCGCGGCCGTACCTGTTTTCGACCTCGCATCCGCCCGCCGTGGTGGGAGCGCTGGTAGGGGCGCTGGAGTTGATTCAGCGGGAGCCCGAACGCATTGACAGGCTCTGGGAGAATACCCGTTACTTCAAGGAAGAACTCGCCGGTCTGGGGTACGACACCATGGGCAGCCAGACGCCCATCACACCGGTGCTCTTCGGTGAGGCGCCTGCGGCGTTCGCCGCGAGCCGCAAGCTGCTGGAAAGGGGCGTTTTTGCTGTTGGTATCGGTTTTCCGACGGTTCCCCGGGGTCGCGCGCGTATCCGCAACATCGTGACCGCCGCCCATACCACCGAGCAGCTAGACCGGGCGCTCGAGGGCTATGCGGCTGTTGGCCGTGAGCTCGGGGTAATCCACTGAACTTGGTATACCCACACCCTGTTTCTAACGGCACCTGATAATGATGCCGAGGGTGTACAATGCCTTAACAGTATTTTGATACGTGAAAGGTGTTGTGCTGATCGACGGGGTTGGGGAAGATGAAGGGCGCCACGGCTAGCAACGGTTACAC
Organism: Thermaceae bacterium; assembly: GCA_027067955.1. GTDB lineage: Bacteria > Deinococcota > Deinococci > Deinococcales > Marinithermaceae > Oceanithermus. The sequence goes on from JAMOUW010000054.1 coordinate 49,950, forward strand.
CAGCATGCTGGAGCGGGACGGCTCGGCACCGTTCGAGCGCGTGCGCAGGCGCCTGGTTATCACTATGCTTTTGCTGGGTGCCATTGCTAGCCTTGCCGCCCTTTATCTCGAGCTCATCATCGATGCCACCAACCCGGTTGACCTTTTTTTCCTGCCTTTGATGTTCGTGTCGTTTCTGGGGATGGGGGTCGCCCTGGTTTATCGCCGTGGCAGATTGCAGCATTTTGAAAACGCCGCTTACCTGATACTCGCCCTCTACGGTTTTCTCATGCTGGTTCACCAGGTACGGCACACGCTTACTGAAATGCACACCTTCACCGAAACCATGTTCTGGTTCCCCATGCTTTATTTGATGGCGTATCTGTTGCACCGCCGAGCTATGGCATTGCGCATTGCGGCGGGCATTTGGTTGGCGGCGTTGCTGCTCGGGGTTTTTAACACGCCGTTTGCTGAACTCTGGCTTAATAGAGATGCCAATGCGTTTAATTCCTTGGTTCAATTTTATATATCTGGCATCGTCTACATAATGTTGCTCTATGTTTTCTCGCGTATTGAGGAGGGATATACCCAAAATAGATTGCTGGCTTACCTCGACCACCTTACGCAGCTCCCCAACCGTCGTTACGGTGAGGAGCTGCTGGCGCAGCTATTGCGGGAGCGGGGTGACCGGGGTGAGGCTTTCAGCGTCATCATGCTGGATCTGGACGGTTTCAAGAAGGTGAACGATCATCACGGCCATGACGTAGGCGACCGGGTACTGAAACGCTGCGCTGCGGCCATTCAAAGCAACCTGCCCCTGGGGGCGCGGGTAATTCGCTGGGGCGGGGAGGAGTTTCTCGTCATCCTGCCCGACCACGACGAAGCGGCGGCGTGCAAGGTTGCTGAAGACGTCCGCCAAGGGCTGGAGGCCACTTCCCACGAAGGGGTGGGGCCGGTTCTCGCCAGTCTGGGCGTGGCTGAGTGCCGCCGGGGCGACACCCTGGACATGCTCATTCAGCGGGCGGACCAAGCCATGTACCGGGCCAAACAGGCCGGGGGCAACCGGGTAATGGCTATCGCCCCCAAGCGGCAGGCCGTAGAGGCCTAACTTCCCGCGGCGTTCTGCAGGTCCGCGATGCGACCGGTTTCCTCCCAGGGGAAGGCGTCGCGACCGAAGTGGCCGTATGCTGAGGTTTCGGTGTATATGGGGCGCAACAGCTCGAGCTCCTCGATGATGGCCAGCGGCCGCGGGTCAAATACCTTGCGCGCCACCTCGGTGAGCTGGCCGTTGGTCAGGGTCCCGGTGCCGTAGGTTTCTACCCGCAGACCCACGGGGCGCGCCTTGCCGATCGCGTAGGCCACCTCCACCAGGGCGCGCTCGGCGAGGCCGGCGGCTACGATGTTTTTGGCCATGTAACGGGCGTAGTAGGCCCCCGAACGATCTACTTTGGTGGGGTCCTTGCCGCTGAATGCGCCGCCGCCATGGGGCACCGCGCCGCCGTAGGTGTCCACGATGATCTTGCGCCCGGTAAGGCCCGCGTCTCCGTGAGGCCCCCCCTGCACGAAGCGTCCCGAAGGATTGATGAGGAAATGGGTGTCTTCGCGCAGCAGCCCCGCCGGAATGGCCTGACGGACCACCTTTTCTATCAGGTCGTCGCGCAGCTCCTCCTGGTCTATCTCCGGGGCGTGCTGGGCCGAAAGAACCACGGTCTCCACATACAGGGGCCTGTCGCCGTCGTAGGCGACCGTTACCTGGGCCTTGCCATCGGGACGCAGGTAGGGAAGGGCGCCGCTCTTGCGAACAGCGGCCAGGCGGCGGGTCAGGCGGTGTGCGAGGGTTATGGGAAGGGGCATGAGCTCCTCGGTTTCGCGGGTCGCATAGCCGAACATGAGGCCCTGATCCCCCGCGCCCACCTGGTCGTAGGGATCGGTGGACCCCAGGACGCGCACCTCGTAGGCGGTGTTTACCCCTCCGGCGATGTCGGGAGACTGCTCGTCGATGGCGGATAGAACCGCACAGGTGTCCCCGTCGAAGCCGAACTTGGCGCGGGTGTAACCGACTTCCTTCACGGTGCTTCGTACCAGATCCGGCAGGTGCACGTAGGCCTTGGTGGAAATCTCTCCTGCCACCAGGACCATGCCGGTTTTTACCAGCGTTTCCGCAGCCACCCGCGCCGATGTGTCTTTGGCCAGAATGGCGTCCAGGATCGCGTCGGAAATGCGGTCCGCGAGTTTGTCGGGGTGCCCTTCAGTTACCGATTCGGATGTCACCAGTCGTAGCAACGTTTCCTCCAAGATGCTTCTGCGGCCGGGGCCGCTCAGCTCTGAATATACCGCGCGCGCGAAGATCACGAGACGGGTTTGCCGAGCGCGGCGTAGAGCGTGCGGAATTCGTCTATGCCTATGCGCTCGGCGCGCACCATGGGGTCGATTCCTGCATCCTCCAGGGCCGCCAGCACCTGTTTGCGGGGCCAGCCCGCCTGTTCCAGGTTCTTGCGCAGGGTCTTACGGCGCTGGGCGAAGGCCGCCTCGATGAGCTTGAATAATCCGGGGTCGTCGGGCTGGCCGCTGTGAACGATTTCTATCAGGGTGGAAACGACCCGGGGCCTGGGAAAGAAGACCTCGGGGGGGAAGTCGCGCACTATTCGAACGCGGGCATGGTGGGCTGCCCGCAACGAAAGCAGGCCGTACGCGGGGGTACCGGGCGCTGCGGCCAGGCGTGTGGCCACCTCTTTTTGTAATAACACGACCATGCGCGCGAAGCTGCCCCGGCGCAATAGCTCGCTGAGCAGAGGCGTGGCTATGTTGTAGGGCAGATTGGCTACTAAGAGATCTTCCCTGGAAACGGCCGACCAGTCGTGATCGAGCGCGTCGCTAAAGTGCAGCGATACCGGAAGACCGGCCAGGGTTTCGCGCAGCACAGGCTCGAGCCGCCGGTCTTTCTCTAGCGCGTGCACCCGGGCGCCCGCTTGCGCCAGCGCGCGGGTCAGCGTTCCCAGCCCCGGCCCTACCTCCCAGACCGTTTGCCCCGGTTGCGGATCGGCGGTTCTGATTATCAGGTCCAGCAACCCAGCGTCCACGAGGAAGTTCTGGCCGAACCGCCTGTCGGCGCGCAGGCCGTGGCGTTCCAGGATGGCGCGGACGGTGCTAAGTTTCGTTAGCGAGGGCATCCAGTTTCTCGGTCAAGAAGGCCTCCGCGGAGCGCAGGTCGCCCAGTCCGGCGAGGGCCAGCTCCTCGCTCAGGATCCCCACCAGTTCACGGTATTGCTGGTGTTCGGTACCCGAGAGGGGGCGCTGCTGGTGGCGGCGATGCAGCGAGGCGAGCATGCGCGCCAGCTCCAGCGGATTGCTCTCATTGAGGGCGCGGCCTATCTCGCGCTGGCGCGCTGGCCAGCCGCTGGCTAGGTCGCGCGCCTCGCCCAGGGCCGCCAGCAGGGCGTCGCGGTCGGCTCCGGCAAGAGGATAGCGAAGGCCCAGGGTCTCGGCCTTTTCCACCGGAACCATTATCGTCCCCGGTTTTCGAAGCAGCTCTATTACGTAATAGGTGTTGCGCTCGCCCATGACCTCGCGCTCGGCGATTTCGCGAATATATCCGCCACCCTGGGCGGGGTAGACTACCGGGTCCCCGATGTTAAACCCCATGGCGGCTATCTTAACCCGCGTCCGTGGTTTGGGCAAACCGCATGATCTCCCATTCGACGCTGTCGGGCAGCGGTACCAGATCCAGGTATTCCCCCAGGTCGAGGGCGTCTATGAGGGCGAAACCGTAGTCTTCGAAGACGCGGATGCCCTTTTTCATTACGGTATGGCCGTAGACGCCAAAACGGTAGCCAGCGCGTTCGAGGTAGTCGGGGTTGGTGATCCACCACTCCTTCGACTCCTTGGACTGGTAGAACATGTCGTCGTATTCCTGGAGCCAGGGAGCGGGGCCGACGTGAGCGAAATGGACGCCGTCGATTACGAACTCCTTGGGCAGACCGCCCAGCCATTCCGCCAGCGAATCCGGCAGCGCTTTGCCACCCCGTTCGGGGTCGAACTCCGCGTGCTCAATTCCCGACGCGTTGCCGAGCAGGAACTTGTGGTCCAGCGCGGCCTGGTCGTGATTGCCGCGTAGAACGATCACGTAGCCGCCGGCCTGTTCGGTAAAACGCCGGATGCGACTGAGGGCTCGTATCTGTTCGCGGGCGGCACGGGCGAGATGATCGGGGTTGCGGGCGTCGTAGTCTTCTATTCCCGTCAGCCTGGTATAGGCGTCGCGGTTCTTCGGGTGCACCAGGTCGCCGAGCAGCACAACCCGCAGGTGGCCGGAGCGCAGCGCCGGGGTGGGTAGATAGCTGGCGTCGGCAGCGCCCGCGTGGCGCAGGGCCTGCCAGAGCTTGCCGTACTCGGCGTGTACGTCACCGATGGCTACGATGCGCGTCATCAGCTGGGCTCCTTTTCAATGAGCAGAGCGCGTAGTTCGCCGTAGAGTTTCTTGGTGGTTTCAGGGTCGTTGCCGTAGCCGCCATACCTGACAACCAGCGTAGCCGCTTCCTTGCCTTTTCCCTGTTCACGCAGGCGGGCAATGAGGCGATCTATTAGCTCCTGGGCGCTTGACTTGGGGGGTGCCGCGGCGGGTTGTCCGCTGTCTGGAAGCCGGGGCGGCAACGGCTTTCTGCCTGCGCCGGCTTGCGCGAGCGCCATCCAGAATGCCGCCACTGCGGCGTCTTCCAGCGTGGGGCCGCTACCTACGCCGCTCTTGCTGGCCCCTCCCAGCTCGAGCATGCAGCTCACCGCGGGTGGTTGCGCCGAAGCGATGGTGAAGCGGCAGCTCCAGCCTCCGGGGCCCCAGACGTCGTCGAGCTGGTCGTAAATTTCGGTGACCTGCGGGCGCTCACGATCGCCGGGCCCGATCTCCAGGAGGTCGTGCATTGCGCCCCAGGTAGCATCGTCCATTTCTGCCATTGTACCCTGAAGCCCGGCAGATTCTTCCCCCCAAACGGGGGGAGCCTCGCTTCGGCTCCGGGGTGTGGACGGGCGGCCTGTTTGCAGGGGATAGCGTGGTTGTGAAAACGGTTATTCCGCCCGCCGGTTCCCGGTGTAATTTCCACCAGCGCGTTTACGAACCCTAGACAGGCTGCGCCTGGCTCGCTAAGATGGTTCGTGCGTGGGGCCGTGGCGCAGTTGGGAGCGCGCCTGAATCGCACTCAGGAGGTCAGGGGTTCGAATCCCCTCGGCTCCACCAGAAAGGCCGGGTTTTCCCGGCCTTATCCCTACCCGCCGCTAGAGGGCTTCGCTGATGCGCGAGCGCGCCGCTTCTATCAGGGCTTCCTGCTCCCTTACCCCCCAGCCCAGTTCCGCCGCCATCAGATCGGCGGTGCGCTTCAGGGCGGCCAGTGCTGCTTTCTGGTCCAGAAAGGCCAGTCGTGTGCGGCGGGCGAGGGCGTCGATGGGGGTGACGGCCATCTCCGCACGCGCTGCCCAGACAATTTCTGCTTCCAGGAAAGGATGACCGTCCGCCAGGCGCTCGCCGAAGCCGCCGTCGGCGAGCGCGGCCACCTCTCCGGCGCGGTCGCCGTAACTGTTGTTGAGATAACGGGCCACGTCTTCTTCGAGTCCGTACGTCTCCACAAGCTGCCGCCAGCCTTCGGGATCATAACCGGCGCCGCCTTCTATGAACACGCGGTCGGTTATGCAGCCGTGCGGAGGATGCAGCTCGCGGGTGCGCACCACGTAGTCGACCAGGTCTTCGGCCATCTTGCGGTAGGTGGTCCACTTGCCGCCGGCGATGGTTACCAGGCCGCTTTGCGACTCGCTGATCAGGTGATCGCGGGCTAGTTCGGCAGTATCGTGAGCCTCCGGGTCCTTGACCAGCGGCCGCAGTCCGCTCCAGGATGCGAGGATGTCGCTGCGCTCGGGTTTGAGCGCGAAATAGCGCTGCAGATGACGCAAAATGTATTCAATTTCTTCCTCAGTGGGTTTGGGGTGGAAGCTCAGATCCGCGGGTTCGTCGGTCGTACCTGCCAGGGTGTGGCCCATCCAGGGGAGCACGAAAAGGACGCGACCATCCTCGGTCTTGGGGATTAACAGCCCCGTTCCCGGGGGGCTGAAGCGCTCCGGCAGTACTATGTGCACCCCCGAGCTGGTGACCACCATGGGCGCTGCGTCCGGGTCGTCCAGGCGGCGGATGGTGTCGGTGAAGGGGCCGGTGGCGTTGACAACCGTCTGTGCCCGCACCACGAAGGTTTCATCGCCCAGGCGGTCGTGCACTTCCGCGCCCCTGGTGCGGCCGCCTTCCTTGAGGAGTCCGGTGACCTCGGTGTAGTTGGCGGCCGTTGCCCCTTCGCGCAGCGCTGTGAGTACTACGGCGACGTTCATGCGGGCGTCGTCGAACTGGCCGTCGTAATATTCCACCCCCCCTACGAGGCCTTCTTCCTTGAGCTGGGGGAACTCTTTCAGCGCCCGGCTGCGGGGTACGAAGCGGCTGGGTTTCAGGCGTTCATGACCGGCCAGCAGATCGTAGGCCTTGAGTCCGGAGAAATAGTAGGGTACCTCCCATGCTTTGTAAAGCGGGGTGAGCAGTGGAATGGGGTGAGCCAGGTGCGGCGCGAGCCGCAGGATCACGCCGCGTTCGCGCAGGGCATCCCGCACCAGATTGTACTGGACCTTGTCCAGGTGTTTTACGGCGGCCTCCAGATAGCGCACACCTCCGTGCACCAGTTTGGTGCTGCGGCTCGAGGTGCCCTCGGAGAAATCCCCGCGTTCCACCAGCGCCACGTTCAGGCCGCGGGTGGCGGCGTCTAGAGCTATGCCCGCGCCGGTGGCCCCGCCACCGATGACGAGCAGGTCGAAGGTCCGGTTTTTTAGCTGATCGAGTTGTCGCTGACGGTTCATGGTCCGGCTCCTTTTGCCCAGCCGCGGGCGCGTGCTACGGCTTCATGCCAGCCCGCGATCAAGCGGGACCTTTCTTCGACTTCCCCCGCGGGTTCAAAGCGCCGCTCCATCCGCCAGGAGCGCGCCAGCGTGGGCAGATCAGCCAGCCCCGCGCCCACGGCGGCGGCCGTTGCGGCGCCCAATGCAGTCGTTTCGGTGACGCGCGGCCGTTCGACTGCGCGATCCAGCAGATCAGCCTGGATCTGCAGCAATAGATCGTTGACCGCGGCCCCGCCGTCCACCCGCAAGGTTGCCAGGTGCACACCGGCGTTTTCCATGGCGCGCACCGCGTCGTAGACCTGCAGGGCGATGGCCTCGAGTGTCGCCCGCGCGATGTGGGCGCGTCCGCTGCCGCGGGTAAGCCCAACGAGCAGGCCGCGGGCGTCGGGGTCCCAGTAGGGGCTTCCCAGCCCGGTAAGCGCGGGAACGAAGTATACTCCTTCGCTGCTGGCCACACTGGCGGCCAGCTCCTCTATTTCGGCGCTGGACTTTATCAGGCCCAGTCCGTCGCGCAACCACTGCACCGCCGCTCCCGCCACGAAGATCGAGCCTTCGAGGGCGTATTCGAGCGGCCGCCCCGACACCTGCCAGGCTACGGTGGTGAGCACGCCTTCCCCCCGCAGGGGTTCGCTGCCGGTGTGCATTACCAGGAAGGCGCCGGTGCCGTAGGTATTCTTGGCCATACCCGCTTCGAAGCAGGCCTGACCGAACAGCGCTGCCTGCTGGTCGCCCAGCACGCCGTTGATGGGAACCGGGCCGCCCAGCCACTTCGGCTCGGTGGTGCCAAAATGGCCCGTAGAGGGCAGCACCTCGGGCAGAATGGAGCGGGGAATGTCGAAAACTTCCAGCAGCTCCCCGTCCCAGTCGCCATCGTGGATGTTGAAGAGCAGTGTGCGCGAGGCGTTGGAAACGTCCGTGGCGTGCACCCTGCCGCCGGTCAGGTTCCAGACCAGCCAGCTGTCGATGGTGCCGAAGGCCAGTTCGCCGGCCTCGGCGCGGCGGCGCAGCCCCGGATCTTCGAGCAGCCAGGCCAGTTTGCTTGCCGAAAAGTAGGGGTCGAGGACCAGCCCGGTCTTTTCGCGAATTTGCGGCTCCAGGTTCGCATCTTTCATTCGCTGTGTGGCTTCCGCCGTGCGCCGGTCCTGCCAGACTATCGCGCGGCTCACGGGGCGGCCGCTGGCGCGCTCCCAGAGGACCACCGTTTCGCGCTGGTTGGTGATGCCCACGGCGGCCAGGTCGCCGGCGGTCAGGCCCGCCTGTTCCAGCGCCGCCCGGGCAGTCGCCAGCTGGGTGTGCCAGATTTCCATGGGGTCGTGCTCGACCCAGCCGGGTCTGGGGAAGTGTTGTTCGAAGGTTTCCTGCGCCAGCGCCACAGGCTCGCCGTTCAGATCGAATACCACGGCTCGCGAGCTGGTCGTTCCCTGGTCCAGGGCGAGAAGATACGCCACGGCTGGCCTCCTGTTTCTACGGTACAACGGAAGCGGGGGCAAGCGCCGGGCTATTCTTCGGCGATTACGATACGGTCGCGCCCTTCTTCCTTGGCGCGCATGAGCGCATCGTCGGCTTTCAGTATCCAGTCTTCGATGTCGTCATTGCTAAGGGGTACCCGTCCTCCGGCCAGACCGACGGAGGCCGTTACCCGCTCGCGCACGTCGGCGAGGCGCAATTCGGATATGCGGGCGCGGACCCGTTTAAAAATCCTCTCCGCCTGGTGCAGATCGCTGTCGGCGAGCAGGATAAGGAATTCCTCGCCGCCCCAGCGAACGGCGAGGTCATTATCGCGCAGATTACGTTCCAGAATTTCGGCCACGGCCTGCAGAAGCACATCCCCGGCGGCGTGACCGTAGCGGTCGTTGACCTGCTTGAAGCGATCCAGGTCTAGCATGGCGATGGTAACGAGGCGCCTTTCCCGCATGGCGCGTTCCAAGGCGTAGGGCAACCGTGCCTCGAAGCCCCGGCGATTGAGCAGTCCGGTGAGCGGGTCGGTGTGCGCCTGTACCTGCCAGTCGAGGGAACGGAGAACCTCACCCAGGCGCTGGCCCACCATGGGGGCGAGCAGCTTCAGAAAGGGACCGCAACGCTGACTGCCCCGCAGGTACACCCTTCCGAGTTTGAGGCCGCGGTCTTCCAGGGTGCGTCCGTAATGGGTGCGCTCGCCCACCAGCAGATCGTCAAATACGCTCAGGCGCAGTCCCACCACGTGTTCGCAGGCGCGTTGAAACAGGTTCAGGAGCTCGTTGGCGAGGCCCGCGGGCGTCGGGGGGGTTTGCGTGGCGGGGAAAAGCGCCAGGTCGCCCAGGATGCTGCTCCACTGGGTGAGTTGCGTTTCGGACCGGGTTTTGAACAAGTGCACCGGGAGGACCACCGAAAGAATACCCCCCCAGGCCGAGAGGGTGCTCAGTGCCACGATATAGCCCGCGGTTATCTCGGGAACGTCGGCATTGATCCAGCCGAGTACCACGAAGGCCCACATGGACATGAATGCGGTAACGGTGACCACAATATGGGGGGCGTGAATGGGGCTCCGCATTTGCTCGAGCCGCAGACCTTCCACGATCAGCCACATGCTCACGGTCCAGACGAGGAAGCCCAGCTGCATGCCCTGGAGGTCGGACAGCTGGGGCAGGGTTGCCCAGCTGGTCATGCCGATTTGTACGAAGACGAGGGTCGGGAGCCAGAGCGCCCTGCCCTCGGGGGCGCGTCCCAGGATGATCGCGTACCAGGCGGGCAGCCCGAAGGAAAGTAGGACCAGCTGCAGTATGAGCAACAGGTGCAGGTGCATGGCGTGGCTTACCTGCTGGCTTGCGGCGAAGGTAAAGCCGATGGGGAAGAGCATCAGCAGGTAATAAGACCAGGGCAGGGTTATTTTCCGGGCCAGCGAGTACAGCAATTCTATAAATGGTATGTAGCCAATACAGAGCATGGCCCAGAGCAGCAGCCTTATTACCGGGGGTTCCGGGTTCGTGTGGTAGGCGATGGCCAGGTACATTCCCCAGGCCGCCACCCAGAGCGCCAGTCCGTTTCCCACCAGTGTTCCCAGTTTGGGTATGCGGAACGCGCGGACTACCAGCACCACATCAATGACGATGCTGATCAGCACCAGTATGGGAAGGGCCGCCACCAACTCAATATATGTTACCAGCGTGTCGCCGCCACAGGATATGTACCAGGTTCAATGATGCTGCCGCAGCCGCAGCCGGCGGAGGCGGTTTATTGCGCCCGCAAGTTCAAACCGCCGTGGCCGCGCCAGCTCGGGGGCGGGGTCGAAGAAGTGGAGGCCGCGGGAGTCCAGCTCTCCTTCCAGTATGTCCAGCAGCGCAGAAAGCGTCTCCTCACCCGCCAGGTTTTTCAGCTGCGCCATGAGGTGTCCGATGGCCCGGGTCTGGGAGGGGTCCACCAGCTGGTCCAGCGCCCGCAAGTCCAGGGTTGCCGCACCGAAGAGCAGTTCGGAGCGGCTGACGGCCCTGATTTTGACCCTTCCGTTGCGGCGGGGATCGAACGACGCTGGATCGGGGATTCGCGGCACCACCCGCAGCGGGTGTGCGGGATCTCCCAGCGCGCGCCCGGTGGGAAGCTCCCGGGCGATGTCGCGGGCCCGTGCGGTCACGTCCCTGGCGCGGTAGTGCTCGAGCAGGAGCACGCGGTCGGCGACGTCCAGATAGTCGCCGCTGCCTCCCGTTACCAGCAGCGTCGATACTCCCAGGCGCTCGTGTAGCTCGCGCACCCGGTCGATGAGCGGTGTGATCGTTTCCTGGCGCACCAGCCGTTGCATGCGGGCGTCGCGCACGAGCAGATTGGTGGCGGAGGTGTCTTCGTCGAGCAGGAGCACCTTGGCGCCTACCTCGAGGCCTTCCATTATTGCGGCGGCCAGACTGGTGGAGCCGGAGGCGTCGGGGGTGGTGAAGAAATCGGTGGATGCGCCCAGGGGCAGGTCGTGAATGAACGGGGTGAGGTGTACGCCCGTTACCGCACGGCCGTCCTCGCTGCGTAGCTTTACGGCCTCTGCGCGCGTCACCACCCACTCGCGCCCGTCGCCGGGGATATGGGGATAAACGCCCAGCTCGATCGCCTCGAGCAGCGTCGTTTTTCCGTGAAAACCCCCACCGGTTATGACGGTCACACCCTCGGGGATCCCCATACCGGTTACCGGTCCGTGGTGCAGGGTGTCGAACGTCACCCGCAGTTCGGGCGGGCTCTCGAAGGGCACCGCGCCCTCGAGGGGCTCCGATGACACACCGCTGGCGCGTGCCAGCACAGCGCCGTTGCGCACGAAGGTCACGAGACCCCGTTCGGCTAGCTGGCGTTGCAGGTGGGCGTGGTCCTCGGTCAGGTCGGCCCAGCGGCGCGCTTCGGCTGCGTCGAGATTGGCAGCCCGCAGGGCGTCCAGCGCCCGGGGCAGCACCTCGGTGAGCAGGCGCGCCGCGGCCCGGCCCAGCACGGTGCGTCCCTTGGCGGGAAGGCCCACGCGGAAGCGCAGCTCCAGGTATTCTGCCTCCAGACAGGCTCCGGCCCGTTCGAGCACCTCGGCGCCCCCGGCGTCCACGAAAAATACACATGACCGGCCGCTGCCCACCCCGGGGCAGCTCTGCACCACCTGTTTGAATTCCCGCAGTAGAAAGTTCAACAACCCTACACGGCGGGGGCGGTTCGACCAGAGATCCGCCGGCAGGCCGTGGGTGGTGTGCGGCAGGCGCACGCGCAGGCGCGTCGGGGTGGCGAAGGGGTCCGGTTGGACGTGGTCCACCAGCAGGGTAAAGCCGGGTCCCGCCCATCCTCCCTCTATGCGTTTGTAGGCGCGGTAACCGTGACCATCGAGACTGATGAGAAGCTGCGCCAGCGCGCCCAGGTCGTTCACAAGGGCAGTCTACCGGTCCGTTTATGTGTACGCGTGGGAAAATGTACCCGTGTTCCGCGTAGTTCTGTACGAACCAGAGATCCCCCAGAATGTAGGCAACATCGCCCGCACCACCGCGGCCACGGCGAGCGAGCTGCACCTGGTGCGCCCCTTTGGTTTTCGCTGGGGTGATCCGCGCCTGAAGCGCGCCGGCCTCGACTACTGGCCGCACGTCAACTACGTTCTGCACGACTCCTGGCAGGCTTTTCTCGGGTCGCTCCCGCCGGAAGGGCGCATCTGGGCCTTTTCCACCAGGGCCGGGCGCTTGCTCTACGAGGCCAGCTTCGCAGACGGCGACTACCTCTTATTCGGCCCCGAAACCCGCGGCCTGCCGCCGGAGGTGCTGGCGCGCTTTCCCGCCTTGCGCATCCCCATGCCCGGCCCGGTGCGCTCGCTCAACCTGGCGGTCAGTGTGGGAGTTGGCGTTTACGAGGCGCTGCGCCAGATTGGTTTGGGGAGAACGTGGTAGAATGGTTGCATGATAAAAGTATGGCTCGCGGTAGTAGCATTTGCTTTGTCTTTGACGGCAATTGCTCAGGTAGAGGCGGCCCCACTGGTCGACCCGGGTAGCAGCCTCCGCTCGACCAATATCTTCGATCACCAGGTCATCGATAACTCCTGGCAGCTGTCCGGCTACCAGCTAACGATACCGGGCCGGTATCGTTTTCGCTCCGAGCTCTGGCTGGACGGCAAGAAGATTGGCGAGGGAGTTACCAGCAGCAGCGACCAAAAAATATATTACGTAATCGGCTGGCAGGAAAGCGCAAACCGCCACTGCCGCTTGAAAATTGGTCATTGGCAGTGGCGTGAAAACGGCGGCGGCAGCGGAACGAGCTGCGACGCGGCGGCGCCAAAGGGAGAGGTTTGGAGCGAGCACCTTTTACCATCGCAAGTCGAAATGGACCGCCCCTATCTGGCGTTCTGGATGCGTTGGACCGACGACGACGGCAACAAACACCACCTGATTCAGGTAATCACCATTAACGGTGCCGATTAGCCTTTATTGGCGCTGCTCGATAGATACTCCAGCGCCGCCCCGAGTGCGGCCACGCCCTTTTCGAACTCATCGAGCAGCACGTGCTCGACCGGGGTGTGGTCGAGGGTGCTGTCGCCGGGGCCGTAGGCGATCATCGGCACCGGCCAGTGCGGCGCCAGGACGTTCATGTCGCAGGTGCCGGTCTTGAGCTTGAAAACCGGCCGTCCGCCGGCGGTGCGGATGCCGACGCGCATGGCGCGGGTCAAAGGAGTGTCCTTCTCGCCCTTGTAGGGCACCTCGCGGCCGGAAAAGTCGAGCTCGAGCGTCGGCGGGGCGTAGGCCAGCAGGTGGGCGATGGCCTGTTCGGGCGGCAGCCGCGGCGGCAGCCGCAGGTCGAAGAACAGCTCGGCGCGCTGCTTGGTGTCCACCGGATGCACCTTGAAGTCGCGCAGCGAGTACTGCACCTGGTCGAAGGCGCGCATGCCGGTGTTGAAGCCGCTCGTCCAGGCGCGGATCGAGTTGAAGTAGTCGATCAACTCCTCGGCGGCGTTGGGCTCGTGGTGGGCGGAGTGGAAGTTGTCCTTCTCGCGCCGCACCCGCACCAGCAGCCGCCCCTTGTAGCCCAGGGTGATGCCCTCCCAGCCGGAGGGCTCGCCGATGATGGCGAAGCCGGGCTCGATCTTGTCGGCCACGTAGCGCGCGCCCTTCGAGCTCGGGGCCTCTTCTTCGGTCGCGCCCACCAGGTGGAGGGTGAAGACGTCTTTCAACTCTTCCGGCAGGCCGGCGGCGGCCAGAATGAAGGTTACGAACGGCCCCTTGGCGTCGACCGCGCCGCGGCCGAAGAGCTTGCCGGCCTCCACCCGCACCGGCACCTCGCCGGGCACGGTGTCGATGTGGCCCACCAGAGCGACGTGCAGCGGCCCCCGGCCCCAGACGCCGCGAGCGTTGCTGGCCTCGTCGACCCAGGCCTCCATTCCCAGCGTCTTCATCCCCCGCACCAGGTACTGGGCCACCAGCCGCTCCTGGCCCGAGGGGCTGGGAATTTCCAGCGCCCCGGCCAGAAAGCGCACCGGGTCGGAAAGGGGAGAGTACTCGAGGGGCGGCAGGGTCACGCCAGCACCTCGCGCACCGCGTTCACCACCTGTTCCAGGTCGGATTTTTCGATGATCAGCGGCGGCAGGAAGCGAATGACCGTCGGCCCGGCGGCCAGCGTTAGCACGCCGTGTTCGTTTTCCAGCCGGGTGATGTAGGGGGCCGACTTCTCCTTGAGCTCCATCCCGATCATCAGCCCCTTGCCGCGCACCTCGCGTACTTTGGGCGAGTCGATCTGGCGCAGCTCCTCCATGAACCAGTCGCCCAGCTCGGCGGCGCGCTCCCAGAGCCGGTTTTCTTCGATGTACTTCATTGCCGCCACCCCGGCGGCCATCGCCAGCGGGTTGCCGCCAAAGGTGGTGCCGTGGCCGCCCTTGGGCATGCCGTCAGCTACTTCGTCGGTCATGACGATCGCCCCCATCGGCATGCCGCCGCCGATGCCCTTGGCCAGCGTCATGATGTCGGGCACCACGCCGTAATGCTCGAGCGCGAAGAGCTTGCCGGTGCGGCCAAAGCCGGTCTGGATCTCGTCGAGAACGAAAAGCGCGCCCTTCTCGCGCGTCACCTCGCGGGCCGCCTGCAAGAACTCAGGCGTAGCCGGGCGCACCCCGCCCTCGCCCTGAACCGGCTCGATGATGACCGCCGCCGTTTCCTCGTCCACCGCCGCCTTCAGCGCCTCCACGTCGTTGTAGGGCACGAACTCCACCGGCCCCACCACCGGCTCGAAGGGCTGGCGGTACTTCTTTTCCCAAGTCAGGCTGACCGAGCCGAAGGTGCGGCCGTGGAAGGCGCGCATGGTGCTGATGAACTTCTTGCGGCCGGTGGCGGCGCGGGCGAACTTGAGCGCCCCCTCCACACTCTCGGTGCCGGAGTTGCTAGGGAAGACGCGCTCCAGTCCTTCTGGTGTCAGCCGGGTAAGCGTCTGGTAGAACTCGGCCCGCTTGGCTGAGGGCAGCGTCTGCGGCAGAATCATCAGCGTCTCGGCCTGCTCCTGGATGGCCTTTACCACCGCCGGATTCGAGTGCCCCACGTTTGCCACCCCGTAGCCGCCGACGCAGTCGATGTACTCGCGGCCCTCGATGTCCCACACGCGCGCGCCCTTGCCGCGGACGATGACCAGCTCGTGCTTGTTGTAGACCCCCGAGTCGTGTCGCTTTTCGATTTCCAGCCAGTTCTGCATGTTTATTCTCCTCTCCAATTAAACTCGGCCCGCAAAACGCGAGCCGAGGGAACCGATGAGCCAACGGGCGGCTACGGCTTCCCCCGGACCTCCGGTTTGCGCGGTTTCAAGGCCTTCATCTCTCCGAGCCTACGTTCCCGACCGGCGTTTTGTCAACGAACCACGGTATTTGCGCGGTCGAGCACTCCAAACATGGACGCTTGCACCCGAACATCGCCATCTGTATGCGTAGGTTTCACCAGCAACTAACGCATCCCTTAATGGCTTGAACGAAGCGGTGCAGACCCCGCGCCACCCATTTCTCTATCAGATCATCATGGGTCATGGGTGGGCGGCTAAGCGATGTTCTGAGATGGCGCAGGCCATCGCATACTCCTTTGGGGCAATGCCAGCCCGTCGCGCGAAGGTCGTGTTGGACGAGCTCTAACAAGAAATCGTCAAGGGATATCGCCTCGAGTTCGTAGTAGGCGAGCGTATCGTCAGGGAAGTCACGAAGATTCTCGGTGACGACGTAGTCGGCGTTGCTCACGAAGGCCGCGGCGACAACGTGCCGGTCCCGCTCGTCAGGAAGTTCTATTTCGTCCACGTACTGTAAGTAATTTTGAACATTGGCGTTGGGGAAGGCGCGATGCATTTGCTGGAAAAGACGTTCTATGTCCGCGATCGCCAGATTCTTTCTCAGCTCGCCAAGTACTGTGTTGCTCCATAGCGGGGCGAATAAATCAACCTCGGCCAGGCGCAGTAAAAGGTCGCGGCTGAAAAACGGGTAAAGTACGTTGGCATCTAGAAACGCCCTGAACACCAAAATGAGAATACCACCCGGCAAGATGCAATGTGCCAACAGGGCGCTGCCGGATGGTTAGTAAAGTCCCATTTCTTGCGTAAATTCCTGGAGTTTGTCTAGCGCTTCCTTTCGTGTTTTTTTCTGGTAGACCAGCACGTCGTTCAGGCGCATTCGGCGGTGCCGACCAACTTTTCTAAAAGGAATGGCGCCCTCTTCGAGCAGCTTTACAAGGTGCGGGCGGGAAACGCCGAGAATTTCAGCGGCTTGCTGTGTGCTAATTTCCGCGTCCGAGGGAATGATCGTGACCGGCTCGTTCTTGGCGATCAGGCGGAGCAGATCTAGAACGAGCGCGCGCAGGGGCGCTGGAAGTGCCATGTCATCCATCGGATTCCTCTGGTCAAGCTGTGAAAGTAACGCCCGGGCGGCAGCTACTTCTTCGCTGGTGGGGTGATGCTTTTTCAGTGGCATGTACATTCTCCCGGCAAACGTCCGCGTGATTTGAGCAAGCTCCTAGCGTAGCGCGACACTACCGTAAGGTAGTATAAACGAAATAAACGAAACGGCACATGAAGTAAATGAAAAATTAACGTACAATGGTGCCGACGCCGGCGAGGGCTTTGGATATGGGAGCGTCCACCCGCGCGTCGCCAAAGACGACCCGGCCCACGCCGCCCTTTACCGCGTCGGCCGCGCCCAGCACCTTCTTCTTCATCCGCCCCTGGGCAAAGTCCATGAAGTCCTCCACCCGGTCCGCTGGAATCTCGTTTATCAGGCTGGCTTCGTCGGGAAAGTTACGCAAGAGGCCGGGCACGTTCGAAAGCAGCAGCAGCGCCCCGGCCCGCATCTGCACCGCCACCTGGGCGGCGGCGGTGTCGCCGTCGGTGTTCATCGCCTCGCCCTCGTAGCTGATCGCGGGCGGGGTGAGCACCGGCAGGTAACCGGCGCCGAGCAGCAGGTTCAAAAGCTCGGTGTTGACCTTCTCCACGCTGCCGGTCAGGTTGTCGCGGCGCACCTTGAGCTTGCCGTTTTCGATGTACTTGACTGCCTTCTTGCGCCGGCCCTCGAAAACGCGGCCGTCGATGCCCGACAGCCCCACCGCGTTCACCCCTTCGCGTTGCAGGAGCTCGACGATGCGCTTGTTCATCTTGCCGGCGTAGACCATCTCGAAGATCTCCAGCGTCTTGCGGTCGGTCAGCCGGCTGGTCAGGCCGCCGGGGTGTTCCAGGAAGACCGGCGGGTGCCCCAGCGCCTCGGCGATGCGGTTGGTTTCGGCGCTGCCGCCGTGTACCAGGATGAGTCGCCGGCCCTGCTTCCACAGCGCCGCGGCGTCGCGCGCCACCGCCGCGTAGTCGATGCCCTCGGAACCCCCCACCTTTACGACGATCAGCCCGTCTTCCATACGCTCCGTATCTTTTCAGGTATTGCATAAAGGTGCAAGCCGCCGTTGCTGGGTGGGGTGGGGAATAGGTGAGGCGACGCGCGACAGAAAAAAGCAGCAGAACAATTAGGTCGCGCCGAAAACTAGGCTAGCGAGGAAAAGAGGTCTTCCCGCTCAGGGTTCGATTGCTCGATGAGCTCCACCTTCCACGATCTGTGCCAGCGCTTGAGCTGTTGCTCGCGCCGCAAAGCGGCGTTTGCGTCTTAGTAGACTTCGTAGTAGACCAGGCGATGGACGCCGTACCTGCGCGTAAAGCTACCCAAGCCCTCTTTGTGTTCCCATACACGGCGGCGTAGGTCGCGCATCAGGCCAACGTATTACGTCCCGCGTTTGCGATTAGACAAAATGTATACAATGTAGCTCATCGTTCGTCATGTTATGCAATGAAATGGGTTTCGTGCGGTCACAGGATACGACCGCCGTGGATCCCGGCTCGCGGGGCTTCGCCCCTTGGCCGGGAATTCGATTAATAAGCAGTAGCAAAGCGTTTGGGGTTTTGAGGGGTCCGGAGTGCGCGAGTACCGTTTTGATCTTCAAGATTTGCGCGTACTCGGGTACGAAGAACAGCGGTAAGGCTCTAAGCGAAAATCGCAAAATTCTTGAATCCCCGGCCTAGCAGTCCGCAGGCCTGCACGAGCCGGGGTCCACGCTGGCGCGCGCTTTAAATCCGCTGCTCCGCCGCGATGAGCGCGGCCACGCCTTCGGCCAGCTGGCGCACGGCCTCCACCTCGGTGATCCCCAGCCGTCGCTTATTGGAAACGTCGTAGACCGCGCCCTCGCTTTGCGAGTGCTCGCCGTGGGTGCCGCGCACCTGCAGGCCGTGCTTTGCGGCGAGGGCCTTCAGCCGCGCTTCGTCCGCCGCCAGCCCGGGCAGGCGGATGTGGACGCTGGCGCGCATGGCGGTGCCCAGGTTGGTGGGGCAGCTGGTCAGGTAGCCGAGGCGCTCGGAGTAAGCAAAGGTCAGGCGGCGCTCCAGCTCGGCCAGCGCCCGCGCCAGCCGCGCGAAGACGCGCTGCAGCTCGGCCCCGGGCTCCATCGAGATGATGCGCAGCTGGTCTTCTTCGTTGACCCAGACGAGAAAGGTCTTGCTCGGGTTGTGGAAGATGCCGCGGGCGTCGGGCCAGTCGCGGTTCAGCCCTGCCGCCTCCAGAAAGCGGTCGCCCTCCTTGAAGAGGAAGTGGTCGGCGATCAGCCGCTCTTTGGTGGCCGGGTCCATTTCGTAAAGCGGGTAGTAGTTGCCGGCTAGATCGCCGGAAAGGCTCGCGAGGGCGCGCACCACGGTCGCCTCGACGATGCGCCGCTCGCGTTTGCTGAGCGCCGGACCCAGCGGGAAGCAGCAGAGATTGCGGGCCACGCGGATGCGGGTGGAGACGACGTGGCGGCCCGCGGGGTCGGGGTTGGGAACGTTCAGGCGGGCGACCTCGAGGTCGCTTTCGTGCCTGCCCCCCGGCCCGAAGCCGTGGTAGTCGGCGATGATCGGGTCGAAGGGCGGGGCGAAGAGGGCGTAGCTTTCTTCGTCGCCGGCGTAGACGCCCACGGCGCTGTCGGGGTTGGCGAGGCCCGAGGCGATGACGTGCTCGAGCCGCACGCCATAGCGGGTCTGTTCGTCTTTCAGTTTCCGCCAGACTTCGGGCGTCAGGTAGCGGGCCAGCAGCGAGCGGCCGCCCGGTTCGGGTAGGTCATTCTGCCTCGAGTATAGGCCTAGGCCAGGTCGCGGCGGGTGAACTTCTCGACCGTGTAGTAGTAGAGCCGGGTGGCCGGGTCGGCGTAAACGCCGGGGTCGAGGCCGGCCTTCTGGGCCAGCGAGGCCAGGAAGAGCTCGGGGTCGGGTAGCTGTTCCCAGACCTGGGGCAGGTAGGTGGCGCGGCCGCGCGGGTGCTCGAGCACCAGTCCCATCTCGGGGGTGAGCTGCTGGATGAGGTCGTCGATGCTGGCGTATTCGAGCGGCTTGAGGGGCGAAAGCACGCTTACTTCCACCTCGGTTTCGGGCCACTCCGCCGGCGTCAGTGGTGGAAAACGGGGGTCATAAAAAGCGGCCGCCAGGGCATTGAAGTGTACGTCTTCTGCTAGCGGTCGGCGGGGTTCCAGGCTTCCTATGCAGCCCCGCAGACGGCCGTTTTGGGTTAGGGTTACGAAGCTGGCCCCGGTCTGCGCCAGCCGCGGCGGCAGCCCCGCCAGCGACGGCGGCCGGGGGGTGGCGCCCTTTAGCGCCTGGTCGATGGCCGCCTCGGCGATGTCGAGCAGGATGCGTCTTTCTTCGTTGCTCAGCACGGTTCCCTCCCCCGTTGCTCAGTCGTAACGCAGCGCGGCGTAGCTGACCACGCGCGAGCGGTCGCCGGAGGTGTCGCCGCTGGTGGCGTAGGCCAGCAGCTCCGGCCGCCAGCCGCGGGATGCGGCCAGCGCGGTCAGCGCCGCCCAGGGGTGGCGGCCGCATGCCTCGCGCTCGAGCAGGCCGGTGGCGTCGAGCGCCAGGGCGGTTTCCAGGGTGGCGGCGTCGAGCCGGCGGGCGACGTCGTCAGGATGGTAGTGGGAGAGGTCGGTGCTCACCACCACCACGTCTTCGGGGCGGACCAGCGCACCCAGGTGCGCCGCTACCGCCAGCGGGTCAGTAATTCCAAACAGCAGCGGCACCAGCTTGAACCTGCCCAGCACCGTCTGCAGGAACGGCAGCTCCACTTCCAGGCTGTGTTCGGGCAGGTGGGGTTCGTTTGCGCTGGTGAAGATGGGCGAGCGCTCGAGCAACTCGCCTATGCGATCGATATCTACCGGAACCCGTCCCAGCGGCGTTTCCCAGTGGCCGAAGTTGCCTGTGGATACGCCTTCGAAAGCCAGGTAGTGTGCGGGTCCCATCAGGAAGACCGTGGGCTCGCGGCGGGCCAGGGGCTCCAGCGCCCGGAAGCCGTAAGCCGCCACCGGCCCCGAGTAAGCGTAGCCGGCGTGCGGGGCCACCACCGCTCGGGGCGCGCTGGCCGGCGGACTCGGAGCCGTGGCCAGCAGCTCACCAAGGGCTTGAGAGAGCTGCTTGGGATCAGCCGGGTAAAAGCTGCCGGCTACCGCGGGTTTGCGTACCATCGCCTCCTCCTTTCCTCATGCCCACACCCCCGGGATCCGGGCTCCGCACTTGTGGCAGACGCCGCGCTCCTGCCAGAGCTCGTGAACGCGGTAGCCGTCGCGGGCGATCAGCGGCGCGCCGCAGCTCGGGCAGTAGGTGGTGGAGCGCTCGAGGTCGCGCACGTTGCCGACGTAGACGAAGTTGAGCCCTTCTTCCTTACCGATTTCATATGCCTCCACCAGCTTCTCGTGCGGGGTGTAGGGGATGTCGCGCATCTGGTAGTCGGGATGGGCGGCCGAGAGGTGCCAGGGGATATTCTTATTGACCCCGGCCAGAAACCGCGCCATCTCCCGGATTTCCCCGGGGCTGTCGTTGTGGCCGGGGATGAGCAGGGTGGTGACCTCCATCCAGACCTTCCCCCACTTTTCGCTGCCGAGAAATTCGATGTTCTCGAGCACCGGCTTTAGCCGCGCCCCGGTCAGCTCGCGGTAGAACTTTTCGGTGAACCCCTTCAGGTCCAGGTTGACCGCGTGCAGGTAGGGTTCCACATAGCTCCAGGCGTGCTTGGTCTCGAAACCGCTGGAAACGAAGACGTTGCGCATGTCGCGTTCAACGGCCAGTTTTGCAATGTCGCGGGCATACTCCACCCAGACCACCGGCTCGTTGTAGGTGTAGGCGATCAGGCGCACGTCCATCTCCTCGGCGGTGCGCACGACCCGCTCCGGTGGCCATTTTTCCCCGACGTAGCGGTCGGTCTGGCCGGTGATGGGGTCTACCTTGAACTCGCGCAGCTGGCTTATCCGCCAGTTCTGACAGAACTTGCAGAAGAGGTTGCAGCCGATGGTGCCCAGGCTGAGAATGGGCTCGCCGGGCAAAAAGTGATACAGCGGCTTTTTTTCCACCGGGTCCACGTGGACCGCAGCCGCCTTGCCGTAAGTGACCAGGTAGAGCTTGCCGCCAAAGTTGCGGCGCACGCCGCACTTGCCCGCCTCGCCGGGGGCGATGCCGCACCAGTGGTGGCAGGCAGTGCACTGGACCCAGCCTTTGGGCAGCGGCCGGTAGAGGTCGCACTCGTGTAATTGCGGGGAGACGGCGGCTTCGGACATTTGATAGTCAATAGCCTTAATATACCTGCACTCACATTTTATCATAATTTAATTTGCCTGGCATGGAGAGAATGTGGTTAGACGGTATGGGCGCGCCGTCCTGGGCTTTGGGTGCCAAGTTCGCAGGGTATGTCACAGGCCCCCCTTTAGTGTCGGCCCGGGCGGCTACTACTGTGCGGGAATATGAACCCGGAATACGTCCGTAAGGGCGGGATGGCAACTCGACAGGGTTTGGGACCAGGTTCTCTTATTTGCGCTTGACGAACCAGCGCCAGCGCCGCGGCGGATGAGAAAGTTGCAGCGGTTCCGTACCAACCTGAATGCGCTTGCCCTGAAGGTGCAAGACCAGCTTGGCTATGGTGCGGGCGCGCAGGTTACGCAGCATGGAACCTCCCTGGATTCAGGGTATCTGCGCGATCCGGTTCGTGTCAAGGTGGCGCAATCGTTTGTTTTTATATTTGAGCGGTGTGCTATGGGCGTTTTGACGGCGGCCTCTGGAGGGCGAGACCTCTATTTCCGCGTGCCGCATCTCAGCATCCTGTATGCCGGTCTGGCGGGCCAAAACCCCGCTGGTTTGCTACGACCTGCAGCAGTTTTGGTGTCAACCGCAAGTTTTCCGGGCACATGCGAAACTTCATCCGGTAAGGGGCGGGGGTTGCGCCGCTTGACTGCTCCGCAGGAGCGGTCAGCTCCTTTTTCGGCGAAAAAAAGAAAGGGGCTCGCTACTCGCCCGTGCCGGCCGGAAGATAGCGCATTATCGCGCCCACGACCTGATCCAGGGTCAGATTGCTGGTATCTATCACCTGGGCGTCCGGAGCCGGCCTGGATTGCTTTGCGTCGCGTTCGTCGCGCAAGCGCAGCATTTTTTCGATGGCGGCGAGGTTGTCGGAACGCTCGCGGGCGCGGCGGCGCGCGCGCACTTCGGGGCTGGCCGTCAGATAGAACTTGTGCGTCGCGTGCGGGAAGACGGCCGTGCCCATGTCCCGCCCTTCGACCACGAAGGGCGGTGGAACTTCCCGCAGCCGGTCATTGACGTACTCCCGCACGCGGGGATGGCGGGCGACCGCGCTTACCGTTGCGTCCACCTCGGCGGTATGCAGCCGGGGGGTGAGGTCTTCGTTTCCAGAATATACGCGGTTGCCGCCGGTGCCGGGATCGAGCCTCAGCGGGTGCTTTTCGAGAAGCTCCAGGAGAGCGGCTTCGTCGTCGGGATCCACGCCGTGGTGAAGAGCCTGGTAGGTGGCGGCCCGGTATAACAGCCCGCTGGAAATATAGGGGACCGTGAGGGCCTGGGCGATGCGGCGGGCAACGCTGGATTTGCCCGAGGCGCCGGGGCCGTCGATGGTGATGATGAGTGGTCGTTCCGCGTTCACCTTTTTCCACTAAACCCAGTTGGGGCCGGGTTTGTCAATGAGCCGTAAACTGAGAGCGTGAATTTCGCGATCGAAGATTGGGGTCTTACCCCCTACAAGGAAGCCTGGGAGCGCCAGAAAGATCTTCACGCCAGGGTGGTTGCCGGTGAGGCTCCGCCGACTTTGGTGCTGACCGAGCATCCCCGCACCCTTACCCTGGGACGTGCGGCAACGGGCGACAACCTTCTCTTTGCCGAGTCCTGGTACCGGCAGCGCGGTTTTGAGATTTTCTGGATCGAGCGCGGGGGTGACGTCACCTACCACGGGCCCGGGCAGCTGGTGGCCTACCCCATCTTTCCCGTTTCCCGCCGCGTGCGTGATTTCCTGCGGACGCTGGAAGCGGTGGTGATAGACGTGGCTGGCAGCTACGGCATTGAGAGCTATGCCACGCCGGGTTACGCCGGGGTTTGGGTGGGCGACGAAAAGCTGGCCGCGTTCGGTGTGGCCGTCAAGCGGGGTGTGGCCATGCACGGCCTGGCCCTCAACGTCAATACTGACCTGGCGGACTTTGACGTCATCGTTCCGTGCGGCATCCGTGACAAGGGCGTTACTAGCCTGCAGAGGCTGCTGGGCCGCGAGCTGGACATGAAGGAAGTGAAAGAGCGCCTGGCCGCCGCCTTTCAGAAACGCTTCGCAGGCATCGGTGCTCCGGTTCCTAACTTCGGCTCACCGGGGTAAGCTGGTCGTGATGAAGAAGCTAACCCTGACCGACCCCGAGACCGGGCAGGCCCGCGAAGTGCCCGTTATCGAGGGTGGTGTAAAGACGCAGCGCCCGGAGCCGGTAGACAGGAACCGGCCGGACTGGCTCAAGGCCCCGCTGCCCACGGGAGGCAGCTACGCCCGGCTCAAAGGGCTCGTGCAGGAGCTCGAGCTGCATACCGTTTGCCAGGAGGCCCGCTGTCCCAACGTCGGCGAGTGCTGGGTGCACGGCACCGCCACCATCATGATTTTGGGCAAGATTTGCACCCGCGCATGCAAATTCTGCGCGGTCACCACGGGCAACCCCGCGGGCTGGGTGGATCCGCGCGAGCCCGAGCACGTAGCCCGCGCCGTTGCGGAGCTCGGCCTGCAATACGTGGTGCTTACCAGCGTTGACCGTGACGATCTGCCCGATGGCGGGGCGGGGCAGTTTGCGGCGGTGATCAGGGCCATAAAAGAACGAACCCCTTCCGTTCGGGTGGAGGCACTGACCCCGGACTTTCAGGGCGATGAATCGGCGGTGCGTACGGTCATGGAGAGCGGTCTGGACGTCTTTGCCCATAACCTGGAAACGGTGCGGCGGCTCACGCCGCAGGTGCGTGATCCGCGCGCGCGCTACGACCAGAGCCTGGCCGTTCTCGACTATGCGGGGCGCTACGCCCGCGAGCGCGGTCTGCAGGTTCTTACCAAGTCGAGCCTTATGGTGGGTTTGGGCGAACGGGACACCGAAATCCACGAGGCGATGGACGACCTGCTGGCTGCGGGGGTGGGCATTTTGACGATCGGGCAGTACCTGCGTCCCACCAGGCATCACCTGCCGGTGGAGCGTTACGTGAGCCCTGAAGAGTTTGCGGCCTACCGGCACACCGGCCTGAAAAAGGGTTTCGTGGAGGTTTTCTCGGGGCCGCTGGTGCGAAGCAGTTTCCGGGCCGAGCGCGTTTTCAAGGAGGCGCAGAATAGCTAAGCGCATCTGGGAGGCGGGGGTCTTCGGCCTCTTTGCCGTGGTCGGAGCCATTGTCCACGGCTTGGGTGTCACCCTGACGGATGTATTGCAGACGGCCGCGCCCCTGTGGCTTGCGTGGGTGATACTGGCGCGCTGGCGGGATCCTTATACGGGGCCCCTTGGCAATCTCCTGCTGGTCTGGTTGCTGGCGCTGCCGCTGGGGGTGGTTTTCCGGGCGCTGTTGCTGGGGGAGGTGCTGGCGTTCGCCCAGGTACCCTTTATGCTGACGGCCATGGCGTTCACGCTCCCGCTTATGTTGTTGGGGCGCTGGCTGGCCTAGCTATACTGGAAACATGAAACCTAAAGTTGCGTTTATCGGGCTCGGGGCCATGGGTTATCCCATGGCCTGCAATTTACGGCGGGCCGGGTACCCCACGGTGGTGTGGAACCGCACCGCCGTAAAAGCCGGTGCGCATGCTTCCGAGTGCGGCACCATAGCCGGGGATCTAAAGACGGTGGCCGGAGCGGACGTTGTTTTCAGCTGTCTGCCGACGTCCGCTCAGGTAGGCGAGATGGTGGAGCGGTTGCGTGAATACCTGAAACCGGGCGGTCTCTGGATAGACTGCACCTCGGGGGACCCCGAGGCCAGCCGCGGGATCGCCGCCGGATTGCGGCAGCAGGGGATAGAATTTCTGGACGCGCCCGTTTCCGGCGGCACCGCCGGCGCCGAGGAGGGAATGCTCACAATCATGGTCGGCGGTTCCGTGGAGGCCTTTGAGCGGGCCCTTCCGCTGCTGGAGGCGGTAGGGAAGAAGATAGTACGTGTGGGGCCGGTGGGTGCGGGGCACGCCCTCAAAGCCGTGAACAACACGCTGCTGGCGGCAAACCTCTGGGCGGCGGGGGAAGGGCTGGCGGCGCTGGTCAAGCAGGGCGTGGATCCGCAGACCGCGCTTGCGGTCATCAACGCTTCCAGCGGCCGCTCCAACGCTACCGAGAACCTCATTCCCGAGCGCGTGGTAACCCGCGCCTGGCCCAATACCTTCAAACTGGGATTGCTTGCGAAGGACGTGGGCATAGGCATGAAGGTTCTCGACGGAGCCGGTATGCCGGCGCCGCTGTTGCGCGTCACCCACGAGGCGTACCAGATGGCCAGGCGCGAGATTGGCCCCGACGCCGATCACGTTGAGGCGCTAAAACTTATCGAGCGCTGGGCGGGAATAGAGATCTCCTGAAGGCGCACCGGCGTGCTGCGGGTACCGGTAGAATAAACAGCGGAGGAAGCCAATCATGAAGGTCTTTGCATACACGATCCATAAGGACCCCGGTCCCAACGGACCTAATATGGAATTGCATCAGACACTTGACCACCTGGGTGGTAGCAAGCGCAAGACGGTCGAGTGGATGGTGGAAACCGACCTGGATTCCCGCCCCGTGAAGAGCGAGTTGTTCCGGCGCCTGGAGAATGGTGAGGCGCAGATTTTGGCTCTCGGACACCTGCACCATCTGTTTGAATCGCTGGAAGAACTCAAGTGGTTTTACAGCGAGATTATGGTAAAGCATGCAGTAGACCTGGTTTCCTGGGGGGCTGGCCTGGACACCCGTAACAAACGCGGCCCCGGTAGCGCGCGCACGCTGGAGGAGTTCTTGATGTTGTTGCGGGGGTGAACGCCGCCGTATATCCGCCGGGGGCGATCAACTTTGCGGTCGTCCCCGCTGGTTTTGGGCAGGCTCCGGGTCGTGGCGTGCTTCCGGTGCCATTCTGGAAGTAAAGCCCGCCGGTGCGGGGAGGAGTCTTGCTATCTGCTGAAAAGGATACCGGGACCGCGATTGTGTTTGCAGATCTGCGGCGGTAGGAGGTGGGTACGGTGCGGGAGCTGCTCGTCAAATCGTTCCAGTTTGCCCTGAGGGTCACCGATCCGGCGCGGCGGGTGGAGGATGAGGCGCAGCGGATCGGTCCGCCGGCTACTGCGGTTCTGGCCGTGGGCAAGGCGGCGGGGCCGATGCTGGCGGGGCTCGAGCGCGCCGGTTTGCGCCTGCCAGGTTTCGGCGTCACCCGCTACGGCCATGGCTTGCAGCTGGCCCACTACGAACTCCTGGAGGCGGGGCACCCTGTGCCCGACGCCGCGAGTCTGCGCGCCGCGGACCGGGCGCTGGAGCTGGCGCGGTCGCTAGAGCCCGCAGACCACCTGCTCGTGCTCGTTTCCGGCGGGGGCAGCGCGTTGTGGTGCGCCCCCTGGGGTCTCGAGCTCGAAGAGCTCCAGGATCTCAACCGTGCGCTTCTGGCCTCAGGGGCCGGTATTGGCGAGATCAACGCGGTGCGCAAACATCTTTCCCGCATCAAGGGAGGGCGCCTTGCCCAGGCGACCCGCGCCCGGGTGACCGCGCTGCTGGTTTCCGATGTTCCCGGTGACGACGTGAGCGCCGTAGCTTCGGGGCCCACCGCTCCCGACCCCACGACCTTCGCTGACGCCCTGGCGGTGCTCGAGCGCTACCGGATAGACTCTCCCGCCGCCCGCGCCCACCTGGAGCGCGGCGCCGCCGGCGGATTGCTTGAGACCCCCAAGCCCGGTGACCCCCTCTTTGCCCGCGTGACCAACCGTATCCTGCTCGCGAACGCCGACCTCCTGCGCGCCGTCGCCGGTTTTTGGATAAAGGAGGGATGGCCGGCGCACGTTCTCTCCGATCGCTTCGAAGGCGAGGCGCGCGAACTGGCTCGCTTCCACGCCGCCCTGGTGCAGTCGTCGCGGACCCACGGCTTCCCCTACCAACCCCCCTTCGTTCTCATCAGCGGCGGCGAGGCTGCGGTGGCAGTACATGGAGCCGGCCGGGGCGGCCGCAACCAGACTTTTCTGGCATGGCTGGCTTACTTTTTGGGCTTGAAGGGGGTCTGGGCCCTGGCCGCCGACTCCGACGGGATAGACGGCAACTCACCGGCGGCCGGAGCAATTCTGCGCCCCGATACCCTGGCCCGCGCCGCCGAATTGCGCCTCGATTTGCGCGCCCATCTGGACCGCGACGACAGCAACGGGTTCTTCGACGCCCTGGGCGATACCATCGTTACCGGTCCCACCGCCAACAATCTGAACGATCTGCGGCTGTTGCTGGTGGAGCCCTGATTTTCAGTCCTTATAACGGATTTCTAAGATGCTCTTCGTCGCCAGCGCCGCCACCACGGGGTTGCCGCGCCGGCCGGTTTGCCGCTGCTAGCCCAGCAAACCTGCGCGCTGGAGTTCCTTTTCTATCGCGGCCAGCACCACCGGGTAAGCCTCCTCGATGGTGAGCCCTTCCAGGGTCGCGCCCGCAGCGGGCACGTGGCCGCCGCCGCCCAGTTCCACGGCGATGTTTTGGGCGCTTACTCCCGGGCGGCTGCGAATGGAAACCTTGGTGGCCCCTTCGCGCTCCTTGAGAAATGCGGCCACGTAACTGCCCTCGGCGTAGCGGATCACGCCCACGAAGTCGTCGGAGTCCTCCTCCCCGCTACCGGCCTCCTCGCTCATCTCCCTGGTTACGTGCGCGGTAACCGCCAGACCTCCGAAGTGAAACTGGACGGTCGAGAGCACCATGCCCATCAGCTTGAAGTATTGCGGAGGCCGCCACTGCAGCCGGTCGGTGAGCTCGGCCAGGTTGACCCCGTGGCCCACCAGCTCGGCGGCGGTTTCGAGCACTTCGGGGGTGGTGTTGCCAAAGCGGAAGTTTCCGGTATCGGTTATCAGGCCGGTGAGCACCGGGGTGGCTATGTCTTCTGTCCATTCGACCTCGAGGCTGTCAATCAGATCCTTTACCATTTGCGCAGCCGCTGCTTTGGCCGGGTCTACGATGTGAATCTGGCCGAAGCGGCTGTTGGAGCCGTGGTGGTCTATGTTTATGACAAAGCCGGTTACGGGTGCGCCCACGGCGCGATGGCGGTCCCCGGAGTCCAGCACCACCAGGATGGCGTCATCAGGCAGTTCGTCAACGGGTTCGTGGATTTCCCCTTCCCGGGCCAGGAAGCGCAGGAAACGGGGTGGATCCACCACCCACCACACTTCCCGCCCCAGCTGCCTGAGCGCCCGTGCCAGCCCCAGCGTGCTTCCCACGGCGTCGCCGTCGGGATCCTCGTGGGCGATTATGACGACCGGAGCGTCGCTGTTGCGCAGGACGTCGGCTACCAGCCGCATCTTTTCCCAGTACCTGGGCTCGGATTCGTTATTGATCTGCTCCATGACCTTCCAGTCTACAACGCTTCCACTACAAAGCCCAAACGCTTCAGGTAGTCCCAGTAGCCGGGAAACGTCTTTGAGGTGGTACCGGGGTTGGCGATCTCGATGCCCGGGGTGCGCAGGGCCAGCAGCGAGAGAGCCATGGCTATGCGGTGGTCGTCGTGGGGGTCGACCCGGGCGGGCCTGGTATCCGCTGGCCATACGGTTAGCCCGTCGGGGTGTTCCTCTACGCGAACCCCCAGACGTCCCAGCTCCCGCGCCATGGCCGCGATGCGATCTGACTCGTGGTGGCGCACGTGCGCCACTCCGGTAATGGTCAGCGGGGCGTCGGCCATCGCCGCCAGCGCCGCCAGGGTGGGGGTCTGGTCGCTCATTGCCTTGAGGCTGACCGAAAAGCCGCCGCGCAGTTTTTCGGGGCCGCGAACGGTCGTTCGGCCGGGGGAAATCTCGACCTGCGCTCCCATGCGCTCGAGCACGTGAACGAAGCCCAGGTCCGGCTGCAGGGTGGTTGCGCCGATGTTGGTTACGGTAACCTCGCCGCCGCCGGCCGCCGCCAGGGCGAAGAAGTAGGCCGCGCTCGAGGCGTCGGCTTCGAGCGCCAGCTTCCGGCCCCGGTAGCGGCCGGGAAGGACGCGGATCTCGCTCAGGTCTTCCGCAGCATCCACCGCAGCCCCGAAGGTACGCATCATTGCCATGGTTATGCGCACGTATGCGGGTTGCACCATGCCTCCCTGCACGCGGACGGTCACCGGCTCGCGGGCGTAGGGCGCGGCCAGGAGCACGCCGCTGGTGAACTGGCTGGATACGTTTCCGGGTATGCCCACCTCTCCACCCGCGAGACCGGAGCCGTACACGCGCAGTGGAAACCTTCCTTCTTCTCCCGCGTATTCGACCCGCCCGCCGAGAGAACGCAGCGCCGCGACCAGTGGGGCAATGGGGCGCTGGCTCATGCGCCTGCTCGCGCGCACCAGGTAGCTGCCCCTGGGGCTGGCGGCCAGCGCCGGGGGCAGAAAGCGGCCCAGTGTGCCGGCGGCGCCGATGTAGATCCCGGCTTCGGTGACCGGCCAGCTGCCACCGGAGCCGCTGATGCGGGCGGTTTCGCCCGCCACCGTCACCTCGAGACCCAGGGTTTTCAGGGATTCGAGCCCCCACCAGGCGTCGTCACTCTTCAATATGCCGGTGAGCTCCGTGATGCCCGCCGCCAGGCCCGCCAGAACGAGGGCCCTGTTGGTTGCGCTCTTGGAACCGGGCACTGCCAGCTCGGCGCGCAGCCGGCCGGGCGGCGGGGTTAGTCGGACAGCGGCTACCCCACCGCAGGCGCTCCAGGGGCTGCGGGCTTCCAGGTCGGCGTGGGGCTCGTCCATGGTTTCTTATTGTGCCACGCGGTGTCCTCGCATCAAGGCGCTTACCCGCTCGGCTTCGCCGCCGGGGGGGCGGGAAGCCGGGGCATCGGCGGGGTAGCCCGGCAGGTATTCCCCCAGGCGCTCCTCGAAGCTAGGCAGCTGGGCCTGCCAGAAAACACCCGTGGGAATGCGCTCGCCCCACTCCCCGGCCTTGGTCGTGAAGCGCCCCATCCGTTCGGCGCGTTCCTCATCGCTCATTTCCCGGGGAACGAGCGGATCGTAGCCTTCGGCGGCCACGTCGTAGATACGCGGTGCGAACCATTCGCGAGTGTGCAGGTTGTTGTAGGTGGGACAGGGTTGGAGCACGTCGATCATGGCGAGACCCCGGTGTCGAAGCCCCAGCTCCATCAGATGCGCAAGTTTCTTCACGTCGTAGGCGTAGCCGCGGGCTATGAAGGTGAACCCGGCAGCAAAAGCCAGCATGAGCGGATTGACCTTGTTCTGGATATTGGGGCGGGCCAGGCTCTTGGGTTGCGCCCCCAGCTCGAGCGTCGGCGAAGCCTGACCCTTGGTCATACCGTAGACCGCGTTGTTGAAGATCAAATAAAGCAGATCCGGGTTGCGCCGGCCCGCGCCGATGAAGTGGCCGGCGCCTATGCCCATGCCGTCGCCGTCGCCCGCCATCGCTATTACGCTCAGTTCGGGGTTGGCCAGCTTTACCCCCTGAGCCACCGGCAGAGGGCGACCGTGCAGCGTGTGGATACCGTAGGTGGCGGCGTAGTGCACCGTCTTAGCCGAGCAGCCTATTCCGCTTACGAGCACCGCCCGGCTGGGTTCGATCTTGAGTTTGTAGAGCGCCATCTGTAAGGCGCTGAGAATGCCGTAGTCGCCACATCCCGGACACCAGTCAGGCGCCAGGTCCGACTTGTAGTCAGCTAGCTTGAGCTCCATGCCTCCTCCTAGACCCCGCCGCGCAGCACCATGTACTGCGGCGCCGTGCCGCTCAGCACCGCCTCGAAAGCGGCGCGTACCTCTTCTATGGTCATCGGTCGACCGTTGTACTTGACTATCAGGTGTTCCGGTTTGCGCCCCGTTTCCTGGGTTAGCAGGTGCGCAAACTGGCCCGACTGGTTGTACTCGAGCACCACGAGCTTCTTACCGGAAATGAGTTCCTCCAGATCAGGAAAAGGCAGCAGAAAGCGCACCTGGATGTAGCCGAGGTCGAGGCCCGTCATGGCTTCCAGGGCCACCCCTCCGGTGGAGCCCCAGCCGAGCACCAAAATGTCGGCGCCGGGGTTCCAGGCGCGATACATGGCATCCGCACCCAGCCATTCTTTCAGGGCGTCCATCTTGGCGGCGCGCTTTTCCATCATTGCGTCGCGCAGCTCGGGATCTTCGGTTATGTGGCCGATTTCGTCGTGTTCATCGGACGTGATCCAGTAACCGGCGCCCGGAGTGCCTACCGGAATACGCGGCGAAACGCCTCCTTCTGCGTTCAGGGAAAAGCGCGGAAAGACACCCGCGGCCTCTCTGGCCTGTACGCCCGGATCGGGCTCGATCGCCGCAACGTCGAATGGCTCCAGCGTGCGCGTTTGCGAGGCCAGATATTTGTCGGTCAGGTGTATTACCGGCAGCTGGAAGCGCTGGGCGAGATTCATGGCCAAAGCCGCGTCATGAAAATTGTCGGCTACGCTTTCGCTGGCCAGGACCGCCCGGGGGTAGTCCCCGTGCCCTGCTCCCAGTGCGAAGCGCAGGTCGCCCTGTTCGGTCCGCGTTGGCAGTCCGGTGCTGGGGCCGCCGCGCTGGTAGAGGCTGATTACCAGCGGGGTTTCGGTAAGGCCGGCGAAGCCCAGCGACTCCGTCATCAGTGCGAATCCGGGGCCGCTGGTCGTGAGGGCCGCCCGCGCTCCGGCCATGGAGGCGCCGATGGCCATATTGACCGCAGCCAGCTCGTCCTCGACCTGAACGACCAGCACCCCCGACTCGGGGTGTGCTTCCAGGTAGAAGGGTTCATCGGTGGCGGGGGTGATGGGATAGTAGCTCATGAAACCCAGCCCGGCGGCTACCTTGCCCATTGCCGAGGCGTGCGAACCGTTGATGTAGATCCGTTTCCCCGGGGAGCCAACGGGCTCGAGGTGTCCTTCCTTCAACGGCTCCACCCGGGCGTAAACCTCTGCCGCCACCCGGCGGTTGAGCTCGGCCACGCCCGGCTTGGCGGCAAAATGAGCTTCGAGCGCGCCCTCCAGCAGTTCCAGGGGGTAACCCAGTAGCGCCAGCGATGCGGCCACCGCCACGGTGTTCAAGGTTTTCCGGGCGGTAATAGCGTCGGCTCCGGCAGCCTCGCCCGCCTCCCGCGCCAGGGGTTCCAGCGCCAGCGGAACCAGGTGAACACCTTCGTCCCGGTAGCGTTCCAGAGCCTCTTGTACCAGCGGGTCGCCGCCGCCGAGAGCCACGGCGATGCGGCGGTAGGCGGCGCTGTCGAGCATGGCTAGCTTGGAAAGCGGCAGCCGCGCTGCCTCCGGGTCGTGCACCAGCACACCTCCGGGCTTCACCTCGCCCAGATGGCGAACCAGCGTTTCGGCATCCAAAGCAGCCAGCAAATCCACGCGCTCGAAGAAAGCCCGCGTCGGTCTTCGGGTCGCCCGGACGTCCAAATAGCTGTGCCGGCCCATGATGTTCGAATGGTATTCGCGGCGGGCGCTAACCCACCAGCCTCCCCGTGCCAGCGCCTGGGCAAATAAGGTGGCGGCGGTTTCGATGCCGCCACCCTGGGGTCCGCCCACGCGCCAGGTATAGTCCTCCATCCTGGAACCTTCCATACCGCCTATCTTAAGTCTAACCACGCCCCGAAAAAGGGGGCGTGGGTACCGGGGGTCTTAATTCAATTGCCGGTTCCGGGCGGCGCGCTGCGCGGGACCGCCCGGGCGAAAAGGTTGCGCCTTTCGGTTTGCAAGGGTTTCCCCCGGTGCTTCAGGCCCAGTTCTACGCTGACATTGTCGATCAGCGCCTTGGCGTCGGCGGGGTTGCTGGTTTCGTGAGCGGACAGCAACAGGGGGTCGATGGGTTTGTGCGTTACCTGGGATAGAGACCCGGTTGAATACTCCATGGTCGTATGGTTCGCTGCCACCGAGTCGGCGACGATGCCCGTGATCTGGCTCATACCGCTGAAATCGCGGGTAGGCAGCGAATTGACCGGCCAGTCTATCCACTTGATGACGTGCTCGACCAGAACTTTATCGCTGGCTTTAGGGTTCGCCCCCAGCACATCCACGTATTTGCTGCGTTCGTCCAGGGCGTAGATTACCGCGCAATAGCTGTTTCTGTTGACACTACCCGGGTCGTAAGGTGCGCTGCCGCCGTCATTGCAGTAAGGGCCGCCCCAGGGCATGAGTACCGCCAGGGCCGAGTCGCCGGTGGTGATGCTGGAGCCGTCCGGTAGCGCCAGTAATTGATCGCCGGGATAGACGTAGGCGGCTCCGGAAAAGAGTTCGCTCATGCGCAGTAGAGCCAGGCGGGCGTCTTCCTTCGCCTGCTGCGCGACTATCTGCCGGTTCGCCACCTGCTGGTTTTTGACGATCAGGTCGGTAGTAGCAATTAGGATTACTCCCAGGATTACCATCGAAACCAGCAGGTCTATCAGGGTAAAGCCGCCGCGTCTCGTCGCTTTCATGGCGTCCTTAATTCGGATTCCCGATGAGGGTTGTTCCAAGGGCCAAGGTCCTGCCGTCGTTGCTGACGGTGATTGTTATTCTGCGCAGGGGCGGGGGTGTAGCGGTGCTCGGTGTTCCATCGATGTTCAAATTGCTGGCGCTAAGGGTGACGTTGAAGCTGGAGGGTAGCATGTCATTAAGTTCCGAGAGGCTGTCCGGTGTAGCGGCAGAGCGGTAGTGAATGGGGTTTTTCCAGTATATGCGATACTGCTCCAGCGCCCCGTTTACGTATTCCATCGCCAGGCTCTGTTCGTTGCTGTTCGCGCTGATCTTTAGGTTGCTGACCATGCTGCCGGCGACGGCCACGATCACTATGCCGATAATGGCGATGGAAACTAGTATTTCTATAAGCGAAAGACCATATTGCTTTTTCATGGCAAGACCACCTTCCCCGTGGGCAGGATCACTACCCGGCGCGATCTGGGGCCGGCGGTAACGGTGAACACGTACTGGTGGTCGGGCAGCCCCCTTCCTGTAAAGCGGATTATTGCGGCTGGAGTCACCAGCGCCCGGTGGGGCAGGCGTACCTCCTGAACCAGCTCGCCATCGGCGTCGTATAGCCTCACCGCATTGCCGGTGAGCAGCACGCTGGTGGCTGCGCTGCGTTGCAGGGCGCGGTTGCGCGCCTTGCTTACCGCGTTAGACAGACCTCGGGCGCTTTCCGAAGCGCGCAGCGATTCAATGTAGCTTTGGAGATTGGCTGCGGTAACAGCACCCAGTATGCCCAGCACTGCGATTACGATTAGCAGCTCGAGGATCGAGAAACCACGGACTCGCTTCATTGCTCTCCCTCCCGCTCGTAGTTGATGCGGAAACGGATGCTTTCGGGTAGCTGCTTGTAGACGTAAGCGCTGACGGGAAGTTCGCTGCCGTCGCGGAGCACAAGCACGGTCATCCCGTTCTCGCTCTTGTAGTTCTTGACGTCGGTGAGCGCCAGTTTCGAAGGAGGTTGCGTGCTCAGGGGGGTTGACGGTGGTTTTATCGGCGCAGGCGTTTTTTCTCCCGAAGAGGCGAGGCTGCCCTGCAGAACTATTTTCGCCCCGGAGGCGCTTCTCGTAGTTTTTCCTTTCGCCGCTGATGCCGCCGTATGCTCCCGCGTTGCCTGCAGGGCGGCGGAGCCGCCGCGCGCGGGTTTGTCCTGCAACTTGAGAACCAGACCCGAAACCAGTAGCAGGGCCGCTGCGACGATGGCTAGATTGAGAACCTTGCTGCTCATTGTACGTGCTCCCCGGCGCGGTCTGACACCCGCCACGACATAGTCTGTCCGATAGCGCCCATGACCAGATTGAAGCCGAAGCCGCCGTTGCGCAGGCGGTAGTCGTAATTGACGGTGAAGGCGCAGTCTTCGCTGCCGGCGACGTAGTAAGGGTCGCCTTCCTGGCCGCAATCGCTGGCGGGGGAGTGCGGATTGCCCAGGAAGTCGTAGCGGTGATCGCCCACGTAGTGACTCTTCATCCACCATGCCTGGAAGCGCCCGGGAGCTAGGATCCCCAGCTCCTTGCCGATGAGGCCTCCGGAGATGGCGAGAGGCTTCATGCTGGTCTTGCCGGCCACGCGCTGGTTAGCGTATACAAAGGCGTCCAGCTTGGAAACCTGGGTTTCGTATTCCAGCTCGTTTTCGAAGAGTATGCGCAGGGTCTTGTTTCCTATGTACCAGAAACCCTTCTTGCCGTTTATATTGAACTTGCCGTAGCTCCTGCGCCCGCTGCTGATTTTCGGGGTTAGCTGATTAGCCAAGCGCTTGGGAATCCCGGACTTGATAAGGTCTTTGCGGATTGCTCTTTCGGACATGTTTTCATAACCGCCGCGCCAGCTGTTATAACTGATGCGTTCTGTGCCCAGCAGCTTCTTGTACAAAGCGTCTTTTATCCAGGGCTTGAAGGAGCCATTCATCTGGATTGCGCCTGGACGGAAGGCGTAGCTATAGGCGTCCCGCGAAACCGGAGCGTTGCGGTTGGCATCCCGACACACCACATACCCTGCGCTAACTGTTTTGCCGTCCACGTTGGTATACTGCCCTGATTTCCGGGTTAACTCGTCGCCATTGCGCTTGTCAAAACACCTGGTTCCGTTGAAAAAGCCGAACTGTGCCCGGTAGTAGTCGGCCGACTGGCGCTTAGAAGTGGGCAGGAGTCTGCCGGCTGAGTCTCGCTCCGTGTAGTCGCCGATTATTATGCTTCCTCGTGCCGCCAGGCGCAGCTCGTCCTTGTCGGCGGCTATGTTGGCGCGGGCGCAGGCGTCGGGATCGCTGATTCCGGTGCAAACCCCGTCGCCGGGAGGATCGGGTGGCTTCGCTACCTGAACATTACCCGCGGTGTAAAGGTTGCGGCCAGCGTATATGGCTCCTTTGCCGGTCACCACGCCCTTGATGATTACGTCCCCCTCGACGAAGACGTCTTCATCCACGACTATCGGGTTGTTGGGGGTGCCGATGAGGATGAGGTTGCCGTTATAAACCCGGCTTACCGAGCCCAAATTGGAGTTGTTGGGGATCGAGCTAATGCTTCCCCCGATAGGAACACCGTAAATGATACCGCCGTGCAGGTTCCCTAGGGCGTTCTTGCGGGCGATTTCACGGTTAATGGGCGGGAAGTCTGGTATGCCGTCTCCGTCGGTGTCCCGGGGCAGCATATCTCCGGCATAGTGAGTATTTACGCTGCCAGTTATTCTGGCTCCGTTGACGCGTTTGGGGTTGCCGGTGAGATCGGTGGCGTCGTGGGTAATGTCGCGAGCTGCGTAAACGCTGCCGCGGATCAGCGAGCCCCCCTCGGAATTGCCACTGCCGATACCGCTGTGGCCTTCCCTGCCCCATCCGGGTCGCATATACTCCAGCGAACCTACGTCGCCGTTTACGTAGAGATGGCAGTAGATGCAGTTCGTGGTTTCCGAGAGCATCGCCAGATTGAATATTTGGCTTTGCCCGAAACTTATGCGGCGTACTACGGTTTGCCGGTCTTGACCTTGCATTGCAGTGGCGGCAACCTCAACCCAGCCATACGGGTCCGTGGGAGGGGAAACGCGCAGAATCCGCCACTTACCGGTTATTCCACCCATGACATCGACCGTGTGGATCTTCGTGGTGTCAAGAACACGCAGGTAATTGCGAACCGTATAACTGTCGTTCAGAAAATCGCTTATTAGTTTCAGCCGCGCCTGCTCCGAAACCCCGTCCGCGGCCTGTACGAGGGTACCGTGTGTTTTTACTGTCCTGACGTTGCGTACCTGATTGACCGTGCTGGCAGTAAAGATCATTACGATCATGAAAGCGATCACCATCGCAAAGATTGTGGTGACGAAGGCGACCCCTGCTTGTATCGATCCTTTCCCCATAGATTTAGCGTAGGTGCACGATAGTGCTTAAGGTACCCTCAAACGAGTGCCCCCATTTGGGGGTATAAAAAGAAGGCGCGGATTGCCCGCGCCTTCTATGGATTGCAGGTAAATGGCCTAAAGCACGCTAACTAGTATTCGCGGTAGCCCAAACGGGCGGTTTCCACTCCTGAGAGCTTGAATGCTCGCGTAGTGGGGAAGTTGGGCGGGGTAAGCTGGCTGTTCTCGAATCGCGTGTCGAACTCGAAGGTTTCCACGTAACCGCTGATCAGGCTGCCGCTGCCACTGATGATACCGCGCAGCTTGTCTTCGTATGAGGTTACGCCGCCGAAAAGGCGCATCTTACCCTGCGGTCCGCGGCTGGCGTAGTCCTCCACGGCAAGCCCCTTGCCCTTGGCGGCCGACAGGTACGAGCCCCACAGGTAGATGTCATCTACCGCGCCCTTCTTGATTACGATATCGTCCTTCTCGGAAAGCATGCCCAGAACCGTGGGGAGCTGCCCGTTTACCGAGGCGCAACGGCTGTTGCTGTTCAGGTAACTGCTGTCACCCATCTTGGTAGGGTCACATTCGTAGACCAGGTCGGAGTAGAGCCCGATCTCGCCCACGGCGGTGATGTTAAGCTGGGTTTCGA
Organism: Thermaceae bacterium; assembly: GCA_027067955.1. Classification (GTDB taxonomy): domain Bacteria; phylum Deinococcota; class Deinococci; order Deinococcales; family Marinithermaceae; genus Oceanithermus. The sequence continues at coordinate 87,633 of JAMOUW010000054.1, forward strand.
GCGCCAGCGCCGGGGGAATCTCGTCCGGCGGGGGGTGGTCCGGCGCGGTCGAAGGTACGGGGCCGGTGCGTTTGGGCGCTGTAAGCGCGTCAATCTTACCTTTTACGTAGATCTGGCCAGTGGGGCCTCCCGAGCCTTGCGGCGCAGGGCCATTGGGTACGCCGCTCAGCGTGGTGGTGCCCTGGGGGCCAGTGAAGGTGGTGGTGTTGTTGTTGTAGTCGACCTTGATCGTGTAGGTCTGGCCGCCTTGTTTGATCTCGTAGGTTTGCGTACCGTCTTTGCCGGCGGCGACGACCATTTCGTCTACGTCGCCCTCGATGTAGATGCCGCCCTTGATGTTGCTGCCGTCGTTGGGCAGGTAGACACCCTGGGGGATTCCGTTGCAGGGGTTGATGCCCAGTTGAGCGCAGCGTTCACTGTCCGAGAGCGGGTCCGGTTTACCGTCGCCGTTGCTGTCCTGGGCTGGATCGAGGCCGAGTGCGGCTCGTTCCTGGGAGAGCGTGTTGTCAGGGAGATCCACGCGCGGGGCGTTCCAGTCGTACCCTTTCTTGAAGACTGGCTCGGTGCAGGGTGGCCGTGAACCAGCGTTCAGGAACTTTTTCTGACCCAGGCCGTCGGCGCAGCTGCCGTTGATATCCCAGAACCAGGCGCCGCCGTCGGAGGCGGTGATACGGCCCAGGAACTGCGGCTGCCCCAGGAAACCCCAGTTCTTATTGGCGTGTACGGGACCATTAAACACCGTACCGGTAGGGAAGAATCCCCTGTCGCCCCCGGCGTCTTCTACCAGGAAGAGCCACTGTGAAAGGCTGGCGCGACCCAGGCTGATGGTGATGAAGCCGTCCTCCTGGATGCGGCGTCTGCCAATCCCCGCCTTGCCGGTGGAAACGACCTGGTATTCGGCGGTATAGGTTTGCAACTGTCCGCCCGAGGTGGAAGGCATGGTGGAGATGCGGAAGTTGCGCACTTTGTACTTCATGGTGGCATTACCGACCCCGGCCAGTTCGCTGCTGGGCAACGAGGTATATTTACTGTTAAGGACTTTTTCCAGCTCCGAGGCTACTTTGCCCCATTCTTTTTCGGGGATAACGTAATCGGACGCAGGGTTACCGCCTTTAGACACAAAGTCGGTGGAATACTTGTTGACGATCGGCTGCAATACCTTGCTGAGCTCAGTATCCATAACGTAGCGCGCATATGTGACACCGGATTCGGCTACATTGCGGGCCCGGCTGGCGAACAGGCTGCCCCTGTTCTGGCGTATTTCGCTCAATGTATCTACCGAGAGAATGGCTATCACTGCTACGAGCACCATCATTAGGACCAGTGCGGTAACAAGTGCAATACCTTGATTTTTCCTCATTTCACGCCTCCTAATTCAACCGCAAGTCCACAGTCTCCGTGATTTCGTAATGGCCTGGTTTGTTCCCACCCTTGGTTAGCGGTTTGGAAGTGGTGCCGGCGAGGTATACCCGCACGGCGCGCACAACCTTGCCAACGTAGATGCCGCTCGTCGAGTTGGGGTTGTCGGTGTACTTGGACCCCAGGGTGGACGCGGCATCGCTGAGCGAGTCGTAGAAGCGTAGTTGCTGGATGGACGAGTTCTTGGCTCCCGGGTTGAGGGGGATACCGTAGCTGATGCGCAGGGTATCTATGTCGAAGGCTACGATACCGCTAAACGGACCGGGGCTGGCGTCCTGGCCGGTGTGGCGGTAGAGGATGTGGCGGGAAGGGTCCGTGGGATCGGGTCGCAGTTCGTACGAGACCAGCCGAACCTTGAAAGCGTACGAATTAGGCTGCCAGGTGCCGCTGATGTGCTCCTTGCTGTGTTTGATGATGTCGCGGTTGGCCGGGCCGCTGCTACCCGGTGCGGAAGGGGGGATGCAGGGCCGCGAGGGATCGCGCTTCAGCTGCCGGTCGGTAACGGTTACGAGGGTGTTTTCTTCGCCGTTGGCGATAAGCACCAAGTCGTCTTTTTCGAACCCCGACGCGTCGCATACCCCCGTGTTGGCGGAGTTGCTGAACTTGCCTCCGGGAGGTTCGGCCACCGCCGTGTGGTAATCCCTGGACACCAGTAGCCCGAGGCGGTCGCGCGACGAGCAGATATCTCCGGGATCGTCGCAGCCGGAAGAGGGGCTGTTCCATACTGCCAGCTTGGCGGTGGAGCGCAGATCCTGGGTGATTTGCTGCATTGCATAGCGCAGGTTTTGCTGCAGCTCGATGAAGACGCTTTGGGTGTGTTTGGTTTGCAGGCCGCGCGTGAGGCTTACGGCCACGATCCCGATGAGGATGATCAGGATGCCGATGGCTATCAGGGCTTCGATTAAGGTGAAGCCCTTTTGGAAGCGCCTACTGCCGAACGAGCGAGACGAGTTCGACACGACCCTCACCTCCCCGTTCCCGGTAGAACGTGTTTATGATGACACGCCAGACAATCGGGCTGCTGGAGTACTGTTCCGTCTTGATCTCGAACTTGAACTTGTTCCACTCCTGGGCAACCTCGGACAGGTTAGGATCACCGGAGGCCGTGAAAACGGGATCGGCGGAGAAATCGTAGCCGTAGTCGTAGGTCTTGGTATTGGCGAAGGAGTTGAAAGGCAGACTGCGGCTGCGGAACCTGTCCATCATTGCCTCGGCGGCGGCGATTGCCTGGGTGCGCACCCGGTTGTCGGAGTTGTTGCGCATACTGGAAACCATCGTGGTGACGGCAGCGATGCTTACGATAGTGACCACGACGAGCGCAATCAGCACCTCGATCAGGCTGAACCCTTTACGTGATTTCATGGTTTCACCACCCGTGCAGATCCGGTCATGGAGGGGACTATGATGAGCTTGTTGGTCCCGTCGCTAATCGAGACCTGGTAGGGGCTGGGGGAGGCCGGGAAGTCGCCGAAGCCCCTGGAGTCGAAGATTATCTCGTCGCCCGATGACCAGCTGGCTGTAACGCGACTGGGGAGGCTGAAGCTGCTTTTCGTCGTCCAGGAAGAGCCGTCGTCGGATAAATCGATGTTGTAGCCATTAGGACCGAAGTCGACACGACAAAACTTGCTCTTCGATATCGCAAGGGAGCGGCACATCTTCAAGTCCTGCGATATCTGGTGCGCGAAGCTCTCCAGATCGAGCCGCTGGCGCGCTTTCCCGAACGACATGGCCGCCATGCTGAAGAGAACTGCAAGGATCGCCAGCAGGATCAGCAGTTCGATGAGCGTGAAACCAGGCGGTTTGTTGGCTGTTTTCATCTGCAAAGTATTTACCTCCGTATCCTAAAACTCTAATGCAATGCTACCCCTAAATATGGAAATACAGCCGGGGCCAGTTGACATTATAGCGCAGCCCTTGCTGAATGACCAGTGTATGTGACCCGTTTGGCTTATCCATCGTTGCGGTCCCAGCTCTGCAGATCAAAATTACCGGGGGTCGCTTTAGGGGTGGAAGTTGGTCCTGCGGTGCGGAGCTTGTGGATGGCGCGCGGCACCGGCAGACCGCCACCCCGGCCTGCTTTTTCCGGGATGGCGGCTGCGCGGGAATTTCCGTTCAGCGGTTGAGGATGTGAATGGCCCGTCCGTGGAGGTTTTCGGCTGCCTCCATCAGGTTTTCCGAAAGCGTTGGGTGGGGGTGAACGGTCAACGCCAGGTCGCCGGCGGTGGCGGCCATTTCCAGGGCCAGTGCCGCTTCGGCGATCAGATCGGAGGCCCCGGGCCCGAGGATATGCACGCCCAGCAGCAGGTCGTTTTCGGCGTCGGCAATTATCTTTATCATACCCTGGGTTTGCTGCAGCGTCATGGCGCGGCCCGAGGCGGACATCGGGAAGCGGCCCACCCTGACCTCGATGCCCCGTTCGGCTGCTTCCGCTTCGGTCATGCCTACGCTGGCAAACTCGGGTTGGGTGTAGACGACACCGGGTATCTGCTGGTCGAAGGCGGCGGGTTTGCCAGCTGCACGCTCTGCCGCCACCAGGCCCTCCTTCATGGCCTTATGGGCGAGCAGCGGGGGGCGGGTAACGTCACCGATGGCGTAGATGCCGGGCACGTTGGTTTCCATCTCTTCGTTGGCGGGGATGAATCCGCGCTCGTCTACTTCTATCCCCGCCGCATCCAGCCCGAGGTCCTCGCTGACCGGCACCCGGCCTACCGCCAGAAGGATCCGGTCGGCGGTCAGGGCTTCCCGCTCGCCGCCGGAGGCCGGCTCCAGCGCCACCTGCAGACCTTCCGCGGTTTTGTCGTAACCGGTCGCCTTGGTGGAGGTTTTGATGGTAATCCCCTGCTTCTTGAGGCTGCGGGCGAGCAGCTTTACAAGCTCTGGGTCGCTGCCGGGCAGGATCTGATCCGTGTATTCTACGACGGTCACCGCGGAGCCCAGGCGGGCATAGATCGAGGCGAACTCGAGCCCGATCACCCCGCCGCCAATGACGAGCAGGCGTTCGGGCAGCCCGCTCTCGACGCGTAGCATCTCGGTAGAGGTGACCACGCTCTCGCCGTCGGGTTCGAACCCGGGCAACACCGCGGGCTTGGATCCGGTGGCAATAATGACCTTTTTCGCTTCCAGCCTCTGGCCGTCTACGTCCAGCTCGCGAGGTCCGAGAAAACGGGCGTGGCCGCGAATGAGTTCCACGCCGTTGCCCTTCAGCAGGCTCGCGACGCCCCCAGTCAGCTTCTTGACGATCTTGTCGCGCCACCTGCCCATTTTGCTAAGATTGCGCTCGGGGGCGGCGAAGTCAAGGCCGAACTCGGCTGCCTTCTGGGCGTGCTCCAGGGTTTCGGCGGCGTGCAGGAGCGCTTTGGTGGGTATGCACCCTACGTTCAGACATACGCCGCCTACCGCCCCCGCTTCGACGGCGACCACCTTGAGGCCCAGCTGGGCGGCGCGGATGGCGGCGTGATAACCGCCCGGCCCGGTACCGATGACTATCAGGTCGTACATGTTCTCTCCTTAAATGGCATGCAGCATCAACCAGTATGGGTCTTCCAGATGGTTTATAACTTCCCGCAGGAAGAGGGTTGCTTCGGCTCCGTCAACCAGACGGTGGTCGAAGCTAAGGGAAAGGTAGATCATGTCCCGGGCTACTATCTCGTCGTTTCTGACGACCGGCCGCTTCTGGATAGTGTGCACCCCCAGGATGGCGGCGTCAGGAACGTTGATAATGGGGAAGGTAAAAAGCCCGCCCAGATTGCCGACGCTGGTCACCGAGAAGCTGGAGCCACTCACCTCGTCGGGCGCGAGTCCACCCTCGCGGGCGCGGGTGACCTTGTCGTTTATCTCGGCGGCCAGTTCCAGGATGGTCTTTTTGTCGGCGTCGCGGATGACCGGCACCACCAGCCCGGCGTCGGTGGCGACCGAGAGGCCCAGGTGGTAGTACTTTTTGAAAACGATTTCACCCCGTTGCTCGTCCAGGCTGCTGTTGACGGCGGGGAACTTCTTGAGAGCTGCAACCGCCGCCTTGAATACGAAGGGTATGTAGCTAAGTTTGACCCCGGCCGCCTCGGCGCGTTCCTTAAGCCGCCGACGCAGCGCCACGAGGTCGCTCACGTCGGCCTCGTCCACCACCAGCGTGCGCACCGCGCTCAGGTGACTGGCGGTCATTTGCTGCGCGATGATGCGGCGCATCCCCCGGAGCGGGACCCGCTCTTCCAGTTCCTCGTAACCGGCCGGGGTGGTGTAGGTTACCTGCGCTGCGGGAGCCGCCACGGAGGCAGCGGGCGGCGGCCCCGAAGAGGCGAAGGTGCGGACGTCTTCCAGACGCACCCGGCCGCCCGGACCGGATCCGGGTACCTGTCCTATATCGATGCCCAGTTCGCGGGCCAGCTGGCGAGCGGCCGGCACCGCCAGCACCCGGCCGTATTTGTTGACGCCGGCGCGGGGGCGTTCCGCCACCGCCGCTGTTGAGCGCCGGGGCTCGCGGGCGGTGAAGGGGTTCTTGATCTCGGTCTCGGTATTGTCGGGCTTGAAGAGTGAAAGCCGTTCACCGCGGTCTTCCTCGGTTTCTTCTGCGGCCGTGGTCTGGGGCGGGATATCCGAGGCGGCGCTGTCTTCTATGAGCGCGATCGGCGTTTCGACGGGGACCACGTCCCCTTCGTTAACCAGCTTCTTGACGAGCACTCCCGCCAGGGGGCTGGGCAGTTCGACCGTGACCTTGTCGGTCATCACCTCGGCCAGTGGCTGATCCTTGGCGACGACGTCGCCCTCGTTTACCAGCCACTTAAGAATCTCGCCCTCCACCACGGATTCGGCGAGTTCTGGTAAGAGCACTTCCTTTGGCATGGCACCTCCCGGGCGCTAGTAGTCGAGCAGTTTCTTGGCGGCGTTCAGGATCCGCGTCACCGTAGGCATGTAGAGCTTGTCCTGGGCGTAGGGATAGGGGGTGTCGAAACCGGTGACGCGCGCCGGCGGCGCCTCGAGTTGGTCGAGAACCTCCTCGGCGATCGTCGCCGCCACCTCGCTGGCGAAGCTGGCGTGGCGGGGGGCATCGGATACGATCATAACGCGCCCGGTCTTGCTTACCGCCTCCAGGACTGCCTCCTTGTCCCAGGGCATCAGGCTGCGCAGGTCGAGCACCTCGGGATGCACCCCCGCCTTTTCCAGCTCGTCTGCGGCCTGCAGTACCTCGGGGGCCACCGTGCCGTAATAGATGATTGCCAGGTCGCCGCCCTGCCGCCTGGTGACGGCTTCGCCCAGAGGAATTGTGAAGTCCTCATCGGGAACCTCTTCCTTTACCGCGCGGTAAAGGCGCTTGGGTTCGAGGAAGACGACCGGATCGTCGTCGCGGATAGCGGTCTTGAGCAGTCCCTTGGCGTCGTAAGGGGTGCTCACTGAAACGACCTTCAACCCGGCGGTGTGCACGAAATGGGCCTCGGGGCTCTGGGAGTGGTGGTGGCCGCCCTTGACGCCACCTCCCGAGGGCATGCGCACCACCATGGGAGCGGTGAACTGCGCCCCGGAGCGATAACGCAGCTTGGCGGCCTGGCTGACGAGCTGATCGAAGCCGGGGAACACGTAGTCGGCGAACTGGATTTCGGCCACGGGGCGCAGGCCGTGCGCGGCCATGCCCACCGCCGCGCCGATGATTGCCGCCTCCGAGAGCGGGGTGTCGATCACCCGGTCGGGACCGTATTTCTGCTGCAGTCCCTCGGTGGCCAGGAACACGCCGCCGCGCTTACCGACATCCTCACCCAGAACCACTACGGTGTCGTCACGCGCCATTTCTTCGTCCAGCGTGCGCGCGATTGCCTGCACAAGGGTCATGGTAGCCATGGCTTCCTCCTGCTCTCAGGCGCCCAGCTCTTCTTCGAAGAGGCGGCGCTGTTCGATTTGGGGCCAGAGAGGTTCCTTGTAGACGTCGTCGAACATCCAGACCGCGGGGACCGGGCCGGCGGCTTCGGCCTTTTCGAGCTCCCGGGCCAGCTCGCCTTCCACGGCTTCGCGCAGCTCGCTTTCCCAATCCGGGGTCCACAGCCCTTGCTTTTCCAGGAAACGGCGGTAGCGCTCGAGCGGGTCACGCTGCTTCCAGTGTTCCACCTCTTCGCGCGGGCGGTAGAGGCGGTCGTCGTCGGCCGAGGAATGCGGTCCGTAGCGGTATACGACCGCTTCGACCAGGGCCGGGCCCGCACCCGCCCGGGTGCGCTCGATGACCTCTTGCATCACGTAATAGCTGGCGAGGACGTCCATGCCGTCCAGGTAGTAGCCGGGCATGCCGTAGGCCCGGGCCTTGACGGCCAGGTTTTCCGAACCCGTCTGCTTCTGCAGGTCCACGCTGATGGCGTAGCGGTTGTTCTCGACCACGAAGATGGCTGGAGCCCCCTGGGCCGACGCGAAGTTGACGCCGGCGTGCCAGTCGCCCTCACTGGTGGCGCCGTCGCCGAAGGTGGTGACGACCACCTGGCCGGTTCCGCGGATCTTGGCGCTGATGGCCGCACCCGCAGCGGGGGGGATGTGCGAGGCTATGGGCGAGGCCACGGTAAAAGCGTTGAGTTTCTTGGATCCGGGATGGTTGGGCATCTGACGGCCCTTGGCGGGGTCGGCCCGGGTGGCCAGGTTTTCGCCGAATATCTCTGACGCGGGCACGCCCAGCGCAAGCAGCATGCCGTGGTCGCGGTAGTAGGGGAATAGCCAGTCGAAGCCGCGCCGTACCGTGTGCGCGATGGCTATCTGTATACCTTCATGACCGGCCGCCTCCATGGCGAAGCTGGTCTTGCCGGAGCGCTGTAACAAGAGTAGTCGCTCGTCGAGCAGGCGGGCGGCGACCATGTCGCGGTAGAGGGTGCGCAACTGCTCTTCCGACAGGTCGATCTCGAACGGCCCCACCCACTCTCCGCTTTCGTTCACCAGCGCGATGGGGTCGCGCGTGAACGGTTCGAACCGCTGGGTGTCCTTGATCATGCTGACCTCCTTGGGACGGGACAAGAAAAGCCCCGGCATACGCCGGGGTCGGTCCGCCGTGGCGTACCGATAATCAAAAGCGCGATAACGATTTCGCGGCCAGGCATCCCTACCCCTTTACGCTTCATTATAAACTACCCCCCAAGGGGGCCGAATGTGCGCTGGCGCATCGTCTGCGCAGGCAAGCCAAAACTCGACTATGCCCGGCGCGGCATCGACTTCTATGTGGAGCGATTGCGGTTTTCTGCGCGGGTGGAAACCCTGGCGGTAAAGACGGGTCCGCGCCTGCCGGAGGCGCTGCAGAAGGCGGGGGAGGGCTGGTTTCGCATCGTTCTCGACGAGCGCGGCGAGATGCTGCGCTCGCTCGAGCTGGCCCGGCGGATCTCCGCCTGGGAGCTGCGGGGCGTGAGCAGGGCGGCCCTGATCGTAGGACCTGCGGAAGGGTTGCCCCCCGCCGTCAGGGGTAGCGCCGACTGGTCCTGGAGTCTTTCGCCGCTCACGCTACAGCATGAACTTGCGCTCCTGGTCGCGTTAGAGCAGATCTACCGCGCATATACGATTAAGCAAGGTTCGTCCTATCACCGCGAATAAGAAAAGCAACAACGCTTTATATATTGGAACGGCATGCGAAACTGGTACAGTCCCACGTTGCGGTATACTGGATGCGTGAATGCGCCATTGAACGACTACTACGACTGTATTGAAGACGCACTTAGCCTACTAGGCCGCCAGGGCTCCTACCGCGTTCTGCGGGCGTTGCTCGAAGGCCCCAAACGTTTTGGCGAGCTACTGGTGGAAACGCAGCTACTGCCGCGGACCCTTTCACTGAGGTTGAAGGAAATGGACGCGGCGGGCTGGGTGGAGCGGCAACAATTCGCCGAGGTGCCACCGCGGGTGGAGTACCGCATGACCGAGTCCGCCAAGGCGCTGAAACCGCTTCTCAGCGCTGTGGAGGACTGGGGTCGCCGCTGCGGTTAAGTTCCGGTTGAAGGATGCGGCCGCCGCATATATATGAAGAACGAGCGGCCCCGCGGGGCCGCTCGTATCCACCCGCAGGGCGGGTTTAGAAGTCCATATCCGGCATACCGCCGGGAGCAGCCGGCGCGGCCTCCTTCTTCTCGGGCTTCTCGGCCACCACGGCTTCGGTGGTCAGCACCAGCGAGCCGATAGAAGCGGCGTTCTGCAGGGCGCTGCGGGTCACCTTGGCGGGGTCGACGATGCCGAACTTGAGCATGTCGCCGAACTCGCCGGTCTGGGCGTTGAAGCCGTAGTTGGCGTCGTCCTTCTGGAGGATCTCGTTGACGATCACCGATCCTTCGAAGCCGGCGTTTTCGGCGATCTGGCGGGTGGGCTCTTCCAGGCTGCGACGTACGATGCGGGCGCCGGTTGCTTCGTCGCCGTCGAGCTTGGCCAGCGCCTCATCCACGGCCTTGGTGATGCGCAGCAGGGTCACCCCGCCGCCGGGCACGATGCCCTCCTCGACCGCCGCGCGGGTAGCGGAGAGGGCGTCTTCGAAGCGATGCTTGCGCTCCTTGAGCTCGGTCTCTGTGGCCGCGCCCACGCGGATGACGGCCACGCCGCCCGAGAGCTTGGCGAGGCGCTCCTGCAGCTTCTCGCGGGCGTACTCGCTGTCGGTGGTCTCCAGCTCGGCCTTGATCTGGTTGATGCGGGCCTCGATGTCGTCCTTCTTGCCCTTGCCGCCGATGATGGTGGTCTCGTCCTTGGTGATGCGCACCAGCTCGGCCTGGCCCAGCATGGAGAGGGCGACGTTTTCGAGCTTCAGGCCCAGCTCCTCGCTGATTACCTGGCCGCCGGTCACCGCGGCGATGTCCTTGAGCATCTCCTTGCGGCGGTCGCCGAAGCCGGGGGCTTTGACGGCGGCTACGTTGAGGGTGCCGCGCAGCTTGTTGACCACCAGGGTGGCCAGGGCTTCGCCCTCGACGTCCTCGGCGATGATCAAGAGCGGCTTGCCGGTCTGGGCCACCTGCTCGAGCACCGGCAGCAGCTCGCGGATGTTGGAGATCTTCTTCTCGACGATGAGGATGTAGGGATCCTCGAGCTGCACCTCCATCGCCTCGGGGTTATTGACGAAGTAGGGGCTCAGGTAGCCCTTGTCGAACTGGTAGCCCTCGACGACTTCCAGTTCGGTTTCCAGACCCTTGGATTCCTCGACGGTGATGATGCCTTCCTTGCCGACCTTGTCCATGGCGTCGGCGATCAGCTTGCCCACCTCGGGGTCGTTGGCGGAGATGGTGGCGACCTCTTCAATGGCCTTGCGATCCTCGACCGGCTTGGCCATCTCGTGGATCTGCTCCACCGCCGCCTCGACGGCCTTGTCGATGCCGCGCTTGAGGCTCAGGGGGTTGGCGCCGGCGGCCACGTTCTTCAGCCCTTCGCGCACGATCGCCTGGGCCAGCACGGTGGCGGTGGTGGTGCCGTCACCGGCGACGTCGTTGGTCTTGGAGGCCACCTCCTTGAGCAACTGGGCGCCGATATTTTCCAGGTGATCTTCGATCTCTATCTCTTTGGCTACGCTGACGCCGTCCTTGGTGATGGTCGGCGAGCCGAACTTCTTTTCCAGCACCACGTTGCGGCCCCGGGGGCCGAGGGTCACGCGTACGGCGTTGGCCACCGCGTTCACGCCGCGTTCCAGGGCGCGGCGGGCCTCTTCGTCGAATACGAGAATCTTTGCCATGGTCTACCTCCCTCTTACTTCTCTACTACCGCTAGCAGGTCGCGTTCGGAAAGGATGATGTACTCCTCACCCTCGATCTCGATCTCGGTGCCACCGTACTTGGCGAATACGACGATGTCGCCCTCTTTCACCTCGAGCGGCACGCGCTCGCCGTTTTCCAGCAGTTTGCCGCTGCCCACGGCGATGACCTTGCCCCGCTGGGGCTTCTCCTTGGCGGTATCGGGAAGCACGATGCCGCCCTTGGTGGTCACTTCTTCTTCGATGGGTTCAACCACGACCCGGTCTGCTAAGGGTTTGATCATTACCTTGACCTCCGTGCTCATGATTGCCTCCTTACCCTTTGACACTTGAGGGTGTAGAGTGTCAATCCACCGGTTATTATGCGGGGTGAAGCTTTCGTTGTCAAGACCTGCCGGGGTGATTACTGCAAGGAAGTTGAGCGCTTATTTATCAATCGGACTGCTGGCGCAGGGCTTCATAGAGAAATAGCGCGGCGCTGACCGCAGCGTTGAGGCTGTCGGCAACGCCGTTCATGGGAATCGCCAGCTGCAAATCTGCGGCTTCCAGCCAGTCCGCGGGAAGCCCCCGATCCTCGGCTCCCACCACCAGCGCCGTGGGAGCGGAAAGGTCGGCTTCCCAGTAGAGTTTCTTCGCCGCCGGGGTGGCGGCCGCAATTTGTATGCCGCGTTTTCGCAGCCAGGCGCGGGCTTCATTGTGATCGGCCACGGCTATGGGCAGCGAGAAGACCGTGCCAGTACTGGCGCGGATTACGTTGGGGTTTTCTAAGTCCACTGCCTTGCCCACCACCAGCACCGCGCCCGTGCCGCTGGCGTCGGCGCTGCGCAGCATCGCCCCTAGGTTGCCCGGTTTTTCGATCTCCACGGCCACCAGTACCCGCCGCGGACGCGACGGCAGGTCTTTTAGGCGGCGAGCCGGACGTTCGAAGACGCCGATCAGCGGCGGCGGGTTCTGGCGGTAGCTGACCTTGCGCATGGCCGCCTCCGACAGCTCGAAGATAGGTGCAGCTTCCAGCAGCTTCATTTCCTCCGCTCCCGCCCGCTCCGGCCAGACCAGCCAGGCGCTGGGGGTTAGCCCCGCCGCCAGCGCCCGCGCCACTTCGCGCGTCCCCTCGACCAAAAAGAGGCCCTGCTCATCCCGTCCTCTGTGGCTCTTGAGTTCGGACCAGGCCTTTATTCTCGGGTTGCGGGGACTTTCGAGGCGCACGGCGTAATTCTACCTGTCGTAACGGAAGGCGACCACGGGCGGCCCGGGGAGGCTATACTCGATGCCTTTCCGTTACGTCGTTTAGCCGCGTGCGATTTCTGCGAACGCTTCGCAAAATGGACCCAGTATACGTCTTTTTGGCGAGCGATCTGTAATCGCAAAACTACCTGCTCGAAGGTGTTTGCAAATTCTTCCAGCAGGGCCTCCCTGAAGCTAATAGCCGTTTCCTGGGGGTCGTTCTCGAAGGCTCCGCACCCCCAGGCGTCGAGAACGAGAGAGGTGTACCCATAGGCGCGTGCGATATCGAGGACTCTGCGGATCCGGGCTCGAAGCAAGCGCGTAGACCGGATCAATCCAACCTTTGGTGCATACGGTGCGGCACTGGAAATGATGTCTAGAAGCCAGGGCTCGTCCAGCAAGCGCCCGTCGTCGTCGCGGATGATCGGAACCCCCGGCGAAAAGATGGCCCGGTTCGTCGAATCGGTCGAGGTTCGCGTGCGGTGTGCGCTGTACATGGGGCCGTTTTTCAGGGTCGCAAAAAGGCCGCTAGAGCGGCTGAGGTATTCTTCTTGCGCCCTGGCGCCGCTGAAAAACCCGCCACAAGGATGAATGCCGTTGACGAAGTTGAGTGCGAGCGGGCGGTATCCCTGCTGAACCAAGTTGTGAGCGGCAGAAAGCGTTGTTTCGTTGATTGCCACGATTGTCGTTTTAAAAGCGCCCCGGGCGTTTCCGGAAGGCGGCGCCCGGTCCGGAGGGACGCTGACCTTGTTTTGGACTGCACGTTCTATGAGTTCTTCTATTTTACTTCTTTACCGCTATGATATGGGTAGGAAACTTCCAAAATATAGCCAGGAGTTTCGCAGCCCAGCTTTGCAGTCAGTGCGCGCGGAATGTGCAGCCGCTCCATGTTTTGTGCGGCGCGCGCCGGCGAATCGTCGCATGGTAGGATTTTCATATTGCTTAGATACCAATCAAAATATTTCGGCGGAAGAAGAGGTCAGAAATATGCTTGGAGCCATAGTAGGGGACGTCGCCGGTTCGATCTATGAGTTTGAGGGGCCCAAAGACAAAAACTTTCAACCCTTCGTGCATCCAGCCGCTTTTTTACCGACGATACGGTTCTTACCGTGGCCGTTGCCGATGCCCTGCTGCACGACCGCAACGTGGTGGCAGCTTTTAAGGATTGGGGGCGCAGGTATCCCGATTCTGGTTGGGGCGGCCGTTTCGCTAAGTGGTTATTCTCGGACGAAACCCGGCCCTACGGCAGTTATGGAAATGGCGCCGCAATGCGGGTTTCCCCGGCCGCGCTCCTTGCCGACAGCCTAGAAGAGGCCCTCCAGCTGGCCGAAAAGGTGACGGCGGTGACCTACGATCACCCCGAAGGCCTGCGGGGTGCGGCAGCCACCGCCACCGCCATTTTTCTCGCCCGGGAGGGCGAGGAAGCCACTACCATCCGCAAGCGTATCGAGCAGGACTTCGGCTACGAGCTGGCCGCAACGCCCGCGGATATCCGCCCTCACTACAACTTCAACGAAACCTGCCAGGGCACGGTTCCCGAAGCCATTGTCTGCGCCCTCGCCGCCAGCGATTTTGAAGACGCCGTGCGCGAAGCGGTTTCCCTGGGAGGCGACGCCGACACCCTGGGGGCCATCACCGGCGCCATCGCCGAGGCCAGGTTCGGCGTGCCCCGGGAAATAGGAATCCAGACCTGGAATCGCTTGCCCGGGGACATGCGGGAGGTTCTCGAGCAGTTGTTGTACGCGGTGAAGGGCGGCAATCTGCCGTTTGTCTGACGGCGCGCAAGTCTGCTCCCGGCTACTGCTATATCGAATAACAGCGTCTCCCCCTCTGCATGTAATGATTCGCCCGCCGGTGTTCTTGCTGCGAGGCGGCAGTATCTGATCCCGACTATTGGGTTGCGGTGGCCCCCGCCGTATGCGGGTTCGTTGTATGCTCCGCTTTAGCGAACTACCGGTGACCCGACCGCTGGATATGCTGGGGAAAAATATGCCCGGGGAGAACTTATGCCGTCTGTAAAGCGTCTGCGTGTACTGGGGATGATTCTGGCCGGGGGCCAGGGTAGCCGGCTCTACCCCCTGACCGCCAAGCGTTCGAAGCCCGCGGTGCCCTTTGGGTCGAAATATCGAATCATCGATTTCGTGCTCAATAACTTCATGAATTCAGGGATATACTCTGTATACGTTTTAATACAATACAAGGCTCAGTCGTTAACCGAGCACATTCAGCGCTACTGGCGTTTCGGGGCTTTCCTGGACGACCACTTCATAATTTTGGTGCCGGCGCAGATGTACCGCTATGAGGAGCTGGGCCCGGTTTGGTACCGGGGCACCGCCGACGCCGTCTATCAGAACCTGCACCTGGTAGACAACAACGACCCCGAGGTTGTGGCCGTCTTTGGCGGCGATCACATCTACAAGATGGACCTGCGGCCCATGGTGGACTTCCACCAGGACATGCAGGCCGATGTGACCATTGCCGCCTATACCGTACCCATCGAGGAAGCGGGCCGTTTCGGGGTAATTCAGGTGGACGAGCGCTGGCGCATAGTCGATTTTCAGGAGAAGCCCGCTCACCCCAGGGCAATTCCGGGCCGCCCCGGTGAAGCTCTGGTATCCATGGGCAACTATCTCTTCAGCAAAGACCCCCTGGTGGAGCTGCTGGAGCGCGACGGTAAGGATCCGGAGTCTTCCCACGACTTCGGCAAGGACGTTCTCCCCGCGGCTCTGGCGAAAGGATGCCGGCTTTACGCCTACGATTTCCAGAGCAACCGCATTCCCGGTACCGAGGGCGCGAACACCTACTGGCGGGACGTGGGGACACTCGACGCCTATTTTGAGGCCAACATGGACCTGGTGGCGGTGGTGCCCCAGTTTGACCTCTTCAACCCCGACTGGCCATTGCGCACCGCCAACCTGTTCAGCCCGCCGGCGAAGTTCGTGCACGAGACCGGGGAGCGGATAGGGCAGGCTTTCAACAGCCTGCTCGCGGGAGGGGTGATCGTCAGCGGGGGTACGGTGCGCGAGTCGGTGCTGTTCCGGCGGGTGCGGGTAAACTCGTACAGTTTGGTGGAGAACGCCGTAATTTTTGACGATGTCGAGGTGGGGCGGCATGCCAGGGTGAGAAAAGCGGTGATAGACAAGAACGTTCGTATACCCGCCGGGGAGAGTATAGGTTACGATCTGGAGTCCGACCGCGCGCGCGGGCTCACGGTCACGCCCGGCGGCGTGGTGGTCGTTCCCAAGGGGTACCGGTTCGACTCATGAAAAAAGACTTTGGACACGCGTTTTTGGCATATACCCGCCTGAGCCCGGGTCAGGAGCCGCCGGGCAACGGCCAGCGGGTTCCCACGGCCAAGGTTTACGCGAGCCCCCTTGAAACCGTGGACCTGCCGCTGGCGCGCAAGAGCGGCGGGCCGCAAACCTGGCGGCTGATGGCCCAGCTCGAGGCCCAGGCTCCCGAGCTGGAATACACCCTCACCCCGGCCGACCTGGCACAGATATTGCTGCCGCTTTCGGACCGCGAGGGGCGGCGCGGATACCTCTCGAGCGCCGGCGCCTATCCGGTTGAGGCCTACCTGCTCATCAGGCGGGTGCGCGACACCTTTCCGGGGGTCTACCACTACGCGGTCAAGGCCCACCAGCTGGAACAGATTGCCCCCAGCCCCGACTGGAAGGCCTGGGAGGCGGCGCTGGCCGGCGCCAGGGGCGCAGAGCGCGCCGGGGTGTATCTCGTGCTTACCACCGTCCCGGCCCGGAGCGTGGCGCGCCTGGGGCCGCGCGGTTACCGTCAGGCGCTTCTCGAGGCGGGCAAGGCGGCGCACGCGACCTTCACCGCGGCGGTCGCCCTTGGCCTGGCGGCGTACGAGGCCGAGGGTTTTTACGATGAGCGGGTGGCTCAGATACTGGGTTTGCCGGACGGGGAGTACCCGGTTTCGGTCCTCATCGTCGGGCGCTGATGGGGCGAGGGGTCTTCGCCTGCCGGAGCCCGTTTCGACGGGGATGCGGCTGCGCGGCACGCGACGTCGGGGGGTTCGGATCCTCCGTGCGATGCGCGGGCCCGCGGTCTAGCGGAGGCTGCCGGCGGCGCGTCTGAGGGGCCGGGGAAGGCGCAGCCAGCGCGCCAGACGCGGACGCGGGTGATAGGTGCGGCGGTAGGCTTCCAGAGCCTTGAGCCAGAGGGCAGGGCGCTCCGCCTGGGGGTGCCCGGCCGCCTGGAGGCGGCGGCGGGCCTCCTCAATCTCGTGCTGCAGCCGGTCGAGCCCGGATCTACCTTCGCGGTTGTCTATCTCGATGAGCAGGTTCAGCATCTCCGCCGGCAGGGCGCGGGACGGGGTGCGGAAGAGATGTTGGATTCTATTCATTGCTAATACCCTCCTTGTAATTACGACCATATCATAACGATATGATAAACTGCAAGCGTGGATGTGATATTCTGCCTTGACCGTATTAGCCGCGCGCGGTACCCTGACGCCAGGGAGGTGCCATGAAGCTGGCCGAACGGTTTCGTGAGTTGCGCAAAGAGCGGGGATGGCGCCTTAAGGACCTGGCCGAGGTAACGGGGCTTTCCGTTCCCTATCTTTCCGACCTGGAACGTGACCGCACAAACCCCAGTCTGGAAACGCTGCGCACCCTGGCCGGTGCTTACGGGATCAGCGTGCACGACCTCATGGCTCCGGTGGACTTCTACGGTGAGCGCACCCCCGCGGCGCTGCCCCGGGGTTTGGTCGAACTGATAGAGGATCCGGTGCTGGGTGCGGAGATAACCCCTGACTGGGTGGAAACGCTTTCGCGCATCGAACTGCGGGGCAGGAGACCCGAGAGCAAGCGCGACTGGTACGAGATCTATCTGCATCTGCGGCGCGTACTCGAGGGCTAGCCGTGGCCGCCGCCGGAACCCGGAGTTTGCGGGCGCTGCTGGAGGAAAGGGTGCTCGCGCTGGCGGCGCGTTTTCGCGCGGAGAACGCCCCGCTTACCCCCGATAGGATGGCTGCGGGAATAGGATTCTGCTGGCGCCGGGCTCCGCTCGCGGGGCGCGACGGTTTGCTCGACCCCTCCCGCCGCACCATCCTGGTGGCCGCGGAGCAGAGCCCGCGGCGCCAGCGTTTCACCCTTGCCCACGAGGTGATGCACCATCTGATAGAGCAGGATGGTGACATCCTTTCCGATTTACACGAGGCATACGCGGGACCCGCCCTGGAGCAGGCGCTCGAACGCCTGTGCAATCTGGGCGCAGCGGAGATGTTGCTGCCGGGAGCGGAGGTGGCCAGGGCGCTGGCGGCGGCCGGACCGAATCCGAGGCTCGTCTGGGAACTGGCGGACCGCTTCGGGGTGAGCGAGCCCGCTGCGGCCGTGGCGCTGGCCCGGGCGCTCGGCCCTGCATCGCTGGCAGCGGCATTTGGCGGGCGGCCGCTGGTCTGTTATTACGCCTTTGGCGCGGGGTCGCCCCCGCGCGGGGCGGCGCTACCCCCAGACCATCCGCTCGCCGGGGTGCGGGATACCGGACTGCCATTTCGGGGTCCGCTCCCGCTGCCCGGGGGCGCCCGCGCCGTCTCGGCCTGGGCGCGGCTCCGGCGCGGGCGCGTTTATCTGCTTGCTGTGGAGGTGGAGGCGGCGGGTGCCTGAGCCCCCGCGCTACGCCGACGGCCTCAAGCCGCGGCCCGCGGAAGAAGCGCTGGGGCGGATATTGTTCCGTCCGCTGGGCCATCTGCTGGTGCGGATTCTCTGGCGTACGCCGCTACGTCCGGAGCACCTTGTGCTGGCGCACGGTCTGCTGGGCCTGACGGCCGCGGCGTTCGTGGCGCGGGGGCAGGATATCGCCGCGGCGCTCTTGTTGCAGCTGGTGACGGTGCTCGACAACGCTGACGGACAGCTTGCGCGGGCGCGCGGGCAGACCAGCCCGCTCGGGCGCTATCTCGATACCGAGGTCGACATGCTTGTACACGGCGCGCTCTTCGCGGCCCTCTACCTGCGTACCGGCGACGCCGTCGGCGCGCTGCTGGGGATGGCGGTGCTCACCCTCGTGCTCTCGCTCGATTACAACCTGCAGCTGCTTGCCGTGGATCGGGAACCGGCGGAGCCACCGCCGCGTCCCGGAGTCGAGGCGGCCTTGGCGCGGGCGTACCGGGCGCTGTTCGGCTGGCAGGACCGGGCCATACGAGCCTGCGAACTGGGTTTGCAGGCGCGCCTGCGGGCACCCGCGCCGGTCTGGTGGCCGCGTGCCTTTCTGGCTGTATTCGCCAACCTGGGAAGGACCACCCAGTTTGCGTTGCTGGGTATCATGCTGGCGCTGGGAAGGCCGGACGCTTTCCTTATCTTTCAGTATTTGACGGCCGCAGCGCTTGTGGTGGTCTATGCTGTTCGCATATGGAACGCTATCCGATCCCCACGGTAGGCGCCCTGGTGCAGGGTCCGGACGGGCGCGTCCTGGTGGTGCGCACCAACAAATGGCGGGGTTTGTGGGGGGTCCCCGGGGGCAAGGTGGAGCGGGGCGAGCGGCTCGTAGACGCGCTCCGGCGCGAATTCCGTGAGGAGGTGGGGCTTGTGCTCGTGGACGTGGAATGGGCCCTTTTCCAGGAGGCCGTATTTCCGCCCGATTTCTACAAGCCCGCGCACTTTCTGCTATTCAACTACTTCGCGCGCAGCGAGAACGACGGGGTCACGCCCAACGAGGAGATAGTCGAATGGGCATGGGTTACGCCCCGCGAGGCGCTCACCTACCCCCTGAACACATACACCACGCCCCTGGTAGAACGCTATCTGGAGGCTGGGGGTGGCTAGGGCGGCGCTGGTGACCGGGGCGGCGCGCGGCATCGGCCGGGCCATAGCGCTGGGCCTGGCCGGGCGCGGCTTCGACGTGGCCGTGCACTATCGCACCAGCCTCGAGGGGGCGCGAAAAACGGCGGCCCTGGTGCGGCGCGCGGGTCGCCGCTCGCTGCTGGTGCAGGGGGACCTGACCGATTCCGCCGCGGCGCGCGCGGTGGTGGAAGGGGCCGCCCGCTCCCTCGGAGGGCTGGCGGTGGTGGTCAACAACGTGGGCGACTATCTCTACAAACCGCTGGAGGAGGTTTCCCCGGAGGAATGGCGCGCGGTGCTGGACTCGAATCTGGCGACCGCCTTCCACGTGAGCCAGGCGGCGCTGCCGTATCTATTGGCCGGCGGCTGGGGGCGGATCGTTTTTCTGGGATACGCGGGTGCGGGCCAGTGCGTCGCCAAGCCCCACATAACCCCCTACTTCATAGCCAAGACGGGCGTAGTGCTATACGCTAAAGCGCTGGCGGCGCGCCTGGCCTCCCGGGGGGTTACGGTTAACGTGGTGGCCCCGGGCGTGGCCGAGAGCTCGGTTACCCAGCCGCTCCGGGAGATTCCTGCCGGGCGCGCGGCCCGGCTGGAGGAGCTGGTGGAGGTGGTGGGGTACTTCGTTAGCGAAGCCGCCGATTACGTCACCGGGCAGGTGCTCGAGGTGGCGGGCGGCTGGAACCTGTGAGGAACGGCATGAAAAAACGTATCGAACTGGAAGACACGGGGATGACCTTCGAAACCGCCTACGATCTCGAAGGTATGGCGGGCGCGGCACGCGAATGGCTCGGGTTGATTGGCGAAGACCCGCGGCGCGAGGGGCTTGCCGAGACCCCCGGACGCGTAGCCCGCGCCTGGGCTTTTCTGACCCGCGGTTACCAGCAGACGCTCGAGAAGGTGGTGGGGCAGGCGATCTTCGAGGCCGAGAGTTCGGAGATGGTGGTGGTCAAGGGGATCGAGTTCTACTCGATGTGCGAGCATCACATGCTCCCTTTCTTTGGTCAGGTGCACATCGGTTATATACCCAGGCGTAAGATTTTAGGCCTTTCCAAGTTTGCCCGGATCACCGAGATGTTCGCCCGCAGACTGCAGATACAGGAGCGGCTGGCCACCCAGATCGCCGACGCGATAGTCGAGGTGGTGGAACCGATGGGGGTGGGAGTGGTCATCGAGGGCACCCATCTGTGCATGATGATGCGCGGGGTAGAGAAGCAGCAGTCCACGACCGTTACCTCGGCGATGCGCGGTATCTTTCGCAAGGATTTGCGCACACGCGAGGAGTTCCTGGCGCTGCTGCGCTGAGGCGCGGCGGCTCCTAGTAGTCCCGGTCCACCCGGTGCAGTTTTTCCGCCCACTCCGGGCCGCCGCTGTGGTGGCGGCGGACGATTTCCGCTACGCAGGGGTCGGAGATGCGATCGGCAGCGTAGCGCGGATGGTGTTTGCGCACCTGCCAGGCGCCGGCCAGACCCCGGCGCGGGGGGTAGGGTTCCACATCCGGCGCCCACTGCTCGAAGAGGGCGGTGAAGATGCGCTCCCAGACGTTGTAGGGGCGTACCGCCTTGCCAGAGTCGTGGATCAAAGCCGCGCGCACGGCGCAGTCCGGAGCTTCGGGCCAGCGTTCCAGTAGCTGTTTGGCCACGGCCACGTTGTGCTCGCGGTCGCGCACGTCCATCGCCCGGAATAGCTCGGCTTCGTCGGGCGCCAGACGGGCGAGGGCCCAGGCGTCGTCGGGGCGGCAGAGAGCCGGGAAGAAGCCCTTGGCAAGCCGGATCAGACGTTTCTTGGTGATTAGCGCCATGCTACGCCAGCTCCGCGAGCGCCTTCGCGCGGGCAAGAATCTCATCGAACATCTCCGCGGTGAGCTTCCCGGTCTGGGTGTTCTGGCGGCTCACGTGGTAGCTGTCCAGCAGCACCCGCCCGTCCGGGAGGGCGTGCTCCGCGCCGTGGGCGAAGGCGAAGTGCGCTTTAGTCAGACCATGATGCTCGAGCAGCGCGTCGTGGGCGAGACGGCCCAGCGCCAGATATACCCGGACCTTTGGCAGCAGCGCCAGTTCCCGCGCGGTCCAGCGGCTGCAGGCGGCGAACTCGGAGCGGGTCGGTTTGTTCTTTGGCGGTACGCAGCGGACGGCGGCGGTAATGTAAACGCTGAATAGCTCCAGGCCGTCATCGCGGCCGGTAGCCTGCGGCTGGCTGGCGAGTCCGGCCCGCCACAGGGCGGGGTAGAGGAAGTCGCCCGAGGCGTCGCCGGTGAACATGCGGCCGGTGCGGTTGGAGCCGTGGGCTCCGGGCGCCAGGCCGAAGACCAGAATGCGCGCCTCCGGATCGCCAAAGCCGGGCACCGGTCTGGCCCAGTAGTCTTCGTGCTGGAAGGCCCGCCGTTTTTTGCGCCCTACTTCTTCGCGCCAGGCTACCAGCCGCGGGCAGCGGCGGCAGGCGGTGATCTGCTGTTGGAGAGTGTCGAGTTCTAGCTCAGCCATTCCACCTCTCCCGTTTGGGTGTGGTAGAGGGCGGCCAGAACAGGAACCTTGCCCTGGATGGCCCGGGCCACTTTGGCCGCGGTACCCTTGGCGTGAGCGCGAGCGGCGTTGTCGGGGTCGGTTGCGCCTTGTAGGTGAACCCTGATCGCCGCTGCGCTGGCGGGAAGCCGGGGGTTTGCCTGTAGGGCGTCCTTGACCGCGCCGCAGTCGCTGTGGCCGAGAACGATTATTGCGCCTATCCCGAGTCCCGCGGCGAAGGCGAGAGACTCGAGCGCATGCTCGGAAGCCACGTTTCCGGCGTTGCGGACTATGAACAGCTCTCCCGGTTCGGCGGCGAAGATGCGCGTCGGGTCTACCCGGGCGTCGGCGCAGGTGAGGACGGCGGCGATGGGGGCGTGTTCTTGGGGGAGAACCGGTCGTGCGGCGAAGAAGCGGGCGTTTCCCTCATCGAAGCGTTGTATTATTTTGGCGAGGTCGTTTTTCAAGCTCTTTTCTCCACCGCTTCGCTATCGTGGGCGTCAAAGCCCGCTTCGAAGCGCCGCAACCGCCAGGCGTGTTTTTGGGGGTGGTAAGTGAGGACGGCGCACCCCAGGTCGCCAAAGGAGAAGTGGGCCCCGGCCTCGCCAGGCATGGGGGCGATTCCCAAGAGACAGCGCATAGCGGCGTTGAGGATGGCCCCGTGAGAGACCACTAGAACGCGCCCCTCGCCCCCGGAGGCTATCCGCGCTACCGCCCTGAGGGCGCGGGCGTGCAGCTCGGCAACGCTTTCTCCTTCGTGGTAGCGCCGGTAGAGGTCGCGGGAGGTGGGTTTAGGGAAGCGCCGGGCGGCCTCGTCGAACGACAGACCCGCCAGCCGGCCTTTGTCCATTTCGGTCCAGTCGGGATCGATAACCAGCGGCACGCCAAGCCCCCGGCTGATTACCTCGGCGGTGGCTTTGGCCCGCGCTAGCGGGCTGGAAATGACGCGGTCGAAGGAAAGCCCTTGTTGCCTGAAGTCGGCCAGTCGTTCTTCGGCCTGCTGGCGGCCGCGCTCGGTCAGCGCCGAGTCGTGACGACCTTCGTGTATTCGCAGGTCGTCGGCCTCGGAGCGGCCGTGGCGCAGTAAGACCAGAAGCAAGCTCACAGATCTTCCTAGAGCGGGATGTTCCCGTGCTTCTTCCAGGGGCGTTCTTCGTGCTTGTCTTCGAGCATCCGCAGGTGCCGGATCAGGTGCTGGCGCGTTGCCTCGGGCGAAATCACGTCGTCGATGTAGCCGCGGCTGGCGGCGATCCAGGGGTTGTCGAAGCGTTCCTTGTACTCCTTGATCTTCTCGGCGCGGGTGGCCTCCGGGTTGGGGCTTTGCTGGATCTCGCGCCGGAAAACGATATTGGCCGCGCCCTCGGCCCCCATCACCGCCACCGCCGCGGTGGGCCAGGCGAGCACCACGTCGGCCCCCATGTCGCGCGAGTTCATGGCCAGATATGCGCCGCCGTATGCCTTGCGGGTGATCAGCGTGATTTTGGGAACCGTGGCCTCGGCGTAGGCGTAGAGCATCTTGGCGCCGTGGCGGATGATGCCGCCGTGCTCCTGGGCCACGCCCGGGAGGAAGCCGGTTACGTCCACGAAGGTCACGATGGGCAGGTTGAAGGCGTCCATGGTGCGGATGAAGCGCGCAGCCTTGTCGGCGGCGTCGATGTCGAGTGCGCCCGCCATGAAGCGGGGGTTGTTGGCCACGATGCCCACCGGCCGTCCGCCCAGCCGCGC
Organism: Thermaceae bacterium; assembly: GCA_027067955.1. Taxonomy (GTDB): domain Bacteria; phylum Deinococcota; class Deinococci; order Deinococcales; family Marinithermaceae; genus Oceanithermus. Next base: position 110,957 of record JAMOUW010000054.1, read on the forward strand.
CAGCCCCACGATGATGTTGCGCGCCCAGCCCGGTTGGATCTCGAGGAAGTCACCCTCGTCCACCAGCGTCCGGATGACCTCGTGCATGTTGTAGGGGCGGCGCGGGTCGGGGTTGACCATGTCCAGCAGCTCCGGCGCGGTACGGTCTTCGGGGTCGTCGGTGGACCTCTGCGGCGGCTTTTCCCTGGCCGAGGAGGGCAGGAAGCTCAGGATCTTGCGGATGAGCGCCAGCACCTCCTCCTCGTTCTCGCCCTCCAGGTGGGCCACGCCGCTCTTCTTAGCGTGCACGTCCGCGCCCCCCAGCTCCTCGAAGCTCACCTCTTCGCGGGTGACGGTCTTGATGACCTCGGGGCCGGTGATGAACATGTAGCTGCTCCCGCGGCTCATGAGTACGAAGTCGGTGATAGCCGGGCTGTAGACCGCGCCCCCCGCACAGGGGCCCAGGATCGCCGAGATCTGGGGCACCACCCCCGAGTAGACGGCGTTGCGGTAAAAGACCTCGCCGTAGCCCGAGAGGCTGTCCACGCCCTCCTGGATGCGGGCGCCGGCCGAGTCATTGAGCCCCACGATGGGTGCGCCTACCTTGACCGCCATGTCCATTGTCTGGGCGATCTTGCGGCCGTGCATCTTGCCGAGCGAGCCGCCCAGCACCGTGAAGTCCTGGCTGAAGACGAAGACGGTGCGCCCCTCGATGGTGCCGTACCCGGTGACTACGCCTTCGCCGGGCGCCTTCACGCCCTTCATCATCTCGGTGTCCAGGTGCTCCACGAAGGTGCCCAGCTCCACGAAACTGCCCGGGTCGAGCAGTTCCTCGATGCGCTCGCGGGCGGTCAGTTTGCCCTGGCTGTGTTGTTTTTCGATGCGTTTCGGGCCGCCGCCCTGTTCAACCTGTTTGCGGCGTTCCTCCAGCTCGGCGATGAGTTCTTCCATCCAGGCGCGGGTGTTGTCGGCCATAACGTTTTCATGATACCTGCACGGTCACGGCCGTACGACCTCGAGGCCGTCTGCGGGGAACCTTTCGTCGAAGGTGTACAGGCGTTCCGCACCGTGGCTTTTTGCCGCTGCCCAGAGCAGGGCGTCGGCGTAGGACACCCGCCCGGAGGGGCGGGCGAGCAGGAGCGCCAGGATGGCTTCTTCCTTGGGCAGGTCGAATAGGTGCAGGTTTTTCTTCTGTAAAAGATCTACGAGCGTGTTCACTACCTCGGCCCTGGGTACCTCGTAGACCTTTTCGAGCACGAAGGCGGCTTCCACCAGGACGATGCTGTGGAGCGCCACCGGTTCCGGGCCGTCGAGCAGCCGCGCCGCGCGCTCGGCTAGCTCGGGGACGTCGCCGGTCAGGTAGCGCACGACCAAGCTGGTGTCCACCAGGGGCGGCGCGTTCACTGGCCGGCCGTCCATGCCTCTTCGCGCGCCCGCCGCAGCTCGTTATCTGAGGGTTTGCGCTCCGTCGTGCCCGCCAGGCGGCCCTTGAGCGAGCGCTCGTGGGGCGGCGAAAGAAGTAGACCTCCAGATGGTCGCCCACGAGGCGTTGCACCGCGATCCAGCCGGGGCGAACGCCCAGCCGCTCGCGCGCCTCCTTGGCGATGACCACCTGGCCCTTGGGTCCTGCCTTATAAGCCATAGTCTTACCTCCTTAGCGTTTTGCTGCAAAATAGGAATAAGTAGAACCACCCGGGCTTGCCCGGGTGGTGGTTGTAAAGGCGTGGCTCAGGCACCCTTGAGCTTCTTCACCTCTTCGATCATCGCCGGCAGCACCTGGTGCACGTCGCCGACGACGCCGTAGTCGGACTCCTTGAAGATGGGGGCGTCGGGGTCCTTGTTGACCGCCACGACCACCTTGGACTTGTTCATGCCCGCCTGGTGCTGCACCGCGCCCGAAACGGCGAGGGCGAAGTAGATGTTGGGCTGCACGGTCTTGCCCGTCTGCCCCACCTGCTCGGAGTAGGGCCGCCAGCCCGCATCTATTACCGCGCGCGTCGAGCCGACCGCGCCGCCTAGCAGATCGGCCAGTTCTTCGACCAGCTTAAAGGCCTCGGCGCTACCCATGCCGCGCCCGCCGGTGACCACGACTTCGGCTTCCGTGAGCGAAACTTTGCCGCCGGTCTCGGCGATCTTCTCGAGCACCTCCACCTTCTGCTCGAGCTCGCCCAGCTCCACCGCCAGCGGCTCCACCGCGCCCGCGCCGGCCGGTTCAGCCAGCGGAGTGGTGTTGGGTTTGACGCTGATCACCGCGGGCAGGGTGCCCGCCTGCTTTTCCAGCACGCGGTTGAGGAAGCTGTATTTGGTGGCGTAGACCTTACCTTCTTCGGCCCAGCTGTCGAGGGTGTCCTCGAGCAGGGCGGCGTCCATCTTGACCGCCAGTCGGGCGGTCCAGCTGCGGCCGGTGCGGCTCGCGGGGGCCACGACCACCTTCGCCCCGGCGGCCTCGGCCGCGGCGTGGGCGGCCTTGGCCCACTTCTCGGCGGTGTAGGTCTCCCAGTCGGGGCCGCTCACCACGTAGACCTTGCTCACGTAGTCCTTGGCCTTCTCGGCCACGCCCTCGGCGCCGGGGCCGACCACCAGGCCCGCTACCTCACCGCCCAGGCTTTCTGCCAGCTTGCGTGCGCGGCTCACGCCCTCGAGCGCGCCCTTGCGCAGTTCGTTACCGTCGTGATCCATTACCACGAGAATCATCGTCGCCTCCTAGAGCACCTTGGCTTCTTCGTGCAGCAGCTTGATGAGCTCGGCGGCGGCCGCGGCGGGTTCCTTGGTGCCGTCGATGACCTTCTGCTTGCGCTCGAGCTCCATGATCTGCTGCTCGAGGATCTCGACCTTGCTGCCGCTCACGCCCAGCTCGGCGGCGTCGATCTTTTTAATTTCCTTTTTCTTGGCTTTCATGATGCCGGGCAGCGTGGGGTAGCGGGGCTCGTTGAGGCCTTGCTGGGTGGTGAAGACCGCCGGCAGCGCCACCCGCACCACCTCGGCGCCCTCATCCAGGTCGTGCGTAGCCCTGGCGTGGCCGTCCTCGAGTTCGAAGGCGGTGGTCCAGGTCACGCTCGGCCAGCCCAGCGCCTCGGCCACCGCCGGCCCCAGAGCCTGGCTGTCCCAGTCGGCCTGCTGGCCGCCGGTAAAGACCACGTCGGGGGCCTCCTCGGCCAGTATCTTGGCGAGCGCGCCCGCCTGGGTGACCGGGTCCACGTAGCCTTCGGCGGTGATGAGGATGCCGCGGTCCGCGCCCATGGCCAGCGCGGTACGCATGGCCTCCTCGGTGCGCTCGGGGCCGAAGGCCACCACCACCGCCTCGCCACCCCCGGTTTCTTTCAAGCGGATGATTTCCTCAACGGCGTACTCGTCCATCTGATCGAGTATCATGGTGGCCCCTTCCAGGCTGACCCTGCCCCCGTCCACCTTGATCTTCGATTCCCCGTCGGGGACCTGCCGGATGATCGCTACATACTTCATGCTGCCTCCTTATCTGAGCGCTTTCAGGATGTTACGGGCGATGATGATGCGCTGGATCTCGTTGGTTCCCTCGTAGATATGGTTTAGCTTTACGTCGCGCAGCAGTTTTTCTACGGGGAAGTCATTCACGTAGCCATAGCCGCCGTGAATCTGGATGGCTTCGTTGGCCGCGTCGAAGGCTATCTCGCTGGCGTAAGCCTTGGCAATGGCGCTGGCACTGATGTGCTCGGGGTCGCCCCGGTCCGCCAGCCAGGCGGCGTAATAGGTGTACATCCGAGCCGTTTCCAGACCGATCTTCATGTCGGCCAGTTTGAACTGGATGGCCTGGAAGTCGGCTATCGGGCGGCCAAAGGCCTCGCGCTCCAGCGCGTACCTTGCCGATTCATCCAGCGCCCGGCGCGCCACCCCCACCGACCCTGCGGCCACCGGAATGCGCGTCTTGTCGAGGGTGAGCATAGCGATCTTGAAACCCTCGCCCTCTTCGCCCAGGCGGTTTTCCACCGGCACCCGCACGTCGTCGTAGACGATCTCGTACGTGGGTGCGGCGCGCTGGCCCATCTTGCCGTGGATCTTGTTGAAGCTCACGCCTTCGCGGTCGTTTTCGACCACTATGGCTATTACCCCTTTGTGCCTGAGCGCGGGGTCGAAGGTGGCGAAGACCACGTTGAAGTCGGCCTCCTTGGCGTTGGAGATCCACATCTTGGTGCCGGTGATCACGTACTCGTCGCCGTCGCGCACTATGCGGGTGCGCAGCGCCGCGGCGTCGGAGCCGTTGCCGGGCTCGGAGAGGGCGAAGGCGGCCAGCGAGGGGCGCTCCGTCAGCGGACCCAGGAATCGCTTTTTCTGCTTTTCGTTTGCGGCTATCAGAAGAGGGGTGATGCCCAGTTCCGAGGCCATCGGAATGGTATAGAAGCCCATGTCGGCCCAGCCCAGCTCCTCGCCGATGATCACCTCTTCGACCAACCCCAGACCAAGGCCGCCGGCTTCCTCCGGCACGCTTATGTTGAGCAATCCTATCTCGTATAGCTGCTCAACCAGATTCCAGGGAACCTCTTCGTTCTGGTCGTACCTGGCCGCTTCCGGAGCCACCTGCTCCCGCGCGAAGCGCCGTGCCAGTTGTTGCAACTGCCTCTGTTCGTCGGTTAGTGAAAAATCAAGCGCCACGAACCCACCTCCAGACCACCGGCTGCCCGCAGGCATCTCCTTTGACCCAGTCTAAATATATTGACCGGTACCTGCAAGCCGGCTCTTAACCATCGTATCACCACCCTACTGGCGAAAAAACGTTATATATCCCGGGGGTTAGCATGAAGCAAGGAGGTTCCATGAAAACCATCATCGAGCCGTTCCGGATTAAGACGATAGAGCCCATAAAGATGACCACGGTTGCAGAGAGACGTGGAATGGCGGAGCGGGCCGGGTTCAACCTGTTCAAACTCCCGGCCGAAGAGGTGATCATAGATTTACTCACCGATTCCGGAACCAGCGCCATGTCCGCCGCGCAGTGGGGAGCTTTGATGCAGGGGGACGAATCTTATGCGGGGGCGCGCAGCTGGTACCGTTTCGAGCGCGCGGTTAAGGACATTTTCGGTTTTGAGCACGTGATTCCTGCCCACCAGGGGCGCGCCGCCGAGCGCATACTTTTCAGTGTGCTGGTAAAGACCGGTCACGTCGTGCCCAGCAACACCCACTTCGACACCACCCGGGCGAACATTGAGTTCGCCGGGGGCAGGGCGGTTGACCTTCCCGGTCCGGATGCCGTGGATCCTGCTTCGCGCGCGCCCTTCAAGGGGGACATGGACATTCGCGCGCTCGAGGCCCTGATCGCAGAGGTGGGGCCCGAGCGCATCCCGGTGATCATGCTGACGGTCACCAACAACTCGGGCGGCGGCCAGCCGGTGAGCATGGCCAACATCAAGGCGGTCTCGCGCATTGCCCGAACCCACGGGATCCCCTTCTACATCGACGCCTGCCGTTTCGCCGAGAACGCCTGGTTCATCAAGCAGCGCGAACCCGGCTACGCGCACAAGACCCCGCGCGCAATAGCCCGCGAAATGTTTTCCTACGCCGACGGCGCCACCATGTCGGCTAAGAAGGACGCCTTCGCCAACATAGGCGGTTTTCTGGTCACCAATGACGGCGACCTGGCGGCGCAGGAGCGCGACCTGCTGATTCTCACCGAAGGGTTCCCCACCTATGGCGGCCTGGCCGGGCGCGACCTGGAGGCCATAGCCGTCGGGCTTGATGAGGTTCTGGAGGAGGATTACCTGAACTACCGCGTGGCTTCCACCGCTTACGTAGCGCGCAAACTGGACGAAGCGGGGGTGCCGGTAATGCTGCCTGCCGGCGGTCACGCGGTATATCTGGACGCACGCCGCTTTTTGCCGCACATTCCGCCGCTGCAATATCCGGGGCAGGGGCTCTCGGTGGAGCTCTACGTTGAGGGCGGCGTGCGCGGCGTGGAGATCGGCACCGTAATGTTTGGCAAGGATCCCCACAGCGGCGAAGAAAAACCTGCCCACTGGGACCTGGTGCGCCTGGCCATTCCCCGTCGCGTCTACACCCAGAGCCACATGGACTACGTGGTGGAGGTGGTGGCTCAGGTATACGAGCGTCGCGAGCGTGTCCGGGGTATGCGTATAGTGCGCGAGCCCCGCTTCCTGCGGCATTTTTCGGCCGAGTTCGCCTGGGTGTGAGGTCAGGATGTAGGATTTTTTCTGAACGGAAAGTAAACCCTTGGCTTCATTAACACCCACAACCCCCACCCCTACCCTCCCCCAGGGGAGGGAGAAAAAAAGATGGCCGCTCGGTGCCAAGCAGCCCGGTTCCGGCAAGCAGCAAGCCTCCCCCTCGGGGGAGGTGGCCGCAGGCCGGAGGGGGGTTTTGCCGTTTGGTTTTCGTATCCCCGGGCGGACCCGCGAAGCAGGTGAGACCCGGGAGCCTGCCCTGAACTTGATTCAGGGTCCATGCCGGGCGGTAAGCCAGCGTTTCGTTGCTGTTGATTGCCCCACCACAAGCCACAAGCCACCCACCACAAGCTGCTTTATCCGTATCCCCGGACGAGGCGGCATCCTGCCGCCGAGATCCGGGGTCCATGCTGGGTGGGAAGCCAGCGTTTCGTTGCTGTTGATTGCCCCACCACAAGCCACAAGCCACCCACCACAAGCTGCTTTATCCGTATCCCCGGACGAGGTAACCGAAGGTTGCCGGGATCCGGGGTCCATGCTGGGTGGGAAGCCGAGATTTGGTTGCTGCAAACCAGCCTTCAGTTGGCAAACATGATTGGTGACGGAGCCGCAAACGCAACCGTGGAGTTTGGGCGCGGCATGGGCCCCGGCTCGCGGTCGCTACGCTCCCTTGGCCGGGGACACGAACTACTTTCTTTCCCGTAACAAAAGCTGTATCCCCGGACGAGGCAACCGAAGGTTGCCGGGATCCGGGGTCCATGCTGGGCGATACCCCGAAATTAGATTGCTGCAGATTGCTGCGCATCAAGCCTTCAGTTAGAAAACATGATTGGTGACGGAGCCGCAAACGCAACCGTGGAGTTTGGGCGCGGCATGGGCCCCGGCTCGCGGTCGCTACGCTCCCTTGGCCGGGGACACGAAATGCTGGATGTGAGACGCAGGGAGCGGGATGCAGGAAGCACCGTTTTTATCACCTACCAAGCCGCCCTCGGTTTGTTTTGCGTCGTTTTTCAAAAACCCACCTCCCACACCCCACCCCCTACCTCCTGCTTTTGTCCGTTTCCCCGGACGACCGAGGCTGAAGGCCGAGGGAGATCCGGGGTCCATGCCGGGCGATAAGCCAGCGTTCCGTTGCCGTTGATTGCCCCACCACAAGCCACAAGCCACCCACCACAAGCCGCCTTTGCCCGTATCCCCGGACGAGGCGGCATCCTGCCGCCGAGATCCGGGGTCCATGCTGTATGCAACGCCGAGATTGAGGTGCCTATTAAAGAGCCCACCACAGGCCACAGGCTACTTGCCACAAGCCTTGCCGTTGGCGCCACGAACCACCCGGGCGGACCTGCGTGTTCTCCCGGACTGCGCACTTCCCGCGAGGGACGCCCGTCACCCCGGCCCGTGTTACATTGGCTTTAAGCGCTTCGTGCGCCCACAACACAGCTCCTTCGGGGCAGGGTGAAATTCCCGACCGGCGGTCAAAGCCCGCGAAGCCCGGCGCAAAGCGCGGGGCCCGACCCGGTGAAACTCCGGGGCCGACGGTGAAAGTCCGGATGGGAGGAGGAGGTGAAGGGCCTCTGGGCCCGGTGATGAGCTGGTACAGGTCACCCATTTTTCAACCTGTCTTTTGGAGGCCGCGCCTTGGCCTTTAGCGACCGCGACGCGCGCTATATGCGGCGGGCGCTGGCGCTGGCCGAGCGGGCGCGCGGCCACACCAGCCCCAACCCCATCGTCGGCGCGGTGGTAGTCAAAGATGGCCGCATCGTCGGCGAGGGCTTCCACCCCCGCGCCGGTGAGCCCCACGCCGAGGTCTTCGCCCTGCGCCAGGCGGGCGAGGCGGCCCGCGGGGCGACCGTCTACGTGACCCTCGAGCCCTGCAACCACCACGGCCGCACGCCGCCGTGTTCGCTAGCCCTTATCGAGGCCGGCGTGAGCCGGGTAGTCTACGCCGCGGCCGACCCCGGTAAAACTAGCGGCGGCGGGGCCGGGCGGCTGCAGCGGGCGGGCGTACGGGTAGAAGCGGGCTTGCTACAAGAAGAAGCCCGCGCCCAGAACCGCGCCTTCTTCCACGCCGCCGCCTTCGGCCGGCCCTTCGTGCTCTGGAAGGCGGCGCTGACCCTCGACGGCAGGGTGGCCGCCAGCAGCCGCGGCGGCGAGGCGGTTTCGAACGCCCTCAGCCACCACGTCGCCCACGGCTACCGCCAGGCCTGCGCGGCCGTCGCCGTGGGCGCGGGCACGGTGCGGGGCGACGATCCGGCGCTAACGGTGCGCGAGCCCGATTTTCGCCCCTTTGCGGCGATGGTCGAACCGCCCCCGCTGCGCGACCCGCTCAAGGTCATCTTCGACAGCCGGGCCAAAACGCCGCCCTCGGCGCGGCTCTTCGAGCCGGGGCCGCGCGGCGAGCCGGCCCGGGTGCTGGTATTCACCGGCCAAGGGGCCGATCAGAAACGGATCGAGACGCTAGAGAAAGCCGGGGCCGGGGTGGTCGCGCTGCCGGCGGGCGAGGGTGGCCTGAGCGTAGAGGCGGCGCTCGCAGAGCTCTACCGGCGCGGTGTCGACTCGCTGCTACTCGAGGGCGGCCCCCGGCTAGCCGGCTCGTTCGTGCGGGCGGGGCTGGTGGACCGGGCGGCCTTCTTCGTCGCCCCGCGCATCCTGGGCGAGGGGCGCGGCCTGATTGAGGGATTCAGTTTCGGCTCGATGAAAAAGGCAGTACGTTTTCTGCCCGAGCGCTCGGAGGCGCTGGAAGGCGACCTCTGGATCGAGGGCCGTTTGGAGGTGGACTAGTGTTTACCGGAATAGTCGAAGAAGTCGGCCGGGTAGCGCGGGCCGAGCCAAAGGGCGGCAACCTGCGCGTCTGGATCGAGGCGGAAAAGGTGCTCGAGGGCACCGAGGTGGGCGACTCGATAGCCACCAGCGGCGCCTGCCTGACCGTGGTCGAGCTCTCGCCGCGCGGCTTCGCGGTCGAGCTGGCCCGGGAAACCGTAAAGCGCACCGCGCCGCGCTGGCGGCCGGGAGCGCGGGTCAACCTGGAGCGGGCCGCGCGCGTCGGCGACCGGCTCGACGGCCACCTGGTCACCGGCCACGTCGACGGCGTGGGGCGGGTGACGCGCTTTGAGCGCCGCCCCGGAGCGCACGACCTCTACGTGGAAGCGCCGGCCGAGCTGGCCCGCTACATCGCCGCCAAGGGCTCGATTACCATCGACGGCGTTTCGCTGACGGTGGTGGAAGTGCGCGGCCGGGTCTTCTCGGTCACCCTGATTCCCCACACCCTGCAGGTGACCACCCTGGGCGAGCTAAAGCCTGAGGGCGCGGTCAACCTGGAGATAGACATCATCGCCCGCTACGTCGAGCGGCTGCTGGAGGCGCGCAAATGATCTACCCGATCGAAGAGATAATCGAAGACCTGCAAAACGGCAAGCCGGTAATCATGGTGGACGACGAGGGGCGCGAAAACGAGGGGGACCTCATCTTTCCCGCCCAGTTCGCCACCAAAGACCTGGTCAACTTCGCCGTCAAGGAGGCGC
>JAMOUW010000055.1 GCA_027067955.1 Thermaceae bacterium
ACAGGCTACTTGCCACAGGCTGCTTTCATCCGTTTCCCCGGACGAGGCAACCGGAGGTTGCCGGGATCCGGGGTCCATGCCGGGCAAGAAGCCGGGACCTGGTTGCGAACGGCAAACCCGTTGCAGGTTACACAACAAGAGCAGAACGTTTAGGCTTTGCATCACCAACAACCCCCTCGCCAAAGGAGCGAGCATAAGGGGCCAGCAACCGACCACCAGCGCCTTTTTGTCAGATACCAAGGATACACAGGTTCCCGCCGATCGGCTTGAGGCCGATCAAGGTGTTTCCACAAGCCACCGGCTGTCCTTCTTCCCACCCCCTTCATCCCCTCCCCTGTTACGCTTGATCTTGTGGAGCACCCCAGACCCGCCGTGCGCGTGGGCTCCGTAACCCTGGGTGGCGGCGAGCCCGTGCGCGTGCAGTCGATGACCAACACCGACACCGCCGACGCCGCGGCCACCGCGCGCCAGGTGGCCGAGCTGGCGCGCGCGGGCAGCGAGATCGTGCGCATCACCGTCAACGACGAGGCCGCCGCGCGGGCCGTGCCCGAGATTCGCATGCGCCTCGAGGACGAGGGGCTGAACGTACCGCTGGTGGGCGATTTTCATTTCAACGGTCACCTGCTGCTAGCGCGCTTCCCCGATATGGCCCGCACCCTCGACAAGTACCGCATTAACCCCGGCACTGTAGGCGCCAAAGCCAAAGCGGAGGACAACTTCCGCGCCATGGTGGAAGCGGCCCTCGAACACGGCAAGCCGGTGCGTATCGGCGGCAACTGGGGCAGCCTCGACCAGGGGCTGCTGGCCGAGATAATGGACGCCAACGCCCGCCGCCCCGAACCGAAGACGGCCCACGAGGTGCTGCTCGAAACCCTGGTGGTCTCGGTGCTGCGCTCGGCCGAGCTGGCCGAGGAGATCGGGCTCGGACGCGACCGCATCGTGCTCAGCGCCAAGGTATCGGCCCCGGCCGACCTCTGGGTCGTCTACCGCGAGCTCGCGAAGGGCCCCTACGCCCTGCACCTGGGTCTCACCGAGGCGGGCATGGGCGACCGCGGCGTCGTCTTCAGCACCGCGGCGGTGGCGCCGCTCCTGGCCGGGGGCATCGGCGACACCCTGCGGGTTTCGCTCACCCCGCGACCGGGTGAGCCGCGCACGCGCGAGGTGGAGGTGGCCAGGGAGATTTTGCAGGCGGTGGGGGTGCGCCGCTTCGCCCCTTCGGTGAGCGCCTGCCCCGGCTGCGGACGCACCACCAGCACCTTTTTTCAGGAGCTGGCGCAACAGGTGAGCCGTTACCTGGCGCTCAAAATGAGCGACTGGGAGACCCGCTACCCGGGCGTGGAGGAATTGAAGGTAGCGGTAATGGGCTGCGTTGTCAACGGCCCTGGCGAGTCCAAGCACGCCGACGTGGGCATCAGCCTGCCCGGCTCGGGCGAAGCGCCCCGGGCCCCGGTATACGTGGACGGCGAGCTCTACGCCACCCTGAGCGGCGAGGACATCCCCGAACAGTTCATGCAAATCCTGGAGGACTACGTGCAACGTCGCTTTGGCGCGGCGGCCGGAGGCTGAATCGTGGGATTCGAGCAACCCGGCTTTTTGCTCGCGCTCGTACTGGTACCGCTGGCGCGCGGAGCGCTCCTGCGTGTTGTCGTACTGCTGCTGGTACTGGCCGCCGCAGAGCCCACACTGCCGCTCGAACCCGCACGCACCGCCGTTTTGATCGACCAAAGCCCTTCTGCGCCGGAAACCGCGGGACACCTGGCCGCAAAGCTGAACATTCCGGCTACAGTGTACTGGGGCTTCGCCGAGCGCGCCGAAAAACTACCCGGCCCGCTTTCCCGTCGCAATGATCTGGGAAAACGCACCCTGCTTCAGCGCGCGCTGTATACGGCTGCCCGCGAGGGGGCCGACCGCATCGTGTTGATTTCCGATGGTCTGTGGCGGGAAACCGCCTATAGCCCGCTGCCGGTGTTCGCGCTGCAGGTCGCGCCCAAACCCCGCGCGCGCATAGACCGCTTGATCGCTCCTCCCGCACCCCGCAGGGGGGAGGTGGTGGAGGTGCGCGCCGTGCTCGAAAGCACCGAACCCGTCCACGCCCGGCTGACTTTCCAAACCGCCGTGGAAGAGCGAAGGCTCGACATTGCACTGCCCGCGGGCACGAGTTCGCAGCCGTTCCGGTTCGAACTCAAACGACATACAACCGTACGGGTCAGCCTGGATAGCCCCATCGGCAAAGACGGGGCGTCGGTCACGCTCGATCCCCTCGGCCCCGGCCGGGCCCTGGTGGTAGACGACCCCGCGACCGCCGCCTACCTGCGCGCCACCGGCTGGGAAGTGCACGAGTCCGGACCGGAGGGGCTCGCCGACACCCCGGAGCTGCTGGTAATCGGCGGACCGGTAACCACCTGGAGCCCGCTGGATCTCGCACGGCTGGAAAAGTTCCTGCGCGAAGGCGGAGCGGTGCTCTGGACCGCCACCCCCACAGGGCTCTTTTACGGCAACTGGCAGCATTCCACTCTGGCCGACGAGCTGCCGCTCGAGCCCGAACCCGGTGAAAAGGCAGCCCTGATACTGGTGCTCGACGTTTCCGGCTCGATGAACTACGGCTCGCCCAGCAAGCTCTCGCGCGCCATCGAAGGCGCGACCCGGCTGGTGCGGGCCGCCGGCCCCGAGGATACCCTGGGAATAATCGCTTTTACCTCTCAATACCGCTGGTTGCTGCCCCCCAAACCCATGACCCAGCGGGCCAGGCGCGAAGCGGAAACGCACCTGGCCAGGCTGGAAGCCGGTGGCGGAACCCGCCTGGCCCCGGCCTACGCGGCCGCGGCCGCCGCAATCGAGCCCCTCACCGCAAAAAAGCGCTGGATTCTGGTCCTCTCGGACGGCCAGCTGGAAGACGACCCCGAAGCCACCCTGAACCGCGCCCGCGAAGCAAAGGCCCGGGGCGTGAAAACGCTGACCCTGGCCCTGGGGAACGACGCCGGGCGAACCTTCCTGGATCTGCTGGCGAAAGCAGGCGGCGGCCGCTTCTACGATCTGGCGGATTCGGCCGCGCTGCCGGGTTTGCTGGCGCTGCTGGGCGAAGAAGCCTTCCGCTCCCAGCGGGTAGAGGGGTCTTTCCAGCCGCTGCTGGGCGATCACCCCGTAACCCGGGGTCTGACCGCGCTGCCGCCCGCGCGGGTACTGCTTCCCGCACGGGCGAAACCCTGGGCCCAGGTACCCGTAAGCACCGCCACCGGGAAACCACTGCTGGCCCTGGGCCAGCTATCCGGCGGGCGGGTGGCGGCCCTGACAACCGACCTGGGACGCAGCTGGCGGGAGGCACCGCAGGCCACGTTGTTGCTACAGCAACTGGCCCGCTGGCTAATCCAAACTCCGGCGCGCCCGCGCTACGATTGGGAAATAACCCCCGCGGCTACCGTATTGCGGGTCTACGGCCGCTTCGACCCCCTGCCCCTGGCGCAATGGGAAGGCCGGGTGGAGCCACTCGAGCCCACCGCACCCTTCGCCTTCCGGCTGCGCCTGCCCGCGCGTTTCACCGGAACCGTGCGCGTGACCAGCGGAGGGCGTACCGTCTTTCGCGCCAGCGCCCCCGCGCCCGCGGAGTGGCCGGCCACAAACGGGCGCGCCCGGCTGCGCGAGCTCGCCGCAGCCAGCGGCGGAGCGCTGCTCGACGATGTTTCCAAGCTGCCGCCGCCGCGCCGCAAGCCCGTATCTCTATCCCCGTATCTTCTTGCCCTGGCGCTGGGGCTCTTCATGCTGGAGCGCTGGCGCGAACGCGCAGTAGTCTAGAGCCATGCGCCGTCTGACCCCTGTGCTTCTGCTCGCGATCCTTGCCGCCTGCTCGAGCGGCCTGCCCGAAGCCCCCCGCAATCTGAGGCTCGGCTACGACGGAAAAGGAACCCTCTCCCTGCAAGTTCCGCAGGGCACCGTTTGGGAGCTAGGAGCCGGGAAGCTAAAGGTGGAACCGGCACGGGGCATCGGCCCTGCCGTAATAAACTTCCGCGCCGAACCCGGACAGGCCCCCACGGGCGCACAGGGGAACTTCACCCTGCCCTGGATGGGGGACCTCCAGGGCAACCTGACCATCACCTGGCCGCTCGTGCGCGTCGAGGGCCGGGTGGTGGAACGCACCCCCAGCGGCACCGGATTTCAGTTCCCCGCGGTACCGCTAGACCGCAACGACGGATACGAACCGGCGCAAAAAACGGGGCGGGTCCTGGTGCGCTATCGCAACCCCGCGGCGGCGCCCCAAAACTCATTCGTCGCCGGCTCCCGGACACTGCGCCTGCTGGAAACCAGCGATGTAAAAGGACTGCTTGCGCGGCTGCGAAACGACCCCAACGTGATATGGGCCGAGCCCGACGGCATCGTCTACGCTCTTGGCGAGCCAGCCGACGAGTTTTACCCGCTCCAGTGGCACCTGCGCCGCACCGGCGCTCGCTGGGCCCACCTGGGTAGCTACACCCGTGATATCACCGTCGCCGTAATCGATACCGGCGTGCGCTTCGACCACCCCGACCTGGCAGGTCGGCTCTGGGGTCCGGCCGACGGCGCCTTCGACTTCGTTGACTCCGACAACGATCCCACCGACCCCGGCGACCTGCGCCACCCCAAATCCGGCAGCCACGGCACCCACGTAACCGGTATCATCGCCGCCCGCACTGGAGTCAACACGCTTCCCCCCGGGTGCTACGACAAGGACAAGAAGCCCGTCTGCTCCAAGACCGGCGTCGTCGGGCTGGCCTGGCCCGCCAGCGTAAAGGTCATGCCCCTGCGCGTGCTCGACAAGAACGGCCGGGGCACCTTCAGCGCCGTATCGGCCGCCATCCGCTACGCAGCAGGAATCCCCATCGAATGGGGAGGAAAAAAGCTGACCAACCCGCATCCGGCCCGGATTATAAACCTCTCCCTCGGCACCACTATCATCAACAACTCCATGTGCGCAGCCGTAACCGACGCCGCGGCCGCCGGAGTTCAGGTCGTAGCGGCGGCCGGGAACGCCGGCGGCACCCTGTACTACTTCCCCGCCAGCTGCAAGAACGCCATCTCCGTGGCCGCCGTGGACAACTACCCGGGCGACCCGAAACCCACCTGGTACAGCCAGCACAACGATCGCATCACCCTCAGCGCCCCGGGCGGAGACGTGCATCAGGACGCCGACGAGGACGGCTACCCCGACGGCATCCTTTCAACCACCTGGAATTTCAAGGAAGGGTTGCCGAACTTTGCCTTCTACATGGGCACCTCCCAGGCCAGCCCCCAGGTGGCGGCGGCGCTGGCGCTGCTACTGGCCCAGGACCCGAACCGCAGCGCAAAAGAAGCCCGTGATCTCCTGGTAAGCTCAGCCAGCGATCTCGGACCCGACGGTTACGACGAGTATTACGGTTATGGCATTCTCAATATGCCGGGAGCACTTGGGCTCAAGCTGCCTCCGGGACCCTACCGGGTGCGGTTTGAGGGACCGATCGAACGCTGGGCGCGCGCCGACGTCAACGGGAACTTCTGGCTCTATCTCCCCAGCGGAAACTACGAGGTCTCCGCCTGCCGCGACGACAGCGCCAACCTCTTCTGCGACCGGGGGGAACCCCGCACGCCGCGAACCCCGTACCGCGTCGAGGCCCGGCCGCGGGTTCGCCTGCCACTCTTAACCATCCCTTAACTCCACTTAACTTCCTGATCACCGGCTAGGAGTAAAGTAGAGCCATGTATAGGAAAGCTGGCCTCGCTATGCTGCTCCTGCTGTTCGTACTGGCAGGATGCCGTATCAACACCGCCCCTATGATCGCCTCGTTCACCGCCTCGCCCAACTCGGGCCAGGCCCCCCTGACGGTAACCTTCACCGTCTCGGCAACGGACGCCGATAACGACCCGCTCACCTGCAAGGTCAATTTCGGCGACGGAGCCATTTCCCCCAACTTCGCTTGCGCAGCGTCCTCCTCTATCAAACACAGCTACAGCGCGGAGGGTAGTTACACGGCTTTCGTCACGGTCAGCGATGGCCGCGGCGGAAAGGACAGCGCCTCGGCGCTTATCACCGTAACCGCCGCCGCACCCGGGCCAAAGGACTCCTGCCCGGCCCCCAGTGGCAAAAGCTCCTCTGCGCAAACCTTCACCGACGAGATCCCCAAAGGCATCGGCCAGTTCGAGAACGTCGCCTACGTTCCTGGCGAGCTGCTGGTCTTCAAGGGCAACGTGAGCCTGCAGAGCGCCAAGGTGGCCAGGCTGGAAGCGGAACTGGGTCTCCAGCGCGTGGACGACCCCGATCTGGCCAGCGGCTGGGTCCTCTACCGCGCCCAGTCCGGCAATGAAGAGGCCATCGCCCGCAGCATCGTCGAAAAGGGCCTCGGCACCTACGTACAGCCCAACTACATCTACAAGGCGCTCGCCGCCCCCAACGATCCGCACTACAGCAACCACCAAAAAACCCAGTACGATCTGATGCAAATCACCCAGGCCTGGGATAAGCTGCCATCTTCTCCGTGCCGTCCCGTAGTAGGCGTAATAGACTCGGGCACCGCCAACGATCACCCTGACCTCGACGACAACGTCATAGCCGGCTACGACGCCTCCGACGGCGACGACAACCCCTACCCGGAAGCGGGCGAAGACCACGGCACGATCGTATCCAGCATCATCGGCGCCGAAACGAACAACAACAAGGGCATGGCCGGCGCCAGCAACAATCTGGCGATCATCATGCCGCTCAAGGTCTTCCCCAATTCCACCAGTGACGTTATAGCCAAGGCCATTGACTGGGGCCGCGAACACGGCGCCCACGTCTTCAACCTGAGCCTCTGCATCACCGACAGTAACGGCAAGTGCAGCGACCTCACCGACAATCCCGACAAGGTCTTTGACGCCGCCCTCAAGCGGGCGTACGACCAGGGCATCGTCAGCTTCGCCGCCGCCGGTAACGACAACAACGACTTCGTCGGCTACCCCGGCAGCTCCGACTACACCATCGCGGTAGGCGCCACCGACAATAGCAATCCGCCCAAGCGCGCCAGCTTCTCCAACTACGGCGACGACCTCGACGTGGTGGCGCCCGGGGTGAAAGTGCTGGGAGCCCTCATCCCCACCGACAGCGAATCCGAACCCTACGGCAAGGGCAACGGCACCTCCTTTGCCTCGCCATACGCCGCCGGTGTGGCTGCGCTTTACATCAGCCGCTACTACGCCAGCAAGAACGCGCTGCCCTCACCCCAGCTGGTGCGAACCTGCATGCGCAGCACCGCCGGTGATCTCGGCCCCTCTGGCTGGGACAGCGAGTTCGGCGCTGGCATAGTGCGCGCCGACCGCATGCTCGACACCGGTAACTCCACCTGCTTCCCGTAGGAGTTGGCAACGCCATCCCGACCCGGCTAGGATAAAAGAGCCCGCCGGGCCGGGATGGCGGAATCGGTAGACGCAACGGACTTAAAATCCGTTGGGGGTTTCCCCCGTGCGGGTTCGAGTCCCGCTCCCGGCACCAACCCCCGCCAAGCGCGGGGGTTT
>JAMOUW010000056.1 GCA_027067955.1 Thermaceae bacterium
ATCGAGTTTTCCCGCCATGCCTTCCAGGCTGGTGTGCCCCAGTTCGGCAGCTGCTGGGGGGCGCAGATGGCGGCGGTGGCCGCCGGCGGCAAGGTGGAGGCCAACCCCAAAGGGCGCGAGTGGGGCTTTGCCCCCCGCATCGAGCTGACCGCCGCCGGGCGCGAACACCCGCTGACCGCCGGCAAGCCGCCAGTCTTCCAGGGGATCGAGATGCACCTCGACCACATCACCGAGCTGCCGGCGAACGCCGAGCTGCTGGCCACCGGCGAGCACACCCGCGTGCAGGCGCTGGCGGTGGAACACGAAAACGGCGCCTACTGGGCCACCCAGTACCACCCCGAGTTCGACCTTTGGGAGAATGCTCGGCTGATCGCCGCCCGCGCCGGGGCGCTGGTCAAGGAAGGCTTCTTTGAAAAAGAGGAAGACGTGCTCCGCTACGCGGCGGAGATGAAGGCGCTCTTCAAGAACCCGCACGACGAAAAGCTGCGCCAGAAGCTGGGCGTAGACGAAACCCTGCTGGACGACAAGATTCGCCAGCTCGAGTTCGCCAACTGGCTCGAGTACCTGGTGCGGCCGCGGGTCTGATTTATCCGGGCCCGGTCAAAATGCCGGGAGTGGGGGGTCGGGCGCGCTCCCGGCTCCCGTGCGTTCGCGGGCTTCCGGACTACAAAAAGGGCCGTTCAAGTTTTTGTATTCGCAAACGCGAAATCAACCTGGTCAGCCGAGCAATAGGAAAGCTCGGGTGCCCAAAAAAGTGATTAGCGTACGGCTAGTAGCACATCGACGTAGTCGCCCATGAGCACGTCTACTCCAATCGCGGCTACGCGCCGCGCCACTTCGACTTCGTTGACAGTCCAAGTGGCTACCGCCAGCCCTTTCTCGCGCCAGCGCGCCACCCGCTCTTCGGTGAGCAGGCGATACTCCGGGTGCACCGCCTCGAGCCCCAGCAGCTCCGCCATCCCGCTGGTGTCGTGCACACGGAAGAGGTAACCCAGGGGGATCTCCGGCCTGCGCTGGCGGATCTTGAAGAGCGCCACCGGGTCGTATGAGGAGATCCAGATACGGTTTCGACCCGACCATCCCGCCACCGCGTCGGCCAGCTCGTGCGCGCGGCCGTCTTCCATACCGGGAATACTCTTGAGCTCGAGGTTGACCAGGAAGTCCCCGTACGGCTCCAGGAGATCGAGCAACTCCTCAAGGGTCATAATTTCGGGGCGCTGCTCCCGCAGCTCGGCAAGACTCATCTCGGCAATCAAGTGAAAACCCACGACGAAGTCGTGAAAGATGACCAGCACCCCGTCCTTTGTTCGCTGGATATCGGTTTCGATGCCGTCGAGCCCCGCCTCGATCGCCGCCTGAAAAGCCGCCCGGGTGTTACCCTCGGCCACGCTGGGCAGGCCGCGGTGCCCGAGCAGCACCGGGCGGCGCCTGTTCGCAAAGGGCAGCTCGGCCATGCTACTTTTCCTCGCTCATGGCAAAGCCGCGACTGAACTGTTCCTGCAGCAGCAAGAACACGATCATCGCTGGCAGCAGGGCGATAATCGTGCCCGCCATGACGATGCCCCAGTTGGTGGCGTCTTGCCCGCTGGTAAGCCCTTTGAGGCCTACCTGGACTACCTGGCGGCTGTTTTCGCGGATCACGATCAAGGGCCAGAGGTACTGATTCCACATGTAGACGAACTGGATGACCGCCATTGCCGCGATCACGTTGAATGACATGGGCAGCAAAATGGACCAGGCAAAGCGCAGCGGCCCCGCGCCGTCGATCTTGGCCGCGTCCACCAGGCTGGTGGGGATTTGCAAGAATTGCTGGCGAAAGAGGAAGGTGCCGGTAGCCGAGGCCAGGAAGGGTACGATCAGCGCGGCGTACGAGT
>JAMOUW010000057.1 GCA_027067955.1 Thermaceae bacterium
CTCGTGCACCATCCGCTGCACCAGCGCCGGGGGCATCCCCACAACGTTGTGGAGGGCTTCCTGCCAGGCCACCTCGTAGCCGTAGCTGATGATCGCCCCCAGGGTAGCCGTCAGGCGCACGAAGGCCTCGGTGACCTCATGGACGTTTTCGTGGCCCTTGAACTTCCTCATGATAAAAAGCACCAGGTGGTCGAGCATCGCCAGCATCATCGGGTTGCTGACCTGGCGCACCACGTGTACCGGCCCCACGAAAGCCAGCCAGGCGAAGAATTTATCGTCGTGGGGGCCGTTCACCACCCGCATCAAAAACTCCCCCAGCGACTTCTCGCGCTTGGGGCGCTCGCCTTCCTCGAAGACGGCGCGCGTGGGCTCATGGGCGTAGAGCATATCGTAAAACCCGGTAATCAACTCCCCCGCCAGGGGCAGAATAAGTTCGGCATGGGCCTTGATCACCTTTGCATCTTGGGCGCGGAAGCGGGTTGCGGGCGGCATATCGCCGATAGCTTTTTTGGCTACTTCATGGTAATCCACGGCCGGCCTCCCTTAAAGCGTCTGCGCCAGGCGGGACGCGAATTCGCGGGCCTCCAGGTGGATGAGGCCCAGGTTGGCCCCGGCGGGCGCCGACACCGCCAGCACGCCCTTCTCACCGGCGGCGTACACGACGAAGTAACCGTGGTTGCCCCGCACAATGGTCTCTTCCAAACTGCCCAGCTCGGTAGTCTGGCTGATGCGCCGCCCGAGACCGAGGGCCGTCGCCGCCATGGCCGCCACCCGGGGCGCATCGCTGGAGTCGTGCACGATGGGAAGGCCGTCGACGGAGGCCACCACCACGCTGCGCAGCTCCGGAAGGGCCTGTTTGAGTTCGCGCAGGATCTGTTGTAATTGTTCTTGTTTGGTCATGGTTTAAACACTCCCTAGCCCAGCTATTTTATAAGGTAAGGCCGGCAAAACCTGGCCATATACACCTCTCTTACAGCATAAGTTCCAGCAACCGCAGGAGAGGTTGAACCGCGCTCTTGGGATCGGTCGCGTTCAAACCCACGACGTATTCGCTCGGCTGACCCAGATACAGCGCCACTTCCTCGGGGCCCCATACCGGCGGCTTGTCCTGGCGGGTTACACCGACTACATAAGGAACCGGCTGGCGCGAGAGCAGGTAGTCGAGCTGGCGGCGGGCCTGCGGGAAATCCTGCGGGCGGTCGCCGCGTACGAGCAGCACCAGCCCCAGCGCCCCTTCGGTGAGGATGTCCCACATAAAATCGAAGCGCTGCTGGCCGGGGGTTCCGAAAAGGTAGAGCAACTGGCCGTCCAGGCGCAGGGTGCCGTAGTCCAGCGCCACGGTGGTCATGTCCTTGCCAATAGGCTCGCTGGCAAAGGCGTCGGTATCGACGATGGCGGTTTCGGACAGGGTGCGTACGAACGTGCTCTTACCCGATCCCACCGGCCCAGAAACTACTACCTTTAATGGTTCCATGCCTGGCGCCCCCCGAAGAAGCGCTGTTTCAGGGAGTCTATAAGCCGTGCCGCCACCGACGAGCCCATGCTCCGTCGCTGCGCGCGGGCGCGCACGGGCATGACCAGCCCCGCCTGGCGCAGCTTAAAGAGATAGTACTGAGCGTGCTCCAAAGGCATTCCCATTCTGCTGGCCAGCTCCTGCGCCGACGCCCCGGCGTCCAGGCGCTCCTGCGCCCGTTTCCAGAAGTCCGCCAGCCGTCTGTCCTCCGGCATCTCGTCGCGTATCATCCGGAAGATGGTATCCGGGTGGGGCAGACGGCGCTCCAGCTCCTGCATTTCATCTTGCACCGAAACCACGGTGATTAGCAACCGATCGAGGGGCCAGTCCAGCAGGTGCGGGCAGTGCCGTTCCGGTGCCCCCGGAACGAACTCGAAGCTCCCGCGCGTGGAGCCCATCAGCAGGGTCACGATGCTGCGCGCAACGAGGGAATCGGCCGGGCGGCCGGCCACAAAGAGGCACTGCAGCAAACCACCGCGGAAGTAGAGCGTCACCCGCGGATGGTTCTCCAAATTGAAAACCTCCAGAGCCCCGTCCTGCACAGACAATAGCGGTAAAAGGTCTCCCAGCGACATGTGGTTCAGATTACCGAAAATGGCCATACGTCACCTTTCTCGCGGCTATTGCGCCGCGGTCAAGGTCGGTCGCGCCACTGGCTCCCCGCCTCCCAGGCGCCCGTATTTGCGGAAGACGGATCTGCACCTCCTGAATCCAGGATATTAAACACTTTCGGCTTTGCCATCCCCCTTTTGGGGGAAGAGTAGCAAGGCTTAAATAGTGTAAAAATATTGTTAAGAAGTCTTGCTGTCGTCGTGATTGAAGTCGAGCAGGCGGTAGCCAACGCCCACCATCGTTTCGATGAAGTGGGGGTTGCGCGGATCGTCGCCAAGCTTCTTGCGTAACATATTGATGTATACGTCCACCACCCTGTCGGTGCCGTCGAAGGTCAACCCCCACACCGCTTCGAGCAGTTCGCTGCGGCTCCAGACCCGGCCGGGGGCGCTGGCTAGCGTGCGCAGGAGTGCGAACTCGGTCTTCGAGAGCTTGAGCTCGCGGCCGTCGAGAGTGGCCCGGTAGCCCTCGCTGTCGAGCTCCAGCGGCCCGATGGTGATCTTGGGGCTGCCGTAGCTGCGCCGGAGCAGGGCCTGCACGCGGGCGGTGAATTCGAGCACGGAAAAGGGTTTGGTCATATAGTCATCGGCGCCTATCTCGAGGCAGTAGACCTTGGTGTATTCGTCGTCTTTGGCGGTCAACACCAGTACCGGCAGACGCGGCCGCAGCGCCCGGGCGCGTTTGAGCAGCTCCACCCCATCCACGTCAGGAAGACCCAGATCCAGGGCCAGCAGGTCGATGTTGGGCAGGTAGCGCATGGCTTCCTTGCCGCTAGTGGCCCAGTAAATTTGGTGCCCCTTCTGTTCCAAAGTTATCTGGAGCAGCTGCGCAACCTGGGGGTCGTCCTCGATCAGCAAGATCTTAGGCATACCTTACGGAGATTATACTCCGTGGAAGCATCACATGTAAGGTAAGCCTCACTTACAGAACGGATCGCAGCTCCGCGGCGGCGCGGGTTTCTGGGGCGGCTCCGGCTCCGGCGCGGGCTCTGAAACCGGCGCGGGCTCCGGCACGGGCTCTGGGGCCGGGGGCGGCTCCGGCACGGGCTCTGGAACTGGCGCGGGCTCCGGAGGCGGCTGGAACTCCGGACAACCGGGCCGCGCATACTCCCTGCCGGACCCGCTGAGCGCCTTTTGTAACAGCTCCTTCACCTCGGCATCGCCGGGATGGGCCAGCAGCCAGTCACACGCCAGCTCCTCGGCCCTGGCGAATTCCTCCTGTTTCAGATAAACCCGTATCAGACCCAGGGTACCCTCGCGGCTCCACTCGTCCTTGGTGCGCGCCCGCGCATAGTACTCGGCGGCCGCTTCGGCGTCGTCCTGCTGCTCGAGCGCCCGTGCGAGCGGCAGCAGGATGCGTTCTTCGTATTCCGGCTCCAGCTGCACGGCCCGCTCCAGCGCCTCACGGGCCGTTTCCACCTCGCCCAGCTCGAGACTGGCAAGACCGTACTCGAGCCACGCCTCCGCCAGCGCCGGGTCGCTTGATATGGCGGCCTTGAGGAGGCGCGCCGCCTCTGCGTATTCGCCCTTCTGGAAGGCGCGGTGGCCGCGGTAATAGGAGCCGCGCTCCTGGTAGGGCTGCGGCTTGGAGGCGGCGCCGGCAAGCCCCAGATCGTCGATGGCGCGCACCCGCGCCTCGAGGCTGCGGTCCTCCACCGGGGTGTATTCCCAGCGGGTGGCGGTGGTGGTGGCCACCACCACCTCGCGCCCCTCCTCGGAAAGCTCCACCCGGTAGCGCACCGCCCCTTCAACGGGCAACCAACGCAGCTCCAGCCTGCCGTCGGCGAGGGTGCGCGCCCGCACCTGGGGCGCGGAAAGGAGTTTGCGCTTCTCCACACCCGCGGCGCTAACCACCACACCCTCACCCGGTCCCAGCTCGCCCTTGAACCCGGGCCCGCTGAGAGCCAGCACGCCGCGATAAAGGCTCACACGGTCGCTGGCGCCGGTCTCGGCGTAAAACTCGGTGCCGCGCGGACGCAGCGTAGCGTTGCGCAAGGCCACCTCCAGAGCGGGCCTGCTGCCGGTGCGCTCCACCGCCACCCCGCCGGCGCGCATCTGCAGCGACGCCGAAAGGGCGTCGCCCAGGAGACTGCGGCGGGCGCTGAGCAGCACCCGGCTGCCGGGGTCGAAGTTCATTCGCGCGCTTCCCAGCACGACCATGCCCCCCCGGGGCAGCTCCTGCTCCCCGGCAAGCTTCACCATCCCCGCCGGGGTGCTGGCCTGGACGTCCACGGGGAAGATGGGCATGCGAGCCAGCAGCAACCCGGCTATGGCAGTGAGCACCAGCACCCGCAGCCCCCAGGCGGTGCCGCCGCGGCGACCCGGAATGAGCATGGGGAGCTCCACCCGGAAACTGCTGCCCTGTCCCGGGCGGCTGTCCACCTGGATGTCGCCCCCGTGCGCCTCGATTACCCGTTTTACGATGGCGAGACCGAGACCGCTGCCTTCCTTCTTGGTGTCGGCGCGCTGGAACGGCTCGAATATGCGCTCGATGTCGTTCTCGGCAATGCCGTGCCCGGTATCCTCGACTACGATTCCGGTACGCCCCTCGGAGCGGAAAGCCCGCAGGGTGATACGGCCCCCGGCGGGGGTGTACTTCACCGCGTTGAGGGCCAGGTTCAGCAAGGCCTGCAACAACCAGCGGCGGTCCCCCAGCAGCTCGGCGTCGCCGCGCAACGGAATCACCCGTAGCTGGACCTCCGACGCCAGCGCCACCGGCTCTATCTCGGAGGCAAGCTCGGCGAGCAGCTTGTTTATCGAAAGGCGCTCGGCCTTGAGACGCACCCCCTCCTGCTCCAGGGCCACCAGCTGCAAGGAGTCGTTGACCAGGGCGTGCATCCTCTGGGCGCTGGCGTGTGCGGTTTCGACCAGTTTTTGCACGTCATCGTCCAGGGATTTCTGGGTAAGCAGCTCCAGACTGCCCAGGACGGCAAAGAGCGGGTTCTTAATCTCGTGCGCGAGCACGCTCAGCATGCGGGCGCTGCGCGAGGACTGCTCTTCGATGGCGAGCAGCTCGCCGCGCAGGTCGGCGATGGTAACGTGCGCGCGGATCAGGGTGCGCACCAGCTCCTCCAGAGCCGGCGGCTGGCCCTCGGGCACCCAGACGTTGATTCCAGCTTCGCTCAGGCGCGGCGGGTTTCCGGGAAGATCGTCGGGAAAATGCAGGTCGTCGGCCGCAATGGCCACCTGGCGACCCAGCTGCGCCCTCAGGGTCTGGTAGAGCACGTAGGGAAAGTTCGGCTGACCCAGATGGGGTCTGAGAGCGCGAAGAATTTCTGCAAGAGTCTGTACGGTAACCCGCGGCATGCAATTATATTAAAGCCGGAACCGGCGTGAGTTGTTAAAAAGTGCTCAGACTGAGGCGGTAACCCACCCCGCGCACCGTTTCGATCCGGGTGCCGCAGGGCCCCAGCCGGCGGCGCAGGTTCTTCACGTGGGCGTCTACGGTGCGCACGTCCACGTAGGGCTCGCCCAGCTGATCGAGCAGTTCATGGCGGGAAAGAGCGCGGCCCTCCGCCTGCACCAGCAGCGCAAGCAGGCGCAGCTGGGTGGGGGTGAGCGTTACCGGCTTGCCGCCGCAGCGCGCCGTGAACCTCTCCAGATCCACCTCGACATCCCCTGCGCGGTAAATACGGCTGCGCCGTACAGACCCGCCGGCGCGCCGTAACACGGCGCGCACCCGGGCGACCACCTCGCGAGGGCTGAAGGGCTTGGTGATGTAGTCGTCGGCGCCCAGTTCAAGCCCCACGAGCCGGTCCACCTCCTCGGCCCGGGCCGTGACCATGAGCACCGGGACGTCGGAACTGGCCCGGATGGTGCGGATCACCTCAAGCCCGCTCAGCTCCGGCAACATCAGATCCAGCAGGATCAGGTCGGGCCGGAACGCCCGCCACAGCTCCAGCGCCCTCGTGCCGGTGGCCGCGCGCTCGGTCACGAACCCCTCGGCCCGCAGATAACGCTCGAGCACGTCGGCAATGCGGGCCTCATCCTCGATTACCAGGATGCGCTTTGCGGCCATGGGCTTCATTCTACGTCCCTTACTGTGAAACCCCGCCCGGTTCCGGCCGCACCCTCAGGAAACCTCGTCGAAGGGAAGCTCGGCCGGTGGCAGCGCCTCGCTGATGGCGTAGCCCTGCAGGTAGTGCACGCCCACGTGCTGCAGCCACTCGCGCTGGGTTTCGGTCTCCACCCCCTCGGCCAGTACGTCGATACCCAGCTGGCTTGCGAGCGCCACGATCATGCGCACAATACCCGCGTCCTTGGTGCGGAAGGGCACCCCGCTGATGAAGGCGCGGTCTATCTTGATCAGGTCTATGGGGAAATCAGAGAGATAGCTGAGCGAAGAGTACCCCTGACCGAAGTCGTCCAGCGCAAGCTGCACTCCCAGCTCCTTGAGCTGCCCCAGAACGGCCTTGGTGCGCTCGGGGTCGCGCGAGGCCTGGGTTTCGGTAACCTCTATCAACAGGCGGTCGGGCGAAACGCCCTCCTCCTCCAGCCGCTGTTTCAGGAAATCGAGGAAGCCGTCGTCCAGCAACGAGGCGTAACCCACGTTCACGCTCACCCAGACCGGCGGTTCTGCCCCCTGCCAGCGCGCAATCTGGCGCACCGCCTGGGTGAGAATCTGCCGGTCGAAGCTCGCCGCCAGCCCCGCCTCCTCTATCAGGGGCAAAAACTCCTCGGGGAAGATCTGCCCGCGCTCGGGGTGTTCCCAGCGCACCAGCGCCTCCAGTCCGCGCACCTCCCCCTGCACGTTCTGGATGGGCTGGTAGTACAGGATCAGGCTTCCCGACTGCATGGCGGTGCGCAGATCGGTCTCGAGCTGGAACCGCTCGCGGGTATAGACGTTCAAATGGGGCGAGTAGAACTGCAGGTATACCTTGTCGTTCTTGGCGCGGTACATGGCTATGTCGGCGTGGCGCAGGAGCTGCTCGAAGGTATCGCCGTCCGCGGGGTAAAGGGCGATGCCGGCGCTCCCCGATACGTGAATCCGGTGCCCCTCGACGTTGAAGGGGGGGCGCAGGGCGTAGATCAAGCGCTGGGTAAGGCTGAGCACGGTTTCCTGGTCGTCGCTGCGGATCAGCAGCCCGAACTCGTCACCGCCGAGGCGCGCCAGCACGTCGCCCGGAGACACCTTCTCTTCCAGGCGCCGGGCCACCTGCACCAGCAGG
>JAMOUW010000058.1 GCA_027067955.1 Thermaceae bacterium
ACAGGAAAGGCCAGACGCAGAACCCGCAGACCCTACGCCAGGAGGAAACCTAAGAGCTACGTTGTCTCCTTACCTGGGGAGCTGGTCCAGGTAGACACCCTGACCGTCACCTTGGGACCTGGAGAAGCAGTCAAGCACTTCCCGGCCGCCGGCCTCCCTGCCTCTACCATCATCCCTTTCCCTCACCACCTTCTTCCTGGCCGAGGTGCACACCAGAGCCACCGCCAACCTGGCGGCTGGCTTCCTGGCTCACCTGATGGCCAATACTCCTTTTCCCATCAAGGCCATCCATTCAAGTAGACGGCGGTAGTGAGTTCATGGCCGAGTTTGAGGAGGCCTGCCGCCTGCACAACATCAAGCTCCTCGTCCTGCCACCCAGGATCCCCAAACAACTCAACGGCCACGTCGAGCGAATGCAACGAACCTTCAGAGACGGGTTCTACACCCGTCCCCTACCTTCACGGGTCCCCGAGCTGCAAAGGGAGCTAGATGCTTACCTGGACTACTACAACCGCAGGAGGCCTCATAGGGCCCTGAACGGTCTGGCTCCCCTGGAGTACCTGGCTATGATGCAAGAGGAGTCGGTTCCCTAGGTGGGGAGTCTCAGATGTATTGGCCGATTGCCCGATATCGACGAAAAAGGGGGCGCTCGTGGTATAACAATGCTGCGCCGATTTGAGGCTCAGCTTGCGGGCGCGTTAGAAGTGCAGCTAAAGCGGGCGGAAAAGCACGGCTTTTCTGCGCTCGCTCGGTCCTTCCGGGCGCGTTTTGCTGCAGGGCCCCCGGCGTAGAAAGGACGAGCGATGAACAAGACCCCTTTCCGCACCCCCCTCATCGAAGCCGTGCTGGACCCCGGATGCCGCATGCCGGTTTTCATCAAGGCGCTGACTCACGGCACCCGTGTGATCGAGCTGCCGCAGGACTTCCCCGACGGTCCCGGCGCTTTTGAAGAGGTGCGTAGGCTCGTGCGCGACCACTGGGCCCGGTACCGGGCGCGCGGTCTGGACCAGAGCTTGCCCATCCTCCATTACGCCTACATGCCCCGCCCGGGCCGGAGCGTGCGGCTCACGCCCGGAGGCGAGCTGATCGGCGCCTTCAGCGACCGGCCCACCCAGGCGGGGTTGAAGCTTACAGGCGGCCGCTGGATAACCTTCATCCTTGACGATCAGGTCGGGTGAGCGGCCCAGAGCCCGGCCCGGGACGACCACCAGAGCAGCAGACCCAGGGCGGTCAGGAGGAAACCAAGCGGCCATAGGCGGCGGGCTGCCAGGCGAAAGCGCACCGCGTAGCCCACGGCGGCGGTGAAGAGCAGCGCCGCCGCGTTCACCAGCGCCAGGTAAAAAGCGCCGATGGCCGGCCCCGGCCAGCCGATGGCGCTGAAGATACCGGAGGCGACTAGCGGTGGCAGCAGCGCGATGGCCACCATCACCCCCACCAGGGTCTGCCCCTGGCCGCGAATGAAGGAGTAGGCCCCCACCGCACCGGTGACCAGCGCCAGCGCCAGATCGAAGAGGTTGGGGGCGCTGCGCGCCAGCAGCTGGCTGCCGGGCTCAATGGGGGCGAAGGCCAGCAGGATGCGCGCCAGCACCCAGGCGGTAGCCCAGGCCAGCGAGGCGCCGGCCAGTGCGGTGATGCTTGCCCTGGCGCTCAGACTGCGCTGCCGCCACAGCAGGCCAAAGCCCAGCCCCATCAAGGGGCCCATGAGCGGGGCGATGACCATGCTTGCCAGCACCAGTAGCGCGTCGTCGCGCACCAGCCCGGCGAAGGCTATGGTAGCCGAAGAAACGGTAAGAAACGCGAACCACGGCGACAGCCGGGCGGCTTGGTCAAGCTCGCTCTCCAGCTCTTCGGCGGGGGTAGGCTCTTCGTGTTCGGCTGCTTCGGGTTCGGGGAAGGTCCAGGCGGGGGTGTCGAGCGCCATCCACCCTTCGGGTCCTATTACCGGCTTGAGCAGGGTGAGCAGCTTGTCGGCTTCCGCGGTGTCCACCGGGGCCACCAGGTAGACCTGACCGCTGCCGGAGCGCAGCACTAGCGGATGCACGCCCCGTTCCTCCATTACCCCCAGCACCGAAGGCATGCGCGAGGCTTCTGCCTGTATGTACAGCAGGTGGCGCGCCATACCCCAGCTTATAAGCTGGGGACATGAAGGAGCGGCTCGATCGGGTGCTGGCTCATCTGGGTCTGGGGACCCGCAAGGAGGTGGGGCGGCTCATTCGCGCGGGGGAAGTGCGGGTGGACGGGATGGTGGTGCGCGATCGCGGGTTCAAGCTCGACCCTGAGGCTGCGCGCATAGAGTTGCGCGGGGAACCGCTTCACTACGCGCGCCATTTCTACGTTTTGCTCTACAAGCCTGCAGGCGTGATAACCGCCACCCGCTCGGATAGTGAGGAAACGGTGCTGGATCTGCTCCCAAACGATCTTTGGCGCGACGATCTCAGGCCCGTGGGCAGGCTGGATCGGGACACCGAGGGATTGTTGCTGCTCACCACCCACGGGACGTTGCTGCACCGGCTTACCCACCCGCGCTGGAAGGTGGCCAAGGTGTACTACGCCGAGCTGGCGGCCGACCTGCCCGCAGACGCGACGCGGCGCTTCGCAGCGGGGATCGCCGGCTTTGCTCCCGCCGGGCTTGAGGTGCTGAGTCCGCGGGCGGCGCGGGTCACGCTGCGCGAGGGCAAGTACCATCAGGTGCGGCGTATGTTTGCGGCGCTGGGAAGCCCGGTCGCGTATTTGTTGCGCGAGGGTTTCGGCCCGCTGGAGCTGCAGGGGCTCGAGCCCGGCGGGGCGCGCTCGCTGGAGCCCCGCGAAGTCGGTGCGCTCCTGAAGGCGGTGGACCTCGGTTAGCCGATAAGGTCCCCCACCGCGAAAACTACCGCGTCGAGACTGTTTGCGATGCGGTCGGCCGAGAAGAGCAGCATAAGATTGTGGCGGTTGTCGTATTCGGGGCCGGTATAGATGCGGCGGCGGCCGCTCGAATAAAGCACCACCCTGCGCCCCAGCCCGCGAACAAACCCCTGCAGGGCCGCGGCCTCGGCGTCCATGTCGGGACCGTCCCCCAGGGTGACCACCAGTTCGCTGGTGGCGGCGGCCTCCAGGTCGGCGGCGGCCTTTTCCGACAGCGGCCCCGGGGCTTGGTAGCGGTGCGAGAGGCTGACGCTGAAGCCGGCCCGCTCCAGCTCGCTTTGCAGGTGTGCGGCCAGGCAGCGTTGCATCTCGAACTGGCCGCCCCCGAACTCCAGGTGTACGCGGCCGCGCACGGCTTCACGCCCGTCCGGCGGCCGCGGATCGGGCGGATGCAATACCAGCGAGTAACACAGCTCTTCCACCGCCTTTTCTACCGCGTCCAGGCTGGCAGTCACGGTGTTTAGGTAGTCTTCACGGTCTTTGAACCGCCGGGCTAGATCGAAGGCTCCCAGGTTCACCACCCGGTCGGCCAGCAGGCTCAGCAGGGGCGGCGCGTTGAAGGTTTCTGTGCCGTCGTCGTAGCGCAGCACGAAAAAATTGAGCCAGAGCAGCAGCACGGTTGTTCCCACGCCGGCGGCGTAACCCACCTCGAACGCTATGCCGCTGTCAGCCTGGAGATCGCTCAAAGGCGCCAGCAGGGCGTAGCTTTGTTCGACCCGCGTGCGGTCCAGGTCGTAGATGGCCTGACTGAATTCGTCTGCGGGGACGCCCCGGAGGGCGCTGTTGGAGTCACGGAAGGGCAGGAAGGTGAGGGGCTCGCTGGCCCCGAGGCCCTGTTCCACCAGCGCCGTGCGCAGACCCTGCAGGCAGCCGCGCTCGAGCCTGGCGCCGAGATAGCGGCCCGTGGGGTCGTAGAGCCGGGTCGCCACATAAACCGGCCCCCCGCCCCGGGCCAGCCGCTGCAGCCGTTCCCGGGGCGTCATCCTTCTCGGGCCACCAGAAACACCCCCGCCAGCATGAGCAACAAGCCAAGCGCTCTTGCGGGGGTCATGGCGATTGCGGGAAGCTCGAAAAGGCCGAACTGGTCTATCAGGGCGGCGGCTAGGAGCTGGCTGGCCACGATGGTCACGAGCGCCGCCAGTACCCCCAGGTGCTGGATGGCGATTATCGTTCCCACGACGACGAGCGCTCCCAGAATGCCTCCCAGAAATGCAAAAACCGGCACCCCCTGCCCGGGGGCGGCGCGAATCACCCAGGCGAATACGACCAGAGCTAGCAGCGCACCTGCCAGCAGTAGCATGCGCAGCACGCCGTCGGGGCGCGCCGCCTGCGGAGCCCGTTCGAACAGCGCCAGACCCAGCACCCCCACCACCAAACCCAGCAGGTGTACGACCGCCACCATTCCCCAGGTGCCCAGCCGCGCTTGCAACGCCGCATTGACCGGCCCGATGATCGCGATGAGAACGCCCGTGGCGGCGGCGGCCCAGAACCCCACATTCACTACGGTATCACCCGCAAACCTGCGCTGATTTTCATACCGACTATTTTAAACAAACTCCAGCGCCAGCGCTAGGGGTTATGGATGCGTTCCGGAACCTCCGGGAAAGATCCCGTCCACATCTTTAGGCGGCATGTCCCCGGGTTTCGTATCTTCGGGATCTTCTTCATCGGGTTCCCGCATTCCGTTTCCGGAGTCACCCGGAGACTTTTTCCCGCCGTCTTCCGATCCCGGTGCGGGCTTCGCCGGGGCAGATGGAACGCCGTAACGGCCGCCGGGATTGAAGGCGTAGTCCTTGCGCAGCAGCTCCAGGTCGGCGGCGTCTACCTTGCCGTCGGAGTTCAGGTCAGGATGAAACGATTGCGTGGGAACGGAGGGTGTGCTCGGGGCCGGGGAGTTCTTGTCCCCGGGGCCGGGGCCGGCCGCCCTTTCCTCCGGGGAGGAAGGAGGCTTGTCAGGCCCGGTTGCGGGGGGAGCTGATGAGCTACCCGTTTGCGGCGGCGCAGAAGTCCCGCTCCCGTCGCCGGATGCGGGAGATCGCTTGGGGGCGGAAGAGGAATCGGCGGGCGGGGTTGCGGCGCTGTTGCCGGAAGGTGGCGGCGGCTGGAGGGGGGCGCCTCCGAAACCGCCCAGCCCGCCCAGTCCACCTAGTTCTGGGGGGATGTCCCGGGGCACGGTTTTCTTACCCAGCGCGGCGGCCAGGGCGCGCAGCTCCTCGAAGCTGTAGGCGCCTTTATCGGCGGGCCTCTTGGGGGGCGTCTTGGTGTAGGGGCTGCCTTTGGCGTCGTAAAACTGGGTCTGAACCTTTACTTTTGGACGGACCTTCCGGGCCGGCTCCAGTTTGAGCCGGAAGACCTCACCGCCTGTGAAGGTTTTGGTAAAAACGCCATCGAGGTCGATGGTCTGCCCCTTGGCGTTATAGCGGATCACGTAAACCAGATCCGGAGCCGTCTTCAAGCTGGTCAGATCGGGTTTTAGATCCTTGACCGCCAGGCGGATACGCAGGGCTGTGGCGGGGCGTTCGCTAAGAGTGAATACGGCGATAAACGGCGCTTCGGTTTCTGATTCTGGCAGCTTGGCGTGCAGCTCGGGCGGCGGCGGGTCGTTGACCCTGAGTGTGAACGAGGCGCTGCGGTTGGAGAGCGCGGCGTCGCTGACGATGATCGTTATCTTGTAGTCGCCTTTTTTGCGGGGGGTGCCGCTGAGGCGACCGTTGTTGAAGCTGAGTCCCGGGGGAAGCTTGCCATCGATCTCGTAATTGTAGGGCCGCACCCCTCCGGAAGCGGGAAATTTGGCTTCGTAGCGCTCGCCTATGTATGCCGGCGGCGCAGAGCGCACGGTTATGCGCAGCGGTTCGCCCGCCTCGTTATCGCTGGATCCGCAGCCGGCCAGGAGTACGGCTGCTGCAAATAGAGCCACCAGAATTCGCACGTTTCCAAGCTAAACCCCCGGGGAATGAGATGGCTGACAAGCGCGCCGTTTAACGGCGGCCGGTGGGTGCCGCTAGCGGGAGGTTTCTCTGCTTGCACAAACTAGCTCCGGGCCGGCCCCGGCCCGGAGCTTTGGGCGGCGGCGCTTAGGGGGCCTTGTAGCTGGTTTCCTTCTGGGCAATTTTGAGATAGCGACCGGCCGGCATGGACGTCAACCTGCTTTTTCCAAGCTCAGAGAACTCGGCTATGCTCATATTGGAACGCATCGCCACAATCGAGACATTTACGGTGTCCCCGGTTGCGGGTTTGGTGTTTTCGAAACCGCTGATGCTGCTGAGATCGGGCAGGGTGTATGAGGTATCGCTTCCCAGGTAGGCCTTGGAGATGGAGGCGTCAAGATGGTAAGTGCCGTTCCAGGAAGCCGTTATGACGTAGCCGAGCAGGTCCGAAGCGGTTACCAGGCCGCTGACGCTAATGGGGGAGCCGCTAGCGGCGGGGTCGATGGGGCCGGGCAGGGTGATCGCGGGCGTCCCCGAGGCGCTCGCGAAGAAGCTGAACACGCTATAGTCGGTTTTTTCCGCACCGGCCATATATATCAGGTAATCCGCAAAGGGGTAGGTGAAATAGGTGCTGCCCGTGCCGCCGCTATTTTCGCCGAATCCTGAGAGGGGCGCGGTTTTCTTTGGCGTAATGGAAAATACCGTCCACGCAGGTTTGTACCCGCTGGGAACCTCGCCGCTGAAGTCCGGGAAGGTGGCGGAGCCCACCGAGTCGCCGCCGCTAAGGGCCGGTACGGTGTACGACCCCTTGTCGGCGACGGTAAACGTGGCCATCTTTGCGGCGAGGACATTGGGCGGGTTGTTGCCGTCCAGCGCTAGCACCACCAGGTCTTGTTCGCCGGCGACGCCATGGGTCACCTTGAAGGTGCCGCTGGTTCCTATGGCCCTCTCTCCCTCGAAGACCGAACCTTTGTGGAAGAGCAGGGCGGCCTTTGCGTTTTGCACGCCGGAAACGTCATAGTCGACGCTGAACGCGATGTTGTTCGCACCCGAGTCGCAGGGGGAGTCCAGGTCGGTCAGCTCGTCGGTGGTGAGCGAGTAGAGGCTCAAATCCCGGGCATTGCAGCGCAGGGCGACGTCATAGGGCCCTCCGCCGCTCACGGTGAACGAGAAGCTGGTGGGATCGGCGGCGGCTTCCCAGGCGCCGTTGCCGATGCGATAAGCGGCCGCCTTGGCGCCTGCGGCGGTTACGGTGACGGTGGGTTCGCCGCCTCCGCCGTTGCCTCCGTCACCCCCGCCGCCTCCGCCATTGCCCCCGCCGGGTGAAGCTCCCCCGCCGCAGGCGCCCAGCAGGAAGGCCAGGGCTAGCGCAAGAAGCCAGGTTGCCTTTCTCATAACACTACCTCCCGATTCGAGTTTAGGTGAAATTTCGGTGCAATCATGTGATATGGATCACTCAGGGGTATTTGTCCCGAAGGTAGAAGACTAGTTAGTTGGTATCTTTCCGTGTCATCTGACTTATTCTTCGGAGAGGCACAATCACGCCTGTCGGAGTCTCGCTGATCCTGTCCCGCTATCGCATATGAACCGCTATGGCAGGTTTGCTGCCAGCCTTAACAATTTATACTGGAATAAGTTTACCCGAAAACCTGAGTGCGTAAGGCTAACATCTTAGCTATATCACCGCCTCATTCAGCGGCGAGCTGCATATCCAGCTCCGGCAGCTCGGTCAGGTTCGCTATTACGTGGTCCGGCTTTACGTCGGCTTCATCGAGCTCTTCGGGCCGGGTGACGCCGCTTAGCGTCAGGACGCCCACGAGCCCCGCGCGCCGGGCCATCAGGATGTCCGTGCTCAGGCGGTCGCCCACCATGGCCACCCGGTCGGCTGGCAGTTCCAGGCGCTCGAGCGCTGCCCGTACGGTGTGGGGCGAGGGCTTGCCCACCACATCGTCCACCTTTTTGCCAGTGGTGGCCTCGAGCGCGGCTATTATCCCTGCCGCGTCGGGTATCTCGCCTCCTTCCACCGGGCAGGTGGGGTCGGGGTTGGTGGCCACGAAGCGGGCCCCCCGGCGGATTGCCTGGAAGGCGATGTTTATCTTGCCCCAGGTGCAGGTGCGGTCGAACGCCGCCACCACGAATTCGATGCGCTCCGGATCGCTGGTTATTTCCAGCCCCGCCGCCTCCAGTTCGGCCAGCAGCGGGGGTTCGCCGATGGCGAACACGCGGGCGCCCGGCCTGCGCCCCGCCAGATAGCGGGCCACCACGTAAGACGAGTGTACCACGTCGTCCACGGTAGCCGGCACGCCCAGCCGGGAGAGTTTTTCGGCGTAGTCGGCGCGGGAGTGCAGCGGCTTGTTGGAGAGAAAAACGATCCGGCGGCCGCGCCGGCGCAGCTCGGCCACGGCGCGGTCCGCTCCCGGGATCAGCTTCTCTCCCAGGTAGACCGTACCGTCGAGATCAAGGAGGTATCCCTTAATTTCCATCTATTTCTCCGATTGCATGGCTATGCCCTGGGCAAAGCTCTTGCGCAGCGCTACCAGCACGACCAGCGGTGGCACCATGGCGATCACCGTTCCCGCCATGATTACGTTCCACTCTGGCGCTATCTGCTCGCTGGCGATCAGCATCTTCAGACCGATCTGCACCACCCGCATATCGGCAGTGTTCGTAACGATCAGCGGCCAGAGGTACTGACTCCACATGAAGATAAACTCGATCACGAACAGCGCGGCTATGTTGGTGCGGCTGAGCGGCACCAGTATCTGCCAGAAATAGCGCAGCGGCCCGGCGCCGTCCACGCGGGCGGCGTCGGAGAGCTCGCGGGGAACGGTCAGGAAGAACTGCCGGAAGAGCAGAATACCGGTGGTGCTGGCGAAGAAGGGAACAGTTAGCGCGTAGTAGCTGTTGATCCAGCCGAAATCGGCCATCAGCTCGTAGGTAGGCAAGATGCGCACCGGCAATGGCAACATCTGGGTAATCATGCTGAGGGCGAACAAAAAACCGGCCCCCCGAAAGCGAAAGTGGGTGTAGGCGAAGGCGGCCAGCAGCGAGAGGACGATCTTGACCGCAGCAACCACCAGCGATATGAAGACGCTGTTGAAGAAGAGGCGGCCGAACCGGGCTCGTATCCAGGCGTCCTGAATGTTGTGCCAGAACTCGCCGCCGGGAAGCATTTTGGGCGGGTATTGATAGGCTTCACGAAAGCTCAGGGTGCTGGTAACCAGCGCGTAATAGACGGGGAAGGCCAGCAGGACCACCAGCAATATGAGCGCCGCGTGGGTCATGAAGCTGAGCTGATGTTTGCGGGTCACCTGCGGCTCCTTTCTAGCGGGCGTAGGCCGCTTTCCTGGTGGCGGCGCGCAGTTGCAGCATGGCGGCCACGGCGATGACGATGAAGATGATTACCGACTGGGCGTTGGCGCGGCCTGAGTCGAGGTGGATGAAAGCGTCGCGGTAAAGGTTGTATACGAGCAGGTTGGTGGCGTTGCCGGGCCCGCCCTGGGTCATGATGTCGATCAGGCCGAAGACCTGAAAGAAAGCGTAAAGCATGTTCATGAAGAGCAGGAAGGTGGTCGTGGGGCTGAGCATGGGAAAGGTGATGTGGCGGAAGGCGAGCCAGGGGCCCGCCCCGTCTACGCGCGCGGCATCGGTCAGTTCGTCGGGGATGTTTTGCAACCCGGCCAGAAAGAAGACAATATTGTAGCCGAGCATCTTCCAGGTCGCCGCCAGCGATACCACGAATAGCGCCAGGGCGCCGTTGGTCATCCAGTTGAGGGTGTAACCGGGGTTTACCAGCTTGACCAGCCAGGGGATGAGGCCGGTGGCGGGCGCAAACAGCAGCGCCCAGATGACCCCCGCCACCGCGGGTGATATCGAATATGTCCATACCAGCGCTATTTGATAGATGCCCAACCCGCTTATCTTCTGATTCAACAGCAAAGCGATGCCCAGCGAGGCGGAGAGGCCGACGAGGACCACGAAGGCCGAGAAGAAAAGGGTAACTGCAACGCTGTGCAGGTAGTCCGGTGATTTGAACAAATCCAGATAGTTTGACAGCCCCACGAAGACCCTGGTATCACCGAAAAAGGAGGTTACGTAGAACGAGCCCCAAACGCTTTGCGCGAAGGGAACTATAAGAAAGACGAATATTACCGCCAGCGAGGGCAGGATGAGCAGGTAGGGCAGTATGGGGTGACCGGGAAAACGCTCCTCTATCATGGCGCTCCTTTCGCCGGGAAAGGGGCGCGGGCCTCTGCCCGCGCCCGGTAGAGCGGCTAGTGCAGCTTGTTGTACTGCGCCAGCAGCTGATTGGCCTTGGCTGCAGCTTCATCCAGAGCCCGCATGGGCGACAGTTTGCCCGAAACGGCCTTTTCGATGGCGGCGCGCTCGATCTCGCGGATCTGCACGAAGGGGCCCAGGCGCACGCCGGTTGCCGCTGGCGTGTCGCGGCGGCCCGAAAGGATCTGCAGGAAGGCGGTGAGGTAGTTCTGGTCTTTGCTGAACCAGCCTTCACTGAGGAGCGCCTGCACCGCGTTGTTGACGGTGGGGAAGTAGCCGGTGCCCTTGTGCCACCGCACGGCCACATCCTCACGCGCCAGGTATTTGAGAAATTCCCAGACCGCCGCCAGCTCTTCCTTGCTCTGCCCCTTGGTGACCCAGAGGCTGCCGCCGCCGATCACCGAGTTGCCGCGCGGGTACCCCTCGAAGCGGGGCAGGAAGGTGGTGCCGACCTTGAAGCCGGCGCCCTTGGTGATACCAGCCAGCGAGGAGGTCGACTGGATCAGCATGGCAATCTGGCCGCCCACGAAGGCGGTGTTGGCCGAGTATTCGGGGCCGCCGTAGAGGAAGACGTTTTCCTTCGCCAGCCGGGCCCAGGTTTCGAGCACCATCTGCCCGAAGGGTCCGTTGAAGAGCACCTTTTCGGCGCGACCGGCACGACCGTTTTTGTGGTCGGCGAAGAGCTGGTTGTGGTAGGCGAACATCTGTTCGAATACCCAGCCGGGCCAGCCGAAAGAGAGCGCGTGGTCGACGACGCCGCTTTGCACCAGTTTCTTGCCGTATTCCTCAACTTCTTTCCAGGTGCGCGGGGGCTTGTTGGGGTCGAGCCCGGCTTTGGCGAAGAGATCTTTGTTGTAATAGAGCATCGCCGTGGAAGAGTTGAAGGGCATGGACCAGAGGTTGCCGTTCGTTGAGTAGTAGTTGGTGATGGGAATCACGTACTGGGCCCAGTCCCACTCCTGGCCGAGCATTCCCGGGATCTTGTAAACGGGCACGATGGCGCCACTGTCAAGCATAGTTTGCGTGCCGACCTCGTATACCTGGACCAGGTTGGGCGCGGTGCCGGTGCGGTATGCGGCTACATATTTGGTAAGGGTTTCGGCATACTTGCCGGTATAGAGGGCGTTTAGCTGGATCTCCGGATGAGCGGCGTTGAAGCCGTCCACTATCGCTTCGACCACCTTGAGCCGCGAACCGCTCATCGCGTGCCACCAGGTGATCTCCACCTTCTTGGCCAGGGCCGTGCTTGTAAGCGTTAGCGCCAGCAGGGCCGCGAGGCCGAATCGAATACCTTGTTTC
This sequence comes from Thermaceae bacterium, assembly GCA_027067955.1. Taxonomy (GTDB): domain Bacteria; phylum Deinococcota; class Deinococci; order Deinococcales; family Marinithermaceae; genus Oceanithermus. The sequence continues at coordinate 11,409 of JAMOUW010000058.1, forward strand.
ATGTGTACACCTCCTCAAGAATTAGCTTCGGACCAAAAACCCACCTTCCCAATTACCCGTTTTCACCCCCCTTGGCCACGACGAGCCGCACGTCCAGCTCGTTGAACGCCCGCGCAAACTCTTCGGGGGGAATGCGGTCGGTAATTACCGCATCGACCTCTCCGAAGTCTGCTACGCGCGCGTGGGTCACGGCACCGAACTTGCTGTGGTCTGCCAGTACGAAGGTGCGGCGCGCGCGCCGCACCACCGCGGCCATGACTTCCGCCTCCTCCAGGGAGGGGAGGGTAAACCCGTATTCGAGGGAAACGCCGTTGACGCCTACGAAGGCGGCGTCGAAAAAGACTCCCTCCAGCGCCTTGCGCGCCAGCCCGCCCACCATCCCGTAGGAAACGCCGCGCAGGTAACCGCCCACCACGTACACGCTTACCCCCGGGTGTTCCAGCAGCGCGCCCGCATGGTTCAGGGCGTTGGTGAAGACCGCCAGCCGCACCAGGCGGGGCAGCCGCCGTACTAGCTGCATTGTGGTGGTGCCGTTGCCCACGAATACGACCATGCCCTCGCTTATTTCCTGCGCCGCTGCAGCGCCGATGCGGGCTTTTTCGGCGCTGCGCTGACCTTCCTTGTCCTTGTATGAGGGCTCACGCGCAATCGGCTCGTTGGAAACGGCCCCGCCGTGGGTGCGTTTGAGCGCGCCCGCCTCGCCCAGGGCGTTTAGGTCGTTGCGTATCGTCATGGGCGAAACCCCGAACATCTGCGCCAGCTCCGTGGTGCGCACCTCGCCCCAGGTGCGCAGGCGCTCGAGTATGAGCCTGCGGCGTTGCTCGGTGAGGGGAATAGCCCCCTTCTTTTTGCGATTCATAGCAACCTCTTGCGATTTTCTTCTTTTGCATTCTAACACCGCACGGCAGGCGCGGGACCCGCCGGGGCAGTCGGGTGGTCGGAATCACCTCTGCGGGTTCTGGGATACACCTGCGGACAAGAGCGGCCGCCGGGTCCGCCCGGGCCGGGCGCGGGCGTGAGGGCGCGATACGCTCCCGGGTCGATCAGAGCGGCCGGTCGCCGTTGCCACCAGACTCGCCATCGCAGGCCGACTCGGAGTGCAGCAGCAGGTACTCGAGCGCCTCCTCCAGCGGCAGCGCCGGCGCCAGGTAGTAGCCCTGGGCCCCGTCCACGCCAATCTCGCAGGCGACTTCGAGCTGCCCGGGCGTTTCCACGCCCTCGGCCACCACCTGGGTACCGATGTCGTGGCAGATTTTCACTATGCTCTCGCACACCAGGCGCCCCCGGGTGCTCTCCAGGGTGGCGACCAGGCTGCGGTCGAGCTTCAACTCGGTGAACTGGCGATGCACGATCGTTTCCAGGCTGGAGTAACCGGCGCCGAAATCGTCGATGGAGATTGTAAAACCGTTTTCCTGGAGCATGCGCAGGTTCCTGAGCGCCGCGTCGCCGGCGAGGAAGCTGCGTTCGACTATTTCGAAGCCGACGTTTTCGCCGCGCAGGGTCCTGATGATGACCGAGACCGCCTCCCGGTTCAGGAAGGTGTCGGGGTGCAGGTTGATGCTGATGCGAGGGGTGCTTCCCAGACGGCGCATCCGGGTCAGGTCCTTTTTCACCTGCCGGCAAACCCAGATGTCCACCAGCGAGGCCAGACCGGCGTCCTCGACCAGCTCCAGGAACGTGGGCCCGTGTATCTCACCGTCTTCGTGGTAGCGGAGCAGGGCTTCCAACCCCGGTTCGCCGGTATCGCTCAGGGGGAGAATGGGCTGATAGTAGACCGACAGGTTTTCTTCCCGGAGGTTTTGCAAGAGCGCGTCCAGCTTGGCCTGCGCGTCTATCACTTTGGTATGGGCGACGAAGGCGTTCACACCTTCCCTGCTCCGTAGCTCTTCCGAAAGCCGGAGGTTTTTCTCCAGGCGTTCAAAGTGGGTGTCGGCCGACTGCGCCTGGATGTAACGCTGAACAAAGTAGATGTATACCAGGGTGTCTATGGTGATGAGGAAGATCTGGAAGGCGGCCACCCGCCAGTCACCGCCGGTTTTCAGCTGGCTGTCGAGAAAAACCGGGGTATTCCAGAGAATATGGTAATTGGTGAAGTTTACCCTGGTAATATTGAGGAAAAGATAGGCAGCCGAGAAATTGAATAGCGGCAATAGTATGAATGGGGCCATAAGGTAGCGGTTAAGCACCACCAGGGCGTAGATGAGCAGGGTATTGATGTTGAAGACCACGAAGGGGACCGAAATGTATGTGATTAGGCGCAGGGAGCGGTCGCGCATGTTGAGCAGCAGCGCCAGCAGCAGACCGATGCCGACTCCGGCGCCGCCGATGACCACGAACAACCGGTTGAACTCGGCGTAGGTCAGATTGGGGAAGAACTGTGCACTAAGGATTTCCTTCCCAAGCAGGGAATTGACCACGCGATCCCCGTGGATGCCGAAAAACCATAGTACCTGGGTCAGGAAGTCGCGCACTATAAAGAGCACGGTGCGCGGCAGTTCCAGGGGCAGGGCGGCGAAAAAGGCGGCCAGGTGCGCCTGGAAGAGGACGCCGAAGGCCTCAAAAAGCAACACCGTGAGGGCATAGGCCGCCAGGAATACGAACAGATAGTTGATGTGGCGGTATATGTGCTTCTTACCTCCCGTAACTGGGAGTGATAGTGACAGCAAGGGCTCTAGCAGTTTGAATAGATAAACTGCAACTATGGGGTTGATAAGGCTTATTGGCACGAAACCGTAGGGTAGCTGCAAAAGCGGGTAGGGGCTCTTTAGTCCCAGGCAGGAGATGAGGGTGGCGATAGAAAGCACGGTGGCGATGATCGGAGCAGTGTTGATACGGCGGGCGAAGAAGTAAGCGATGGTCGCCGTGGCCACAAAGGAGGAGAAGCGATAGAAGGTTTCTTGCATCTGCCACAGCCGGTAGCTGTTGACGTGCACCGAGAATATTTGTGCATGCAGATTGAAATATGCAAACAGGAAATGCAGCAGTGATATTACCGACGTGAGCAGGAAAAAGGGCACGGTAGCGGTAAATGCTTCCTGCAAGGAAACGATGAGCAGCACCGCTTTCTCGTGGGAAAGTATCTTTTTCACCGTTGAGCGCTCCCCGAAGATAGGGAAAGTGGCCTGCAGACGCCCTGTAGCCGTGCGGCTGGCGAAGCGGTGGCGCAGCGTTTGTAATTGCCCGGGGCGGATATTGGGACGGTTCCCCGTTTCGGGCAATGCCGGGATCGGTGCGGGATCATGCGAGCGATGCTTCCCATAGCAAATGCTTCGGCCCAGTATACAGCAGGCTAAAGAATCCATTGGTGTTTTTTCGAGCGCGGCCCATGGCTGCAGAACCCGCTTGCTTCCGGCGCGCCGGCGCGGGACAGGCAGCCTGCGGGGGCGGGTATAATTATTAACGAAAAACAAGGAGGTGGCTATGAAACGTTGGATATGGATTCCGGCACTGATGATTGCGTTTGGCGGCCCGGCGCTGGCGGCTGAGCCCATCAAGATCGGCGCTCTTTACATGCTTTCGGGCAACTTTGCCAACTACGGCATCTCGTCCAAGCAGGGTGTCCAGCTAGCCGTCGAGGAGATAAACGCCAGAGGCGGCATTCTCGGCCGCCCGGTCGAGGTGGTCTTCGTAGACCATGGTAAGCCCGACCAGGCGGTGCGCGAGGCCAAACGGCTGATCTTGGAGAACAAGGTAAACTTCCTCTTCGGCATCGACTCCAGCTCGGTCAGCCTGGCGGTAGCCCCGGTGGCCAACGAGTACAAGGTGCCGCTTGTCGTAACCCACGCGGCCACGCCGCGCCTGACCGAGATGTGCCTGCCCTACGTCTTCCGCACCTCCAACAACGCCCGCATGGACTCCTGGGCGGCCGCGGCCTTCGCCGCCAAGCAGCCCTACAAGCGCTGGGCCAACATCGGCCCCGACTACGAGTTTGGCCGTGTCAGCTGGGAAGACTTCATCACCCGCCTCAAGGAGCTCAAGCCCGACGTCGAGGTGGTTAGCGAGCAGTGGCCCAAGTTCGGCTCGTCCGACTACTCCTCCTACATCACCGCGCTGATGCGGGCCAAACCCGAGGCCGTCTTTAGCTCGCTCTGGGGCGGCGACTTCGTTTCCTTCGCCAAACAGGCGATTCCCTTTGGCTTCTTCAAGACGATCAAGTTCTACACCAACCCCACCGGCGGCGCCCTGCAGGCGCTCGAGCCGCTGGGTAAGAACACCCCCGAGGGAATGCTGGTTAGCGCCCGCTACTGGTTCCTCTACCCCGAAACCGACGCCAACAAGGCCTTCGTCAAGAAGTTCCACGATAAGTTCGGCGACTACCCCTCGTACAACGCCGGCGAAGCCTACTCGGGCATGATGATGCTGGCGGCGGCCATCGAAAAGGCTGGCTCCACCGACCCCGACGTGGTCAAGGCGGCCTTCGAGGCCGACGGCGGCCTCAAGTTCGAGTCGATCGAAGGGCTCAAGTGGATGCGCCCTGCCGACCACCAGGTATTCGAAGACCTGGTCTGGGGCTACACCAAAAACACCGACAAATACCCCTTCGCCATCCTCGATCCCATAGTCGTCGTTCCCGCCAAAGACACCATCTACCCGACCGAGTGCGCCAAGTAGCCTGAAGCATCCCGGGGGCGGCCACGCCGCCCCCGGGCAGAAAATCTGCCGTCATGGACCCGAGCTTTGTCATCCTGCAGTTCCTCACCGGCCTGGCTTACGCCAGCAGCCTCTTCTTGCTGGCCGTCGGCCTTTCGCTCATCTTCGGCGCGCTGGGCATCGTCAACTTCGCCCACGGCTCTTTTTACATGCTGGGCGCCTACCTGCTCTACTGGGTGCTGCGCGGCAACCCCGAGGGGCTGTGGTGGGGGCTGGTGGTGGTCGCAGCGCTCGGCTTCGCCATCGGGGCGACCACCGAAAGACTGCTCCTGCGCCCCGTTTACAACCGGCCCGAACACTACCAGATCTTGCTGACCTACGCCCTGCTGCTGGTCATCGAAGACGGCGTCAAGCTGCTCTTCGGCGCCGCCTACAAGTCGCTGGGGCCGCCGGCGAGCCTGGCCTACCCGGTCTGGGTGTTCGGCGCCCCCTTCCCCGCCTACTACTTCGTCCAGATCGCGCTGGCGCTAGTAGTGGCCGGCGGTTTGTGGTTCTTTTTGCAACGCACCCGCACCGGCACCCTGGTGCGGGCGGCAACGCAGGACCGGGAGATGCTCGAGGCCCTCGGGGTCAACGTGCCCCGGCTCTTGACGGTTGTCTTCGCCCTCGGCATCGCCCTGGCCACCCTGGGCGGGGCGGCGACGCTGCCAATGCAAACGGTCAGCCCCGGCATCGCCGTCGAGGCGGTCATCAGCGCCTTCATCGTGGTCGTCGTCGGCGGCCTGGGTAGCGTATGGGGGGCGCTTTTGGGCGCATTTTTGATCGGTGAGATCCAGGCCTTCGGGGTGCTGGTGCTGCCCGAGTTCGCCATCGCCTTCGTCTATCTGCTGATGGTCGTCGTCTTGCTCGTGCGGCCCTGGGGCCTCCTGGGCCGGCCTCCGGCGGTGAGAACATGAAGGCGCGCGGCTGGTTGCTCCTCGTTTTGGGGGCCCTGCTGGTCACCCCCTGGCTGCTGCCCGACTACGCGCTCGAGGTGGCCATTCAGGCGCTCATCCTGGCCCTCTTCGCCACCGCCTTCAACCTGGTCTTCGCCGAAACCGGGTTGCTCTCCTTCGGTCATGCCGCCTTCTTCGGCGCCGGTGCCTACACCACCGCGCTCTTGCTGCAGCGGGCCGGCTGGCCATACCTGCTCACCCTGCCGGCGGCGGTGGTCGTGGCCGGGCTGCTGGCGCTGGTCATCGGCTTTTTCTCGGTGCGCACCTCGCGCATCTACTTCACCATGCTGACGCTGGCCTTCGCCCAGCTGGTCTGGGCGGTGGTCCACAAGTGGTACTCCTTCACCGGCGGCGACAACGGCATTACCGGCCTGCACCCGGGGGCGCTCTGGGGCGACGCCCGGGCGCTTTACTACCTGGCGCTGGTGCTCTTCGCACTGGGGCTGGCCTTCGTCTGGCGGCTGCACCACGCGCCCTTTGGCTACGCCCTGCGTGCCATCCGCGACAATCAGGCGCGGGCCGAGGCGGTCGGGCTCTCGCCCTTTGGCTACCTGCTGGCGGCCTTCACCCTCTCCGGAGCGCTGGCGGGGGCGGCGGGGTTCTTGCAGGTCGCCTGGCAGCGCTCGGCCTTCCCCGACTTCCTCTACTGGACCAAGTCGGCCGAGGCCATCATCGCCGCCATCCTCGGCGGGGCCGAGGCCATCTTCGGCCCGGCGCTGGGGTCTTTGGTCTTCGTCGAGCTCGGGGCCTTCGTCCAGTCGCGCACCGAGCACTGGCCGCTGGTGCTGGGGCTGGTGCTGCTGGCGCTGGTGCTCTTTTTACCGCAGGGTCTGGCGGGGTTGGGAGGCCGGCGTGCTCGAGATTAACCGCGTCCGCAAGAGTTTCTACGGCTTTCTGGCGCTCGACGACGTCAGCCTGAGCGTCGCCCCCGGCAGCTTCCACGCCCTGGTGGGGCCCAACGGCGCGGGCAAGACGACCCTCTTCAACGTCGTCGTCGGCCGCTACACCCCCGACTCAGGCGAGGTAAAACTGGCCGGGCGGCGGATTACCGGCTGGCCCACCCACCGGGTGGTGCGTTCGGGGCTGGGCATCTCCTTCCAGCGGGCCCAGGCCTTCCTCAGCATGAGCGTGCTCGAGAACCTCACCCTGGCGGTGCTGGCCCAGGCCGGCCGCACCCGCGCCGGTATGCGGCCGCTGGCCAGTTACGACGACGCCCGCCAGCGGGCGCGCCAGCTGCTGGAATGGGTGGGGCTGGCGGGCCGCGCGAGAGAGGCGGCCGAGGCGCTGCCGCTGGGCGACCTCAAACGGGTCGACATCGCCATGGCGCTGGCCGGAGACCTGCAGCTCTTGTTACTCGACGAGCCGCTGGCCGGGCTTTCGCGCCGCGAGCGGCGCGAGATGGTCCGCTTCATCGAGGAGCTGTTGCGCGGCCTGGGGCTGACGCTGCTCTTCACCGAACACGACACCGAGGCGGTGCTGCGCCTGGCCGACCGGATAACGGTGCTGCACCAGGGCCGGGTGCTGGCCGAGGGCGCACCCGACGAAATCAAGAACGACGCCCGCGTCATCGAGGCGTTCCTGGGAGAAGCCGATGTTGCAGGTTGACGGTTTGCGCGCCGGCTACGGCAAAATTCAGGTCTTGCACGAGGTCGGCCTCGAGCTCGGCCCCGGCGAGGTGGTGGCCCTCCTGGGCCGCAACGGCGCCGGCAAGAGCACGCTGCTGAAGGCGGTCATGGGCATGGTGACCATCTTTGGCGGCGAGGTGCTTTTTGATGGTCAGCCGCTGGGGCGGCTGCCCGCCTACACCCGGGCGCAGCGCGGCTTGGGCTACGTTCCCGAAGAGCGGCGCATCTTCCCGGAGCTTTCGGTGCGCGAGAACCTGGAGGTAGCGGCCAGGCCGGGCGAGTGGACGGTGGCGCGGGTGCTCGAGCTCTTCCCGCGCCTGGCCGAGATCCAGGCCCGACGCGGCGGCCTGCTCTCGGGCGGCGAGCAGCAGATGCTCACCGTCGCCCGCACGCTGGTGACCAACCCGCGGCTGCTCTTGCTCGACGAGCCCACCGAGGGCCTGGCGCCGATCCTGGTGCGGGCGATCGCCGGTGTGGTGGCCGAGCTGAAGGCGGCCGGAATGCCGATTCTGCTGGCCGAGCAGAACCTCAAGTTCACCGCACCGCTGGCCGACCGCGCCTACGTGCTGGAAACCGGCGAGGTGCGGATGTCGGGAAATATGGACCAGCTGGCGGCCGACGAGCGGGTGCGGGAGCTGCTCTCGCTCTAGACAACCCTGACGCGAAGGAACCTGCGCCGCCGTGTTCGCCCGCAGGAACGGCTTTGCGGGGGCTGCGACCGGAGGGGCGGGGGTGGGTGAGTGTAGGATGTAACCCAAAAGGAGGGGTGTATGAAGCGATTGGCGATCCTCGTATTTGTGTTTGCGGGCGTGGTGCTGGCCGGCCAGCCGGCCTACCCCGAGAACGGCGTGGGACTGGGTTACTCTCACCCCGGGGCGGGTGTGTTTACGTTGGGGCTGGTGCTGCCGGCTACCCCCATGGGCCTCGACACCGGCCTGGACCTGGAGGTGCGCTACCCGCATCTGGGTGTGAGCGCCACCGGGAAGGTCCTGGTGCTGCCGAGCCTCACCGTGGGCGGCCAGTTCATGGCCGTGGGGGGTTTCGCGGAGCTGCGCTACGCCGACCCGGGCCGCTTCGGAGGCTATCTGGGTGGGGCGTTCAGCTGGGACCTACCGCCGCTAGGGCAGGTCGAGGGCGCATTCAGCGGCCGGCTGGGGCTGGGCTACTTCCCCAAGGGCAGTCTGGCCGGCTCCCTTTTCAGCTACGGGCTGGGTCTGCGTTTCTACTACGATCCCGTGGCCTTTGAGCTGGTTACCAACGATCGCGATCTCTTCCGGGCCAGCCTGCTCTTTCTCTGGTAGCCGGTCCGCATGAGGCTGAGACCCAAACCCGCATGGCTGGGGGTTGCCCCCTCGCTGTTGGTACTGGCCGTATTCGGCGCCTACCCCTTCCTTGAGGTGGTGCGCTTCTCTACCTGGGACTGGTCGGGCCTCTCGAACCCCGTACCGGTGGGTCTGGCCAACTATCGCGAGCTGCTGGCGGACCCGGCTTTCTGGCACAGCCTGCGGGTGACGCTCGCTTTTGCAGCGATAACCCTCCCCAGCTTTATTTTGCTGTCGTTGCTCGTCGCCTTAACGCTGGAAGGTCAGGTCTACGAACGCTGGGTCAAAGGACTGCTCTTCCTGCCGGGGTTGGTGACCCTCTCGGCGGCGGCGGTGAGCTGGTACACCCTGCTTTCCCCCGAATACGGCGCGCTGCAGATGCTGCTATATACCCTCGTGCCCGAGAATAGCCCGCTCGCGGCCTGGCTGGTGGTGCCCGCCTGGGACCGCGAGCCCGTTTGGGCGCTCCTGCTGGTTGTGGCCTTCACCCTCTGGCGTTACCTGGGTTACGGGGTGCTGGTGGTTTCGGCCAGCCTCAAGGGCATCCCCCGCGCCATGCTGGAAGCCGCCTGGGTGGACGGGGCCACGCCGCGGCAGGCGCTGCGTTACGTGACACTGCCATTGTTGCGCCCGGCGCTTACCTTCCTGCTCGTGGTGGGCACGATACTCACGTTGCAGTCATACGTGGCCGTCTTTTTGCTCACCCGCGGCGGCCCCTTTGGGGGCACGCGGGTGCTGGGCTACTTCATCTACGAGGTGGGCTTCGAGCAGTACCGGCTCGGCTACGCGGCCGCGGCTACGATCGTGCTGCTATTGCTCACGTTGGGCCTAGCCTACGCCCAGGCGCGCTTCATGGAGGAACGTTGATGAGGAGCCTTGCGCGCCATCTCTTCGTCGCCCTGCTCGTCTTCGCGGTGGCCCTGCCCTTCCTGTGGATGGCCTACGCCGCCTTCCTGCCGCCCGAACTGGTGTACGCGGGTGAGATTACCCGGCTGGGGTTCAGCCTCGAAAACTTCCGGGCGCTGGCCCCCGAGGGGTTCTGGGGGCGGCTCGTATACAGCCTGGGGGTCAGCAGCCTGGCAACGCTGCTTGCGCTAATCACCGGCTTCCCCGCCGCCTATGCGCTGCGCGAGGGGGCACCGCTACTGGGCTTCTACCTCTTCTTGCTAGCGGTGCCGGCGGAGATGCTGCTGGTGCCGCTCTACGGGGTGCTTGCGGGTACCCGCTTGCTTGGGAGCCCCTGGGCGCTCATCTGGCCCTTTGCGGCCAGCCCCTTCGTGGTATTTCTGCTCTACCAGGGGTTCCGTAGCGTTCCCTGGCAGGTGGTGGAGGCGGCGCGCATCGACGGCGCGGGCGAGGGAGTGGTGCTCGCGCAGGTTCTCCTGCCGATGATGGCCGGGCACCTGGTCACCGCCGGGGTGCTTTCGTTCGCCGCGCACTGGAACCTGGTCCTCTATCCGCGGGTAATGACCCCGGAAGCATGGTGGACGCTGCAGGTTTGGATGGCGGATCTGGTACGCAAGTACCCTGCAGACTGGGGCCTGCTTTCGGCGGCGGCGCTGCTGGGCACGCTTCCCCTCGCTGCGGTATATCTATTGTTTGAGCGCAGGATAGTCGAGACCTTTGAGGGGAGTCTCAAGGGATAAAATGGTATTCGAAAGGTTATGGTGGGGTTATGAGACGATTTTGGACCACGTTAGTTTTAATCCTGGCCGGTATGGTGACGGCCCAGGTGGAGGTGCCCTTCTGGCACTCGATGGACGGCCCGGCGGGTGAAGCCATCGATCGTTTCGCCGAGCGCTTCAACGCCGCGCAAGCGGGTTTCCGGGTAATCCCCCGCTATGCGGGCGATTACCGCGAGGCCGAGACCAAGCTGATCGCAGCGCTGCGCACCGGCAGCGCCCCCGTGCTTTTCCAGGCCGAGATCGCCTTCTTCCCGCGGCTGGTGGCCGAGGGAACCTTGCTGCCACTGGACGCGCTGGTGCAGGACCTGGACCCCGGCTTCGTGGCGGACTTCTTCGAGGCCCCCTGGAAATACGGCATCGTGGACGGGGTACGCTACGGCCTGCCTTTCAACACCTCCACGCCGGTGCTGTTCTACAACGCCGACGCGTTGCGGGCGAAGCGCCTGCCGGTACCGGACGACTGGGAAACCTTCGAGAGCGATGCGCTCGCCCTTACCACGCGGCGCAGCAAGGGATTCATAGCGATTCTCGATTCCTGGATTTTCGAGGCCATGGTCACGAGCCGCGGCGGCAGCCTGGTTACCGCTGACGGCAGGCCGAATTTCGACAGCCCCGAGGCGGTGGACGCGCTCAAGATGCTGCGGCGGCTGGTGGACCGCAGGGCGGCGATCCCGCGGAACCTGGCCGAGGCCCAGTTCGCCCAGCTGGACTTCGTGCGCACCAAGGGGATGATGGTCTTCGCTTCGATCGCCAACTGGCCGGCGGCCGAGAAGTACTCGTTCGCCTTTGAGCTGGGCGTTGCCCCGGTGCCGCACGCGCCCGGCGGCAAGGTGCCCATGGGCGGCGCGGAGCTGGTGGTGCTCAAAGGGGCATCGGAGGAAGCGGCGGCGGGGGCATTCGCCTTTTGGAAGTTCCTGATGCAACCCGAGAACCTGGTCGAATGGGTGCACGCCAGTTACTACGTGCCGCTGCGCCGCTCGGTGCTCCCTTTGCTCGAGGACTTCTACGCCGAGAATCCCTACCGCAAGGTGGCCTTCGAGCAGATTGCGCGGGCGGTGCCGCGTCCGCGCATACCGGAGTTCGCGGTCTGGCGCGACTACCTGGACGAAGCTCTGGAAAAGTCCCTCAAAGGTCGGGTGCCGCCGCAGAAGGCCCTTGCTGAGGCCCAGAAGAAGGCCCTGGAGGTTAGGTGAGACTCGGGTTCTCGGCGGTCACCGCCGGCCTGGCGGATCCGCGCGAAGCCCTGGAGCTGGCCGCCGAGCTGGGCCTGGACCTGGAGCTGAGCGTGGACCAGCAGGAAATCTTCCCGCAGCTGCCGGGTCCGCGGGAGCTGCGGGAGATGGCCCGGGCGGCCGGGGTGGGGTTTACGGTGCACCTGCCCTTTGTGGACCTGAACCTGGCCTCGGTGGTGGAACCCGCTTGGCGGGTCAGCCTGGAGCGGATGCAGCGGGCGCTCGAGTTCGCCGCCGGGCTGGAGGCCCGGGTGGGGGTTTTGCACACCGGGCGGATCCCCATGCGGCATCCCTTGCTCATAGAAGCGGCCAAGGAGCAGCTGGTCCAGGCGCTCGAGCGTTTGAGCCCGCCGCCGCTGCCCGTGGGGGTGGAGAACCTGGCGCTCGACCGCTACGACCTGCTGGAAACCCCCGAGGAGCTGGTGCAGCTGGTGGAGTCTGCGGGTACGGGTTTTGGTTACACCCTCGATATGCCGCACGCCTACATGCAGGGCGGCGCCGGGCAGGTCCACGCCTACCTGGAGGCCATGCAGGCCTCGAGCGCGCCGCTCTTGCACCTGCATCTGCACGACAACCACGGCGACCGTGACGCCCATCTGCCGGTGGGCGCAGGGAGCCTGCCCTACGAACAGTTCAAGGAAGCTCTATCCGGGTTTACGGGTACGGCCGCGCTGGAGGTGGCGGGGGGTGCTGCGGGGGTGCGCTCGAGCCTGCAAGTACTGCGCCAGGCCTGGGACATATGACCTAAGCACACACCGATAGTGTGCTCGTGAATGTGGGAACGCGCTGCGCCCTGCTGAGCTAGAATGGTTAGGACGCAGATTCTACATTGCAGGCGGTTCATAGCTACAGTTCACGAGGAGGCGAGGAGACGGTATGAATCAGAACATCGAGCGGATCGAGGTATATCTGGATGAGTCCAACGAGCCCTTGCAGGTGCTCACCAGCCCTCCGTTCAAGGTAACCTTGGACAGCAGCCAGATCCCCGATGGCCCCCACACCCTGCGGGTCGTCACCACGTTCAAGGGGGGGCAGACCGAAGAGGAGATCGTCGAGTTTGAGGTCGATAACCTGCCCAGCCCCTTCATCGACGGGATCGACGACGGCCAGCAGGTGCGCGGACCGGTAGAGTTCGAAATTGTCACCGGCGACTACGCAGCCCCGCTGGCCAGGGGCGGGCTTTCCATCATCGGTGCGGTGCTCAGCGCCTTGCTGGTACTGGGTCTCGTCTGGTTCTACTTCGCCTTTTCCCCGAGTGCGAGAGAGATCGTCGTGGAGAAGGGTGCCGCACCCGCTGCGGCCGCCCATGAGGGCGCGGTCGCGGGCGACGCCGCCGCGGGCAAGGAGCTGTACGCTGCACAGTGCGCCAGCTGCCACGGCCAGAATGCCGAGGGCGCCTTCGGCCCCGCCCTGGCGGGTGCAGCCATTGTTGGCAACGCCGAGCAGTTCAACTCGATAGTCAAGGGCGGCACCGGCAGCGGCATGCCGCCTTTCGCCCAGCTGTCCGACAAGGAGCTGGCCGACCTGCGCGCCTATCTGGGCTCGCTGGGCGGCGGCGAAGCGGCGGCTCCGGCCGCGGCCGGGGAGGTGGACCCGGCGCTGATGAGCGAGGGAGAAAAGATCTACCTGACCTCCTGCGCCAGCTGTCACCAGCCCAACGGCGCCGGCGTCGCTACCTTTCCGGCGCTCGCCGGCAACGAAAAGCTGGCCGACAAGGATCTGGTCATCGATCGCACCCTTAATGGCAAGGTACCCATGCCCGGCTTCGGCGACCAGCTAAGTGACGAGCAGGTGGCGGCGGTGGCGACATACATCCGCAACAGCTGGGGTAACGCCTTCGGGCCGGTTTCGCCCGCCGACGTTGCCGCCAAGCGCTAGGGAGGGGAAATGTACCGCAACGATACGGTATTACCGTTTTTTGGCATCCTCTTCGGGGTGGCCCTGTGGTACATGGCCTACCTGGACGGTGAGCATATCGCCCGGCTGGCCGGTCACACCCCCGAGGAGCTTTCCGTAGGTCAGCTGGGGCTGATCACCTTTGGCATCGTATTCTTCCTCTTCGGCGCCATCGGCTATATCTCCGCCTGGCTGGAGGGCAGCGAGCTGCGCCCCGGCAAGCACGAACCCCCGGGCGGAGTAGTGCCCATGGTGGTCATCTTCCTGCTGGTGCTCTTGCTGGCGGGGCTGTCGGGCCTCTTCGTGAACGCGATCGTCTACGGTTTGACCGAAGGGCCGGTGAAGCCCGCGTTTATGGGCCAGCTGGCGGCGGCAATTTTGCTGGTGATGACGCTTCTGCTGGTGGTTTTCAAGAAATTCTTCGTCCCCGACGAGGTTCTGGTCGAAGACGAGCACTCGGAGGTGCCCTGGTAATGAGCAAGAAACCCGATACCACCCGTCGCGCCATAGTAGGCGCCACCGTCGGGGTGGGCCTGGGCCTGGGCGCGCTGTCCATGCTCGCCCCCATCGCGGCCCTGAAGCCCAAGAAGGAAGTCACCCCCGAGACCGAGCCGCCCAAAGAAGGCGACGTCTTCGTCTACGCCGAGGGTGACAGGAAGGGCAAGGAGATCACCCTCGACGATCTGCCCAAAGGAGGGCCGGCGGTGCTGGCCTTCCCGAAAGATCCCGAAACCGGCGTGGTCAAGAGCGGCGAGCGCAACAACCTGGTGTTGCTCATCCGCATGGACCCGGGCGAGCTGGGCCCCGAGGTGGCGGATTACGCAGCCGACGGCGCCGTGGCCTACTCGGCCATCTGCACCCACCTCGGTTGCACGGTCAGCGAATGGGAGCCCGACAAGGGCCTGCTCTTGTGCCCCTGCCACAAGGGGTTTTATGATCCTCGCCACGGCGCGCAGGTTGTCGGTGGGCCTCCGCCGCGGCCACTGCCGGCGCTGCCGCTAATCGTAAAAGGCAACAAGCCCGTTTGCGCCGGAGGTTTTACCAGCCAGGTAGGCGTGGTGGCCGGCCTCGAGCCCCAGGGGGGAAGCTGCGCCGTTTAGGAGGCGATCATGTACCGTTGGTTGGATGAACGACTCAGCTTGTCCCGTTTGAATAAGAAGTTCCTGCGCAAGGCGTTTCCCGTGCACCATTCCTTCTTCCTGGGCGAGATCACCATGTTCGCCTTCATCACCCTGGTGCTCACGGGAGTCTTCCTCAGCTTCAACTACGAGCCCTCGACGCGTTTAATCAAACACCTTGGCAAGGAGGTTCCCGCCGCCTACGCATCTGTTCTTTACATCGACTCGCTGCCCTTCGGCGCGGTGCTGCGCAGCGTGCATCACTGGTCGGCCAGCATCATGATAGCCGCGGCCTTCCTGCACCTGTTGCGCATCCTGATATCGGGAGCCTACAAGAAGCCGCGCGAGATCAACTGGCTTCTTGGTCTGGCGCTGCTGGGCCTCAGCGTGGTCACGTCTTTCACCGGTTACTCGCTGCCCTTCGACGCCTTCAGCGTGACCGCCACCCAGATCGGCTACGGCATCGGTGCTTCCATGCCCTACATGGGCGAGTGGATATCACAGCTCATCTTCGGCGGCGAATACCCGACGCTGCACTCGATCCCGCGCGTCTACTCGCTGCACGTGCTCTGGTTCCCGTTGCTGCTGGCGGCCTTAATAGGCGCCCACATGCTGGTCATGTTGAAGCAAAAGCACACCCAGCCCGCCTACGCCGAAAAGGTGGCCCCGGGCAAAATCCTGGGCGTGCCCATGATGCCCCAGCAGGGCTTCATGATGGGCGTCCTCTTCCTGCTCTACCTGGCGGTGGTCTTCTTCATCGCCGGCACCTGGATCGCCCACCCGGTCGAGGTGTTCGGCCCCCCCACGGCTTCCACCCCCGCGGTAAAGCCCGATTGGTATTTCATCTGGATCTACGGCATCCTGCAGATCATCCCCGGCGACCTCAAGGTGTCGCTGCCCTTCGGCGCGGTCATGAACTCGGAGTTCATCGGCGGCGTGATGATACCGGGAATACTGGGCGTGGTGGCCGTGCTGCTGCCCTTCCTGGACACCCGAAAGACCAAGCTGCGCTACATGGAGCTGCCCACCCGTCACCCGGTGCGCACCAGCGTGACCTTCGCACTCCTCGCCTTCATGCTCACCACCACCCTGGCGGGTTGGAAGGAAGAGTTCGGCTTCTCGAACGGCCAGCTCTGGGCGATAATTATCATCAGTACCCTGGCTACTTACCTGGTTAGCTATCTGATCATTATTTCCTACTGGGGCAGGCCCCCTAAAGGCGAGGCCGAAGAGGCCTGATCCGCCTTTCGTGAACCGGGGCCGGGCATGCGCCCGGCCCTTTCGCGTGGGGCGCGGAAGGGGTACATCAAGCTTCGGGCCCAGCGGAAGTAAAGGTCCGTGCCAGATTCGAAGTCGAATTGGGTTTTAGCGCATGAACCCGATGGAAGCTGTGCAGGCTAAGGGGCCGGATCCGCAGGCTCAGCCGTGGACGAATGACGCGGCATGGGCCCCCGGATCAGGTCCGGGGCAGGCCCGGTCTCGCGCGGGTCAAAGAGACCCGCTTAGCCGGGGACATGAACAAGTTTTTTTAAACAACGTATCCCCGGGCGAACCCGCGAAGCGGGTGAGATCCGGGGTCCATGCCGGGCGGTAAGCCAGCGTTTCGTTGCTGTTGATTGTCCCACCACAGGCTACAAGCCACCCACCACAAGCTGCTTTATCCGTATCTCCGGACGAGGCAACCGGAGGTTGCCGAGATCCGGGGTCCATGCTGTACAAGCAGCCGGGATTAGGTTGCTGCAAACCAGCCTTCAGTTAGCAAACATGGTTGGTGACGGAGCCGTAAACGCAGCCGTGGATGAATGACGCGGCATGGGCCCCCGGACCTGTTTCAAGGTCTACCACCCTTGCGAAAACAGGGGCTCATGCCGGAAAAACCCGAATTGCGCCGCCGAAAACGCGTAGAGAGGTTCAAACCCTTTGCTGCCGCGCCCGGACAACATTGGCGTGGTGCGGTATTTTTGTGACGCCGCAACACCTCGGGCGGGCGCGCCGGCCCGCCCCTACAACCCGCACTCCTGAGTGGTCGCGCAGGCCGGAGCCTGAGGTGCGTCGCAAACCACGCACGGGTGCGCCGACCGGCCCCCACGGTCGATCGGGCAGTGCGCCTCGGGGCTGCCCCTACGCCCCGCTTTCCGCTTCCAGCTTTTCCAGCAGCTCGGCGATGACGTCGAAGCCGCCCTGCCAGAAGTCGGCGGTGGTGATGTCGAAACCCTCACGCGCCAGCAGCTCCGCCGGGGCCGCAGAGCCGCCGGCCTCGAGGATCCGGAAGAGCCGCGGCTTGAAGGCCTCGCCCTCCTCCCGGTAGCGCTTGTAGAGCGCCAGCACCAGGAGCTGGCCGAAAGCGTAGGCGTAGACGTAGAAGGGCGTTCCGTAGATGTGGGGGATGCTGATCCACTCCCAGTCGAACTCGTCCGACACTTCCACCGCGCCTGCAAACTGCTCTTCCAGATTCCGGCGGTAAGCGGCCTTAAGCTCGTCGGCAGTCGCCCCGGCGGGAATCATCTTGTGGGTCTCGATCTCGAAGAGGGCGAAGTAGGCCTGACGCAGGATGGTGGCGTAGTTGCCGTCCATCTGGTCGAAAAGAACCTGACGGCGTACCCCGGCGTCGGGTTCGTTTTCCAGCAGGTAGTCCACCAGCAGCATCTCGGCGAAGGTTGAGGCGGTCTCGGCCAGCGGCATGGGGGCATGGAAGGTGAAGACCGGGTGCTCGCCCGCCAGCATGCCGTGGACGGCGTGGCCCAGCTCGTGGGCCATGGTGCTGACGTCGTCGGGCCGACCCTGGTAGTTGAGCAGCACCCAGGGGACGGTGCCCGGCGCCGGCGTCCAGCAAAAAGCGCCGCCAGACTTGCCCTGGCGCACCTCGGCGTCGACGTGGCCGCGCTCGAAGACGCGCGCGGCCAGCTCGGCGAAGCGGGGGTCGAAAGCGGCGAAGGCCTCGTCGACCATCCGGCGCGCCTCGGCGTAGTCGTAGCGCTTTTCGGCCTCGGTCACCGGGGCGTAAATGTCATAGCGGCGCAGCCGCTCCATCCCCAGCACCCGCGCCTTGAGGCGGAAGTAGCGCTGGAAGAGGGGCGCGTTCTGGCGACTGACCGCCAGCAGCGTTTCCACCACCGCGTCGGGCAGGTCGTTCATCTTGTTGCGTACGGCGATGGCGCTTTTGAAGCCGCGCACCTCCAGGTACTCGTTCTTCCAGTCGCTGACGATGTTCTGGTAGATCTGCGCCAGCACCGGTGCGTCCCCCGCGTAGACCCGGTAGAGCTCGCGGAAGGCGGCCTCGCGCACTTCGGGCCGGGAGTCGCGAGCATAGACCATCAGCTCGCCCCGGGTCAGGGTCTTGGTCTCGCCGTCCACCTCGAGGGTGAACTGGTAGCGGCTGGTGATGGTGTCGTAGAGGGTGTCGAGGGCGCTGCGGCCGGTGGTGTTCTTGAGGTTGACTATCTTTTCCTCGCCCTCGCTCAGGGTGTAGGGCTTCCAGGCCCGCATCTGCTCGAGCCAGTAGCGGTAGCGCTCGCCGGCGGCCTGGATGAGGCGTTCGGCCTCTTCGTCGGGCAGGTCTTTGAACCACAGTTCGAAGAAGAGGGTTTGGTTTTCTATTTCCGCCGATTTCTGGCGCACCCGCGCCAGGAGCGCCTGGGCCTCGGGGTTCTGGGTGTCTTCGTAGAACCACAGCCCGGCGGCGGCGTAGACGCGGTGCATCAGGTCGGATAGCTCCTCTACCTGGCGGACGATTTGCAGGAATCTTTCCGCTGGCAGGCCGGGCTTCAGCTCGTCACGCAGCTCCTGCAGCTTTGCCGCCCGCCGGTCTAGCTCTTCCAGAGCTTTCTTAAACTCGGGCGACTGTGGTCCGCCGAAGAGATCTTCGAGACTCCAGCGTTCGGGGGTTGGGGTGGTGTCCATGAAACCCACCTTAACCTACCTCTGCGGGGTAAGTGTAGCGGCGTTTTGAGGCTGGAAAACGCCGTTCTGGACGACAAAAGTGAATAGACTTGCTGAATAGTGCATAACGTGATATATTGAGTATCAGGAAGCCCGGTAAGCGGGCATTTTTTTATCCCGCCGTATAATCGGGGCTATGTACGAGCCGGTGATCGGGCTGGAAGTCCATCTCCACCTCAAGACCAAGACCAAGATGTTCTGCTCCTGCAGCGCCGACTACTTTGGCGCTGAGCCCAACACCCACGTCTGCCCGGTCTGCCTGGGTCTTCCGGGGGTGCTGCCGGTGCCCAACGCCCGGGCCATCGATTACGGCATCATGTTCGCGCTGGCACTCGGCTGCCAGGTGCCCGAGCGGACCCAGTTCCACCGCAAGCACTACTTCTACCCCGACATGCCCAAGAACTACCAGATCAGCCAGTACGACCGGCCCATCGGCTCCGGCGGGGCGATCGAGGTGGCCGGCGAGCGCATCGGCATCACCCGGGTCCACCTGGAAGAAGACGCCGGCAAGAGCCTCCACCCCGCCGGCGAGGACCACACCCTGCTCGACTTCAACCGCGCCGGCAGCCCGCTGATCGAGCTGGTGACCGAGCCCGACATAGGGAGCCCGGAGCAGGCGCGGCTCTTTTTGAACCACCTGCGGGCCATCGCCCAGACGCTGGGCATCTCCGACGCCAACCCCGAAGAGGGCAAGATGCGGGCCGACGTGAACGTGAGCGTGCGCCGGCCGGGCGAGCCGCTGGGCACCAAGGTGGAGATCAAGAACCTCAACTCGTTCAGGAGCGTGCAGCGAGCGCTCGAGTACGA
Source organism: Thermaceae bacterium (assembly GCA_027067955.1). Lineage (GTDB taxonomy): Bacteria > Deinococcota > Deinococci > Deinococcales > Marinithermaceae > Oceanithermus. Next base: position 30,618 of record JAMOUW010000058.1, read on the forward strand.
GATCGAGCGGCAGACGAAGATTCTCAAGGGGGGTGGCCAGATCGAGCAGGCCACCCTGGGGTGGGACGAAAACGCCGGCCGCACCTACCTGATGCGCACCAAGGAGGGCGAAGCCGACTACCGCTACATGCCCGAGCCCGACATTCCCATGTTGCACGTTACCGAGGAATGGCTCGAGCGCGTGCGCGCGGCCATGCCCGAGCTGCCGGCCGAGAAGATGCGGCGCTACCAGGAGGCCGGCGTGAAGGCCTACGACGCCGAGATCCTGGCCTACGACCGCGAGCTCTCGGGCCTCTTCGACGCGGCGCTAGAGGCCGGAGCCCCGGCCCAGGCGCTGGCCAACTGGCTCAACGCCGACGTGCGCGGGTTCTTGGCGGCCAGAGAGAAGACCGTGGCCGAGACCGGCCTCACCCCCGAGCACCTGGCGTCCCTCGTGAAGCTGGCGGACGAAGGCAAGATCACCAGCCGGGTGGCCAAGGAGCTGCTGCCGGAGGTGATGGAAGGGGCCGACCCGGCGCGATTGGTGAAGGAGCGGGGGCTCGAGGCGGTGAGCGACGAGGGAGCGCTCGCGAAGATCGTGGACGAGGTCATTGCGAACAACCCCGCCGTGGTCGAGCAGATAAAAGGCGGCAAGACCAAGGCCATCAACGCCCTTCTGGGCCAGGTGATGAAGGCCACCCGCGGCACCGCCCGCCCCGACCTGGTGCGCAGGATGCTGGCGGAGAAGATTGGGGTGGAGGTTTAGCGCGCCTTACGGCGCGCAGTACGCACCGCGCACCACGTACTGCGTACCACGCGCTACGCACTGCGTAGTTCGTGGTAATGGAACTGGCCTGTGGCAAATAGTCTGTGGCCTGTGGCGGGCCCGTTAAAGGCAGCTCAATCTCGGCTGTGTGTACAACATGGACCCCGAGTCTCACCCGCTTCGCGGGCTCGCTCGGGGATACGTCTTCGGGCTGGAGGAAAAGAAGCATTCCGTGTCCCCGGCCAAGGGAGCGTAGCGACCGCGAGCCGGGGCCCATGCCGCGCTAAAATCCACGGCTCGGTCGCCGCAAAACAATGCTCCCTCCCCTGGGGGAGGGCCGGGTGATACCGTCTTCCCCCGTCAACCCCTCAGGCCACCAGGGCCTCCCGCCCCTGCTCCTTGTAGTAGGCCTTCAGCCTGCCCATGAGCTGTCGTAGGATCTTGTGGGCTACGGCTAGCAATGCCT
>JAMOUW010000059.1 GCA_027067955.1 Thermaceae bacterium
GGCGGCGGCGAAGGTGATCGCCGCGGTGAGGGTGGTCTTGCCGTGGTCGACGTGACCGATGGTGCCCACGTTGACGTGGGGCTTGGTTCGTTCGAATACACCTTTGGCCATTTGTGTTCCTCCTTGCGCGTCGCGCTAGTGCTTAATGAGTTTCTCCTGCACCTGCTTGGGCACCTCGGCGTAGTGATCGAAGAACATCACGAACGAGGCACGGCCCTGAGTCTTGGAACGAAGATCGGTGGCGTAGCCGAACATCTCGGCCAGCGGAACGTGGGCGCTGATGACCTGCGCGTTGCCGCGGGCCTCCATACCCAGAACGTGACCGCGGCGGCTGTTGAGGTCGCCGATCACATCACCCAGGTACTCCTCGGGCGTGGTCACCTCAACCCGCATGATCGGCTCCAGAATGGCCGGGCTGCCCTTGTGGACCGCATCTTTGATGGCCATGGAACCGGCGATCTTGAAAGCCATCTCCGAGGAGTCCACTTCGTGGTAAGAGCCGTCGTAAAGAGTAACCTTGACGTCAACCACCGGGAAACCGATCAAGGGGCCGGACTGCATGGCCTCCTCTATTCCTTTTTGCACAGCAGGAATATATTCCTTGGGGATGACGCCGCCAACGATGGCGTTGACGAACTCGAAGCCGCCGCCGCGGGGGAGCGGCTCGGCCTTGATCTTGACATGGCCGTACTGCCCTCGGCCGCCCGACTGGCGCACGAACTTGCCCTCGACGTCCACCATGCGGGTGATCGTCTCGCGGTAGGCAACCTGCGGCTGACCGACGTTGGCGTCGACCTTGAACTCCCGCTTGAGGCGGTCGACGATGATCTCGAGGTGCAGCTCGCCCATGCCCGAGATGATGGTCTGACCCGACTCGGGGTCGGTGTGCACCCGGAAGGTGGGATCCTCCTCGGCTAGCCGCGAGAGCGCCATGGCCAGCTTCTCCTGGTCGGCCTTGGTCTTGGGCTCGATGGCCACTGAAATGACCGGCTCGGGGATGTCGATGGACTCGAGGATGATGGGGTCGTCCCCATCGCCCACAAGGGTGTCGCCGGTTACGGTATCCTTGAGGCCCACGACCGCGCCCAGGTCGCCAGCGGTGAGCTCCTCCACCTCTTCACGGTGATTTGCATGCATCCGCAGCAAGCGGCCGACGCGCTCTTTCTTGCCCTTGGTGGAATTGTAGACGTAGGATCCAGCCTTGAGACTGCCCGAGTAAACCCGTACGAAGGTGAGGCGGCCCACGTAGGGGTCGGCCATAATCTTGAAGGCGAGCGCCGCAAGCGGCCCGCTGGCGTCGGGATTACGCTCAACCTCGCCACCGTCGGGGGTCATGCCCTTGATGGGAGGCACGTCGAGGGGTGAGGGTAGATACTGCACCACCGCATCGAGCAGGAGTTGAACCCCCTTGTTCTTGAGCGCCGAACCCAGGAAGACGGGGGTTACGTCGAGGGAAACGGTTCCCTTGCGGAAAGCGCTTTTCAGCTCCGCCTCGGTCACCTCCTCGCCCTCCAGGTATTTCATCATTACGTCTTCGTCCAGGTCGGCTGCGGCTTCGACCAGCTTCTCGTGCCACTCGGCCGCCACCTCCTGGTATTCCTCGGGAATCTCGATCTCGTTGATGTCGGTACCCAGGTCGTTGCCGTAGGTGTAAGCCTTCATGGAGATGAGATCGATGATACCTTTAAATTCGTCTTCCTGGCCCATTGGCCACTGCATCAGCACCGGCCGGGCTCCCAGACGCTGCTTCATGCTGTTGATAACCAGCAGGATGTCGGCACCCGTCTTGTCCATCTTGTTGGCGAAGGCGATCCGGGGAACCCGGTACTTCTCCGCCTGACGCCAGACCGTTTCCGACTGGGGTTCCACACCCTGGCTGGCGTCAAAGACAGCCACGGCCCCATCGAGGACGCGCATAGAGCGTTCCACCTCGATGGTGAAGTCGACGTGGCCCGGCGTATCGATAATATTGATACGGTGATCCTTCCAGAAAGCCGTGGTCACCGCCGAGGTGATGGTGATGCCGCGCTCGCGCTCCTGCTCCATCCAGTCCATCGTCGCCGCGCCCTCGTGCACCTCACCGATCTTGTGTATGCGGCCGGTGTAATAGAGGATGCGCTCGGTGATGGTGGTCTTGCCGGCGTCAATGTGCGCGGCAATACCGATGTTGCGCGTCTTCTTGAGGTCGAACTCTGTCTTAACCGCCATAGCTACCACCGGTAGTGCGCATAGGCACGGTTGGCCTCAGCCATACGTTCTACGTCTTCGCGCTTCTTGACGGCCCCGCCTTTGCCTTCGGCCGCGTCCAGCAGCTCTCCGGCGATTCTCTCGATGGCGGTGCGTTCGGGCCGCTGATTGGCGGCGTTCACGAGCCAGCGCAGCGCCAGCGACTGCTGACGGCGCGGCGAAACCTCTACCGGTACCTGGTAGTTGGCCCCGCCCACGCGCCGACTGCGCACCTCCATACGTGGCTTTACGTTGTCCACCGCTTGACGGAAGACTTTGAGCGGCTCCTGTCCGGTGCGCTCCTGAATGAGCTTGCAGGCGTCATAAAAAATGCGCGCGGCCAGATTTTTCTTGCCGTCACGCATGATCTTGTTGATGAACGCCGAAACGACGACGTCGCCGTAAACCAGGTCGGGGGCCAGCTTGCGGATTTCAGCTCTTCTTCTGCGTGCCATACCTTATACCTCTTTTAACTCTTAGGCCGCTTGGTCCCGTACTTCGAGCGGCTCTTCTTGCGGTCCTGGACGCCCTGGGTATCGTAGACGCCGCGAACTATGTGGTAACGCACGCCCGGAAGGTCCTTTACACGGCCACCGCGGATGAGCACGACCGAGTGCTCCTGCAAGTTATGCCCCTCGCCCGGAATATAAGCGGTCACTTCGTAACCGCTGGTGAGGCGAACCTTGGCCACCTTGCGTAGCGCCGAATTCGGCTTCTTGGGCGTCACGGTGCGTACCACCGTACAAACACCGCGACGGAAGGGGCTACCTTTGAGCGCCGGGACCTTGGTCTTCTTTTTGACCGCCTTGCGGCCTTTGCGTAGCAGCTGGTTTATTGTCGGCAAGCCTACCTCACTCCCTTCACTTTCCGGGCGATACCGCCTGGGCGATCGCCCCCGTCTTGGCAAGAACCTCCCGGAGCCCACGCTGGGCTCCGATTGTAACCGCCTCCCCGGCCCTTTACTATTGGACCTCCAGGAGGCGGAAGGCTGCCCGGTGCCGGGGCCGACACCGGGGTCCCGCAACTTTAGCAGTATACAAGCGTTTGTAGGGTTGCGCAAGGCTAGTTTGCGACCGAAGCTTGACGGTACTCGCGTAGTATCCGCCCGCTAGTTAATGGAAGCTTATGGCTGATAGCCGGCTGCTCGTGGTGGAGTTATCAACGGCAATGCGATTTCGGGTTCGTGTATAGCATGGACCCCGGGTCTCACCCGCTTTGCGGGTTCGCCCGGGGATACGTTTTGTTACGGGAAAGAAAAGGTAGTTCGTGTCCCCGGACGAGTGGGCTACCAGCGAATGAGATCCTGGGCCCATGCCGCGCCTACTCCACGGTTTGGTCACCGCACGGTAAAACGCCTTCCCTTGGGGACATCAGGGCGGGAGTTGTGGGCAATGCAAAAGCCGCAGGGTCGGTCAGCAATTGGGCGACCGGCCCCAGTTCCAGCATTTCGGCAAATGACCCCCCTCCGGCCTGCGGCTATCTCCCCCGATGGGGAGACTTTGTCAAGCCCCCATTTTGAGTACCACTCCCTATGAGAGACTCCCGCCATGTTTGTCGGCAAACTCCTGAAGCGGCAGACCTCTCAGAGGCTCATGGGGCCTGATGGTGTTGTAGGTTCTCAGCCAGTCAGGCTGTCCATGCCAGAGGATCAGGGCCTCTAGTAGACCTATCACTATTTGAGAGGGAAGGGAGACGGCTACTTCGATCCACAAAGCTTGGCGACTGAAGTCATCGATAACGCTCAGCGTTCGAAAGGTCCTGCCGCTAGCCAGGCGGTCACTCATGAAGTCTAGGGACCAGGTTTGGTTGAGGTGACTGGCAGGGATGAGCGGTTGCGGACCATGGGGTAGCTTACTGCGTTAGCTCCGCGCTCTCCTTTGCAGACCATGACCCTGCTCCTTGTAAACGCGGGCTATCCGCTTGTAGTTCCACCCATACCCGTGGTTCTTCAGGTAGGCCGCCATTTCATTCACTTTATCCATGTATCGCAACCAGCAAAGTACAAGCGCCCAGCGGAAATGACGTACGCACGAACCAGGTGTGAATGTACTGGTGTTCGAGGTCCCTTTAACAAGGAGAACTCATAATATCGAGTAACTCCTGGCTCAAGTTTGTCCCAAATTGCATTGGGCTCTGTTCGAACATCGAAGTATTTGCCTCGGCTTATGCGAACGCCAATGCCAACATTTGCTGTAGAGTAATCAGATGTATTCGTAACTTTTAGCTTCATAAGACCTCGACTATTCGAGATGGGGGTACAAGACGCGATTTCAAGAAGGGTATCTTGATCAGGGTAGTCTTTAACCACGCCACAGACAGGGCATTGTAAGTTTACTCGAGTATGATTGGGGTCGCGAATGGATGTCAGATAGAATGCGTACATTGTTTCACCGCAGTAGGGGCAAGGAGAGGTGGTCGTCTCGGTTCGCATAAGAATAAAGTTCTGTAGGTACGTTTCGACAAAATGAAAAGAAGTGGTATTCGTCAACTTCAGCAATTTGGCCAGCAATTCCTGATCTAGACTGGTGACGACATGGTCACACGTGTCAAGCGCCCTCAAAATGCGACGATGGTGGTTGGCTTCAATGCGGCCAAGCTTAAGCAACGGAGCAAGTTTAGCCATTTCATCTCCAAGCCTGGAGAGCTGCTTTGCACCGCTGCGGAGAGATATGCCCAGATCTTGCAAACCTTGGTATGATTGCACTCCCTTTTGTAGTGCCCGAAATTTCAACTGAGTGGACGAATCGCCGGCAACAAACCTAATTGGATTTTCAAGACTTACAGTCTTGAGGTTGAATATTTTAATAACCAAAGAGCCGTCCTCAATGTATGAAACTACGCTAAGCGGAAAGTCTCCTCCCTGAGGGGGACCGGTCATAACTTCAAGGCGGTTCTCAGACCACAACTTAACCAAAGAGGGATTAGTTGAATGAATAAATATCTTTTGAGGCAACTCGTCAGCCACAGTTATCTCTAAAAAATCTCCATGATCCTTTATGTGTACTTTAGGGTTGTCAATAACGTCATCTTCACCAGTTGAAACGGCGCGTTGCTCGCGATCCGTTTGAGGGAAAGAGAATTCGGGATCGCCAAAAACTACCAAGTTCGGTGCCAAGAGACCACTTTTAGAGAGTTGTGTGTTCACAACGCTCACCACATGTGCAATAGGATGCCCCTCTAAAACCAGATCTGTGAATAAAAGGTTTTCGGCAAGTAAGCCTTCCTTCAGAGTTGGACTTGCCACATATACCGCAGCCCATTCGCTCAAAAAACGAAGGGCTACGGCAAATTCTTCCCCGAAAAGGAAATTGGCCAAAGGCGCCGTTAGACAGGAGTTTGCGAAAACCACTTGCGCAGGCAGCATGTGAATTGGGATACGATCAAGCCCAGGTTTTATGCATTCAAACCCGGATTGGCATGCTGGAATGGCCCTCTTGAAAATCCCTTGGTCAAAATGCATTTCTTGATCCCACGGACACACAAGGCCGTCTGATAACCGTATGTAGTCAGTTCTTCCATGAGCCAAGAAAGACAATACTTGCAAGGTGTTTCCATTGATGTTGTTTATTAGGTCAGCACTTGCCTTTTCTCCTGTAGCGATCGTAATATCATCAATGATCTCCAAACTGCTGAATTTCAACGCAGGGGCTAATAATAGTGATTCTTGCCCTGGTTTGCTCTGGTAGAGGATGGTCTTCCCTACGAGGGCTGAAAGTCTTTCCGGGGTGTACGCGGGCATGATAGCTACGTGTGTACTCGAACCAAATATATTCCTGAGCCTTTCTACAAGCCTATAATTTATATCACGAACTGGGCCCATTAAGCTCACATAAGCATACCGATCCTGTTTAGCCAAGCTTCTTAAGTTTTCCTCATCGTCCAATTCAATATGAGAGCCTGATCGAAACATTGCAAAGACAAGCGCGGAGGCAACGAATGTAACGTCGCTGGTGGTGCTAATTACTAAATGGCGCGCATCGGGCGTATTTTTAGGGGAAAGCCTCCACTTCAGCTCGCCAAAAAAATTCGAATCTCGAAATCTTCTATCTTTGGCTCTTTGGGGCGCAAGCTCCTGCGGGGCAGCTTCTGCTACAGGAACTCCTAGTCTAGCAGCAACTTTGTGGACAAAGGAGCGTGTGGTCTCTTTTACAAGTACTGGCACTACGCCGCTACTTAAGCCCAGCAGGCCGGCTTCCAAGTAGCTCGATGGCGAAGATGTGGTCAAGATTCTAATCTCGTTCCTGGCATTGAGCATCTTTTCCCCCAAATCTCGCCAATAAAGCAGTGGCTCCCGTGATTGCCGCTTGCAAAGCCCCTCCCACCAGGTAAATTGGCCGCACTCCGAGCTCATCGGCGAGGGCCCCGCCGAGCAGCATCGAGACCACCGACAAGAGAGTGAAGACTTGTTCATACAGGCTGAAGACCCGCCCCCGAAAACCGTCAGGCACATGAAGTTGCAGACCGGTGGTGGAAACCACCGTAGCCACGCTGGAGGAGGTGCCGACAACGAACATCAAGAAGGCGACGGACCAAAAACCCTGCGCCAGGCCTAGCCAAGCGATCGCAAGCCCGTCGGCGACGATGGCAGCGGCGAGTATCCGGGTCAAGGTGCTCCCCGAGCCCCCGCGTGACATACGCAAGGTCCCAAGTGCTCCGAGTAAAAGGCCCATCGCGCCGACAGAAAGCACGTAGCCGTATTCGGCTGCGCTGAGGCCGAGCTCGCTTCTTACCAGTACCACGAGAAGGACGTTAAAGGCACCACTCGTCACCGCGGCGGCGGCCATAAAGAGGAAGATCAACCCCACGACGCGGTTTTTAAAAATCTCTCCAAGGGCACTCCTCTGATCAGTCTTGGTCTCAGGTTTACGCTCCTTTTCCCGGGGCTGTTCTTTAAGCGCAATCCCAAGGTAGCTGAGAGCAGCAAGGAGGAAGGTGGCAGCGTCCAACGCGAAGGGCGCTAGGGGTCCGAGGGCGCTATATAGAAGGCCGCTAAGCATGGGGCCGAGGACATGCATCGCGCGCGTGCCCACCCGCGTCGCAGAGTTGACAAACATCAGGCGCTCTTCGGGAAAAGCCGCTGGAATAAGCGTGTTCACCCCGACCTTGGTGACAAAGCCAAGACTGTTCGCGACCAGCGAGAGCGAGTAGATCGCGTAGGCGTTACCCGAGAGGGGAATGAGCAATACAGCCCCCGCCCGGGCCAGGTCGCTCAGGAACAGGATTCCTTGGGGGGCGCGGGCGCGGTCAAAAAGTCGGCCGACGAAGGGCCCGAGGAGAAGCGCGGGGAGTGCAGTCGTGACCAAAACCAAACCAACCTGGAGCGCCGAGCCGGTGAGGTCGAGCATGTAAAGCGAGAGGGCCAGGCGATGGACCGCGTCCCCAAGCGCCGAGGCCGACTGCCCACCGACGAAGATCGCCAGGTTCCTTTCCGGAATACTTTTCACCTTCATCTTCCGTCCCATGCGTCCATCTGCTTTATCGGCGCGTCTAAACTAAGTGATTCCTTATAACAATTTTCGAGCAGCTGCACGACATCTAAATGATGTTGCAAATGTTTTCTCGTCTTCTTGCGATCACCTAGCGCTCGCAAGTATGTGGTCAATATGTGCCTTAGAGCCGCCTTTTTAACAGCCTCCTCGCTTCGCTGCCAAATTTGAGAGCAGTCCCCCCCTTTGCGATAACGAGTGATGAGCAAAGTAGAAGTGGATGCTTTTATTGATCCGCTTCGTCCTTGAATAAGCAGATATTCTCCCGGGACAGACGAATACCTGCTTATTGCCAAGCGGCCGGAAAGTTGTTGCTTTCTAAACCCCATCACAAAATCAGCAACATCTTCCAGTTCTAATAGCCGCGTTCCGTCGGGAATATTCGTCCGAGCCCCACACAAAAGATCAGGTATACCAAAGTAGCGCACTATTAGATCGAGGGCGTGATAACCCAGGTCAGAAATAGCTCCCCCAAGCGCAAGTTTGGGAATACCCCGCCATCCCGTATCAAACCATCTAGCATCAATCGAAATGAACATCTCAAAGCGAAATGGTTGAATGCGTTTCCACAGTTTTTTGCTAGGGTGTAGGTGGGGTAGTATGCTCGCTGGGTCAATACATAGACGGAAAGATTGGATTTATCCGCAAGGTTTACTAATCGACGCGCTCTATCAAGATTGGTCTCAAAAGGTTTCTCCTTAATAACATGTATTCCTGATCCGATAAGGAGTTGTACCTGCTCAAAGTGATACCCGGTAGGCGTAGCTAGGATCGCGACATCAAAGCTAAGGTTGGAAAGCGCTTGTTCGACACTCGGAAACACAGGAAGCTCGGAAGGAATGCTCGGCGGCTGCACCGGTGAAACATCCACTCCTCCCACTACCTTTACAAAGTTGGGTAGTTCAAAGAGGGCGCGTGCAAGTTTTTGCCCCCGGTTTCCGTATATACCGACTACAATTGCACGGAGGGGATCAGGACCATGCGGCATGCTGCACCTCCGGAAACTAGGATCCGTGAAAAGAACCCATGCTTCCCTTTGCCAATATCCTGGATTTGTATTTGCTCAATGCCGCCTCCAAAAGAGCCTCAGCATCTAGGTCTATTACATCAATTAGGCTAAGGAGCGAATACAGAACATCACCAAGTTCTGCCGCGAACTCCTTTGATGGATGCAGGGCAACTGAAGTTTTTTTCCGTATTGAGTAATATTTAAATATTCTTTCGCCAACTCTCCAACTTCGGATGTTAAATCCAGTAAATATATATCAACGGTTCGCGATACCTCAAACTGTTGGTGAAAGTTCCGAACCTTCTCCTGCAACTGACACATAGAAACAACCCCCTTGTCACGAACGATCCAAATCAAACTAAACTGAGCAGGTCATGGACATTGCTTTGCATTTTTAGGAACGCCGAAATATACTGATCGATAATCTCACGATCTTCTGGCCATCTCCAGAACGGTGGCAAGGATAGCGCCATGCTTGCGATTTGGCGTGCTACAGGATGGCTTTCTACATCATTCCTATACCAGCCCTTTCCCGGAAATAGCGGGTGGAGATTTTCCGCGTACAAAGGCAATGTTCCCACTGGTGGCGCTGATGGAATACTGACTTTTACACCTTCGGCGCGCAGCGCTCTTACCAACAAGGGTCGCGGAACATTGCTAAGTCTTTCCTTAATGTACAGTGGTTTGTATCCATACCACGCACCCATGTCAACGTTGGTTGCCACATATGGCGGTTCTATATAGTCTACTTCCTGCAACCGCTCCGTGAAGTAAGCCAACGCTTTGTGCCTGCGTTGCTTTCGCTCTGGAAAGGCGCGAAGAGAGTGCAAAGCGACTATAGCGTTGAAGGGCGACATTCGAAGCTTTTGGCCAAAGCCAGTTACCCAGTACTTACGCAGGTCTTTCGAAACTACTTCATCACGACTACGATCTCGGTAATGGCCTAAAAGCGTAGCTCGGTCATGCATATTGGAATCGTTTGTGACAAGTATTCCTCCCTCTCCTGCAAATACACCCTTATTCGCCTGCAGCGAAAAAACCGCCACATCTCCGAATGTGCCGACTAATTGCCCCTTATATTGGCTACCGTGAGCATGCGAACAGTCCTCGAGAAGAAACAGGTTATGTCTTCGGACAATGTCGACTAGGCGATCCATATCGCACGGGTGTCCCCATTGATGGACCACGGTTAGTACTTTTGTTTTCTCCGTTATGGCCTCCTTAACTTTTTCGGGGTCAATGCAGCGTGTGTTTTTGTCTATATCTACGAGGCGAACGCTGGCCCCCAAGATCAATGCCGGGCTGAGCGCCGCATGGAAAGTGAGGGCCGGACCAATGACTTCGTCACCATCTCTCACCCCAAGAGCAAAATACGCTGCAAGCAGCGCGCTCGTTCCAGAATTAAATGTCACTGCATATTTCACCCGTCCTTCCATAAATTCAAGAAACGCTTCTTCAAAATCTCTTATCGGCCCTGTTCTTCCTGCTGTAGAGATGTCAGTATTACGTTGTGCAACTAGATCTTCTAACTCGAGCATGTCCGCATCTGGGGGCCATTTGTAATGCGGGTGCGCGGCCGTTACCGTTTTTTCTCCACCAAGCAGTGATAGTTTGCTCACATAATACCTCCTTCCCTGCCTTGCAAGTAGCACCACTCGAGTTGAAGCACTCTATGCCATCAGCTTTTCCTTCTCAGAAGGGGCAAGGGTTATTGGAATGGATGTTGGTCCTTCAATTGAAAGTTTGACAAGGAACCCCCCCTACCAGGGACAAATGCCCCGTTTCAATAACTGATATAAAAAACTGTTTGGCTGGATGCAAATTGCCTGCAAACACATTGCATCTGTAGCTCTTACGATATGTGTCAATCCTTAGCAAGATATATGGCCTAGTAAGCCCGCCAGCGGCAACAAAATATCGGTTTTGTGTACAGCAAGAACCCCGGAACTACCTCGACCGTCCGGGGAAACGGACAAAAGCAGGGTGTAGAAGGTTGAATGTGTAAGCTAGGTGTTCGAAAAACGACGCAAAACAAGGCGATGGTGGCTCAGTAGATTTTGATAAAAACGGTGTTTCCTACACCCCACCCCCTACATCCAACATTCAGCATTCCTTGAATAAGCCGTAGACTATCTTCGATGCGGCGCGTGAAGCTGACCCTCGAGTACGACGGCACCGACTTCGCCGGGTTTCAGGTTCAGGCTCAGGGAGAACGAACTGTGCAGGGGGTACTGGAGGAAGCGCTGGCGCGGGTTCCCGGCGCGCGCCCCAGGGTGACGGCCGCGGGGCGCACCGACACCGGCGTGCATGCGCTGGGGATGCCGGTTCACTACGATACCGAAGACTCGATACCCATAGACAGGGTCGCAGCCGCTCTTAACACACTGCTGCCTCCGGACGTACGGGTGCTCGGGGCCGAAGAAGTGCCTCCAGACTGGCACGCCCGCCATTCCGCCCGCTGGCGCCGTTACTGGTACCGGATTCTCAACCGCAGCCAGCCAACGGCGCTGGAAAGGAACCGCGTCTGGTGGGTGCCGCAACCCTTCGACTTTCCGGCCATAGTCACCGCTGCCAAAATACTGGAGGGCGAACACGATTTCGGCTCCTTCGCCAACCGCGAGAAACGCTCGACCGTCCGCGAACTCTACCAGGTACGCGCCGAAGCCGGCGGCGGCGAGCTGCATCTGCACTTCATCGGCAGCGGCTTCGTCCGCGGCCAGGTACGCGCCATGGTAGGCACCCTGGCGGAGGTCGGGCTGGGAAGACGCACTCCCGGGGACATCGAGCGACTGCTCGAGCACCCGGACCGTGAATCCGGCGGGGCCACCGCGCCCCCCCAGGGGCTCTACTTCGTAACCGCCGGCTACTCGCCCTGGGAAACCGGCGCTTCGTAGGCGTTTACCCGCAACTCCAACCCTGCCGCCCACTGGTGGAACGGCATGAAGCTATAGTCAAAAGTGCTTTTCAACTCTATTCCGCTGGCCGGTCTATAGCCCATCTCGAGCCGGGCCACGGCTGCGCGCCCGGGATTCCAGCGCCCCTCTAACCCCAGAGACAGCGCGCCATTCCAGGCTGCTCCGAGAACTGCCCCCGCGTCACTACGCCAGCCTCCCCTGCCCTCCCAGCAACCATACCGCCAGGCTGCCATCAAACCGGCCCGCCGGAGAACGGGGGAATTATAACCCTCCGCCCGGTACCAGCCCGCCAAATCCCAGCTCCGGCCCGTCCAATACAAATACAGCGCCGGACCATCACTGCGCGCCCACAACCAAACGGCCAGCGGGCCGCCATCATAGCCCAACGCAGCGCCGGCCACCCGTGTCAGCGCCTCCCCGGCGAGGGCAAAACGCCAGGGACCGCCCGCAATCAACTCAGCGCGTGCCCCCCATCTCCGCCCCTCCGCGGGCAAGGGAGCAAACCAGCCCGCATAACCGGCGCGGACACCCCCCCTGCCGGGAACCTTTACGCCCAGCCAGGCTTCCCCCGCAAGCTGCAAGAGCTCACCTGCGCGAGCACGGCCCGATAGTCGCGCCTCCCAAAAGCCGAATGAATACTCCGCGGCGCCTTCAAGTCCAAAATACGCCGGTCCGGCCGGGGAAGTCTCCACCCCCCAAAAAGCCAGAACGTCCGGATCATGCGGACCGGCCAGCACCGGCACGGCCAGTACCAAAACCAGCACCAGACGCCACTTCACGCCATACCCCTGCCGGCTCGAGCGCCACCCTCGCAAGCGCCAGGATCCGGGGCGGCGGGAAGGATCCCGCCGCCCCGGAAGACAGACCCGTTTGCCTGATCGGCACCGGGGTCCGTTCCGAAACCTCTAACCGCCATCGAATAGCCGCCGGTGCTCAATCCTCACCCTCCGGCCGCCAGCGCAATACCGGTTTGCGATTGGCCGCCACCTCGTCCAGCCTGCGGACCGGGGTGTGGTAAGGGGTATGGGCTATCCACTCCGGATCCTCCAGCCCGCGGCGGGCAATCTCGGCCATGGCGCTCACGTACTCATCTAGCGTTTCCTGGCTTTCAGTCTCGGTGGGCTCGATCATCATGGCTTCTTTGACGATCAACGGAAAGTAGATCGTCGGAGGATGGTAACCGTAGTCGAGCAGCGCCTTGGCCACGTCGAGCGCCTTCAAACCCCCGGGCGGCTGGGCGATGAACTCGTGCTTGCAAAGCCGGTCGTAGGGGATCCTGTAACCCACCTCGGCCAGCTTTTTGCGCAGGTAGTTGGCGTTGAGCACCGCCATGGCCGAGGCCTTCTTGAGGCCCTCGGCCCCGAGCATACGGATATAAACGTAGGCGCGCACCATGACGCCGAAGTTACCGTAGAACGAGCGCATACGGCCGATAGATTGGGGGCGGTCGTAATCGAGCAGGTAACGCCCGTCCTCGCGCTTCACCAAAGGAAGCGGCAGGAAAGGAGCCAGGTGCGCTTTGGCGCCCACCGGCCCGGACCCGGGTCCACCGCCGCCATGAGGCGTGGAAAAGGTTTTGTGCAGGTTGAGGTGAATCACGTCGAAGCCCATGTCTCCCGGGCGCGCCCAACCCATGATGGCGTTTAGGTTAGCGCCATCGTAGTAGAGCTGCACTCCCTGGTCATGGGCGGCGTCTATGAGCTCCAGGATCTTGCGCTCGAAGAGCCCCAGGGTGTTGGGGTTGGTGAGCATTATTGCCGCCACCTGCGGCCCCAAGGCCGCACGCAGCGCGTCCAGGTCTACCTCGCCGTCAGGTCCGCTGGGAACCTCCTGCACCTCGTAGCCAGCCATGCTGGCGGTAGCCGGATTGGAGCCGTGGGCGCTGTCAGGCACCAACACCACCCGGCGCTGCTCGCCCTCGCCGCGCGACTCGTGATAAGCGCGGATGAGAAGCATCCCGGTCAGCTCGCCGTGCGCGCCAGCCGCCGGCTGCAGGGTGACCGCGTCCATTCCGGTAATTTCGGCCAGGTACCCCTGCAACTCGTACATGATCTGCAAGGCGCCCTGTGCGGTATCCGGATCCTGGTAGGGGTGCAATTCCGCGAAGAGGGCTGACGCCGCTTCATTCACCCGGGGGTTGTACTTCATCGTGCACGAACCCAGGGGGTAGAAGTTGGTGTCCACCCCCACCTGGCGGCGGCTGAGGTTGGTGTAGTGGCGCACCACCGTGAGTTCGTCCACCTCGGGAAGACGCGGCGGCGCCTCGCGGAGGTTATCGCCACCCAGCAACGACGCCAGGTCTACTTCGGGAGGAGCAGGCGGAAGGGTCCCCCTCCTTCCGGCCCGTGACCGCTCAAAGAGAACCGGGAAATCGCGTTTCATGAAAGCACCTCCCCCATCGCCTGGACCAGCTCATGCAGGTCGCTGTCGCCGTGCCTTTCGGTCGCCGCAAAGAGCGCTATGTTCTCGCCGTACTCCTGCGAGACGGGAGCCGCGGCATGCAGACCCCGCTCCGCCAATAGGGCACGCACGCTTTGAACCGGGCGCGGCAAACGCAATGCAAACTCGTTGAAGAAGGGTTCCGGGGTCACCAGTTCGACACCCGGCAACCGGATAAGCTCGGCGGCTAGCGCATGCGCCCGGGCGACCGAAGCCTTGGCTACCTCGGCGAAACCGTCCGGTCCCAACGTAGCCAGGTGCATCGCCCCCATCAGCGCGGTGAGCTGGGCGTTGGTGGTGATGTTGCTTTTCGCCTTGGCCCGGCGAATGTGCTGTTCGCGCGCGGCCAGGGCCAGTACGTAGCCACGGCGGCCGTCCACGTCATGGGTCTGGCTGACCAGGCGGCCGGGTAGCTGGCGCACGAGCTTCTCGCGCACGGCTATGTAGCCGAACTGGGGTCCGCCGAAGTTCATCGGATTGCCCAGGGGCTGCCCATCGCCAACGGCAATGTCGGCCCCCCACCGGCCCGGCGGCTTCAAGAGCGCCAGGCTGAGCGGATCGGCCACGTAAACCACTAGGGCGCGGGCGGCGTGGGCGGCTTCTATCCAGGGCGCGGGATTCTCTATCGCCCCCAGGAAATTGGGGCTCTGCAGCACCACTGCACCTATCTCGTCGCCGAACTCCATCTCCGGCGTCAGGCCGTCCTGGAGGTTCACGGTACGCAGCTCCGCGCCGACGGCGTGCAGATAAGTCGCCAGTACCTGGCGGTACTCGGGGTGTACCCCCTGGCTCACTACGACACCCATGCGCCGCGTCTGCCGCAGCGCCAGCAGCACGCCTTCTGCCAGGGCCGCAGCGCCATCGTAGAGGGAGGCGTTGGAGGCATCGAGAGCGGTCAGCTCAGCAATCATCGTCTGGTATTCGAAGACCGCCTGCAAAACACCCTGGCTGACTTCCGGCTGATAGGGAGTGTACGCGGTAAGAAACTCCCCGCGCTGTACTAACGCGGGGATGATGCTGGGTATGAAATGGGGACGCTGGCCCCCGCCAAGAAATGCTTTGCCCGCCGGCGCATTTTTCGCCGCCAGCTCGCTTACGTGTTCCAGTACCTCCTGCTCGCTCAGCGGCGCGGGCAGGTTCAGTTCGGGTTCCAGAATGGCATCGGGCAGATCCGCGAAGAGCTCGCGCAGTTCCTGCATTCCGAGCGCTTCGAGCATCGCCCGCACGTCGTCCGGGGTGTGCGGGGTAAAGTCCATGGGCCCTCCCTCAGGACTCTTCTTCGATGACTTTCAAGTAATCTTCGGCGCCTAGCAAGGCTTCGAACTCGGCGGGATCCGAGGGTTCGATTTTGAAAAGCCAGCCCGCGCCATACGGATCGCCGTTGACCAGCTCGGGCTCGTCGGCGAGCGCCTCGTTGGCCTCCACCACCTTGCCGGATACGGGCGCGTACACGTCGGACGCGGTCTTTACGGACTCGATGACGGCTACGGCTTCACCCGCCTCCACCTCGCGACCCGCCTCGGGGACCTCTACGAAGACCACGTCACCCAGCGATTCCTGGGCAAAATCGCTAATTCCGACGACGATCAGATCACCTTCTTGCTTGGCCCACTCATGGGAACGCGTATACTTACGGTCTGCAGGTACGTTCATAAATAGCCTCCTTTTCCTGCCTAGCTTAGCGCAATTACTACTTAACTGGCGATACGAACGGGGTCTTCACTACTCGCGCGGGCATCAGCTTGCCGCGAACCTCTACCTCTACGTCGCTGCCCTCGGCAGAAACATCTTCGCGCACCCATCCCAGGGCTATTCCCTTCTTGAGCATGGGCGACTGGGTACCGGAAGTGACCTTCCCCGCAGGCGCACCGCCGGCAAAAACCGGGTATCCTTCGCGGGGGATGCCGCGCTCGAGCATCATCCCCACCATGCGCTCGGCGCAGGACGCATCTTCAATCGCCTCACGCCCGTAGTAGGGTTTGTCCTTGATCACCCAGGCAAGCGGGGTGCAGCGGGGGTTGGTATCGTCCGTCAGCTCGTGGCCGTACAGGGGAAACCCTGCTTCCAGACGCAGAGTGTCGCGCGCTCCAAGCCCGGCAGGAACGGCTCCGGCCTCTACCAGCTTGCGCCACAGCTCCGGAGCGTCCCCCGGGGCCGCGAAAATCTCGAAGCCGTCTTCACCGGTATAACCGGTACGGGCGATGCGCGCCGGTACCCCCGCAATGGTAAGCGGCAGGGTGGCGTTCTTGCGCACGGTGGAAAGATCCACGTCGGTAAAAGGCTGCAGCGTAGCCTCGGCTTCTGGTCCCTGCAGCGCCATGAGGGCCCAGGAATCCGAGGCGTCCTCCAGCTCTACGTCGAAATCGGCGGCAAGCCTGTTCAGGTGGTCCCAATCCTTGGCCACGTTGGCAGCATTGACCACGACCAGATAAACCCCCTCTTCCGTACGGTAAACGTAGATATCGTCCACCACGCCGCCTTTGTCGTTGGGGAGCATGGAATACTGGGCCCGGCCCACCCGTAGCTTCGCCGGATCGTTCAGGGTGACCCAGCGCAGGAACTCGAGCGCCGCCGGACCTCTCACGAAAAACTCGCCCATGTGGCTCACGTCAAAAAGGCCCGCGGATTTGCGTACGGCCAGGTGCTCCTTGGTTATCGAGGTGTACTGCACCGGCAGCTCCCAACCGGCAAAGTCCACCATCCGCCCGCCCAGCTTTAGGTGTTCGTCGTACATCGGAGTTCGTTTCATCTCCACCAGCATAAACCCGCCCGATGGGCGGGTAAACGGGTGGTGAATGTCCCGGCTCAGGTATGCTCTGCGAGCTTGGAAAGGACGCGCCGGCTCACGTCCTTGAGGGGTTCGAAAACACCCTTGCCCTTGGTGGCCACGGCCTCAAATATGGGGAATTTGCCCTCTGGATCGATAACCGCACGGATCATGTCCACCGGCAACGCATCCGGCAGATCGCGCTTGTTTATCTGCAGCACCATCGGAATGTGCTCCAGGCTTAGTCCATACTCGGCGAGGTTCTCGCGCAGGTTGCGCATGCTCTCCGCGTTGGCACGCAAGCGATTGGACGCCGAGTCGGCCACGAAGACGATGCCATCCACACCCCGGAGAATCAGCTTGCGGCTGGCGTTGTAAAAAACCTGCCCCGGAACAGTGTAAAGGTGGAAACGGGTCTTGAACCCCTTTACCTCACCCAGATCGACGGGCAGGAAGTCGAAGAAGAGGGTGCGCTCGTCCTCGGTCGCCAGCGAAACCATCTCGCCTTTCCGCTCCTCGGGCACCGTCTGGTACACCCAGCGCAGGTTAGTGGTCTTGCCCGAAAGGCCCGGACCGTAGTAGACGATCTTGAAGTTGATCTCACGGTTCGCAAAGTTGATGGTGCTCATGGTCTAGTTTCCAAAGAGGTCATCCAGCATGGCGTCGGCGGATTCGTGGAATTCCTTGTCGATACCCAGCTCGCGCGGCATGACCACCGCGCCGCGGGTGATCTCGTCCAGTTCGCCGGCTGCCTTCTTGCCAAAGAGCTTCACCCGGCCGATGGGGGTATCGGTGTCGAAGATCATGACGAGCAGGGTGAGGTCGTTGACGTCCTCGACGTACAGGCCCTGTTTCTCCCCTTGCTTGACTAGCTCGTTGAACTTGGGTTCGCCTAGCAGGTTGGCCAGCGCCTGGGTCGCCGCGGCGTTGCCGGCCACCAGCGTAGCGATGGAGTCGAGCGCAGGGGGACGCGGCGCCCAGAGGGCTTCGCGATGGGCCAGCACAAAGCCCTTGCGGTCGACAAGCAAGGCGTAGCGCACCTGCGCCTGGTCGATGAGATCTTCTAAAATGGCTGCCGCCCGGTTGAAGGCGTCGCCATACAGGGCCACCGTCGGCTCGATCATAGTACGTACAGTTTAGCACGAAGCCGGCACCTACCCACGGATTTATCCAATTGCGCGCTCGAAACGCCCCACATCCTCAGCCAGCAAAGCAAGGCTGTCTGCCCAAAAATCCTCTTCCTCAAGGTTAAATCCGAAGCGCGCTGCCAGTTCCAAAGCCCCGGCAACGCCGGTATCTGCCAGCAGGCGATCATACTCCTCCTGGAAGTCCAACGGCGATTCGCGATAGGCACGGTAGAGGCCCAGCCCGAAAAGCAGCCCAAACGTATAGGGATAATTGTAATAATCCCTGCCATAGTAGTGCGGCTTGACCGCCCACATGTAGCGGTGATAGCTGGCCAGCGCGTCGCCGTAGGCAAGTTTCTGGGCTTCGAGCATGGCCTCCGAAAATTCTTCAGGGGATAGCTCACGAGCGCTCCGGCGCTCAAACACCTGTGACTCGAACAGGAAACGAGAGTGGATATCAACCACTGCCTGCGCCGCACCGGCGAGCCAGCTATCCAGAATGGCCAGCGCATCTTCCCCCTCGGTCTCCGCCAGCGCCGCCCGGGTAATAACGGTCTCGTTCATGATCGAAGCGGTTTCCGCCAGCGTCATCGGTGTTTCCCGCAGGAGCGGGGGTCTAGAGGAAAGCCGGAAATTGTGATACGCATGCCCCAGCTCGTGGGCCAGCGTGGAAACAGCATCGAAGCTGGGGGTGAAATTGGCCAGCACGCGGCTTACCCCGTCGCCAATGTGCATGCAAAACGCCCCGCCACGCTTGCCCTTCCGGGGCTCTGCGTCTATCCAGCGCTCCCGGAAGGCCCGGTCCGCCAGGTCCGCAGCGGCGGGCGAAAACTCTCGCAGGTTCTTCACGATAAAGGAACGGGCTTCCTCCCAGCCCCATTCGCGGCGCTCCCGGGCAATTGGGGCGAACAGGTCCCACCAGTCCAGCCGCTCCTTGCCCAAACTGCGCGCCTTGGCCAGAAAATAGCGCCGCCATACGGGAAGACTGCCCTCCACCGCCTTTTGCATTGCGTAAAGGGTCGCCCTGCTTATGCGATTTGCCAGCAAGGTCGGCGCCAGCGAATCCTCCCAACCCCGGCGGCGGTTGATGACGATCCGCGACCCCTTCACGCCGTTCAGGCTAGCGGCCAGCTCATCCCGGCGCGTTTCCCAGGCAGCCAGCTCCGCCTCGTATGCCGCTTTCCGGCGCGCCCCGTCTGGATCGTAAGCTAGGTTACGCAAAGCCGTGATGGGCAGATCCCCGCCTTCAAAGCGGACGCTGATGCGGCTGGAAACGTTGCCGTAGTGCCGCGTCCAGGCGCGCGCGCCCGATAGCGACAGCTCTGCAGCCAGGGTCTCCTCTGCATCGCTCATGAGGTGCTTGTTGCGAACGCGCGCCTCGCGCAATAACAGCGCATAGTCACCCGCCCAGTCTCCGATCTCGAAGCTACCCCACCAGCGCACGATTCGCGGAGTGAGCCGCTCCAAGGCAAGCATCTCCCCTTCCAGCTCGCTGATGGCGGCCGCGGCCTCGCGGTCACCGGCGTCGGTGGCCTGACGCAAGAAAGCAAACGCCTTCAGGGGCAGCGCCGTTGCGCGAACCGCGTTCAAGGCGTCGGCGACCGCAAAGAAGGCCTCTGCGGTGTACACGGGTTCGTCCCCGCCAACCCGGTAATTCTCCAGCAATCGCTCCAGGTCGGCCAGACCTCGTTGCAACCGCTCCCGGTCAGACAAATAATGTTGGTCAGAAAAGGAAATGTACAGCGGGGTGAGATCCCAGCGCAACAAACCATTGCTTTGCATACCCTTACTATAACTGACCGGTCGGTCAGAAGGGCGTGTACATACAGCTGTCCATCTCCCGGAGGGGCGCCAGGTAAATCCACTAACGGAGCCGGCGCGACGAACAGTTTTTCGCCGGACCGGCACCCAGATCAAACCACCTTGATCTGGGTGTGAGCCAAACGGTTACCCTCGCGCGCTATCACCACCGCGCTGTCCCCCAGCAACCAAATCATCAGGTCACCAAGTTTGCGCGGCAAGGCGCCCGCCGCACCTACGTAAACGGCGTCGTTAGTTTGCCTCACCGATAAAACTAGATTTTCCACCTGAATATTCACCGGATCACCGGCGAGCGTAGAGACTCCGAGTTCGCTGCCTCCGGTTTCCCTCGTAGGGGGACGGAAATTGAGCCAGTCCGTCAGTACCCGCAATAGCTGAATACCCTCAGCCTCCAAACCCAGCGCCACCGCAACCTCGCGCATGAGCTTGAGTCCCCCGGGTGCGCGCTTCAAGCGCTCCCTTACGACGGCCAACCCCTTGCGGGCAAAAGCCTCGAGGGTTTCCATGGTGGCTTCGGGAAATTTGGCCGCCGAAGCAGGAGCGAACTCTTCATAGTTCACCGGCCCCTTAAGGCGAACCGAAAATGCCCTTAGCAATCGCAAATAGCCGTAGTCGGCGTGCGGGTGCACCAAATGAGCAAGCACCTGTCCTTCGGCGAGGAGCGCCGAGAGGCGCGCCCCCTCCCGCAATTCCAGGCGAATATGCACGTAATCATCGCGCATGAAAGCCCATACCTCCCAGTCCTCATGAGGGATGATCAGCGGCTCGCCCACCTGCAACGGCCGGTCCTCATCGGAAACCGTCAGCTGGGTATGTTCCCCGGCGACGCTCAGGGTGAGCGGAACGCCGCCCAGTACGAACCGCGTCGGAGCGCGGCGGAGGGTCACCATGGTGGCTTTCTGGGCAAGTTCGTCGAATTTATCGCCTTCCGCTTCGTCCAGCGGCTCGGGCACCGCAGGCATGGTGGCCTCTCCCCGGGGCGCGGGAAGATATTTGCGCAAAATCGCGCTTAGTTGCTCGGCGGCGCCGAGAAAGCGGCGGCGGTCTTCTTCCGCCACCATGTGCATGCGCCGCTCCTGAGCGGTAACCTCACGCAGCTTGGCCTCGAGTTCACCCACCAGCTCGGCGCGCTCATGGGGCGTCAGAGCGTTCCTGCGCGCCTCATCGAGCGCCGTCCGCAATTCTTCGCTGCTGGGCCCTCCGCCCGGAGCGGTCAAGGGGAACGACTCCGGAATCTCTATAATGCGCCGGAAGAAGCGACGCAGATAAGGAACCACCTCTTCGGGAGGAAGCGGCAGTGGATAGGTGCGGCCATCAGCCAGGCGCAGGGCGATTTGAAACAGCTCACGCAGCAGAGCCCGCGCTATCTCCTCATCGTCTAGGGTAACGAGGGGATCGGAAAGGGCGGGAATCGGCTCAACCAGTTTGAACTTCGACAGGTTGAAGTCGCGCCCGAAGCCCGGAGTTTGCGAATAAGCTTCGAAGTTCTGCAAAAAAGCGTAGGCAAGTCGCAACTCATAGCGCTGACCACCGACCAGACCCCGCGCTATACGCTTGAGATAACGTCGCAATCTGGTCCAGTAAACGTCCTCTGACAGCGATTGCAGTACACCCTTGATTCGTACCCCTTCCGAAAGAACGTCATCTTCCAAGGGCAAGTCTACGATTCCAATGTCATACGAGGAGGCGGACTTAGGCCGGTCCTCCTTGGCGGCGGGCGCAGGTTTGCTTTGACCAGACTGAACACTGCGCCAGCGGCGGTCGATTTCGCGGAAGCGCTTGGCCAGCGAGGCGGGCAGTCCCGACTCAACGAGTCTGAGCCGCAAACGCATGACCGAGCCGCGACCTCCAGGAGGCTCGCGCCCGGCCTCCAGATCGCGAACTTTGTATTCAAAGAGCTCTAGTAAATCGCTCAGTTCAAAGTCCATTCAAAGGTTATTATAAAGGGAAGGAGTTTCGCGGCTTATGCAACTTACTGACCGCCTGGAAATTGCCACCGCATCCAACATCGGCCGCGTCCGGCGTAATAACGAGGACTTTCATCGCGCCGCTGTTTACCCTACTCCCAAGGGAAACCTGCTGGTCGCGGGGGTGGCTGACGGTATGGGCGGAGCCGAAGCCGGCGAAATTGCCTCGAAAATCGCCATTGACAGCCTCAGCGAGGCGGTACGCGCATATGCCGAACACCTAACCAGCTACCGGCCCAGTGTGCCGCTGGACAGGCTGGTTCTCAAGGCGTTCACCCTGGCACAGCGCCGAATTCGCAACCACGCCGCGCGCCACCCCGGCAGCCAGGGTATGGGCACCACCATGACTGCCCTGGTCGCTTTCGAGAACTCTCACAAGGGGTTCATCGGTCACATCGGCGACTCGCGAGCCTACCGGTACCGCGGGGGTGAGCTCAAGCTGCTCACTCAGGACCATTCCTGGGTCGCCCAACAAGTACGCATGGGCAGAATGACCAACTGGGAAGCGGAAGAGCACCCCTGGCGCAACATGCTTACGCAGGCCCTGGGGGTCGAGGATGCCGAGTTTGAAGTTACTCCAGTCGAATTGTTGCGCGGGGACGTCTACGTTTTTACCACCGACGGCTTGTACAACCTGGTACCACCGGAAGAATGGGTCGTCGATCTTGACCAAAAAGACCTCGAGTCCGCGGTAGACTACTGGACAGCCCAAGCGGTGAAACGCGGTGGCACCGACAACATCACCGTTGTGGCGGTACGCATACGATGATCGAAATCGCAGTCGCTCTTTCCCTGTTCCTGCTCACGCTGGTGCTTACGCTCCGGCTCAATACCTCCCTGTTGGCGCTACTGGGAATAGGAGTGATTGGGGCCGAAATTGCGCTGCTTGGATACACCGGCGGGGCTGTCTGGCCCGCCCTGGGGCTGGGATCGCTGGGGCTCCTGGCCTATCCGGTGTCGGTTCGGCCCAGGTCGGGTCGCGGACGCCGACGGCGGCGCCCCCGCAAGGCCCGTGGCCCGCGGGTCCGGCGCAACCCCACCCTCAGGGAAGCCGCCGCCCCCGAACTGGAAAAGCGCTACGAGATACTGGATCGCATAGGTATCGGGGGAATGGCCTCCGTATACAAGGCCCGGCGCAAAAGCGACGGCCGGATGGTTGCGCTAAAGATTCCCCAGGACAAGTTCGTAAGCGACAACCGCTTCGTCAAGCGCTTTCACCGCGAAGCCGAGGTGTTGCAAAAGCTCAAACACCCCAACATAGTGCGGGTTTACGATCATGGTGCCTTTGGCGACACCCACTACATAGCCATGGAGTTCCTGGACGGCGAAGAGATGGACCGCCTTATCGAGAACCGCCGTTTGAGCGTGCAGGCGTCTATTCACATCATGCGGCACGTTGCCGACGCCTTACGGCACATTCACGCGCAGGGTATCATTCATCGTGACATAAAACCAGGAAATATCATGGTATTGCGCAGCGCTATCGACGAGAAGGGCAACGTCGACCCCAAGGGCGTGCGCCTGATGGATTTCGGAATAGCCGCCGGTAAGGTCCTTACCCGCCTGACCATCACCGGAGCCCGTATCGGCACCCCGGTGTACATGAGCCCGGAACAGGCCAAAGGGCAGCGCATAGACCACCGTTCCGATATTTACAGTCTGGGTATCGTCTTCTACGAAAGCCTCACCGGGCAGGCCCCTTTCCAGGGGGGTTACGAATCGGTAATTCACCAGCAAATATACGAACTGCCCACGCCACCCAAACAACTCAACCCGGAAATCCCCGGCCCCATTAACGACCTGATCATGCGCATGCTGACAAAGGAAGCAGACAAGCGTCCGGGTCTGGAAGAAGTGATCGACACGCTCAAGGGGAAGTTCAAAAATACCCAGGAGTTGTCGCGGCCCTTCTACCTGGCGGTGGCGGCCGAAGCCAAACGGGGTTCGATAAGACTGCTCGAGCCCGACGGCACCCCGCTGAAACTGTTTTCGGGAGTAGGCACCGCACCCGGCATGTTCGCCTCACCGCCTTTGGACCTTACCGTTGACCGCGACGGCCACGTATGGATTACGGTATTCGAATACGGCTCGGGGCAAAGCCGTATGGTACATCGCTTCAGACCCGACGGCAAACTCGTGGCATCCATCGGGCCTTACGGCGTGAATCCCGGCGAGTTCCTCTATCCCGCCTCGATTACCTCCTCCGACCTGGGCGAGTTGCTGGTGCTCGATAGCGAAAGCCACGCCATCCAGCGTTTCAACCTGGACGGCACGCCTCTGGGACGCTTCGGCGGCAAAGGAGCCGGTAAGGGTGAGTTCAACACCCCGCGCAAGATAGTGGCCAGCCGCCACTTCCTCTATGTGCTCGACTACGGCAACCGCCAGGTACAACGCCTATCGCTGGAGGGTCGCTATCTATCCCGCTACGCCTTCCGCAAAAGCAAGGGCTCCGACGAATTACGCGTGCTCTCGGGTCTTGGGGTGGACGACAGCAACCACCTCTACATATTCGACGCTGACGCACAGAAGATACGCAAGCTGGGAACCGAGGGGGAGGTTCTCCTTAGCCTTTCGCTGCCAGTGATGCAGAACGAGGATCCGCTAAGCCTGGTTGACGTGATAGTGGACAACTCGGGTATCATCTACGCCGCCCGGCGCGGATCGGACCGCATCCACCGCTACTCTCCGGACGGCGAGCCGCTGGAGCCCATCGAGGTCTACGCCCCCGTGCGCGGGCTGGCGATGTGGAAAAACCCCAACCCCACCACCGGCTAACGCCCCCAAGGATCGAAGATCCGCGCATACTCGTCGAGGGCATAACGGTCGGTCATCCCCGCCATGTAATCGCAGACGGCGCGAAAAAGCCCCTCTTCCCCGGCGGCGGCACGCGCTCCGGGCGGGAGCATCTCGGGCATTTGTGTATAGGCTTCGAAGAGGCGCTCCAGCACGTGTTTGGCCTTGGCTACCTGCCGCACGATCCGGTAGTGACGGTAAAGGTTTTGGTAGAGGAAGCTGCGCAGCTCCGCCATCTGCGTGCTCAAACCCTCCGAATAACGCGCCAGGGGGGCGGGGAAGCTGCGCACGTCGTCGAGGCTGGAAATACCTTCTCGCTCCAGAGCGGAGTCTGTGGCGGTAACCACATCGGTGATCATCAGTCCCAAAAGCTCACGAATGAGCACGCGGCGATCAAACTCCTCCAGGCGCTCAAGCTCCAGCCCCAGTTCCCCGGCCAGTTCACGCAACACTCCTACCGCACCCAGCTGTCCCGGAGCGATCAGTCCGGAACGCAGACCATCGTCCAGGTCATGCGCGTTGTAGGCGATCTCATCAGCAAGGTTAACTATCTGGGCTTCCAGGGAAGGACGCAGGTCAGGTTCGTAATCCTCCGCGGAAGGCAGGTCGTAGACGGTCTCGTGCTTGACTATGCCTTCGCGCACCTCCCAGCTGAGATTTAGGCCGCGAAAGCCGGGATAACGGCGCTCCAATCGGGTGACGATCCGCAGCGACTGCTTGTTGTGGTCAAACCCCCCGTGCTCCTCCATTAGCTCCGATAGCACCCGCTCGCCAGCATGACCGAAGGGGGGATGCCCCAGGTCGTGCGCGAGGGCTACTACTTCGGTCAGGTCCTCATTCAAACCCAGCGCCCGTGCCAGACTGCGGGCCACCTGCGCGACCTCCAGGGTGTGAGTCAGACGGGTACGGTAGTAGTCCCCTTCATAGTTGACGAAAACTTGAGTCTTGTACTCCAGCCGCCTGAAGGCGGTGGTGTGCAAAACCCGGTCCCGGTCCTTCTGAAAAGGCGTCCGATAAGACGACTCGGTCTCGGGATGAGTGCGGCCTCTGGTTCGTGAAGATCGCACGGCATAAGGGACCAGGGTCGCGTCTTCCAGCTCTAATAGCCGCTCGCGGGTGTAGCGCATGGCCCCATTCTAGCGAGATAGGCGGCGCCTACGCGCCGCCTCTGGCAAGGAGGAAAAGGCTAAACGTTAAAACCGAACATACGCATCTGTTTCTTACCTTCCTCGCTCATCTTTGCCGGAGTCCAGGGAGGGCTCCACACGAAGTCCACGTTTACCCCCTTGACCCCCGGAACACGCATGACCGCCAGCTCGGCATCGGCCTTAATCATGTCCTGCACCGGACAACCAATCGCGGTGAGTGTCATATCGATGTCAACGATGCCGCTGGGCTTGACGTCTACGTTGTAGATCAGACCCAGATCTACAACGTTTATCGGTATCTCCGGGTCCTTGACCACCTTGAGGGCCTCCAGGATTTGCTCGCTGGTAGGCAGCTCGGGGTTTTCTGGAGCCTCGGTCCGGCTCCGGGTCTCCTCGCTCATGCGCCCAGTATACCCGAGTAGGGTACTCAAGTATAGACCTTACCCAACAGCTAGGGGAGGCTAGCCCAGAAGCGGCTTGCTGTTGCCCAAGTAAGTTTTTTGTTTATCCAGCTCTGCGGCCACCAGCTCGGCAATGTCCAGCACGACGACGTTCTTGTCCTCGTCGGCGGCAGCCTCACTTTCGAACATCTGTGTGCAGAAGGGGCAGGCAGTGGCCACCACCTCGGCCCCGGTTCCCTTGAGCTCGCGGTAACGATTTTCGGGAATCCGCTCTTCACCTTCGGCCTCTTCCTTCCAGAACTGCGCGCCGCCGGCGCCGCAGCAAAAACCGTTGTCGCGGGTGCGGTCAGGTTCCTCGACTATGAAACCCAGGCTGCCGACGACATCGCGGGGGGCCTCGTATTCACCGTTGTGGCGGCCCAAGTAACAGGGGTCGTGGAAGGTGGCCTTATGGCCGCTATCGAGCGGTTTGACGTCCAGTCTGCCGCCAGCGATCAGCTCCTCAATGAACTGGCTGTGGTGAATAACCTCATACTCGCCACCAAACTGTGGATACTCATTGCCGATGGTGTGCATGCAGTGGGGGCAGGTGGTGACTATCCGGCGGGGAGCGACATCGTTCAGCACGGCCACGTTCTCGCTAGCCAGCTGGAAGAATAGATATTCGTTACCCGCACGGCGCGCCGAGTCGCCGGTGCACTTCTCCCGGGTACCCAAAACCGCCCAGTCAACATCGGCGGCATTCAGTATCTGCGCCATGCTGCGGGCTATTTTTTGGGCGCGTGGATCATAGCTGGCAGCACAACCCACCCAGTAAAGTACTTCCGGGTGAGGGTTATCGGCAGTTGTAGGGACCTCGAACTCCAACCCCTCGGTCCAGTCCATGCGCTTGTCCTGGCTGATACCCCAGGGGTTGCCGGTGCGCTCCATCCCGCGGAACGCAGTCTGCAGCTCGGCCGGGAAATCGCCTTCCATCAACACCCGCTCGCGGCGAATGTCGACGAGGTGCAGCATCTGCTCGTTGCCCACCGGACAGACTTCAACACAGGCCATGCAGGTCGTGCAAGACCAGAGAGCGTCCTCATCGAGGGCGAATTCGAGCAGCGGCCGGGGGCTGGACTCCCCGGCGGCGAAGTCCTTGAGTATCCCGTTGAATTCGTAGCGCTCGTTGATGATGAGCGCCGCCGGATTGAGCGATTTCCCGGTTACGTTGGCGGGGCAGACCTCCGCGCAGCGGTTGCACATGATACATGCATAGGGATCGATGAGCCGGGGCCAGCTAAAGTCCTCGAGCCGCGCCACTCCGAACGACTCGGCCGACTCGTCTTCGAAGTCTATGGGGTCGAGTACGCCGGGTTTTTCCGCCCGGAAGGTGAGCTTGAAAGCCGATACCATCAGGTGAATGTGTTTGGAGCGGGGGAAGTAGGGGATGAAAGCGAGGATCGAACCTATGGCTCCCCACCAAAAAACGTGTTCCAGAGCGATCAAACCGCCCTCCGGCAGGCCCGCCAGCGCTCCCGCCAGCGCCGAGGCCACGGGCTGGTAGGGGTCCGCCCCTTCCTGAGCCAGCTGCGCGGCTTTGGACAGCAACCGGGAACCAACGTGGAAGACGATGAAGGCGCCCACGATGGCCGAGTCGCGGGGTATGCCCGCGGACGCTTTCTCGTGCAACTTAACCCGGGGATTGAAGATGAACTCGGGCGGCTTGAATACGAAACGCCTGATCATCAGTCCGATGATGCCGATCAGAATGGCCGCGGTAAGCAGATCAGCGAGAATATTGTATGGGTTCCACCAGCCGCCCCTCGCATGCAATCCCGCCATTCCCTCCAGAACGTCGATCAAATTGACCGCGAGGTAATACATGAAGCCGTAAAAAAGAAAGGCGTGCAGAGTCGATACCAGGGGGCGGCGCTTAAAAACGGTCTGCTGGGTAAGGAAAAGCCAGAGTGCGCTGCCGATTCGCTCCGGCAGGCGCTGCAACCGCGCCGGCGCCGGTTTTCCGCGCGCAACTGCTTTATAAATACGCCAGAACCCGTAGCCACCGAAGTAACCCGAAACCAGTAACGCCAGTATGAACAGGAGCTTCTCGATAGGCGATAACATAGCCACCCCCCTAGTCTTATACCCGGTACAATGTTATCAGACCCGGCTGGGACAAGTTTACCGCGACCTCAACGAAGGAGGTAGCTCCAGGCAACCAAAACCCCTAGAATGGCCCCCGCGAGGACCTCGAGATAGGTGTGCCCCAGCAGTTCTTTTAACGGGGTAGGTTTGAAACCTTCGTGCAATACGGTGCGCAACTCTTCCACCAAGTCGTTCAGAAGTTCCGCCTGCTGTCCGGCTGCGCGGCGAATCCCCGTGGCATCATACATGACTATCAGAGCAAAGATCAGGGTGACCGCGAAAATCGTACTGCCGAGACCGGCATCGATTCCGACGCCGGTGGCCAGGGCGGCCACCGTCGCCGAGTGGCTGCTGGGCATGCCACCCGACTCTAGCATTCGCTCCCAAGACCACCGGCGTTCAAGCAAAGAATAGATGATTAGTTTCAATCCCTGAGCGATCAGATTTGCCAGCACCGCTCCCCAAAGCACCTCGTTGGCGAGGAGCGCCTTCATTCCCTGCGCCACCTCGCAGCCTGAACAGTGTTGGCGAGCAGCATGGCCACGGTCATGGGGCCCACTCCCCCCGGAACCGGGGTATAAGCCGAGCTCTTGTCCCAGGCAGCCGGTTCAATGTCGCCCACGAGCTTGTCCCCTACGCGGTTAACCCCCACGTCGACGAGTACCGCCCCATCCCGCACCATGTCGGGGGTGATCGTGCCAGGCCGTCCTACCGCCGCAATCAGGACGTCAGCGCGCCGGGTGACCGCACCTAGATCCCGGGTGCGTGAGTGGGCGACGGTGACGGTAGCGTTGCGCCCCAGCAACAACGCCGCCAACGGCTTGCCGACGATGTTGCTGCGCCCTACCACCACCGCCTCCTTGCCTTCGAGGTCAATGTCGAAATGGTCGAGTATGCGCAAAATACCCGCAGGGGTGCACGGGCGCAGGGCCTTTCCACCGGTCCAGAGCCTGCCTACATTGAACGGGTGGAACCCGTCGACATCCTTCTCCGGGGCTATGGACTCTATAACGAGGTCGGCGTCGACATGAGATGGAAGGGGCAGCTGTACCAGAATCCCATCAATGTCTTCATCAGAGTTGAGGCTGGCAATCAAATCCAGCAGCTCTTCCTGGGTTGTTTCCTCGGGCAGGGCCAGGACTCGGCTGTCCAAACCGAGCTCCTTGGCTCGCTTGTCCTTTAATCGCGTGTAAGATACCGACGCCGGGTCTTCTCCCAGGCGCACCACGCGCAAAGCAGGGGTGTAGGCGAGGCTGGAAAGTTCCTCGCGCAGCTCGGCATAAACTGACTTCGCAACTTCGTGACCACTCATTCTGGTAGGCATATTTTCTCCTTTCAATCCTTTTTCGGCACCGCTGTCAGCTCGCCCGCATCGACGCGGCGCTTGAGCCGCGCCAAGACGCCGTTGACGAACTTGCCGGAATCTTCCCCGCCGTACTTGCCAGCTATCCTTACAGCAACCTCGATCAGGGGGGCGAATGGCGTGTCCTCAAAGAGCATCTCATAGGTAGCCAGGCGCAACACCGCAAGATCGGTCTTGGACATCTGGTTGAAGTCCCAGCCTTCAACCGTCTCCGCCAGGGTGCGGTCCACTTCGGCAGCGTTATCTGCGTAACCGTCAACCAGGCGGCGGGCAAACGAACGCCCCTCTGCATCCAGCTCGGAAGTCTCGAGCGCGTGGCGCCAGGCCTCCTCCAGGGGCACGTCCCCCTGAAGGTGTTCGAATAACACACGAAAAGCCAGCTCGCGTGCTTTACGCCGCATGCTCTCCCTCGGCGGTAACGTCGACGAACACCACGTCCACGGCTTCCACCTTCATCCCGGTAGTAGCCGTTAGTGAGTCGTGAACGGTACGCTGCACCTGCTCCGCAAGGTCCTGCAACGGCTCCCCATAACGGGCCACCAGCTGCAGCTCCACGCGAATGCGCTTTTCCTCACGGGAAATGCGCACCGCCCGCCCCCGACGCCCCGAGAGCACGTCCCCGACGCTGCGGCTGGCGCCGCTGGCCAGTTGCGCCCCTTCCAGCCCCTCGAGGCTCAGGGTGATTATGCCGACGATCGCCGCGTCGCTGAGCTCGTATTCCACCATGATTTCACCTTACCGCATTGCGGCCTATTCGGACATGCGCCGCGCGATGAAATTTGTATATATCGCGCCACGCTGGAAAAAGGCGTTGTCCAGCACCTTCTTGTGAAAGGGTACGGTGGTTTTGAGTCCGGGTCCGTCCACCACGGTTTCCGCCAGGGCGCGCTTCATACGCCGGATCGCCTCCTCGCGATCGCCCCCCCACACAATCACCTTACCGATGAGCGAGTCGTACTGGCTGGGAATCGTATACCCCGTATATACGTGCGAGTCGATGCGGACACCGGTCCCTCCAGGCCAAAGCAAGGTCTCCACCTTGCCGATCGAAGGACGAAAGTTGCGCTCGGGGTCTTCGGCATTGACGCGCACTTCTATGGCGTGACCCCGTGCTTCGATTTCGTCCTGGGAAAGACGCAGCCCCTCCCCCGCAGCGATCCGGAACTGCTCGGCGACCAGGTCCACCCCGGTAATCATTTCAGTGATTGGATGCTCGACCTGGATACGGGTGTTCATTTCTATAAAGTAATAATTGCCCTCACGATCCACCAAGAACTCGAGGGTGCCCGCAGAGATGTAGCCGATGTGAGAGGCCAATTTTACCGCGGCCTCGACCAAACCCCGGCGAACATCGTCCGGCAGCGTCGAAGGAGCCTCCTCCAAGAGCTTCTGGTGGCGTCGCTGAATGGAACAGTCGCGCTCCCAAAGGTGCACCACCCGCTGGCCGTCACCCAATACCTGGACCTCGACATGCTTGGGCTCCTCGACGTACTTCTCCAGGTAGATCTCAGGATTGCCAAACGCCGCCCGGGCCTCCTCCTGGGCCTGCAAAACGGCATTCTCAAGATCGTCAGGGTTATGCACTACCCGCATACCCCGGCCACCACCGCCAGCCGAGGCCTTGAGGATTATGGGATAACCGATATCGGCCGCCGCCACAAGCGCCTCCTCGATGCCCGAAAGCGCATCCGTACCCGGGACCACCGGCACACCGGCCTCACGGGCTATGCGGCGCGCGGTCGCCTTGTCCCCGAGCATGCGCATATTCTCAGGCGTGGGACCGATGAATGTTATACCGTGCTCCGCGGTCATCTCGGCAAACTGGGCGTTCTCGGCCAAAAATCCGTAACCGGGATGGATGGCGTCGGCGCCGCTGATAATAGCCGCGGAAAGGAGGTTGGGGATGTTGAGATAGCTCTGCTGAGGGCTGGCCGGACCGATACAGATGGCCTCGTCGGCGAGTAGCACCGGAAGACTGTCCGCATCGGCCTTTGAATGCGCCATGACCGTACGCACCCCCAGCTCGCGGGCGGCGCGCAGGATGCGCAGAGCTATCTCGCCGCGGTTGGCGATCAAGACTTTCTTGAACATACGCCCCCTATGCTGGCTCGATTAAGAAGAGGGGCTGGCCGTATTCCACCGGTTCGCCATCCTCAACTAGAATCTTGCGGACAATGCCAGAAACTTCGGACTCGATCTCGTTGAAAAGTTTCATCGCTTCGATAATGCATACCACCTGCCCCTTTTCGACCCTGTCCCCAACGTTCACGAACGGGTCGGCGTCCGGGGCCGGTTTGCGATAAAAGGTTCCCACGATTGGGGCGGAAATCTCCGTACAGCCGGGACACTCGCTTTCTGCGTCCACGGTTTCCGGGGGGCCGGCGGCGGGAGCATTATCAACGGCGGGCGGCGGGGCTTCTGCTGGAGCCGCAGGAGCCGCCTGAGCGGACGCCACGGCCACGGGCGCGGGGGGCGGCGGCGCGGCCACGCTGCGCCGCACCGACAGCTTGAAGTCGGGGGTTTCCAGGGTCAGCTCGTCGGTTTCCGTGGCGACCATCGCCTGCAGTATGGCCTTTATCTCTTTGGGGTTCACGCACGCCTCCTAGGCCCGGCCGGCATACTCGCCGGTGCGGGTATCGATCTTGATAACTTCCCCGGATTCAATAAATAGGGGGACGTTCACCACAGCGCCGGTTTCCAGCGTCGCCGGCTTGGAACCGCCGGAAGCGGTATCGCCCTTGATCCCTGGAGGCGCCTCCACCACCTCCAGCTCCACCACGGTGGGTGCGGTCGCTTTGATAACGCGGCCGTCATATACATCGGCGATAAGGGTTATCCCTTCCTTCAGAAACTTGGCGGCCTCACCCGCAGCGGCTTTGGGTACATGGAACTGTTCATAGGTTTCCAGGTCCATGAGCACCAGCTCTTCACCCTCGGGGTAGAGGTACTGCATTTCGCGCGCCTCGACGAAAATGTCCTTCATCTTTTCGCCGGAGTTGAAGCTGCGCTCCACCGTGGCGCCGGTTTCGAGATTCTTGAATTTGGCCACTACCTTGGCCCCGCCGCGACCGATCTTTTGATGCTGGTAGTCGACGCACTCCCACAGGGAGCCGTCCATCTCTACTTTGGTGCCGGGTCTCAGATCTGTTACGCTGATCATGCAGGTGAGCCTCCAATTCGCATTTTATTCGCCGTCGGAGAACCTGGTTATATTTGGTCCCAGGCCCAGACGCTCGATGTACTCAAGATAGTCGCTCTCTGTAAGCGGATACTTGTCCGCAAGGGCTACTATTACACCTTCCATTACGTTGGTGCCGAAGCTGCGGCCTCCCAGGCGGGGAGTGGTGGTTATCAACATGGACGCGCCCCGGGAACGCAGCATCTTCACGTCTTCGGAAGTGGTGGTATTGGTGAGTACTATTTTGCCCGTAATATTAGCGGGCATAAAGCGTTTTATGTACAGAAAATCTCCCGCTACCGCATCGGCCCAGGCATAGTACTTACCCCGCCAATCCTGCACCTGTTTCTCCTGTTTTTCGCCGGTGGGATAAAGCATTTTGAAGGGCAGCTGGGTGAAAACGGGAAGCAGTAGCCGCGCCAGGAGGCGAAGACCGCGCAGCGTACGGATGGGCACCGGCAATCCCAAACCAAAGATCAGGTCGCCGAAGACCATTTCGGCACCGCGTTCCCACAATGCCTCCGCCATGCCGAACCGGTCCACGGCGGAGGTCATTACCACCCGGCGCCCTTTCCAGTGCAATTCTTCATCCAGATCATGCACCACCTTGCGCTCCAGCGTATGCTTGAGACCTGATCCATCCACTACGGGCGTCTGCTGCGCAGCCCGCGCCAGCTTGAGAGCGTCCCGGATGGTATAGCGGCGCCCCGCTGCATACAGGTAAAGGTCTATTCCCCCAAGCCCGATCGCCGCTACTTCCGGGTCGGCGTCAAGCTGGCGGATGAGCTGGGTTGCCTTTTCGAAACTGCCGTCGGTACCGACGCGTTCAATAGAGAAGTTACGCCCCAGGAACTCGGCTTCGACCCGGGAGTCGCGCTTGGACGATCCAATGGATACGCTTACGACCCTTTTCATACGCTACCCCTCTAAAAGCGCCTCGAAACGCGCCGCTACGTTCTCGGCAGTGAAACCCAGCTCCCGGTACACTACCTCGCCAGGTGCACTGGCACCGAAGCGATCCAGACCCAGGACGTCGTCCGCATAACGTTCCCAACCCAAACTCGCCCCGGCCTCGACAGCCAGGACCGGAAGCCCGGAGGGAAGCACCTCGCTGCGATAGGCGTCGTCCTGCTCGGCAAAGGCTTCGAAGCATGGCAGGCTTACCACGCGCACCGGTACCCCCCTCTCTGCAAGCAGATCCTGGGCCGCGAGCGCCAGCGGCACCTCGCTACCGGTGGCAACGATCACCCCGCGCGGCGTATCAGCTGGCTCACTGAGAACGTACCCGCCTCTGAGGGCCCCTTCCGCCGGTGCATAACGCGTGCGGTCGAGAACGGGCAGGCCCTGTCGCGTGAGGATGAGTGCGGTAGGGCCGGACCCGCGCTCCAGGGCCATCCGCCAGGCCATTGCGGTCTCAGCGGCGTCCGCTGGGCGGATAACCCACAGGCCCGGCATTGCCCGCAAGCTCATCAAATGCTCCACTGGCTGGTGAGTAGGTCCGTCCTCACCGATAGCGATCGAATCATGGGTCCAAACATAAACCACGGGGGTTCCCATCAGCGCCGCCAGGCGCACCGCCCCCCTCATGTAATCGGAAAAGACCAGGAACGTCCCGCCGTAGGGACGATAACCACCGTGCAGCATCAGACCATTCATTATGGTGCCCATAGCATGTTCGCGGACACCGTAATGAATATAGCGGCCCTCGGGTCGATCGGCACTGAAGTTGCTCATGTCGGGCGCCTTGGTGTTGTTGGACGGGGTAAGGTCAGCCGATCCGCCCAAAAGCTCCGGCAGATGGGGGGACAACGCCGCCAGCACCTGTCCGCTGGCCTTGCGGGTCGCAATCCGGGATCCGGGCTCGAAACGGGGAAGGCGCTCCCGCCAACCCGCCGGCAATGCCTGCTGCACCACCCGTCGCACGAACGCCTCACCCAGTTCCGTGTTTTCCCAGCTATAGGCCTCGAAGCTCTGTTCCCACGCCTCCTGAGCCGCAGACCCCTTATCGAGGGCACGGCGGTAATGGGCGTACACCTCATCGGGAATTTCGAAGGGCGGGTAGGGCCAGCCCAGCTTTTCCCGCGCCGCCGCCAGGGCCTCCTCGCCCAAGGGCGCACCGTGCGCTTCGGGGGTGTCCTGCTTGGGGCTACCGTAACCAATGTGGGTACGCACGCTGATGAGGGTGGGTGCCGACGCATGAGCCCGGGCGACTTCTACAGCGGCGCGGATCTCGCCGGTGTCGTTGCCGTCCTCAACGACGAGCGTCTGCCAGCCGTACGCCTTGTACCTGGCCAGAACGTCCTCGCTGAAGGCTATCGACGTGGGACCGTCGATCGAAATGCGGTTGTCGTCCCACAAAACGATCAATTTGCCCAGACGCCAGTGCCCTGCCAAACTCGCCGACTCCGAGGAAACGCCCTCCATGAGGTCACCGTCGGATGCGATTACGTAGGTATGGTGGTTGACTATCTCAAAACGCTCCCGGTTGAACTCGGCGGCCAGCTTCAGCTCGGCGAGCGCCAGACCCA
Organism: Thermaceae bacterium; assembly: GCA_027067955.1. GTDB lineage: Bacteria > Deinococcota > Deinococci > Deinococcales > Marinithermaceae > Oceanithermus. Next base: position 35,296 of record JAMOUW010000059.1, read on the forward strand.
CCGCGGTGCTGATCCCCTGCCCCAGTGGCCCGGTGGTGACCTCCACCCCCGGGGTATGACCGTACTCGGGGTGCCCCGGAGTTCGCGAGCCCCATTGCCGGAAGCGCTTGAGCTCCTCGATCGGCAGGTCGTAACCGCTGAGGTGCAAAAGCGCATAGAGCAGCATCGATCCGTGGCCGGCGGAGAGCACGAAGCGATCACGATCGGGCCAGCGTGGATCAGCCGGATTGTGTTTGAGGAAATCGTGCCAGAGAACGTAGGCCATGGGCGCCGCGCCCATGGGCATGCCGGGATGTCCGGACCCGGCCGCCTCGACCGCGTCGGCAGCCAGGAAGCGCAATGCGTTGATCGCAAGCGTTTCGATGGGGATTTCTTGCGTCATCGCCGCCCATCATACCAGCAGGGCCGCTGGCGCAAGCGCCAGCGGCCCTGCTGGTATTCCTAGTGCCAAAAGCGCGACAGAAGCAACGCGCTGGAGAAGCGGCCGCCGCCAACTAATATGCGACCATCGGACTGAATCGCCAGCGCCAGCGAATAATCGCGGGTATCCGAGCCCAAGCTTGTTTCCGCCACACCTCCATTACCAAAGCCGTAGTCCGGGCTGCCATCCGCCAGGTACCGCGCCAACAAAACATCGCTGCCATGAGCACCGCTATCTTTGTTGCCGGCAACGACTATTTTGCCATCATCCATCACTGGTTTGTAAACCTGATAACCATCGCCCATGTTCTCAATGCGAAAGCCCGAGCGAGCAAAGCCAGCATCAAGACCGCCGCCAGCCAGGAAGCGAACCACCATTGGCCTGTAGTCACCATCGTCGTATTGGTAGCCAGCCACCACGATCTTGCCGTCCGCCTGCAAGGCCAGGCTCTCGCCAAATTCATCCTCGCCTCCATAATCTGCGGTGACCCATCCAGAACTGCCAAAGCCGGCGTCGGAGCTGCCATCGCTTAGAAAGCGAGCGAGCAACAGATCGGTACCTCCGGCCGCCTGTCTTGCAGATCCTGTTACCACGATCTTTGCATCGGCCTGAACGGCAACGGACCTAATTTCCATCGACGGCGCAAGCGGTTTAACAACAACACCGTCACGCCCGAAACTGGTGTCGAGTGATCCCGAGTCGCCACAGGTGACCTCGACATTAAACACATTCGCAGAAGCAATCACTCCATGACCGCTTTCGAGAACGCAACCCTGATTAACCGGATTCGCAGCTATAACCACCTCGTACTCGGCCCCTCGAGCAAACTTCTAAGGAAGCACAAAGGCGTCGTCCTGGGCGGCAACCACAATCTGGCCACTGACTGTTTCGAGCAGCTTTATCCCCCTGCCCTCACCCAAACCACTGATACCGCCACCCAGGACACAGGAAGAAGGACCTCTGCTCGCCGTGATGGTGACCGTCAATATGCTAAGAGTCACTGTCGGAAAGGGCTTTATTAAATAACTTGCGATTTTATATCTTCACCTTCTTGCCGCCTTGATGCAAAGCTAGCGTCCTTTTGCAGTGATATATATTTGTTTCGAAACCCCGCAAAAATACAACAAACAGGGCGCAACAGGGTTGCACCCGCCATATGCGATGATAGCAAGCATGGCGGCAACCGCCCTTTTCCAACAAAAACAGGAAATTCGGAACTTTGGCGCCAACCGGGCAGTCAGCCAAGAGCCTTCTTTATTATGTCTGGAGCGAACTCCGCCAGGGCGCGCACCAAACCGGTTACGCCACGGGCGCGACCGGGGGTAATAAAAACCGGCACATTGCGCGCCATCGCTTCGGAACGAACCGGCTCCGAAAGATCGTGACCAACGTAAGAGCTAACTATCATTACCCCGTGGGCCCTTCCCAGGCGGCTCTGAATGCGCCGCAAGCTTTCGCGCGCCGCGGTAGTCGAATCGGAATCGAACCAGTCTACTTTCAGCCCCAGCTCTTCGAGCCGCGGTTTAAGGCGGCTACGCAGTTGGGTATGGCCACCAAGCACTATCAGGTATTCACCCGAAAACCTGGGCAGGCCCGCCGTCATTATGCTTTGGGGAGTCTGCCCGGCGAGCGGATCCGGCGCCCCTTCCAGCTCCGCAACCTTGGCGGCAGTGGCTTTGAGCTCGGCAAGGTAGAGATCCAGCTCCGGGTCATGGGGGTTCAAAAAAAGCAGGTTGCGCAGCACTTCGCGGGCCAGTTCCAGGTCTTTCTGCTGGTAGTACGCGGCTTCTAGCGCCCGTTTCCATACGTCCTGAGCGCGACCGAAACGACCCAGTCTTTCGTACTGCTCGGCGAGATCGAAGAGCAGTCCCGGCAGATGTGGACGCCGCCGGACCTCAGCCTCCAATAGCGCTAGCGCGTCCTCGGCGCGGCCATGCTGGTTGAGGACGCCTACATAGGCGGCCAGCGCCTGTTCCGCTTCCTCCGAAGAGGCGAAGGGGCGAGACAGCCGGTATGCCTGCTCCAGCGGCTCGGGTCCGGCATCGGGTGTGCGCGCGAGCGCATCCCAGAGGACCCGGAATGCCTCCCAGGGGCCCTCCAGGGTCTCGATCAACCTGACCAGCGACGTAAAACGCTCACGCGGGAGATCCGTGAGTCCCGTTTCGCGCAACGCCCCCAGAAACTCCCGCGCCAAAACCTCCTCCCCCGCCGCTGCAGCGCGCTCGGCAAGATCGAACAAGCGATCAGCGGCATAAGGGTGAAAGGCGTGGGCTCGCTTATGCGCCCCCAGCACCTCCGGCAAGGGCGCCTCCAAACGCTCGAGCACCTCGGCCAGGAGCCGGTAAGCCGACCCCACGGCCGCACCCCGCGCCGCCCGGGCTGCCTGCTCGAGCAGTCTCCGCGCCTCGTTCAGGCGCCCCTGCTCGTAGCGTAAACGGCCGAGGGCCATTAGCGCGAGGGGGTCTTCGCTACGCGCCACCGCATCGGTGAGATAGGGCTCGACGGCCTCCAGGGCCTCCCGCTCGATAGCCTCGACCTCGTCCACATCGCGAATGCGCAGGCGGGCCAGCGCCAAACCTACCGCACCGCTCACCTCGCCATGGTCGTAGAGACGGCGGGCATAGCGCTCAGCCCTGGCCCAAAGGCGCTGTCCCAGCGCCGCATGCAAACCGAGATACAGAAGTTCACGGGTAAGAAACTCGCTTGAAAGATCTTCGGCAAACTCCACGCGGCGGCTCACCTCGGCGAGCCGCCCCGCTCGCAGTTCACGAAAAAGTTTTTCCGCATAGCGTTCCAGAGCACTCTCCAGCTCGCGCGGCCTCTCCCCCTCCAACCCGGCAAATGTTCGCAGAGCCTCGGCTTCACGCCCCGCCTGGGTGTAAGCCCGGGCCAGCAGTTGCAGGTAACCCGGCTTGCGTGCCGCCAGCGATTCAAGGTATTCGAGCGCTTCGGATCCGCGACCCAGCTCTACCAGCGCCCGCACGCGCAGTTCGCGCGCCTCCTCTCCCGGCACCTGTGCCAGGGCGATCTCGGCCTCGCGCCAGCGACCCAGCCCGGCCAGCGCCCGCCCGCGCAACCAGGCCGCATCCGGACCGCTCACGCCGTCCAGGATCCGCAGCGCCCGCCCGCCATCCCCGGCGGCAAGCGCCTCGCTCGCCTCGACAAGGGGGTCGGCACCAGGGGCGGGCACGGGTTCGGACCGCACGCGGGGCAAAGAGCCAAGCTCCCGCGCATCGCGCACAATGCTCCCCTTCCGGGCTACCACCAGCGAATAGTCTCCGGAACCCTCCAGGATCACGCCTTCGAAGCCCATTGCCTCCAAAAGCCGCACCAATGCCTCCGGGTGCTTTCCCAGAAAAGGGCCGTGCCCGTAAATCACCTTGCCGCCGGGTTTCAGCACCGCCTCCAGCCGCTCGAACCGCTCGCATAGCGAGAATGTCCGGTAAAACTCCGCGTCGTTCGTGAACTCGGCGGGCAGGTCCTCGCGCAGGTGCCCCTCGGGCAGGACCGAAAGCATGAGCACCGCGTCATAACCTTCCCCGGGCTCGAATTCCTCCCACCAGCCGGCATGCCATTCGACCTTCGCACCCAGACGCCGACTCATTTGCTCACCCCGGCTCAGCGCCTCTTCCAGAGGTTCCAGAGCGTGCCACTCGAGCTCCGGGCGCTGCAACGCCAGCGCGTGCAGCATCGCCCCGGTATAGGCCCCGACCTCCAGCACCCTGCCAGCGGCAGGCAGAAGCCCGGGGACCACGCGACCATAAAATTGCAAAAAGGGGTAGTGCAATGCATACACCAGCCCCTCGAGCCGGTGCGGCCCCGGCTCGAGCGTGCGCCTGTAAAAACTTCGCACCGCATCGCGGCCGGGCTCGCTCAAATAAGCCTGCCACGCCGCTAGCACGGGCTTGCGCTTCCGGGGCGTACCGATGCGTTTGGCCAGCTCGCTTTCGAAGCGCCCCGGGGCCACCATCCCGGGCACCTGGTACTGCTCGCGCAAAAAACGCTTCAGGTCAAAATCCATTGTGTACGGCCCCATTCTACATCCGGGTACTATATCTTTTCGGTTACCGTGCTATAGAGCTCTTTCGGCGAATGCACGGCGTCACAAGCCTCCCGCGCTCCCTCCCCTGCCGTCACCTTTCTCGTTACAGGGATTGCGCCAGTCATCTTTCCACGCCTCCATGAGAACGTCCTTCTTGCCGCCGGGCAGGTTCACTTCTCCCCGCTCGCGAAACCCCGCGGCGGAAAAAGCGCGGCGTGCGCGCATGTTGTGTGCAAAAGTGCTCAGCTTGACCCGCTCCAAACCGAGGTGGTGAAAGGCGTACGCGAGAACCGCCGCCACCGCCTCGCGCCCGTACCCCCGTCCCCAGCGCTCCTTGCGACCCAGAATGATACCCAGGGTGGCCTCGCGACCGTTGAAGTCGTAGAGTTCGACCGTACCCAGCCAGTCGCCGTGCTCGTCGAGGATAACGAAACCCAGCCGGTGCCCGCGTTTGATCTCCCCCATCACCACCCGCTTGAACAACCACAGCGGCATGCGCAGGGGGCGGTTGCCGTTCCACTCGGCGATCTCCGGGTCACGGAAGCTCTCCCAAAACCCGCGCCACTCCGCAGCCGTCATGCCGTAGGGAAAGGGCTTGAGCGTGACCCTGCGGCAGCGGGGCCAGGCTATCTCGGCAGGCAGGGGGCGCACCATACTTAAAGCCTAGCCCATCCCCGCGGGGATGGGCCGGTCAGATGGCAAATGAGGGTCTAGGGGTACAGCCCCCGGAGAGCACGCGCTTCAAGGATACGCGTAGCCGCCACTATGTACGCCGCAGTCCGCAATAACACCTTGCGCTCCTGGGCCACCTGCCAGACGGCTTCAAAGGCTTCGCGCAAAACGCGCTCCAGGTTCTGGTTAATTTCCTCTTCGGTCCAGAAATACGAGTTGAAGTCCTGGACCCATTCGAAATACGAAACAGTAACGCCGCCAGCGTTGGCGATCACGTCAGGGACCACAACGACGCCCCGCTCGGCAAGAATGTCGTCGGCGGCGGGGGTGGTGGGACCGTTGGCCCCTTCGGCAATGATCTTTGTCTGCACCTTATGGGCGTTATGCTCGGTGATGACGCGCTCGAGCGCTGCGGGTACCAGGAACTCGCACGGTACCGCGAACAGCTCCGCGGCAGGCAGCGGCTCCGCCCCCGGGTAGCCCAGAACGCCGCGCGTTTCCGACTCGGCGACGTAGCGCGTGAGATCGTAAGGATCGATACCCTCCTCGTTGTAAACGGCGCCGGTTACGTCTGAAATGGCCACCAGCTTGGCCCCGTGATCGAAGAAAGCGCGTGCGGCAGCGTTGCCTACGTTGCCGAAGCCCTGAATTACCACGCGGCTGCCCTCTATAGGAAGCCCGATCTTCTCAGCAGCGGCAGCGGCCGTGAAGAAAACGCCGTTGCCGGTGGCGTCCTGCCGACCCAGCGAGCCGCCGATGGCGATTGGTTTTCCGGTCACGACCCCGGGGGTGGTGGATCCCGCATTCATCGAGAACGTATCCATCATCCAGGCCATCTCACGCTGGCCGGTGCCCACATCGGGAGCGGGAATGTCCTTTTTGGGTCCAATCAGGATTCCGATTTCGGAAGTGTAGCGACGGGTAACGCGTTCCAGCTCAGCCGGAGAAAGCTGCCGCGGGTCGAGGCGGATGCCGCCCTTACCACCGCCGTAGGGCAGCCCTACGGCGGCATTCTTGATGCTCATCCACGCCGCCAGCGCCATAACCTCGGACAGGGTTACGTCCTGGTGGTAACGCACACCGCCCTTGGCGGGGCCGCGCGAGGTATTGTGCTGCACCCGGTAGCCCTCAAAGTGGACCACCGTGCCGTCGTCGAGATGGATGGGGACGTCTACTATCAGGATGCGCTTGGGCCTTTTCAGCGTGTCGACCCAGTATTGTAGCTCACCTAGATAGGGCGTGACGCGCTCTACCTGTTCCAGGTAGATGCCCCAGGGGCCCTGGTCGCTGGCCGGCAGGTAAGAAAGCGGTTCACTCTTCATGGATACACCCCCCGCATATGCGTGGAGAAGTTGATCTGGTCCACCGCGATCGCGTACGAGGCGAGGCGCAGATCTATTTCTTCGGCTTCGGCGTACGTACACACCTCTTCCAGGGTTTTGGCGACACGGCGCTGCATCGCCGACCACACGTGCTCCTCGGACCAGTTGAACATCGAGAAATTCTGGACCCACTCGAGATAGTCCATCGTCAAGCCGCCGCCGCCCGCAATCACGTCCGGCACAACAGGTACCCCGCGACGCCGCAGCTGTTCGTCAGCATCCGCGGTGACGGCGCCCACCGCGGACTCGACCAAGGCCCGCGCCCGCACCTGATCGGCGTTGGATTCGTTTATCAGGCCCTCCAGAGCGGCAAGGATCAGGAAATCGACCTCAAGACCCACCAGAGCATCGCGCCCGATCGTATGCGCGCCGGAAAAACCCTCGATGCGGCCGGTGTCTTTGTAGTGGGCCAAGAGGGCCTCGTGGTCGATGCCCTCAGGGCTGTATACTGCGCCCCACTCATCGGAAACGGCCACCACCCGAGCCCCCGCCTCAGAAAACAGACGCGCCACCGCGCGCCCCACCTTGCCGAAGCCCTGCACCGCCACGGTGCTACGGCTTAAATCACGGTCCTGGAATTTACTGAAGGCCTCCACCGCATAGAGCACACCGCGGCCAACCGCCTCTCCCCGCTTGGAAATACCCCCGAGCTGCGGGGGCTTTCCGGTCACGACGCCGGGTTCGGTGAAACCGCGGTTGGTGGAGAATGTATCCATCATCCAGGCCATCTCGCGCTCGCCGGTACCCAGGTCGGGACCGAGGATGTCCTTGTCGGGGCCGATAACCTCGACCAGCTCGGCCGCGTAACGACGAGTGAGACGCTCGACCTCGCCTGGCGAAAGCTTACGCGGGTCTACCGACACCCCGCCGGCTGCGCCACCGTACGGCAGGCGGAAAACCGCCGACTGGATGGTGGCTATGGCCGCTAGCCCCACCGACTGCCCCAGGGAAACGCGCGGGTGATAACGCACCCCTCCACGGGCCGGGCCCAGGGCTATGTTGTGCACGACCCGGTAGCCACTAAAAAAATTCACCGTGCCGTCGTCCAGCTGTACGGGCACGGTGAGGGCAACTGTTCTGCGCGGGTGTGTCAGGTATTCCACGGTAGCCGGGTGAGCGTCGACGTGCGCAAGCGTGCGCTCTAGCTGCATCAGGAAATCGTTCCAGAGCCCCGACTCTCCGGGAGGTTTATAGGCGCTATTCAGCATGTGCACCCCCTAAGGTCCACCATGCATATCTACTGCAAGCGCTCCAGTTCCGCAAGGGCCAATCCTTCTAAGGCGGTTTTGGCTTCGCCATCGGGAAGCGCACCCAGCGCCTCCACGGCCGCATCCACCCTGCGCGCGATAGCCCCGACCATCCGCTCCGCCACGCCGCTGCGCACGGCCAGGTCCCGCAACCGCGCGATGTCTCCATCCTCCGCGCCGCGCCGGGCGAGTATGGGCTCCACCACCTGAGGATCGTTCTGTAACAACCACAGGGTGATCAGGGTTACCTTGCCCTCGCGAACATCGCCGCCTACTGGCTTGCCCAGTCGCTCGGGATCACCCATCAGGTCCAGGTAATCATCGCGCATCTGGAAAGCCATTCCGTACTCCCTGCCGAAGCGCGCCAGCGAGCTTCGCAGCAGCGGTGCGGCACCCCCCAGTATCGCCGCTCCTTCAGTGGCCGCCCGCATGAGTGCGGCGGTCTTGCTCTCGATAATGCGAAAGTACTGGCCCTCGGAGTATTCCTGGTAGGCGGCGGCCTGGAACTGCAGAACTTCCCCCTCCGCCAGCTGGCGCGCCGCCTCGGCGAACAGATGCACCAGCTCTACGCTGCCGGTTTCGGCCAGCAAGAAAAGCACCCGGCTTAGCAGGTAATCGCCCGAAAGCACCGAAACGGCGTTGCCGTACTTGCGGAATGCGGCCTCACGGCCGCGGCGGGTTTCGGCGTCGTCCACCAGATCGTCGTGGAGCAGCGTTGCCGAATGCAGCAGCTCGACGGCCAGCGCCAGCTCCAGCTCGCGGGAAACGCCACCTAGCGCCCGGCTGGCCAGTAACGCCAGCCGGGGTCGGATCCGCTTACCCCCGGCGGTAACCAGGTCATCCTCGATCAGCTGGATGAACTCAATGTCCGAGCGCAGCAGCTCCTTAAGTTTTTTCTCAAAACTCTCGAGCGGCACATCTGGAGAACGGGTCGGTCGCCAAAGCGTCACACTACCACCCTACAAGAGTTGCCAGATCGCGGTCGAGAGTGCCTTTTGACTCAATGAACGATCAAGGGTGTTGGGAGCTTGATCGTCAGCATCTTGCCGTTCTGGCCCGCCGCATCATACGCGGTGATGATATAGGTTCCCGCAGGGGGATACGACGATAGGTCGATCTTAAAAGGCGCCTCGGTGGGATCGCAGTTGGTCTGCGTCTTTACCGGACAATCGGAAACGTACAGGCCCGCCGTCAGGGCGCCGCCGCCAAGAAGCCTGAAGCTGTTGATCGTGCCCCCCGGGGATCCCGGCAGGTTGTATACCTTGAGGGTGAACGCCAGCGTCCATCCTTTTTCGCTCTGTGTCAATGAACGTTCGCCCAGCGAAATGGTAACCGTCGGTACACCTATGGGGTTGCCTGGGCGGAAGTTGCCGCAACCGCTGATCAAAACTGCCAACGTAGCCGCGACGATTAATATGATCCACCATTTCTTCATCTCATCATCTCCTCTCGCCACCTTGGGTTAAGCATAAAGAAACCTAACCGTGAAAGTCCAGCCATAAAGTCTATGTTCTCGACCGCCACCCCGTCCGGCAGCTTGAGAACTACGGGCGCGAAGTTGAGCAGGCCGCGGACGCCGGCACGAACCAGTCGCTCGGCCACCGCCTGGGCCTGCGCCTCCGGCACCGTAAGAAGGGCCACGTCCACGTGCTCGCTCTGCACAACCGACTCCAGCTCGTTCAGCGGGCGAACCTCCAGCGGGCCCACCCGCCTGCCGACCACGGAGGGATCTACGTCAAAACCGGCCACCAGCTCGTAGCCGTCCGCAAGCCCGGGATAATCGGCCAGCGCCTGACCGAGACGCCCCATACCCACAAGTATCAGCCGCCAGCGGCGGCCGAGACCGAGGATCTGCCGCAGTTCGCGGCGGAGGACCGGTACGGTGTAGCCCACCCCGCGGGTTCCGTAACTGCCAAAATAGGCCAGATCCTTGCGCACCTGAAAAGCGGTAACCCCCGCCAGCCTGGCCAGCTCCTCGCTGGAGGTATGCACGTCGCCGTCACGCTCCATGCGCTCGAGCACCCTAAGGTAACGCACGAGGCGCGTAATCGTAGCATCGGGGATCTTGGCCACTAGCGTACCTCTACCACGTCGAACCCCGCCTCGGTCAGGCGGTTCTTGAGCTCCTCCAGCCGGTCCGGCGGAACTGGTCCCACCCAGACCTTAATCCAGGGCTTTTGATATAGCAAGACGACCGGTTCGAACCCCTTTTCCCGGAGCTGCCTGACCGTGGCTTCGGCCGACTCCAGCTGCTTGAAGGCGCCCACCTGCAGGTAGTTGCGCCCGGGCTCAGGACTCCCCCCGCGATATACCTGAGGCTCGTACTGGGACAGCCTGCGCGCAGCCTCCAGCGCTTCGCTCTTGCTGGTATAAGGCCCCACGGCCACGCGCGTGATCCTGCCCACGGGCTCGAGCCGCACCGGGTAACCCTGCGCTTCGAGCTTCTGGGCCAGCACCAGGGCGTTCACCGGATTCCGAAAGGCACCCACAGAAACCCTGTAGACGCCCTCTTCGGGGCCTGCAGGTACATGCGGCGCAGGATGGCTTTCGGAGACCGCCCCCGCCTGTTCCTGGCCGGAAGGGGTGGAAGCCGGCTGCGTGGATGTGGAAGGCGCGGATGCAGAAGTGGACGGCGCAGCCTCGCCGCCGGGTTGCGGCTCGGGAGCTTCGGGAAGGAGGGGTACGACCGTAACGGGCTCATCAACGATCCCGGGAGCGCCGGCCTCCGGCCCGGGGGCCTCTTGGGAAGACGGACTGCCGGCTGTCGGGGGCTGCGATCCCAGCCCCAGGGACGCTGCTGGTTTGAAGGGGTTGACTCCGGTCAGGAACAGAACGATACCCACGACGGTTATTGCAAACACCGTGAAGATTAGCGCATCGATCCAGTTGTCACGTAACCAGCGCATGGCGTCTCCTCGGGGAGCTCACTTCTTGATCAGGCTGCGGGCAGGCTCGAAACCGAGCTCCAGGGCGCGCCTCCAGGCGCGCTGCGCTTCCGGTTCGCGCGACAGCGCTCTGAGGGCCCAGCCCAGGTTGTACCAGGCTTCGGCGTTGTCCGGATCCTCCAGCACCACCTGCGTGAGCATCCTCTCGGCGTCCCCGAAGCGCTTCTTGGCCAGGTACGCGGCGCCGAGATTAAGGCGGGTTATCGGCGAGGGGTCCAGCTGCACCGCGCGCTCCAGCGCCGTGATCGCCGCGTTGATGTCCTTGAGGGCATACGAGGCGAGCCCCAGCCACAACCAGGCGTCAGCGCGGTCAGGCGCCATCTCGGCCGCCTGCAACAGCATGGCCCGGGCGTCACCGTAACGCCCCAGCTGATAGGCGCTCTTGCCAGCTATCAGCAGCGCGTCGGCCTTGACCGCCCCCTCGGATGACGCGGCGGCCAGTTTGGCGTAGCGCAAGGCCTGCTGGTAGTCCTCTTTCTGGAAATAGGCCGCGGCCATACCCACCAGAATGCGCGGCTCGTCGGGCTTGACGCTATAAGCCTGCTGGAAAGCCATCAAAGCCCGGTCGGCGTCACCCTCCTGCAACCACTTGCTGCCCAGGGAATAGCGTGCCTGCCACAGCTTGCCGTCGAGCTCGGCAGCTTCCCGCAAAAGCTCCGCCGCCTTGTCGGGATCTATACTCTCGAGAATCCTGGCTTTCTTTAGCAACAGGCTGGCCTTGACGTCGGGGCGGTCGGCAGCCTCCAAAGACCTGTCCAGCTCGCGTATCGCCCGGTCCGTCAGGCCCTGACCCACGTATATGTCCGCTAGCAGGCTTACCGCCGCCAGATGCGCACGATCCCTGTTGAGGACCTTGTACAGGTATGGGATCGCCTCCTTGGGCTTTCCAGCCATAGAAAGGTTATCGGCAATAAGGAAAAGAACTTCCTCGTCCTCTCCTATCTTGTCCATAGCTTTGATGAGAGCCGCCGCTGCCTCGTCGGGGGAACCCAGCCGGCGCAGCGATGCCGCCAAGCCCAGATAGGCCGGACGCAACACTTCGGGAGCCAGCTTTTGTTCTTCGCCCAGCGCCAGGGCCCGCCGGAAGGCGTCGGCCGACTCCCGCCAGCGCTCTAGATCGGCATAGGTAACCGCCAGATTGTACCAGCCCTCATAACGGTCCGGGAAGAGCCGGGTTACCTGATCGAATTCGAAGAGCGCCCCCTGGAAATCTCCCTTACGGTAAAGCGCCAGGCCCAAACCGAAGTGCGCGTCGTAGTTCTGATAGTCAAGCGCCAGCGCTTCCTCAAAAATGCCCGCGGCCTCGTCCAGCCGTCCGGCGTCCAGGTAAGCGTTGCCCAGGGCTATCATCGTGGCGAGATCGCCGGGTTTCTCACGCAGCCGCGCTTCCAGAGTTGCAAGGTCCGGACTGCTGGCCGAAGGGGTGGTCTGCGCGAAGGCGAACCAGCTCCCGAGAAGCAGTAGGATGATCCACATTGGTTTCATAAAACGACTTCCTCCCGGTACCGACATTCTTTGCGCTATTCTATCAGGTTGTTCACTTACGTCACAAGAAAATTCGCACACATGGAGCTTAACGCCCCTGCCATCATTTTTTCACGAGTCGGGTTCAGCTTGACACCTCGTGCCATATTTTGTTACATTTGACTTTGCGACGCGGGGTGGAGCAGTCTGGTAGCTCGTCGGGCTCATAACCCGAAGGTCGCAGGTTCAAATCCTGCCCCCGCAACCAAAAAAAGCGCCCGTGCATGCACGGGCGCTTTTCGCTATTTCGAACGCTCACCCCCCGCGACCGGCCCGCGACGACATCCGGGGCATTTTCTTCACGGGTCGGCACCCGCGCTCAGAACGAATTCGGCGACCCCGCCGCCCGCCGAGAAAGGTGCCGGGAATGTCCGCGGCGCCCTAGCGCTTCCAGCTCTCGAATTCGGCCCGTAAAAGCTCCGCTTGCGGGCGCGCCACGGGATCGCGACTCGTACGCGCATAGCTGTAACCCGCAAGGAAGGAACGCTCCCTTTCTTCTCCCCGGGTACTGCGGGACAGCGCCAAATAGGCCCTGGCGAGCAATCCATCACGCGCCCGCGCGGGAGGAAGCTCGCCCAGGCGGGCAATGGCGAAGCGCAGCTCGTCAGGAGACTCCCGGGAGATTATGCGCTCCAGCTCGTCGTGTTCGATCACGCGGGCATATTACCATGGGAACATGGAGGTCGAAGCGGCTCTTACAGCGTTTCTGGAGGATCCTGGAATTTCGGCCCTGGCGGAGCTGGGTGACGCTCTGGCCGACTGGCCCCCGGCCGCCGCGATGGTGAAAATGGCCGCGCGTGCGGTATATCTTGAAGACGAAAGGCTGGAACAGCTGCTCGAATCCGCAGTCCGCGAAGCGCGCCATCTCCTGCAGGAGGCGGAAACGTGACCGGGCTCGATGCCTTCGAAGCGCTGGATCTGCGGGCGGGCCGCATCATCCGGGTGGAACCGAACGAAAAAGCCCGTGTTCCGGCCTGGAAGCTGTGGATCGATCTGGGTCCTCTGGGCACGAAGACATCCAGCGCTCAACTAACTGATCTTTACGGCACCGAAGACCTGAAAGGGAGGATGGTGGTGGTCGCAATCAACCTGGGCACGCGCCGCATAGCTGGTTTTCCTTCCGAGGTGCTGGTCCTGGGCGTTCCCGACGAACAGGGGCGGGTGGTGCTGCTCACAACCGAGCGTGACGTTCCGCCCGGGGGCAGGGTCTATTGAGCGGTCGTGTCCTCGATCTCACCCGCTTGCTGCCCGGGCCGCTAGTGGGTCTGATACTCGGGCGCATGGATTTCGAGGTAGTGCGGGTGCTGCCGCCCGGGGGTGACGACCTGGAACGCTGGCAACCCGAGACCCACGCCTGGCTGAACGCGGGCAAGGCCACCCTCATGCTGGACCTCAAGAGCGAGCAGGGGAAACAAACCCTGCTAAAGCTCGTTCAGGACGCCGCAATCCTGCTCGAGTCCAATCGTGCCGGGGTTATGGAACGTCTGGGGCTGGGATACCAGGTGTTGCGCGAACACAATCCCGGTCTGGTTTACGTGCGCCTGGCGGGACATCGCGATGACCCTGCCGCCCCGGGCCACGACCTTACCTACCTGGCGGCCGCGGGGCTTCTCGACCGGCTCGAAACGGCCTGGACCCGGACCCAGCTCGCCGACGTGAGCGGTGCGCTCTGGGCGGCGCTGGCTGCACTTGCGGGGCTGCACCGGGGCGGCGGCTTCTACGAGGTCTACCTGAGCGAAACGCTGGGCGTGTTCGCATATCCGCCCATTCCCGGTCTCGATGGCACCCGCGTGGCGTATCACATTTACCCGGCTTCTTCCGGTCGCGTCGCGCTCGCAGCGCTGGAGCCGCACTTGTGGGCGCGTTTCTGCCGGGCGGCGGACCGGCCCGAATGGCTCGGGTCGGCGGCCGCCCGCACCGACGAGGAAAACGGTGTTTTCGAGGAAATCAGCGATTTCTTCCGCAGCAAACCGGCTGCAGCCTGGGAAGCCTGGGGGCGCGAGCGGGGTGTGCCCTTGCAAGAGGTTAAGCCGCTCGCGCCTGCTTCGCTGCACCTGCCCTGGCGCAGCCGCGGGGAGGATTCCTAACCGCGAACCCCGGTCAGCCAGTCCCGGAGTGCCTTCAGACCACGCGTGTTGAGGACCCGGTCTGGCCCCAGCCAGGCGCGCTGCGCCGTGCCCACCGCCAGCTCCATGAAGCGCAGGTGGTCGGTGGCGTGGGCGTCGGTGGATAGGCTGACGGCGAGCCCCAGCTCCCCGGCGCGTCGCGCCAGCACGTCGGGCAGGTCGAGACGGGCGTAGTAGCCGTCTATTTCCACCGCCTTGCCCAGCTCCCGGGCCCGCTCGAAGACCCTGTCCCAATCGGCCTCGATGGGGCCGCGCCTGCCCAGGTGGCGGGCGGTAGGGTGGGCAAGCACGTGAACGTAGGGGTTCTCGATCGCCCTGAGCAGCCGCCGGGTCTGTTCCTCGCGGCTCAGGTTGAAATGTGCGTGGACCGAAACGAGAACAACCTCCAGCTGCGCCAGGATCTCATCCGGATAGTCAAGACCGCCGTCAGGGAGAATGTCCACCTCAGCTCCGGCCAGCAGATAGGGCCGACCGCCGTTCTTCTCGTTTATCGCCCGGATGGCAGCGATACGCTCAGGCACCTTCTCTGGCGGCACCCCGCCCGCCACCCGCACCGCCGGCGAATGGTCGGTGATCGCCAGATACTCATAGCCACGGCTGGCGGCCGCGGCCGCCAGCTCTTCCAGCGTCATCTTGCCGTCGGACCAGGTCGAGTGAACCTGCAGGTCGCCCTTTATTTGCTCGAGCCGCACCAGCTCCGGCAACTTGCCGTCCCGGGCCGCCTCGATCTCGCCGCGGTCCTCACGCAGCGGCGGTGGAATCCAGGGCAGACCCAAAGCCGCATAGACTACTTCTTCGGTCTCCCCGGCCACCCGCTCGGCCCCCTTCCAGACGCCATATTCGTTTACCTTCAACCCCCGGTCCAGAGCCAGCGTGCGCAGCTTGATCGAGTGGTCCTTGCTGCCGGTAAAGTATTGCAATCCCGAGCCCCAGGCCTCGGGCGCAATTATCTTCAGGTCCACCTGCAAACCAGTCCTGAGGAATACCGTCGCCCGGCTGGCCCCGGCGAGCAGCACCTCGTCTACTTCGGGAAAACGCACGAAGGCGTCTGACACCGCGCGACCGCGACGGCTGGCGGCGAGCAGGTCTATGTCCCCAACGGTTTCCTTGTAGCGTCGCGCCGAGCCCGCGATGGCCGCCTGCTCCACCTGGGGCAGCCGCTCGAGCCGCGCCACCAGCTCCCTGGCTGACCACAGCACCTCCCCTAGCGGCCGCCGGCGGCCGGCCGCCTCCACCAGCTCCAGGTTGTGCAGGAGCCGCAGTCGCTTCTTCTCGCCAAAACCCGACAGCTTGAGCACCTCGCCGCTTTCCAGAACCCGGCGCAGCTTCGGCAGCGAATCCACCCCGAGTTCGTCATAGAGTCGCTTGGCGGTGCGGGGACCGATGCCGGGAACCCGCATGACCTCAAGCACCCCCGGGGGCACCTTCTCCTTTAGCTCCTCGTGTTTCCTGACCTTACCGGTCTCCAGATACTCCAAAATCTTGAGCGCCAGGTCGTGGCCGATGTAAGGCAGCGCGTCGAGCGCCTTTACTCCCCCCTCGGCTACCCGCTCGACGGGCTCTTCCATGTCCATCAGGTAGCGCGCCGCCGCCCGGTATGCGCGCACCCGGAAGGGCGAGTCCCCCAGGAAGTCGAGCATGTCCGCAATCTCGGCGAAGATGCGGGCTATCTCGGCGTTTTTCATCGTAACTATCATTGTAGCGCCCCCCATCCTGTACAGGCGCTAAAATGGGACATTAGTCCTACTTCCTCTTCGTACTCTGAAACCAGTGCGTGCGGAGGTGTATCGAGATGAGCAATGAAGACCGGCCCACAGGTACCTTGTTCGTAATCGGCGTGCTGGTGGTCACCATCCTGATTTTCTGGGGTGGCGTGTTCTACCTGTTTATCCAAAGAGGTTAGCCATGGACAACGAAAAACTTATCCACGCCATCGAACAGTATGAACGCAGCTGGCTCCTTTTCGCGCTCGTAATGATCGTGGTGTTCCTGATCTTCATCGGCTATACCCTCACCGGTTTCGCCTTTTACGTGCCCAGCGCCGCCGAGCGCGTCGACCCGACCACGGTGCGCAGCGAAGGCGGCCTCTTCGCCAACCCCCGCGTAGAGCAAACCGGCGACAACGTCTATACGGCCTACGTGCTGGCGCAGGCGTTCAGCTTCCTCCCGGGCGAAATACGCGTTCCCAAGGGAGCGCGGGTAATCTTCTACGTCACCAGCCCCGACGTGCAGCACGGCTTTTACATCCGCGGCACCAACGTAAACGTCCAGGTCATCCCCGGCGAGGTGGGTAAGGTGGAACACACCTTCGACGAGGCCGGTGAATACCTGGTGATCTGCAACGAATACTGCGGCCTCGGGCACCAGGACATGATCGGCAAGATCATCGTGGAGGACAAGTAACATGGCCGTTCGTAGCGCTTCCCCCGAAAACATCTACGCGACACACCCGGAAAAGAAGGTGTCGCTGTACTTCATGGTGCTGGGTTTCCTAGCCCTGTCCATCGGCGTGATCTTCGGCCCCTTCCAGATCTTCAACTACGCGGGCATCGATCTCTACCCCGCCCTGCAGCCCATCTTCAAGTCGTACTACCAGGGGCTGACCCTGCACGGGGTTCTCAACGCCATCGTCTTCACCCAGTTCTTCATCCAGGGATCCCTGCTCTACCTGCAGGCGCGTGATTCCGACATCCGGCCGCTCATGCCGGTCGCCTGGGCGGCCTGGTGGATCGCGCTGATCGGTTTGGCGCTGGCCGCCTGGCCCCTGCTGCTCAACAACGCCACCGTTCTTTATACCTTCTATCCGCCGCTCCAGGGCCACTGGGCCTTCTACGTCGGCGCCGCACTGATCATAGTTTCCAGCCTGGTGAGCGTTTTCCTCTCGGTGGAGATGTGGGTGCGCTGGAAGAAGCAGAACCCGGGCAAGCCCACCCCCCTGGTCACCTTCATGACCACGGCCACCTGGATGATGTGGGGTCTGGCCGCCATCGGCCTGGTAGTGGAAGCCGTTTTCTTCCTCATCCCCTGGTCGCTCGGCTGGATCCGGGGCGTCGATCCGCTGCTGGCGCGCTCGCTCTTCTGGTGGTCGGGCCACCCGATCGTTTACTTCTGGCTGCTTCCAGCTTATGTCTCCTGGTACGGCCTGCTGCCGCGCCAGGCAGGGGGAAAGCTCATTTCCGATCCGCTCGCGCGCATGGCCTTCCTGGGCTTCCTGGTCTTCTCCACCCCCGTGGGTTTCCACCACCAGTTCGCCGACCCCGGCATCAGCGCCTTCTGGAAGGGTGTTCACACCGTACTGACGATGATGGTGGCGGTGCCCAGCCTGATGACCGCCTTCACCATCGCCGCGTCGCTCGAGCTGGCCGCCAGAAGCAAGGGCGGCAAAGGAGTCTTCGGCTGGATCAGGGTGCTCCCCTGGAGGAACCCCAGCTTCGTAGCCCAGATCCTCGGGGCCGTGGCCTTCATCTTCGGCGGCGCCGGCGGCATCGTCAACGCCAGCTTCACCCTCGACTACGTAGTGCACAACACCGCCTGGATACCGGGCCACTTCCACCTGCCGGTGGCCACCGCCTCAACCCTCACCTTCTTCGGCATCGCCTTCTGGCTCATCCCCCACATCACCCACAAACCCCTGGCGGCACCCCGTACCGCCCTGGCCGGTGTCTGGCTCTGGTTCACGGGCATGATGTTTCTGGCCTTCGGCATGCACATGATGGGTCTGCAGGGGGTACCCCGGCGCGCCCACATCTCGGCGATGAGCGCCGCCCATGACGGCATTTACGCCAGCTCGTCGTTCTACATGGTCTTCAACGCCATAGCTGGCGTCATCCTCACCATCGCTGCGGTTCAGCTCTTCTACGTCCTCTTCGCCACGCTGCTTTCCCGCCGCCGGCTGCCCGCGGACCAGGTTCCCGAAGTCCCCATCGCCGAAGCCATCTCCGGCCCCGAGGGCAAGAACGGCGTCAAGGTCATGGACCGCCTCTTCTTCTGGTGGGGGGCCGCCGTGGTGCTGGTTCTGATCGTCTATATGCCCACACTCGTCCAGTTGTTCATGCACATGGTGCCCGCCCCGGGCATGCGCCTGTGGTAGGTTTGCGCTCTTCTCGCGCCGCCTCCCCGCGGGGAGGCGGCGCTGTTTGACTTCGCGCCCGCTGGCGTGTAGGCTTTAGTTTGCTTGAGGCGGGAAGGGCTCCGGCGCTTCCCGGCCTGACGGAGGAAAAGATGGCATTGACCGCAGCGGAAAAACAGCAGATCATCGAACAGCACGCCCAGTTCCCCGGCGACACCGGTTCCACCGAAGTCCAGGTGGCGCTCCTCACCGAACGCATCAACCGCCTCTCGGAGCACCTGCGCGAACACAAGCACGACTTCCACTCGCATCGCGGCCTGCTTAAGATGGTGGGCCAGCGCAAGCGTCTGCTCAAGTACCTCGAGCGCGAAGACGCCGGACGCTACAAGAGCCTGATTGAGAAACTCGGCCTCAGGAAGTAGACTGGATTACAAAGTTAAAGCGGGACCGGGGCTCCGGTCCCGCTTTGTCGCGTAAAAGAAAGCAAACAGGTGAACAAGATGCCCGTATCCACAGAAAACACCCCTTCCCCGCACCGGTTCAGCACCATGCTCGGCGGTCGCGAGCTGGTCATCGAAACCGGCAAGTACGCCCGCCAGGCCTCCGGATCGGTCTGGGTCCGTTACGGCGAGACGATCGTCATGGGCACCGCCGAAGGATCCAAGGATCCGGTGGATATGCCCTTCCTGCCGCTCACGGTCGAGTTCGAAGAGCGCCACTACGCCATCGGCAAAATACCCGGCTCTTTCATGCGCCGCGAGGGGAGGCCGGGCGAGAAGGCCATCCTTTCGGCGCGCATGACCGACCGCCCCATCCGCCCGCTCTTCCCGAAGGGTTTCCGCCACGAAGTGCAGGTAATCCTGACCGTCCTGGCGGCCGACCAGCAGAACCCGCCCGACGTGCTCGGCCCCATCGCCGCCTCGGCGGCGCTGTCGCTCTCGGACGTCCCCTGGGAGGGCCCCATCGCCAGCGTGCGCGTAGGCCGGGTGGACGGCCGGCTGGTCATCAACCCCACCCTGCAACAGCTCGAGGAAAGCGAGCTGGACCTCATCGTTGCCGGTTCCAAGGACGCCATCATCATGGTCGAGGCCGGCGCCAGGGAGGTCAGCGAGGACCTGCTGGTGGAGGCACTCGACTTCGCCCACCGCGAGATGCAACCGCTGATCGCGCTCCAGGAGGAAATGCGCGAGAAACTTGGCAAGCCCAAGTTTGACTGGACTCCGCCACCGACGCTGTCAGACGAAGAGCTCGAAGCTTTTTACCAGCTGGCCATCGAACGCGGCTTGAAAGAAGTACTGCTCACCGCGTCCAAGCACGAGCGAGCCGAAGCGCTCGACACCTTCCGCGACCAGCTGCTCGAGGAAGTCGCCCCGGGCGAGGACGAGGAGTCCGAGGCCCGGAGGGCGCTTTACAAGCAGGCCTTCGGCGACGTGACCAAACGCGAGCTGCGCCGGATGATAGTCGAGGAGAAGAAGCGCGCCGACGGCCGGGGCCCGGAGGAAATCCGCCCCATATGGATCGAGGTGGACGTGCTACCGCGCTCGCACGGTTCCGCGGTCTTCACCCGCGGCGAGACCCAGGTGCTGGGTACCATCACCCTGGGCACCGGCCGCGACGAGCAGATAATCGACGACCTGGGTCTGGACGAGTCCGAAGACTTCCTGGTCCACTACAACTTCCCGCCTTACTCGACCGGGGAAGTCAAGCGCCTGCGCGGCGTTTCCCGGCGCGAGGTCGGCCACGGCAACCTGGCCAAGCGGGCGCTCAAACCGATGCTGCCCGACAAGGACGACTTCCCCTACACCATCCGCGTTGTCGGCGACGTGCTCGAGTCCAACGGTTCCAGCTCGATGGCCACCGTCTGCGCCGGTTGCCTGGCGCTGATGGACGCCGGCGTGCCCATCAAGAAACCGGTCGCCGGCATCGCCATGGGGCTGGTAAAGCCCGAGGAGGGCGAACCGGTGGTGCTCACCGACATCCTCGGCATGGAAGACGCCCTGGGTGACATGGACTTCAAGGTAACCGGCACCCGCGACGGCGTGACCGCGCTGCAAATGGACATCAAGGTTCAGGGGCTGGACGCCGCGGTAATGCGCCGCGCCTTGCAACAGGCCCGGGAAGCGCGCCTGGACATTCTGGAGCAGATGCAGCAGATCATGCCCGCGCCCCGGCCGGAGCTCAAACCCTTCGCCCCCCGCATCGTTTCCATCAAGATCCCGGTCGACAAGATCGGTGCGGTTATCGGCCCCGGGGGCAAGAACATCCGCTCCCTGGAAGAACTGGGGGTTTCCATCGACATCGAGGAAGACGGCACCGTACGCATCTATTCGGCCGAAGGGCCGGCGGCCGAGGAGGCCCGGGCCCGCATCGAAGCCATGACCCGCGAGGCCAAGGTGGGCGAGGTCTACGAGGGCGTGGTTGTGCGCACCACAAACTTCGGCGCCTTCATCCAGCTCTTCCCGGGCACCGAAGGGCTCCTGCACATTAGCCAGATCGCCGAAGAGCGCGTCGACAAGGTGGAAGACCATCTCAAGGTGGGCGACAAGATAACCGTCAAGGTAAACCGCATAGACGAGAAGGGGCGGGTAGACTTGGTCCGCCCCGAGCTCGAGGGCAAGATCCCGCCGCGGCGTCCGCCCCGCTCCGGTGGACCGCGCCGCAATCGCTAGATACGCAAGCAGCCGGCCGGGTGCCCCTGGCGGCCCGGCCGCTCAGGAGAATGAATGACCGAAAAAAAAGCATCAACTAACCGCCGTCCGGCCCGCCGGCGGCCCCGCAGTCGTAAATCCAAGGTGCCCGCCTCCATCGGCAAGCTGGAAATTATACCGCTAGGCGGCATGGGTGAGATCGGCAAGAACATCACCGCCTTTCGCTTCGAAGACGAAATCCTGGTAGTGGATGGTGGTCTGGCCTTCCCGGAGGAATACATGCCCGGGGTGGACATCCTCATCCCGCGCATCGATTACCTGGTGGAAAACGCCAAGCTGATCAAGGGCTGGGTGCTTACTCACGGTCACGAAGACCATATCGGCGGCCTGCCCTTCCTGCTGCCGCAGCTCCCCAAGATTCCGCTCTACGGGGCGCGGCTGACGCTCGGCCTGCTGCGCGGAAAGCTGGAAGAGTTCGGCCTCAAGCCGGGTGAGTACGAGCTGAATACGATCAGCACCGACGAAACGCTCAAGCTGGGGCGTTACTTCACGGTGGACATGTTCCGGATGACCCACTCAATACCCGACAACTCGGGGCTCATCATCCGCACCCCGGTCGGCAACGTGGTTCACACCGGCGACTTCAAACTCGACCCGACGCCGATCGACGGCAAGGTCAGCCATCTGGCCAAGGTGGCCCAGGCCGGTGCTGAAGGGGTGCTGCTCCTGATAGCAGACTCAACCAACGCCGAGCGCCCCGGCATCACCCCCAGCGAGGCTGAAGTGGCCAAAGCGCTCGATGCCGCCATCGGTGCAGCTGAGGGGCGGGTTTTCGTGACCACCTTCGCATCGCACATCCACCGGGTGCAGTCGGTAATCCGCGCCGCCGAGCGGCACGGGCGCAAGGTGGCCATGGAAGGCCGCAGCATGCTTAAGTTTGCGCGGATTGCACTCGAGCTGGGCTATCTGGAGGTTGCCGACCGGCTTTATACCACCGACGAGATCAAGGACATCCCCGATCGCGAGGTGCTGGTGCTGGCCACCGGCTCCCAGGGGCAGCCCATGGCGGTGCTGAGCCGGCTCGCCTTCGGCCGCCACGCCAAACTGAGCGTGAGCGAAGGCGACACCGTGATTCTCAGCTCCAGCCCCATCCCCGGCAACGAAGAAGCCGTCAACCGGGTGATAAACAAGCTTTACGAGCTGGGAGCCAAGGTTCTCTATCCGCCCGCCTACAAGGTGCACGCCTCCGGCCACGCCAGCCGCGAAGAACTGCGCTTTCTCTATAATCTGGTGCAACCCAGATTTTTCATGCCCTGGCACGGCGAGATGCGTCACCAGACCAACTTCAAGTGGCTGGCCGAAGGAATGCCCAAACCCCCGGAGAAAACCGTCATCGCCGAAAACGGCGACGTGTTCGAGCTGACGGCGGGCGACCTGAAAAAGACCGGCAGGGTCAAGGCCGGCGCCCTCTACGTAGACGGCCTGGGGGTGGGCGACATTACCGACGACATCCTCGAGGAGCGCCAGGACATGGCCGCCGACGGCATCGTCATCATCACCGCCCTGGTGTCCGCCAATCCGGTGGTGGAAGTGGTCAGCCGCGGCTTTGTTAAGGCCGGTCAGCGGCTGCACGCCGAAATACGGCGGATGGCGCTGGAAGCGATCAGGAACGGCGTGAACGAAAAGAAACCGCTCGAGCAAATCCGCGACGACGTCTACTACCCCGCCAAGAAGTTCATCCGCAAGGTCACCGGGCGCGACCCGATAATTATTCCCATCCTCTTCGAGGCTTAGGCGTGGGCGGAGCAGGCGTGCTGCTAGGCGCGGTCGCCCCGGTGGCGCTGATGGTGACCGCCGGTTACCTGGCGGTCAAACTGCTCAAGATCGACCGCGGGCCGCTAACGCGGCTAACCCTGTTCGTTCTCGTCCCCTTCCTGGTCTTCGATCAGCTCTGGCGGAACCAGGCCGACCTGGGCGGCGCCCTCAAGCTGGCTGGCGCCTTCGCCCTGGCCTCGGTCGGTTTCGCTCTGACTGGCTGGCTGGCGGGCCGTTTCTTGAACCTGCCACAGCCGACCCGTGCCAGCCTGGCCGCCACCACTGCTTTTCCCAATACCGGCAACATGGGGCTCTCGGTGGCCTTCTTCGCTTTGGGCGATGCCGGTTTGGAACGGGCGACCATCATCTTCGTCGTCGCCACCATGTTGCTGTTCAGCTTTGGCCCCGCCCTGTTCAGCGGCGGCGGCTTCCTGGAACAGCTAAAGATGACGCTGCGCCTGCCGCTCATCTGGGCGGTCGTGCTCGGGCTGATCGCCAACGCGGTGGACCTGCAGCTCCCTCTCAACCTGGGAGGCGGCGTGCACATGCTGGCCCAGGGCGCCATTCCCATGCTACTGCTCTCGCTGGGGATGCAAATCGCCGAGTCGCGCTTCTCAGTTGGCGCTTACGACCTCTTCGCGAGCCTGCTGCGCGTACTGGGCGGGCCGCTGCTCGCCTACCTGGCGGCACTGGCCCTGGGGCTGCGGGGGCCTGACCTGGTGGTGCTGCTCCTTATCAGCGGTATGCCGGCCGCCGTAAACACCTACCTGATGGCGGCCGAGTTCGGCGGGGACGCCGAACGCACCGCTCGGGTGGTCGTTCTCTCCACCCTGCTCAGTTTTCTGACCCTGCCGCTGGTCCTTGGCCTGGCGGTGCGGGCGGCGGGGGCAGGCTAGGCGCCCCGAGGTCGAGCTGGAGCAGCAACCTGCCCTCAACAATGACCAGCAATCTGTAGAACCGCCCCTCCTCGTAAGGAAACGTCAGCTCCAGCTTCCGGGGCCGCTCCACCCACAGGGACCGTTCTTCAACCATATGGTCGCCTGCAAGCCATTTCAGTTCGAGATAATTGGGCTCCGGCCAGCGCCGCAGATCCAGCGCCACGCGGGCGACGTCACCGGCGGGATCGAGCGCGCCGGTGATGGATATCCTTTCTGGATAGGTCTCCTCCGGGGGAATCAGCGGCCAGAAAGTGTAACGACAAGCGGATAGAAGCATCAGCATCACGAGCAGCAATACCGGGGTCGGTCTCATCCCCTATACGCTAGTCCCCTTGCATGCGAGGCGGGTTAAAGACAACGCAGCGCCGCGGCCGCGGCGGCCAGCACCAGCGGCGCGGTTTCAGCACGGAGGATGCGCGGACCCAGACAGACGGGCGCGAAGCCCAGGCCGGTCAGGTGTTCCACCTCGGCCTCGGTGAACCCTCCTTCGGGTCCGCTGGCGAGTGCCACCGCGCCGCTTTCGGGCCAATTGATGGCGTTAATCGTCGTCGGCGTATACGGGTGGGCTACCAGACCAAACTCCACCGGGGACAGTTCTGCCAGCGCTAGCGGCTCCGCCACCTCGGGCACCCGCGCCCGTCCCGACTGTTTGGCGGCCTCAACCGCGATCCGGCGCAGCCGCTCCAGCTTGGTCCGGCCCATCTCGCGGGGAACGCTGCGCTCGGTTACGAGCAGCACGAAACGGCTCACGCCGAGCTCGCTGCCGGCCCGGACCACACCGGCCAGCTTGTCGCCTTTGAGCAGGGCGATGTGGAGAACGACGGCGACCGGCGGTTCGCGCAGGGCCGGTTCGGGGCTGGCGACCGCCAGGACGACCGCCCCGCCCTCAACCTTCACCACCCGGGCGGCCGCCTCGAGCCCGGAGCCGTCAAAAGCCAGGACCTCGCGACCCGGCTCCACCCGCAAAACGTGAATCAGGTGGTGCGCCTCCTGCCCCGCCAAACGGATTTCGGGAGCCAGTTCGGGAACGAATACCCGCGGCTTCCTCACCTACGGTACCCCAACAACACCCACTCGCCTTCCCGCCTGCGGCCCAGCGGCACAAAACCGGCGGCGCGCATGGCGGCGTCGGCCACGTTTTCGCGATCCGCCAGGACGCCGGTTATCCAGGCGCGGCCCCCCGGCGCCAGCAAACGGGCGTAAGCCGGGGCCAGCTCGGCGTGCAGTTCGGCGTAAAGGTTGGCCAGGATCAAATCCTGGGGCGGGGCGGCGACCTCGACGCTGCCCGCGCGAAACTCCGGCTCCACCCCGTTGCGGCGGGCGTTCTCGCGGGCGGCAGCTATTGCCTGCTGGTCTATGTCTACTCCCAGCGCCGTCGCGCCCAGCATGGCGGCGGCGATGGTCAGGATTCCCGAACCGGCGCCGACGTCGAGCACCCGCTTACCGGCCGGTCGTTCGGCGGCCAGCGCCTCGAGCGCCATCCTCGTGGTTTCGTGATGGCCGGTTCCGAAAGCCATTCCTGGCTCAAGGACTATCTTCGTCTCCGGGCCCGACCACTCGTGCCAGGGAGCCAGCACGACAAAGGGTCCGGCCGTCACCGGGTGGAGGTCCCTTTTCCAGACCTCGAGCCAGTCGTCGTCGGGAAGCTCCCGCCAGCTGCCGGGCAGCGGCAGCTCCACCCGCTCGGGAAAGTAGGCCCAGACCTCGCCGGGTTTTTCCTCGAGACCGCCTGCGCCCAGCTCGAAGAGCAGGGGCGTATAGGAGTCGAGCAGTTCGAAGTCGCCCTTCAGTACAAAAACGTGCACGAACGCATTCTACGCGAGTGAACCAGCCGCGATCCGAACCCGCGCGGCCGGTTTGCCAGAACTGCAGGCCTCTTTGCCACCGGACCCGTTACCGCGTGCCGCGACGTTCCGCAAACCTCTCGGCGACCTCCCGGAGCCGCTCACCGACCCGGAATCCCAATTCTGCCGCCGGGACGTTGGCGTGACTTATCACCCCGCTGTCCCAGGTGTCGGCCGCCTCACCGATACGGGCGCTCTCGCAATCTACCGCCACCGCCGCCAGACCCTCGCGTTCTAGCAGCTCCAGTCCCGCCACCCCCGCCCCGTCCTTGCCCACCCCGGCATCGTTGAAAACCACCAGCAAGGGGCGGAACGACAGCGCATAGCGGGCAGCGCTCGAGCCGCCGTGCGAACCGGTGACCACCAGCTCCCCGGTCTGAACCGCCCCGCCCTCGGCTACCGAGTCCAGCAACCATATTCGCATACCCCGGACTTGCAGGCTTTGCATGGGCTATATAGTAAAACCCAAGGAGAAGAAAGTGGAAGGCACGAAAGTTACCTCGCTCCTGCAGCGGCTGATTCAATTCGACACAACCAATCCGCCCGGCCGCGAGGCCGAAGCGATGCGCTGGGTGCAGGGCTGGCTCGAGGATCGCGGCGTTAGCTCGGAACTGCTCGCACGCGACCCGGAACGCCCCAATCTGCTGGCCCGTTTTTCCGGGCGCGGCGCCGCCCCGCCCCTGCTCGTTTACGGCCACCTCGACGTGGTGACCACCGCGGGGCAGGACTGGAGCGTGCCCCCGTTCGAGGGCGTGATCAAGGACGGCTACGTCTGGGGGCGCGGCGCACTCGACATGAAGGGGGCGGTGGCCATGTACCTGACGGCGGTGAGCGAGGCCCACGCCACGGGCGAGCTGGCTGGCGACGTGGTGCTCGCGCTGGTGAGCGACGAGGAAGCCGGGGGCGACTACGGCGCGGCCTGGCTGGTGAACGAACACCCCGGGCGCTTTGAGGGAATCCGCCACGCGCTGGGCGAATTCGGCGGTTTCAACATCGAGATCGCGGGGCAGAGGTTCTACCCGGTGATGGTGGCCGAAAAACAGATCTGCTGGCTGGAACTTAGCTTCACCGGCCCCGCCGGGCATGGCTCGCTGATACACCGCGGCGGGGCGATGGCCCGGCTGGGGCGGGCGCTGACGGCCCTCGACGGAAAACTGCCACCGGTTCACGTCACCCCCGTCGCCGAACGCATGTTCCGTGAAATCGCCACCGGCCTCGGCGGCGCTGCCCGCACAGCTTTACTGCTGGCCCTCAAACCCCGCCTGACCGACCGCGTACTCAACGTCATGGGGAGAGGAGCCAGGCTCTTTCAACCGCTGTTCCACAACACCGTAAACGCCACCATCGTACGGGGAGGAAAAAAGGTAAACGTGGTTCCCGCCGAAGTAAGCCTGCAGCTTGACGGCCGGCTTCTTCCAGGATTTTCACCCGATGACCTGATAGCGGAGCTAAAGCGCCTCATCCCGGTTCCCTTCAAAGTGCGCCTGCTGCGCCATGACCCGGGGCCAGAAAACGTGGACTGGAGCCTCTACCCGTTACTCAAGCAGACGCTCGAGGAGGCCGACCCAGGCAGCCGGGCGGTACCGCTGCTCCTTTCCGGCGTTACCGACGGGCGGCACTTCGCGCGTCTGGGCATACAAACTTACGGCTTCACCCCCATGAAACTGCCGGCGGGCATGAACTTCTCCGAATTGATTCACGCCGCCGACGAACGCATTCCGGTGAAAGCGCTGGATTTCGGCGTAGAAACATTACGACGCTTCTTCCGAAGTTACGGCAGAATATGAACAAGTGTGCAGCTCCGAGCACCGGTATACTGAAGCAATGCTCAGCTGGCTCGACGTCCTCGCAATCACCACCGCCGCACTCGCTACCGCTATGGGCGTAAGGCGCGGTGGCGGCTTTCTTATAGCCCTGCCTCTCGCGGCCGCGCTCTACTGGCTGGGTCTGGATTACGTTTCCCAACCGTCCTTGCTGCCTTTTCTCGGAATCGGCAGCGGCCTGGCCGCCTCCTTCATTAGCGGCCTGGTTCCGGTGGCCTTTCCGTTCAAGCTTGATCCGTTTCTAGGAGGTATTGCAGGTTTCGTCTGGGGGGTGTTCCTGGCGCTCGCGCTCTGGGTCGGGCTGCCGGCAGAATACAGCCCCGCCACCGGGGCTATCCGTTATCCGGCACTCTCCTCACCGCCCATCATCCAGGACGCCGTGGCCTCAAGCCCGTTTGCACCCCGGCTGTTCGCCGCGGTCCGGCAAAACCCCGTGGCCAGGAAGATATTTTTCGGACCCGAGCTCCGCCCCTGAACACTATTCGGCCAGCACCGCCGCCAGATCGTAGATGTCGCGATCTATGGCCTTGCGTCGCTCCACCGCTTCGGCCAGGGGAGTGAGCGCCACTTCCCCCTCTACCTCGCCCAGCATGACGCCGCTGGTTCCCGCAACAAGGGTCTCCGCGGCCGCCGCTCCCAGACGGCTTGCCAGCACCCGGTCGCGCGCCGTGGGAGAGCCGCCGCGCTGGATGTGCCCCAGAACGGTGACGCGTCCCTCGAACGGGTGGATCTGCTGTGCGGCCTTCATCAAGGTGTCGGCACCGCCCGGATAGGCGCCCTCGGCCACCACGATGATAGAAGAATGCTTTCCCTTGGCCTCGGA
This sequence comes from Thermaceae bacterium, assembly GCA_027067955.1. GTDB lineage: Bacteria > Deinococcota > Deinococci > Deinococcales > Marinithermaceae > Oceanithermus. Next base: position 63,615 of record JAMOUW010000059.1, read on the forward strand.
AACGCGGATCTGCTCGGCTATCTCTTCGGGGCCGGTGGGAATCTCCGGCAAAGCAACCACCTCCGCCCCCCCTGCAAGCCCCACGTCCAGGGCGATGAAGCCCGCATGCCTGCCCATCACCTCGATGAAGAAGACGCGTTCGTGGCTGGCGGCGGTGTCACGGATTCGGTCTATGGCGTCGAGGGCAGTGTTCACCGCGGTGTCGAAACCGATGGTGAAATCGGTACCGTACAGATCGTTATCTATTGTTCCCGGAACCCCCACCACCGGAATGCGGTGCTCCTGGGTCAACTTGATGGCGCCGCGAAAGGTGCCGTCACCGCCGATGGCCACCAGGCCGGATATTCCCGCCTCGGCCAGCCGCGCCGCAGCCTGGGCGCGCCCCTCGGGCTCCATAAAGGCCTTGCTGCGCGCGGTGCGCAGAATCGTACCGCCACGCTGGATAATGTTAGCTACATCGCGCGGCTGCAGGGGCACGAACTCGCCATCAATCATGCCCGCATAGCCGCGGCGTATGCCTACCACCTCGACCTCGCGGATAGCCGTCCAGCGCACCACCGCACGCAAAGCGGCATTCATACCGGGGGCATCGCCCCCGCTGGTGTACACACCGATTCGTTTCATGTTTTCTCCTTTCGGTAGGCGGCTTGGCGCGCCTCGTTTCGGGATACTCCCCGGGCCTCCAGCGCCTCCGCCAGCGCCCGCCCGGAAAGACCCGTGGCGGCCAGCTCCGCCGCCAGCTCCGCGGCATCAGGGCGCGCTTCGGCTACAGGCTCGCGGGGGGCCAGAACCAGCACGAACTCCCCCCGCGGCTGCGCGAAGTGCTCGCGGGCATCCGCGAGACTGCCCCGCCATATCTCCTCGTGTTTTTTCGTAAGCTCCCGCGCCAGGGCCACCCGGTGCCCGGGTCCGTATATCTCCGCGAGATCGGCGAGCGTACGTGCCAGCCGGTGCGGGGCCTCGTAGAGAACCACCGTACGCTCCTCCCGCGCCAGGATCGCGAGTCTCCTCTTGCGGGCCCGGCCGCCGGGCAGGAACCCTTCGAATACGAACCTGGCCACCGGCAGTCCCGAAGCCACGAGCGCCGGTACAAACGCCGTGGGGCCCGGCAACGCCTCGACATGAAAGCCCTTCTGCAGCGCCAGCTCCACCAGTCCGGCGCCGGGATCGCTGATGCCCGGGGTGCCGGCGTCGGAGGCGTAGGCTATGTAGGAATGCTCTTCGAGCAGCCTGTCCGCCCTGTCCATGGTGTGCTGATCCAGACGTTGCAGCGGTGTAGTAATGCCGTAGTGCCGCAGCAGCTTGGCGGTGCGCCGGGTATCCTCGCAGGCCACCACCTCCGCCTCCCGCAGGACCTCGAGCGCCCGCAGCGTCACGTCGGCCAGATTGCCGATGGGGGTGGGCACGAGCACCAGCCTGCGCATGGTCCCATCCTACCCGGCCGCGCGATCGCGCCCGGTGCCCGCGGCCGCGGCGCTCCACTGCACCAGCAGCACCGCCAGCACGACCATAGCGCCACCGAGTATGCCCCGAAGCCCCAGCGCCTCACCCAATACGAAGTACGCAAAGGTTGCCGCCCAAACCGGCTCCATCGAGTAAATCACCGCCGCCTCGGGGGCGCTGACGCTGCGCTGCCCCAGGGCCATCAGCCAGGTGGTGAGGGCGGTGGCGGCCACCCCCAGGTAGAGCACCGCCCCCCAGGGCACCTCCAGGCCGCCAAGAGCAGCTAGGTCTCCACTCGCCCACGCCCACGCGCCCACAAACAAACTCAAACCTACCAGCTGGGTCAGGCTGAGGGCGAAGGGGTCGTAGAGGCTGGTGTGCAGCTCCAAGCGCAGGATGTAGATCGCATAGGTCACGGCGGTGATCAGCGTCCAGAAGTCGCCCGCGTTCGGGGGGCTCCCGTCGTAGGCCAGCAGACCGACCCCCACGAAGCTGGCGAGGGCTCCCAGCCACACCCACACCGGCACGCGCCGCCCCAACGAACCCGCGATCACCGGCACGAGCACGACGCTCAAAGCGGTAATGAAGGCGCTGCGCCCGGCGGTGGTGTATAACAGGCCGACAGTCTGGGTAGCGTAACCCAAGAAGGCCCAAAGGGCGAGCTCGAAACCGGGGCCCCAGGCTCCCCGGGCACGCTTCCAGAAAGCAAAAAAGAAAAGTGCGCCCACAAGGAAGCGCAGCAGCATCAGCAGGCTGGGTGGAAACTGCTCGAGCGCCCCCTTGACCACCACGAAGGTCGAACCCCAGATCAGCGTTACCAAAGTGAGCGCGAAAAGCCCGCGCAGGTGGGCGTTCACTGTGCCAGTGTACACCGCGCTACCGCGAGATCAGCGAAAGCAGCCACAGCCCCAGATTGAGGAAAAGCGAAAGCAGCAAACTCACCAGCAACATCGAGACCAGCGGTGCGTAGACCCGCACCCCGTCGCGCTCGATGCGCAAATCCCCCGGAAGGTGCCCGAACCAGCCGAAAAGCGCGGGCCACCACCAAAGCACCAGTCCGGTGAATACGATGATGAATCCCAGCACCACCAGCCAACGACCCAGCTCGCTCATGCCTTCATTATGTCGCGCTGGAGCGGCTCTTTCCAATCCCGCCTCCAAGCGGGTAACGTAAGTTCATGATTGAGGTGCGCGAGGCCGGCGGCGTAGACGAGATAATGCTTACCGAAGATCTGCAGATAGCCGCCTGGAACTTCAGCGAGCGCGAAATCGCCCCGCACTCGGCGCTGGTGGCGAGCCAGCACTCGGGGGCGCTGGTGGCCCTGGCCTGGGCGGGCGAGGAAGCCGTGGGCTTCGTTTGGGGCTTTCCCGCCTACGAAGGAGGGCGCGTCTGGCTTCACTCCCACCAGATGGGGGTGCGCCCCGAATGGCAGGGCAAGGGGGTGGCGCTCGCGCTCAAGCGCTATCAGCGCCACTGGGCCCTGCAGCGCGGTTACGACCTGGTCACCTGGACCTATGACCCCCTGCTTACCAAAAACGCGCGTTTCAATTTGGGCAAGCTCGGGGCCTGGGCAGACCGCTATTTCAAGGACTTCTACGGCCTGCGTACCGGTTTGTACGCAGGAATACCTGCCGACAGGCTGCTGATAAGCTGGGAGCTCAAGCACCCGCGGGTGCTTGAGCGGCTCGAGTACATCCCCCCGCCGCCGGAACCGGAAGGCGAACCGCTGGCGCTAACCCGCGGCGAGGGATTGGATCTGCGCCCCGACCGGCTACTTGCACCGGCCGCCCGCCGCATCTACATGGAAGTACCGCCCGATCTGGAGGCGCTCAAGGCCAGCGATCTGGGTCTGGCCGAAGCCTGGAGGCTCTTTACCCGCGAGGCCTTTGCCTGGGCCTTTTCGCACGGTTACCGGGCCGTTGACCTCGCCCGCAGGGGGCCGCGGGTCTACTACCAGCTCGAACGCGAAGGCTGACCGCAATAGCCGCTGACAAATAAGGGCGGTTCCGCCTATTCCCCGCCGGGCAGCGCATCCTTCGCCGCCAGCGCCGCCCCGATGACCCCCGCATCCGCGCCCAGGAGCGCCGGAAGCAGCGGGGCGGTACGCCAGCCGGTGGCGCGGCTCTTGTATGCCGCGCTCACCAGCTCCCGCCAGGCGTCCCCCGCGCCCACGGCGACCCCTCCGCCGATTACGATTACCTCCGGGTCCCATAACTTCTGTACGTCCGCCAGCGCCTGGCCCAAATAACCGGCAGCCCCCTCCACTATGCGCCGGGCCAGGGCGTCCCCCGCCCGCCAGCGCCGGAAGAGTTCCGGGGCATCCACAGCCCCGGCGTAGGCGTAGGAGGCGTCGCGGGCCAGCGCCCGGCCGCTCGCCAGCGCCTCCAGACAACCCCGGTTGCCGCAGCCGCAAACCGGGCCGCCCGGCAGCACGGTAAGGTGGCCGATTTCCCCCGCCTGACCGAACGCGCCACGCCAGACCCGCCCGTTCGCCACCAGCCCCCCGCCGATTCCGGTGGATACGGTCACAAAAAACGAACTCCCCGCTCCCCGGGCGGCCCCCAGGTGGTGCTCGGCCAGGGCAGCGGCGTTGGCGTCGTTCTCGATGGCCGCGGGCAGACCCAATGCTTCTTGCAAGCTCTCCCGCAGGGGAACGTCGCGAAAGCCGGGAATGTTGGGGGCAAAGTTCACGATACCGCTATCAAAGTCTAGAGAGCCGGGAGCGCCGATGCCCACGGCCTCCACGGGGACCGGTGAGGCCGCGAGCGCCTTCCAGGCCGCAACGGCCATGGCCCGTAACACCGCTTCCCAACCCTCCCGGGGAGTAGCGATGCGGTCCTTGTAAACCAGCCGTCCCCCCGCGAGTACGCCCAGCGCTATCTTGGTTCCGCCCAGATCAATCCCCAGTGTCGCCACCGGCGTCCTCCAAAAGGGCTCGCGCGGCGTCGGCAGCCGCCTCGGGTACCCAGACGCCCACCGGGCCCGTGGCCTCCGGAAGGATACCCGCGAAATCGGTGTAAGGGCCGAAAATGCGGGCCGCTATCCCGGCGGCGCGCAGCCGCCGCACCAGCGGCTCGGCTAGCGCCGGCTCACATTCGGCCAGCATGACGTAATCGGCGCCGGCGTAGTGCTTTTTCACCCTTCCCCGTCTTCCAGGCGCAGCAACCGGCGGGCGTGCTCCAGCTGCTCCTCGGGCACCCACAACGAGGTAGGTGCGAGCGTAGGCAGCATCCCATCCAGTTCCACCGGCGGCCGCTCGATCTCGGCGGGAATGCCGGCCCGGCGTAGCTCGGCGGCGAATCCGTCCACTATGGGGCGCTCCCCGTAGAGCAAAAAAGCGTAGACCCGCCCCCCAATCCGTTTGGTGTCAGGCGTTTTCATCCAGCACCTCCAGCAACCTGCGCGCCAGGCGCGCGTACAACGCCCCCGCACGCTCCAGCTCGGCAACGGCCACGCGCTCGCGGGTGGTATGCGCCAGCTCGGGGTCGCCCGGGCCCAGCCCCAGCACCACCGCGCCGCTCGCGGCCAGATAGGGGGCGTCGGTGGTGAACCACCAGATACCGGCCTCCTCCTGCCCCAGCTCCGCCAGCGCCGCACCCAGCAGCGGATCGTCAGCGGGAACCAGATGCGGCGGGAAGACCATGGGATAGCGCATCGTCACCTCGCCGCTGCTGCGCTGGATCTCGGGGACGTAGACCGAGGCGTCGCCCGCTATCAGGCGCATGCGCTCCACGATCGCATCCGGGTCCTCACCGGGGACGAAGCGGTAGTCCACGCACGCCTGGGCCAGCCCCGGCACCACGTTGGTGGCCCGGGGGCGGCTCTCTACGTAGGTGGGCGTGCAGCTGGCGGCACCCAGCTCGGGGTGCCCGGCGGTCTCGAAGGCTTCGAGCGCGGCAAGGAAGCGCCCCAGGTCGGGCAGCGGGTTGTGGCCCAGCCCGGGACGGGCGGCATGGGCCAACCTCCCCTCGTAATCGGCCCAGACCTCGATCCTTCCCCGGTGGCCCCGCATCAGGCGGTTGTTGGAAGGCTCGCCCAAGAGCGCCACGTCGGCGCTCAGCCGCTCAGCGGCGTAACGGCTCCCCAGGCCTCCCACCTCTTCCTGCACCACAGCCAGGAAGCGCACCCTGCCCGGGGGCGGGTTTTCAGCGAGCCGCGCCATGGCTCCCAGCATGGCCGCCAGCGCCCCCTTCATGTCTACCGCGCCGCGACCCCACAGCTCGCCCCCCTCCACCTCGCCCGCGTACGGAGGGTGTTCCCAGGCAGATTCTTCACCGGCGGGAACAACGTCCATGTGCCCCGTCAAAAGCACCTCGCGGCTCCCTTTACCCAGGGTGAACTCTACATTGCCGGCCTCATCGAGCTCGGGGCGAAACCCCAGCGCCTCGGCCTCCTCCATGAGCACGCGTGCGGCCGGCGCCTCGCCGCCCGAGGGGCTCTCGGCGCGAATGAGCCGTATCGCGGTCTTGACAATGTCCATACCTTCATCCTAACCGCGCCGGGCGGCGACGGCCCAGTGAATGGCGATCCCCGCCGCAACCGCGGCGTTCAAGCTGGGGGTGCGCCCGCGCAGGGCGATGTGCACCAGCTGGTCGCTGCGGTCGCGCACCAAACGGCGCAGACCCGACCCCTCGGAACCGATCACCCAGGCCAGCGGCCGGTCGTAGTCCGCCTGCTCGAGGGCCACCTCCCCCTCCCCGGCCAGGCCGTAAACCCATATTCCCGCCTCCTTGAGCTCCTCGATATAGCGCGGCAGGTTGGTCACCTGCACCACCGGCAGATGCCGCGCCGCCCCTGCGGACGCCTTGACGGCCACCGCCGAAAGCGGCGCGCTGCGGCGGGATTCGCTTATCACGCCGTGGGCGCCCAGGGCCTCGGCGCTGCGCAGGATGGCGCCGTAATTGCGCGGATCGGTAATCCCGTCGAGCAGCACCAGCAGCGGCAGCTCACCACGCCTGCGCGCCAGCTGCAGGGGAGCGCCGGGGTCCGCCAGCCGGATCTCCTCCACCTCGGCCACGATCCCCTGATGATGGGTGGTGCGCACCAGCTGGTCCAGCTCGATACGCGGAACCAGTTCGTAGCGGATGCCCGCGGACTCGAGCCTTTTCAGAAACTTTCGCTCCACCCCCCGCGCCACCAGCACCCGCCGCACCCCGCCTTCGCGCGCGGCTTCCAGCACCGGATTCCTGCCGTAGATCCACATACCCCCAGCATACGGCGCTCGTCGTTCCAGCCGCCCGCGGCGTCAGCGAGAAGAGCCCGCGGCGCTCTCTTTTAGCCAGCGCGCCAGTTCCAGCACCTCTGCTGTACGACCCGACCAAACCCGCACCCCCGCACCCAGCCGCACCAGCGCCTCGCGCAGGTAGCGGTCGGTGGCCAGTGCGCGGGCATAGGGAACAACCGTGGCCGCCATTATCACGTCCACCAGGTCGCTGGGCTGTTCCTCGCGCGCCGGCTCGAGCGAGCGGAATGCCGCCAGCCGGCCCAGCAGCCGGAAAAAAGGAGCGGCTTCGGCGCGGCGCGGCATGCCCAGCTGCCGCCGCGCCCAGGCGCGGGCCGCGGCCGCCCTTTGGTAAAAGTCGCCCTCCAGTTCCAAATCGAGCAGACCCCAAAGTGGCGATAAATCGGCCGGTTCTTCCCAGCTCCCCTGCCGCCACAAAAAATCGTCCCGCTCGAGCCCGCCCCGCTCCACCTGCCGCCGCGCCACCTCCTGCCAGGGCCGCACCCACCAGCCGCCACTAACCCGGGCGAGCATCCGCCGGAAGGTGGGCAGCAGGTAGCCGCCGTGCAGCTCCAGCGCGTGGAACGGGCTGGGTGGTACGACCACGCGCCCATCCAGCGCTACGAGCGCCTCCCAGACCTCGCCAAACTCCTCCTGCCCCGGCAGCGCCAGCAGGTACTTGGCGATGCGCGAGGCGTAGTTTTGGTCGAGGTAGACCAGCACGCCTTCAGTTTAGGCTTGGGGCACTGCTTCGGCCTCTAGCATGGGCCAGACCTCATCCAAACCGCCTTGGACCTCCAGCGTTTTCTCGACGGCGGTGATTACCTTCATGTAGGTCTTGGCGTCTTCCAAAACCCGGCCCTTGCGGTCTTTTAACCACTTTTCCAGCACCTGATAGCCGCCAATCCGGTACTTCCAGGCTTCGGGGCTAACGGGCTCGAAGTATTGAGTTTTGTTGATGTAAATGCGCCCGGCCACCTCGTCGTAGCGCGGCTTTTCGACCACGCCCGACCCCTCGCCAAAGAACCTGGCGCTCGGCGGAACCAGGTCGGCCGCCTCCAGAGTGTGCAGCTCGATTAGCCGCCGGCCGGGCTCGGCGAAAGCGGCAAAAGTTTTGGGAGAGCGAGGCATGGGAATGCGCGGAAAGCCGACCCGCAAGAACTCGGCGTATTTCTCGCGGTAGGCCGGGGTATAGAGCACGGCGTAGACGTAGGCCAGAAAGTCTTCGGGGCTTACTTCGCGGCCCAGCTGCTTCATCAGCTCGAGCCATATACCGGTATCGAGATTTGGCCTTCGCGTGACCCAGCTTGTGCTATAAGGGTTAGTGGAGCCACCGGGCGACGGCGCCTCCCCGCCTTCGAGCCCGGTACTACCCGCAGGCCGGGAGGGGTCTGCGGGCGTCCATTGGAGCTGGTAGCGCTCGCTGCCCAGCTCTTTTTCGCTCGCGGTCTTTAACGCGGCAACCTCAAAACGCCCGCCCGTAACTTCCTTGATAACGGCCACCAGGTTTTCCCCACCCCTGACCTTGCGAACGTATAACCAGGTGCCCGGCTGCCGGGTATCGAGCAAAATTTTGTCGGGGCTCGACAGAAGCTGCGGTAGCTGCTCCAGCCAGGCTGCCTTTTCTTTGTCGAACCCGGGCAGGTCGGCAAACTCCAGCTCTCCGGCGGCCAGCCGGCCCCGCGCTTTTTCGGGCTCGTCTACTTCGATACCGAGCAGCCCAAAAAAATGCTCCGGCCCCAGCTCCACCACCTGCCCCAGCGGCGTCCGCCAGGCCCGCCAGGCCAGGTGGGCCAGGTAGCTCAGGTAAAGGTTGCGCGCACTCGAAGTATCCAGGCGCGGGGTTGCCCCGAAACCAAAAAGACCGGTGTCGGGCTCTTCGTAGAGGTGAAGGGGGAATAAATAATTGACTTCTTTCATTGAAACCGTGTGGTGCGTAATCAACCGGTTAGCAACAAAAGCGTGTTCCCACTCCTTATTGCCTTCTACCCGTTTGCTTGTTGCTAAACTTAAATTAGGTCCCGAGAGCATATGTCGCATGATTTTTCTTTGCGGCTGCCCTATAAAACCTTTGGATTTTCCCGTGTAGTAAGTCCAGCGGACGTCGAACGGACGGTAAAGAATGGGGGCCGCCAGTGCCTCCGAAATGGGCTGTTTTTTAATGTCGTCCTGAGCCCAGCGCACCTTCCAATCACGCACGTCCTTGCCCAGCTTGAAGGCCTCACGAGCAAGCTCTTCTTCCAGCTCTGCAAACGTGCGCACCCTGTTTAACAGCTCTTGCTTGGAACTCGCTATAGTCAGCTTATCGCGCGCGGTCACAATCCCCACGCTGCTCGTGGGAAGAAGATCGTCTACCCGCGGCCACTCGCGGTAGTGCTCAATGCCCTGCGTCTGGCGTAAAACAAAGAAGTAATACGGTTCCGTTGGACTAATTATTTCCCAGGAAGTCTCGTAAACCGAGTGCCGAGAGTATATGGAAGCTTGCGCCTCGTTATTTTTAAAATCAAAATTATAATTTAGCTTAAACGGGCCAAAAATAAGCCAAAAATATTTTTCTTCCCGGGATCCCCAAAGATCAGCGTAGTAAACTTTTTTTTCTTTGACCTTGCCACTCTTGACGAATATGCCAATGGCGACGCCCTGCTGAATGTCGAATACGTTTTCGTCTGGCCCGCCGTCTGGAGCTTTTTCCTTTTTCTTGCTATTGCCGTGCAGGTTGAGAATATAAATCTCGTCAAAAGTAGTCAGCAGGCTCTGGCGCATGCCGCGGAAGGTGGGGTTGTCGAGGTAGGAGTGATTGGTAATCATAGCCACCACACCCTCGCCGTGAGTGGCAATTTTCCACTGGGCAAAGCGCAAAAATTTGACATAATCATCGTGCAGCCATTTAATTTGGCGTTCCTTTATCGGCTTCCCATTTAGCTTGAAATAACTCGGCGCAGAAGAAAAGTCTCCTTTAAGGAGTTTTTCCGTCCAGGCGTTCTTATTGGCCGAGTGGCCCGAGTAGGGCGGGTTTCCGAGGATTACTAAAATGGGCTTTTCTTGCTTTACCTCGCCCGCCAGCCGGCTCTCGAGCGAAAGCGCGCTCAGTATGGGCTCGTTGCTGCCGGGCAGGGTTTCCATCTCGAGCGTGTTGGTCAGGTACAGGTTAAAGCGCTCGTCGTCGCTCAGCTCGTAACCCAGCGCGTCTAACACCAGGCCAATCTTGAGGTGGCCCACGGCGTAGGGGGCCATCATCAGCTCGAAAGCGTAGTAGTGGGGCAGCACGTGATTTTTTATCATGCCCTTTACGCCCGCACTCCCCCAGGTGCTGCGGTGTTCTTCAACCGCCCGTTCCACCGCCATGGCCGGAAAGGTGAGGGTGCCGGCGGCCGGGTCCAGGAGTGTAACCGGCCGTTCGCCGTCGGCCAGGCCCAGGGGCGCGCCAAAGCGGGCTTTGAGGATGTGGTGCACGCTCTCCACGATGTAACGCACCACCGGCTCAGGGGTGTAGTAAACGCCGCGGCGTTCACGTAAAGACGGGTCGTACTCGGCCAAAAAGGTTTCGTAAAAGTGAACTATCGGGTCGGTGCTGTGGTGGGTCTTCTGGTACTCCTCGAGAATGCCGGCCACGTCGGCCGCTTGCAGCACCGCGGCAATCTCGTCGAGCGTGACTTCGAGGTGTTTGGGCAGATCAGCCAGCGATATGTACCTGAAGACTTCGCGCAAGACCCCCAGCGTGCGGGGAATGTAGTCGTAGGCCAGTTTGCGGTTGAATTCGCCGGGGGCGCGTATGCGGGCAGCGAACATGCCGTAGGTAAGGGTCTGGGCGAACAGATCGGCAAACTGGGCCTGGGTCAGGTCGGCAATCAGCGTTTTCTTGAAAACGTCGAAAAAGCCGCGTAACTGGTTTCCTTCGCCCTCGGCCAGCTCGGTACTGATCACCTGATCGCGCAAGAAGCGGGTGAGCCGGGCCAGCCGTTCAGCCAGCGGCCTGGCACCCAGCTTTTCGGGCAGGGAGTAGTCGAAAAAGCGGCGCAGCAGGCGCAGAAAACCCTCTTCGTCGTGCACCGGCGGCGTGCGCCCCACGAACGCCGGTGCTGGCTGAGCCAGCGTAGCGCGGGCAATCTCCTGGCCGTCGCGGTAGAGAATGAAGGTGAAGAAGTCGGTCAGGATGACGTTCGGAAAGGTGCTGCGGTAGCGCCGTAACTGCTCCGACTGGGCTATTACGTCAAGGTTTTCCCCCGGCTTCTTGGCCTCGATATAGCCAGTGATTTTGCTGGAGCCGTCCCATACGCGAAAGTCGGGGTTACCGGCCTCGGTTTTCTTGGGCAGGATGGTTACATCGAGCCGGGGATGTCCCAGCTGCGGGCCCAGCTCTTCTAGCAGCCAGGCCAGTGCGGGGTAGAACGACTCCTCGCGGGCGTCGCCTTTTTTGATCGAGCTCGCCAGCTCTTGCAGGTACGCGCGCACGGGCTTGGACACATACCGAGTATACGACCGCGCCGGGGCCGCAGCGCTTTTGCCGTGCTCGATGCTGCGAAATGCGCAGCGTGATAGTTCAACCCGCAGCTATGGAGAACAAAAATTATCATGAAGTATGTATCGCATTATGCCGGTCTTGCTGCTCTTTGCTCTTGGCCAGGTGGCGGCCGCCAAATCGTTTTCCTGGGGGCCTTATACCGTTGTAGTCGAAGACTTCGTAGACGAAAGCGGCCTGGAAATGCAGCGGCTGCTGCTGCAAAAAGACGGCGAAGAAACGGTTCTGGCTGAAGACTACCTGGTAAGCGCCGAGCTGGCCGAGGTTACCGGCGAGGGCCTGCCGGAGCTGATCGTCAATACCTACTCCGGCGGCGCCCACTGCTGCAATACGGTTAGCATCTTCAGCCTGCAAGACGGTGAGGTGATCACTCTCAGCAGCGGCGGCTGGGGCAGCGGCGGCCTGGCAATGGTGCGCGATAGCGACGGCGACGGCAGGGCCGAGCTGACGCTGGTGAAGATTTATGAATACATCGACGGCCTCTGCTTCGCCTGTTCGCCGGCGGTCTGGCGAACCTTCGTATGGAACGACGGCCTCTTTGTTGACGCCACCAAGCGTTACCCCGACTCTACTCAAAAAGCGGCGCAAGACGCCCTGGCCGCCCTCGAGAAAGCCCTGGATTCACAAAGCGCCGACGGTTTCGACCTCATCTTTCACGCCACCACCTACTGGGTGAACTCCTACGCTCTCGGCCGCGGCGAAGAAGCCTGGGCGCGGCTGGCAGCCCGCTTGCCGCCGGAGGTAATGAACTGGCTGAAAAAGAACCGCATAGAACTCTTGCACCCCTTCTCGGCACTGCCCTAGCCCGCTTTCCGCCCGAACCGGAAGGTATCATGGACCCGTGGAGCTAGACCTCACCCTGCGCCCCGAGAGCCTGGACGACTACGTCGGCCAGGAACGCCTCAAGGCCAAGCTGGCCGTCTACCTGCAAGCAGCTAGGCAGCGCGGCGAGCCGCTGGATCACCTTTTGCTCTTCGGGCCGCCGGGGCTGGGCAAGACCACGCTGGCCCACGTAATCGCCGCCGAGATGGGGGTAAACATTCGGGTTACCTCGGGCCCGGCGATCGAAAAACCGGGCGATCTGGCGGCCATTCTGACCAACAGCCTGGAAGAGGGCGACGTGCTCTTCATCGACGAGATCCACCGCCTCAGCCGCACCGCTGAAGAGCACCTCTACCCGGCAATGGAAGACTTCAAGATAGACATCGTCATCGGCCAGGGCCCGGCGGCGCGGACGATCCGGCTCGATCTGCCGCGCTTTACCCTCATAGGCGCCACCACCCGGCCCGGGCTGATCTCCGGTCCGCTGCGCAGCCGCTTCGGCATCGTCGAGCACCTGGAGTTCTATACAGATGAGGAGCTTGCCCGGGGCGTAGAACGCGACGCCCGCTTGATGGGCATCGGAGTGAACCGCGAGGCGGCGCTGGAAATCGGCCGCCGCAGCCGCGGCACCATGCGCATTGCCAAACGGCTGTTCCGCCGTGTGCGCGATTACGCCGAGGTGGCCGGCGAGGAAACGGTTACCCTGGAGCGGGCCCGTAAGGCTCTGGATGCGCTCGGCCTCGACGAACTGGGCCTGGAGGCCCGCGACCGCCGCATCCTGGAAACGATGATCATGAAGTTCGCCGGGGGCCCGGTGGGGCTCGAAACCCTGGCCACCGCCATGCACGAAGACCCGGCGACGCTGGAGGAAGTGCACGAACCCTATCTGATCCAGCTGGGATTGGTGCAACGCACCCCGCGCGGCCGCGTGGCCACGCCCAAGGCATACCAGCACCTGGGGCTGCCGCTGCCCGAAGGAATCCAGCCTCTTTTCGAGGAATCATGATCAAGGGAACCCTCAAGGAAATAGACCTCGGAGAGCTTCTCAAGGCTCTGGAGGCGGCCAAGCGTTCGGCCATAATAACGGTTAAATCCCGCTCCGGCTGGGGTCGTATCCACCTGAACATTGGTCGCATGGTTTACGCTCGCACCGAGCCGGGGCCCCACCTGGGCGAATACCTGGTGCGCCTGGGATTCGTAAACTTGAAGGAAATACAGGATCTTGTGCTCCTGCAACGCAACGAAAACCCCGGCACCCCGCTGGGGCAGCTGGCGCTCAGCAAGAAGCTAATCACCGAACAGGACTTGCGCGAAGCGTTGTTTTCTCAGGTAATCGAATCCATTGCCACCATGCTCAGCTGGCAATCGGGGTCGGTCCTGGCGGAAGGTTCGGGCGAGAACGCCTCTCAGGTTCCCCTGCCCTACACCCTAGAAACCCGGGCCGCGGTGCTGGAAGCGGCACGGCGGCTCGATGAGTGGCGCAGGGGGAGCGTGGAGGCGGACGAGGTGCTGGTGCTCGCGGGTGACCCCACCCGCCACTCGCTACCGCGCGAAGCCTGGCAGCTGCTGGAAATAGCCGACGGTGCCCACCGCGCCCGCAGTCTGGCGGTGGAAGCGGGCCTGCCGGAGGAACACGCCTTCCATCTGCTATACGAACTCAAGAGCCGCGGCCTCCTGCGCCCGGCCACGGTAGCCCCCGAAGACCCCCTCGTGCTCATCTGGGCCGAGTCGAGCCTGGTTCGCCGCCTGCTCTTCGTGCTGCTCGAACGCGAGCGCTTCCGTACCTTGATCGCGCCCAACGCCGAGATGGCCCTGCGGATGATCAAACGCAAGCGTCCCGCGGCGGTGCTGGTGGAAGGCGACCAGCTCCCCGAGCGGGTGCGGGAGATACGCAGCAGCGACGAAGGTCGCTATGTGCTGCTATGGGTGATAAGCGAACAACCGCCCCGGGGAATCTGGGTGCGCAGCAACCGCGTGCAGTACATCCGCAAACCATTCAAAGAGGACGACGTGCTGGAGGCGCTGGCACCGCTGCGGCGCTCGATCTAAACCCAGAGGTCCACCAGCACGAAGCGGTCCACGTCCACCAGCCCGCGGTCGGTAAGCTTGATGTGAGGAATCACCTCCAGGGGCAGAAAAGCCAGCTGCATGAAGGGGTCGCGCGAACGCGCACCCAGGCGCTCGCGGGTAACGCGCAGAAGCGCGTCCATCTCTTCCCGCACCCGCTCGATGGGTTCGTCGGACATGAGCCCGGCGATCGGCAGGGGTAAGAGCTCCAGAACCTCCGCCCCCAGGGCCGCAACGTAGCCGCCGCCCGCCTCCACCAGCGCCCGCAGCGCCGTATGCATGGAAAGGTCGTCCATGCCGGCAACGGTAAGGTTGTGGCTGTCGTGACCCACGCTGCCGGCTATGGCACCGCGCGCAAGCCCCAGGCCACGAACGAAGCCGACGGCGTGACCGCCGCCGTTCCCGTGGCGCTCCAGCACCGCCAGCTTAGCCAGATCGCGCCGGGGATCGGCCACCGCCATACCGTCCTTAACAAGGGGCTCCACATGCTCCTCCCCGGTGATCAGCTGCCCTTCACGGGCGACTATCACCCGCATCTTCTTCCCGCGCGCCGGCAGGGCCAGGTTCACCCGGCCCGGATCTACCCGAATGGTGTCGCGCACCGTGGCTTCGCCGGCCACCGGTGCGCCCGCGAACAACACCCGGCCCTCCCGGGCCACCTTGCGTCCGCGAAACCAAACAGCGCGGGCATTGAAACCCTCCAGATCGTCAAAAACTACCAGGTCCGCCAGGCGGCCCGGGGAAACCGCTCCGCGGTCGCGCAACCCGAAGGCCTCGGCGGCACTCAGGGTAGCCATGCGCAGCGCCAGCAGCGGCTCCACCCCGTTCGCCACCGCCAGGCGCAGCATATGGTCCACGTGCCCTGACCCCAGCAGCTGCTCGGGGTGGCGGTCGTCGGAGCAGAACGCCATGCGCGCGGCAGTAAGCGGATTGACAGCCGGCAGCAGGTCTTCGAGATTGCGCGCCGCCGTTCCTTCGCGCAAAAACACGTACAGCCCCGCCGCCACCTTTTCCAGCGCCTCCTCCGGCTCCACCGATTCGTGGTCGGCCCAGGGCCCCGCTACGACGTAGGCCGCCAGGGTCTTCCCGTTCACGCCGGGCGCGTGACCGTCTATAGGCCGCCCCCGAAAGGCCAGCAGCTTTTCGACCGCGTCACCGTCGCCGTATACCGCCCCGGGCACGTTCATGAACTCGGCGAGCCCCAGTACCCGCGGATGCGAAAGGAACGGTTGCAGTTCTTCCAGACCCAAGACCGCTCCGCTGGTAGAAAGGTGCGACGCCGGCACGCAGCTGGGCAGATTGACAAGCACGTCCAGCGGCAGTCCTTCGCTGGCTTCCAGCAGGTAACGTATGCCCGCGCCTCCCGCCACGTTGGCGATCTCGTGGGGATCGCTGATCACGGTGGTGGTCCCCCGGGGAACCACCGCCCGGGCATATTCTGCAGGGCGCACCATGCTCGACTCCAGGTGCACGTGGGCGTCTATCAGACCAGGGGCAAGATAGCCTCCTCCCAGATCCTCGCTCTGCGAACCCCCGTAGTCGCCCACCCCGGCTATGTAACCCAGGGCGAGGGCAACGTTCCCCTCCACGATGCGCCCCGCGAACACGTCTACCACGCGCGCGTTCGTGAGCACAAGGTCGGGTTCGGCGTCACCGCGCGCCACGGCGAGCAAATGCCGGAACGTTTCGGAGTCCATGGCTAAGTATATCGGGGAGGCGACAAAAAACTGTGCGCAGCGTCCGCGCCGGTACCCTCCGCTCCGCTGTGCTAAGGTACGGCCGTGAAGGTGATTCTGCGAACGCCACACAAGGAGGAGCGGGAAATTCAGGGACCGCTGACGGTGCGCGAAATGCTGACGCGATTGGACGTGGACCCTGAAGGGGTCATAGTGGCCCGGGGCCGGGAACTGCTCACCCAGGACACGCTTTTGAATGATAGTGACACGGTCGAAATCATCCGCGCCATCTCGGGGGGCGGCCTATGAGATGTTCGGTTTGCGGTGCGCCCGCCCAGGTGGAAGTGCGGCGGCGCAATCAGGCCTTCTGCCCCGAGCATTACCGCGCCTGGTTCGTTAATGAAGTGCGGCGCAACCTGAAGCGCCACCAGATGATCCGCAAGGGCGACCGGGTGCTCGTGGCGGTTAGTGGCGGCAAGGACTCGCTGGTGCTGTGGGATACGCTCACCGGTCTGGGCTACCGGACCACCGGATTCCACATCCAGCTGGGGATCGGCGACTATTCGAAGCGTGCGCTCGCGGCTACCCGCGCCTTCGCTGAAGAGCGGGGGCTCGAGCTGCTGGTCGTGGACGTGCGGGAAAGCTTCGGCCTCACCATCCCCCAGCTGGCCCAATCCACCGGCCGCGCAGCCTGCAGCGGTTGCGGGCTTTCGAAACGCTATCTGATGAACCGGGTCGCCGCAGACGAAGGCTACGGTGTAGTGGCCACCGGCCACAACCTCGACGACGAGGCCGCCACCCTGATGGGAAACGTCAGCCGCTGGCAAACGGACGCCCTGGTACGCCAGGGACCGCTGTTAGAGGAACGCGAGGGGCTGGCCCGGCGCATAAAACCCCTTTACACCCTCACCGAACGCGAGGTGGCCGCCTACGCCTTCCTCGCCGGCATAGAGTACCAGCACGAAGAGTGCCCGCACGCCGAGGGGGCCAAGAGCCTGCTTTATAAGGACATTCTCAACCGTCTGGAAACCCGTATGCCCGGAACCAAACAGGCATTCCTCGTGCAATATCTGAAAAAGGTGCAACCGGTATTGAAAGAGGGTCTAGCCGGGGGCGATGTAGAGCTGCGCCGCTGCGAGCGCTGCGGCCAGGTCACTACCGGCAGCGTCTGCGCCCACTGCAAGCTGTGGGACCGCGCCTACGCGCGCGCCAAGAAACGGCGGCTCCTGCTGGAGAGCCGCGGCTTCGACCCGCGGCCCAAGGTGGACCGCCTGAAACCCGCTAGCGAAGCCTGACGCCGAAGCGGACGCGGTGGCCCGCCGCCTCCCCGGGCAGCTGCGGTACGAAGACACCGTTATAACCCAGCTTCCAGGCGAAGCAGCAATCGTTGAGGGTGAGCTCAATCCCGGCACGGCTCACCCGACCCCGCCACAGATCCCAACCCAGTGAAGGCGCCAGCGTCCAGCCGCCGGCGCACTCGGGCGGTGCCGGCGCATATGCCAAGCGCAGTTCGCTGTAGCCGGGAATCCAGTCCTTGCCCCAGCCGCGCCACCAGGCCAGCTCTAACCCGGAATCGCCCCTCTTGCCCGCAAGCAGCCAGCGCTCGCTTACCCCCACAACCTGTCCCGCAGGAAGCCGCCGCACCCCGAGGCGCCATGAGCCGGTCAGCGACCCGCCCCGCTCCGCGTACCCTAGCTCGACCGCATAGGAGCGATCGTAACGGCTCAGGTGCCCGGCCCCAAAATCGTAGCGCGCCTCTTCCCGAAAACCAAGGGAAATCCAGGCCGGACGCCCCGCTTTGAAGGTGAAAAGTTTTCGCACACCCCGCGCCTCGTAGCCAAAACGCGGCATCCCGTACGCCTCAAAATACCCGGCGCCCACGCGCAGCCGGTCAGCGTACGCCAGCTCGCCCCGCACCCCGCCCCAGGCGTAGGGCGCGGCCTCCGGGTAAAGAGCTAGCAAAAAGGGCAGCCGCAGACCTGCCCTCCAGGCGCCGGCGCGGCGCTCCAGAACCGCTATGCGTCCGTCCACCCCCGCCGTTACCCCCGTCTGCGACTCGTTCGCAATCCGCAGAAAGGGGCGCAACCGCAACGGCGGCGGTGCGAACGTACGCGTAAGCGTTAGCGAAGCAACCGTGCGTTGCAGCCCGGGCGACCAGCCCAGGCGGAAGTCGAGCGGCCCGTCCCTCAGGCGCACATCCGGCTCTAGCCGCGCCCGCCAGGAGGCCCCGTCCCAGGTGCGCGCCGGGCGCAGGCCGAAACGGAAAGAACGCCCTTCCGAAACGTGCGTCAGCGCGAAGCGCAGCGCCTCCGTCTTTCCGGTAACCGGCGCTCCCCCCAGCCCCTCGACAAGCAGCGTAAGCCGCGTACGCCAGCGTCCGAAGGATTCATCCGGCGCCGGTAGCGGCAGCCCCTCGACGCCGAAAGTCCAGCCCGCGCCATAGCCAAGGCGCAGCGGAAAACGCAGGTCCAGGGGCTCGTCCAGCTCCAGGAGCAGCCGCCGGGGCCGCGCCAGGGCCGCGCCATAAACCCGGAAAGCGCTCTTCTCGAGCAGCAGTTCGCCCCTCTCGAAGCGGAACGTTGCCCGCTCTGCATCCAATTCCAGTGCCCTGCCGCACTTGCAGGGAGTGGCCCGCACTTTCTGCACCCGCAAGCCGCCGTTCGTAACCAGGCCCCGCTCGGCATAAAAACGGTAGCGGGAGGTGCGGGCGTTGATATTAGTAAGCATCGCCTCCCCGTCCTCGAAAAGCACCCGGGACGCCCTCAACACGGCGTCCCCCTGCTCGAAGACCGCATCAATGAGCACCAGCGCCCCGCCCTGGCCGCGCAGCAGGGGGGCGCGCAGCGACCAGCCCGCGTAGGTTCCCGATATCTGGTACGCCGTCAGGGCCCCCGAGTCGCGGTCGAAAACGATTCTTTCGGCGCGCAGCAGCACCTCCCCGCTTTGCAGGCAGGCCTCGCCAAAAAACGTGGCCGTCCCGCCATCCAGCTCGAACTCGGAAGCCCCCAGCAGCACCGGGGGCCTCTCCACCTCGAGCACCACGTCGGAGTCCGCACAGGCTCCCGCCAGGACCAGGCCCGCCGCGAAGAACAGCGCTAGCGCGAAAGGTCGCGTAAACACGCGCCCATTCTAAGGCGTTTTCCGGGCCTTGACCCGCTCAACGAAGCCCAGCAAGCGCTTCTTGATCTCGGGAGGAACCTTGCTGCTCGCGCTCACCTCGTCAGTCTTGGAATCGAACTTCAAATACAGCTGTTTGTCCGGGTTCTTGCCCGCCAGGGTAATTCCCAGTCCGGCGTCGTGGTAACGGTAAGGAGCCAGCAACAACACCTCACCGGTACGGTAATCGCTAACCAGCGCCGCCGCTTGCAACTCGGGATCCGCCGCCTGCACCCCGCCCTGCAGGACGGCCACCCCCGCCTCGATAAAGATCCAGGCGTTCTGCGCTTTCAGCTCTTTTACCTGGGCGGTGTCGAGAACCACGCCCTCCGCGAGCGAAACCAGCTGCTCGGGCAGGTCGTAGCGCAACTTCTCCGCCGCGAAGCGGATGTCCTTGGCTTCGCTCCTGGCCTTGCGGGCGAGCACGTAAACGTCCTCTTTGTATTCCACGTAGCCGGCGTCGATGCTCAGGTCGTTTTCGTTGTCGTGGATCACGCCGCCCTGGGGAAGCGTGGTCACTCCGGTAGCCAGGTCGAAGACCTGGTCTCCGTAAGGCTCTATGGAAAGCGCGGCGAACCTGGCGGCGACCAGCAGCAGAAAAATGAGCATCCCGGCGCGTTTCATGCCCCCAGCCTACCGGCCGGATGCGTGAAGGGCGTGAAATCGAAACAAAGCCGGACCACAGGCCCGGCTTTGTTTTCACTCATCAAGCGGAACTACATGACCGCGGTTACCGCCGCCTGCAACCAGCGAAGGAGCGGCTGGGGCCACACCCCCAAGGCCACCACCGCCAGCGCCAGTAAGACCAGCAGGCTGAATGCGGTAGGCGAAAAGGCGAGTTCCGGGGAATCCTCTGCGGGCGCCTCCAGGAAGACCGCAGCCAGGATCCGGAAATAGAAGTAGTAACCGAAGACGACCATCACCACCGCAACTACCAGCGGTGCCCAGGCCTGCGCAGCAGCCAGCGCCGCGAAGACATACAGCTTGGCCAGAAAACCCGCCAGCAGCGGTACGCCAGCCAGTGACAGTACGAAAACCGCCAGCAACACTCCCAGGAGCGGATTGCGCCGCCCCAGGCCTTTCCAGGACTCGAGCGTGGACGGCAGTCCTTCGGCTTCCAGCGCCTCGAGCGCGAAGAAGAACCCCAGGCTGGTGACGATGTAGGCGGCCAGGTAGTAGGCCACCGCGGTGTAGCCGGTGAGCGAAGCCGTCGAAAGCGCCAGACCCAAAAAGCCCATGTGCACGATGGTGGAATAAGCAAGGAGTCGCTTGAGGTCGTTTTGCAAAAGGGCCCAGAAGCTGCCGAGGACCACAGACAACAGCGCCAGCCCGCCGATCCACTGCGCCATAACGGATTCCGAGCCGCCAAAAGCACGGCTCAGCAGCACCACTATTCCCAGCGCAAGGGCGGTCTTGGGAGCCACGCTCAGGAACCCCGCCATGAGGGGGAACGCACCCTGGTACGCATCGGGAGCCCAGGCGTGGAACGGCACCCAGGCCAGCTTGAAGCCCAGTCCCACCAGCATCAGCGCCATACCGCCGCGCGCCAGCGCGCTAGGGTTGCCTCCGAGCTCGATGGCGATACCCGTGTAACCCAGGTTGCCGGTTTCCGTGTACACAAGGGCCATGCCGAAAAGCAACAGCGCCGACCCCACCGCGCCCAGGATCATGTACTTGGCGGCGGCCTCGGTGCCAAAACGGCGGTCCCGGTCGTAACCCACGAGCACGTAAGTGGAATAGGCGGAGAGCTCCAGCGCCAGGTAGAACATCAGCAGATGAGCCGACGCCACCAGCAATATCCCCCCCAGCACGCCCCACATCACCAGCGCATGCACCTCGCCGCTACCCAGGGCGAATCCTCCTTTGCGAATCGCGGCCCCGGCGGCTACCAGAAGCCCCACCAGGCTCAAGAGGACGATGGCGGCGGAGGTAAGCGGGCCCATAACCACGGCTCCGTAGATGACCCCCGATTCGTGTGCGGCCAGCAGGCCCATAAGCAGGGAGGCGCCGAAGACAGTACCGCTGATGGCTCCGAGAACGGCAGGGCGCTCATCGAAACTCGGGGCGATGAGGGCGAGAACCATCCCCCCGAAAGCCAGTAGCACGATGACGGCGAGCGTCATTTGAACACCTCCTGCACCATGGTCAGCAGGGGTTGAATCCCCGCGTCGATCCAGGGGGTGAGCGCCGCCGGAACCAGCCCCAGGAGCACCGCCAAAAAGACGAGCGGCGCGGCGGCGGCCACTTCAACCGGACTGAGATCATCGAGGTTCGAGTCTGACCGGCCCAGCAACACGCGCTGAATGGTCCAGAGCATCGCACCGGCCAGGATCACTATCCCGAAAACGGCTATCCAAACGTAAGGGCGCGTCACTTCCGCCAGGAAGCCGCCCCAGAGGCTCTGGAACTCGCCCAGGAATCCCGCCAGCCCCGGCAGTCCCAGGCCTCCCAGCAAAGCCAGCCAGAGCACCGCCCCCAGCTTGGGCGCGGCGCTGTATACCCCCTGCATCGCCGCGATCTCGCGGGTATGGGTGCGATCGGCCAGCAGGCCCACCATGAGGAACATCAACCCCGTTATCACACCGTGAGCTACCATCTGGTAAACGGCGCCGTGTATGCCTATGGCGGTCATGGAAGCGATACCCAGCAATACGTAGCCCATGTGATTGACCGAAGAGTTGGCGATAAGCCGTTTGAGATCGCTCTGGGCGAGGGTTACGTAGGCCCCGTAGACGATGGATATGAGGGCCACCAGCGCCAGCAGGTTCGCGAAGCGCTCGAGCTCGCCCGGGAAGAGGGCCAGATTGAAGCGGATAAGACCGTAGCCGCCCATCTTGAGGAGCAGTCCGGCCAGGAAGATGGAACCCGCCGTGGGCGCCTGGGTGTGCGCGTGCGGCAACCAGGTGTGCAACGGCACCGCCGGCAGCTTGATCAGGAACGCCAGCGCGAAGCCCCAGAAGAGCCAGGAAGCCGCCGGCAGGTTGGCCAGGTAGCCGGTAGCGCTCACCAGTTCAAGGTAATCGAAGCTGACCCGACCGAGCGCCGGAGCCGCCAGATAGGCTGTAGCCACTATGGCGGCCAGCATGAACACCGACCCCACCAGCGAGTAGAGCAGGAACTTGACCGCTGCGTAGCGCCGCTCCTCGTAACCCCAGAGCGCGATCATGAAGTACATCGGCACCAGCACCGCCTCAAAGAAGAGGAAGAAAACCACCAGGTCGAGTGCCGCGAAGACGCCCACCAGCGCGCCCTGCAAGAGCAGCATCAGGGCGAAGAAACCCTTGTCGGTCTTGCGCCAGCTGGCCAGCACGCTTACCGCGGTCAGCAAGGGGGTGAGCGCCGCGAAAGGCAAGCTCAGGCCGTCGAAACCGACGTGGAATCTGGAGCCAACCAGGGGCAGCCAGTCGAACTTGAGCTCGCCGATGAACCCGCCAAAGGGAATCGGGTAGGTTGCGTACGCCCACAAACTCATTAGCAGCGTGAACAGGGCCACCCCCAGCGCCGTACGCTTGGCCGCCTCGGCCCGCGGATCGTCGAGCATGCCCACGAACGCCGCCGCCAGGATGGGGAGAAATATCAGGACCGGGATCACCGCGCACCTCCCACGTAAAGCGCCAGCGCGCCCAGCAGCATGTAAAAAGCGTAGGTAGCGAAGCGGCCGCTTTGCAGATGGCGCAACAGTGACGAAATCACCAGACTGGTGTACCCCGCCAGGTCTACCAGCCCGTCGATCAGATAGCGATCGATGAACGCCAGCACCTGGGTGGGAGCCTGCGCCAGCGCTCCGAGCACCTTGTAGTAGAACTCGTCGATGTAAAGACGGCGCTGCAACGCGGCGGTGAGCCACAGGGGCGCCCGCTGTTTGAGAGGGTCGGCGCTGTACCAGAACCAGGCCAGCCCCGCCCCCGCCAGGGCCACCAGGGTGCCCGTGACGTAACCCGTCATCAGCTTGGAAGCGGGCAGCAATTCGGGCATCTCACCCCGGTAGACGAGGGTCAGGAGACCGTAACCGAAGATCGGGCTGCCCCAAAAACCCACGAGGATGCTAAGCGCGGCCAGCGCCACCAGCGCGGTGATCATCTCGGCTCCGGACTCGTGCGGATGGTGCCCCGCGGGCGGGCTGGGGTCGGGTTCGGCTTCTTCGGGACCGAGGTTCAGCCAGGGCGCGCCGCGCGTCCACTCCGCCGCCTTCCAGGGGCTCTCCATCGCCGGCTTGTGGAAGGCGATGACGATCATGCGGGTGGTGTAGAAGGCGGTGAAGAACGCGGCCAGGAGACCAATGAGCCACAGCAGCGGCGCGTGTTCCTCGGCCGCGTGCAGGATAAGGTCCTTGGACCAGAAGCCCGCGAAGGGAGGTATTCCCATGAGCGCCAGCGCCCCGACCAGGAAGGTCCAGTAGGTCCAGGGCATGTGCTTCTTGAGGCGGTCCATTTCGAAGATGTCCTGGGTCGCAGCGCCGTGAATCATTGAGCCGGAACCGAGGAACAAGAGCGCCTTGAAGAAAGCGTGGGCCACCAGGTGGAACATCGCCGCCGCCCATCCGAAGACCCCCAGACCCAGGAACATATAGCCCAGCTGGCTGACCGTGGACCAGGCCAGAATTTTCTTCACGTCGGCGAAGGCCGGCGCCAGGACTGCCGCAAAGAGAGCGGTAAGCGCCCCCACCAGGGCTACCACCCAAAGCACCCCGCCAAAGAGAAGCAGCGGGTAGAAACGCGCGGTCAGGTATACACCTGCAGCCACCATCGTGGCGGCGTGGATCATGGCGCTGACGGGCGTGGGGCCCTCCATGGCGTCCAGCAACCAGACGTGCAGCGGGAACTGGGCGCTCTTGCCCATGGCGGCGATGAAGACCAGCAGTCCCACCGCCGCCGCCGCTCCGGTGCCGATGGCAAGCAGGTTCTGGCCGCTTCCCAG
The DNA here is from genome assembly GCA_027067955.1 of Thermaceae bacterium. Lineage (GTDB taxonomy): Bacteria > Deinococcota > Deinococci > Deinococcales > Marinithermaceae > Oceanithermus. The sequence continues at coordinate 87,437 of JAMOUW010000059.1, forward strand.
GTCGGCGAGGTCGAAGTTGCCGATGAGCAGGTAGAGCCAGAAGAGGCCCAGCATGAATCCCAGGTCGGCCAGCTTGGTGGTGATGAAGGCCTTCTTCTGCGCCTGCTGTGCGGTCTTCTTCTTGTAGAGGAAACCGATCAGCAGGTAGCTCATCAACCCCATTACCTCCCAGGCCAGTAGCGAGTGGAAGAAGTTGCCCGCCAGCACGAAGGCAAGCATGGCGGCGCTAAAGAGCTGCAGGTAGGCGAAGAAGGTGGGGTAGCGTTCCTCGCCATGCATGTAGCCGATCGAGAAGAGGTGGATGAAGAGCGAGGCCAGCGCCACCATCGCGGTAACCACCGCGGCGAGGGAATCTATGTAGATCACCAGGGGAATGCCCGCCTCACCGCGGATGGCCAGCCAGGTCCACTCGAGCCGGAAAGGGAAGTCCGGGGAGCCCGGCTTTATCAGGGCCTCCTCGTGATGCCCCCCCAGCAACGCGGCCAGGTTCCAGCCGGGAGCGGCCAGAATTACGTCGTGCAGGAGCCCCAGCGACAGCACCGCCACAACCGCCATAACCGCGGTGGCGAACCATCCCGAGCCGCGGCCGGGGAACGAGCGCCCACCAAGGGCCAGCAGCGCGAAGCCCAGCGCGGGAAGCAGCGGTATCCAGTAGCTTAGTTCAACGTAGCTCACATTCGCCTCCTTATCCGCGCATCTCGCTTATAGCGTCGTCGGTGACGGCGCCGTGGGTGCGGTAGACGTTCAGGAGAATCGCAAAGCCGATGGAAAGTTCGGCCGCGGCCACCACGATGATGAAGAGGGCGAATATCTGCCCGGCAAATAAGTGGGGCTCGCGGAAGGCGGCCGCACTGGCGAAGGCCAGCGCCGCGGCGTTGAGCAGAATCTCCACCGACATCAACACCGCGATCAGGTTGCGGCGCGTGAGTACGCCGTACAGGCCCACCGCCATCAGCAAACCCGAAAACAGCAGAAAATGTCCCAGGGTCACCATCAGCCGGACCTCCTTCGGGCGAGCGCTATCGCGCCCACCATTGCGAGCAGCAGCAGCACCGACGCCACCTCGAAAGGCAGCAGCGCCGCCTGCAACAGGTTGCTACCGAGCAGTTCCGGGCTGACCGGATTTATCTGGCCGTCGTGATGCCCCACCGCCCCCTTGAAAAACACGAGCGCCGCAGCCGCGGCCAGCAGGCCCGCCGCAATCTGCCAGGTCCGGGGAGCGCCGCTGCTGCGCGATCTGGTCATCATGATGATAAACAGCGTCATAATCGGGATCGCGGAAGCGTTCACCATGAATTGAATGGCCGCCAGCGCTGGCGAGCCGAGCAACAGGTAAAGCCCCGCGATCAGGAAGAACGTGATCGCCAGGCTGAAAGCGGCGCGCACCATGTTGGCGGTCGTGACCGCAAATACGGCAAAGACAAGGGTGAAGGCCGCCAGGGCGTAGAACGCGGTCAGGCTCATGAATCCACCTCCTCGGCCGGTTTCAAAATTTCGGCCAGGCCCCCAGGCTGCATCTCGGGCGGGGCCTTTTCGATTCGCCCGTCCTCGGTGCGAATCTCCACGCCGAATTTGGGGCTGTACCACTGCCGCGAATTGCGCGCCTGCTCGTGCAGGAAGTCGATGTCAGCACGAAGCGTCCGCAGGTCGTAGGTGGACATCTCGAAGTCCTGGATCGTCACGATCGAGCTTACCGGGCAGGCCTCCACGCAGGCAGCGCAGTACATGCAGTTCACCAGATCTATGTCGAAGCGGTCGATGAGGAAGCCCTTGCCCTCGGGATTGCGGTGCCGTTCGATCGTGATCACCTGCGCGGGGCAGGCACGCTCGCACTGCAAACAGACGATGCAGCGCTCCGAACCATCCTCGTTTTCCACCAGGGCCAGCGACTGCACCGACACCGGAGGCAGGTCGGGCTTCACATAGGGGTAGAACTCGGTGGGAGCCTCTTCGTAAACGCGCTTGTGTACCGTCGCCATCCCGGTACCGATGGCCTTTACGGCTTGCCAGACTTCTTGCAAAAGGCTCATCTTACCTCCAGATCAGGCGCATGTAGGCCGCCAGTACCAGTCCAAAGAGGGCCAGGGGTATCATCGCCTTCCAGGCGAATTCCATGAGCTGGTCGTCGCGGTAGCGGGGCAGGGTGGCGCGGATCCAGAGGAAGATCCAGACCCAGACCGCGGTCTTGAGCGTGAAGTAGAGGCTCTCGAGCGCCCCCGCCGCCAGGCTGCCGGGCTCGAGCCCGAAGAGCGGTCCGTGCCAGCCGCCGAAGAAGAAGACCACGATCAGCGCCGGCAGCAGGAAGAGCTCGACGAACTCCGCCAGGAAGAAGAAGGCGAAGCTCATACCCGAGTACTCGACGTTGTAACCGGCGATCAACTCGGACTCTGCCTCGGGGAAGTCAAAGGGAATGTGCTTGAGCTCGGCCAGGCTGGCGATCACGTAGAGCACAAAGGGCAGCGCTAGCGGCAGGAAGTTCCAAAGACCCAGCTGCGCGTCCACTATCCCGCTAAGCGAAAGCGTGCCGCTCCAGACGGCGACCGTCAGGAAAACCAGCGCCAGCGGTATCTCATAGCTCACCATCTGCGCACCGGCGCGCAAAGCGCCGATGAGCGCCCACTTGTTGCCCGAAGAAACGCCCCCCAGCAGCACCCCGTAGGTGCTGAGGGTGGAGACCGCGATCAGGTAGACGAGACCCACGTTGGTATCGGCCAGCACCCAGCCGGAAGCGAAGGGAATGACCGCGAACATCGCGAAGCTGGCCACGAAGGTCACCGCCGGAGCGAGCCGGAAGGTCAGCACGTCGGCCGCGGCCGGAACGAAGTCCTCCTTGGCGAGCAGTTTGAGGGCGTCGAAAATTGTCTGAATACCGCCGGCGGGACCGTAGTGCATGGGGCCGAAACGCTCCTGCACCTTACCCAGATATTTGCGCAGCACCAGAATTAAAAGCAGCGCCAGAACCGCCGAAAGCAGGAACAGCAGCACAACCTGGAGCGCGCGCATGAAAACGAAACCCCAGCCACTGTCCCAGCCAAGGGCGCCGAACAGCGCTGGAACACCAGCGTAGGTAGTGATGACCAGCAACCAAAAGACGAAAACGTAAGCGGAGTACACCGCACGCTCGAGCCAGGGGCGGCTCTTTTGAGGATCGTACCCGAACAGGCGCGGACGGAAGTGCCGGTCTTCGGGAATGGGAATCTGGCTCACCGGTTCACCTCCTATCTATCGATCTCCCCGAACACGGGGTCGAGGGACGAAAGTATCGCTATCGCGTCGGAAAACTTGGCCCCGATGAAGAGGTCGGGGATAATTTGCAGGTTCGAAAAGGCGGCGCCCCGGTGCTTGACCCGGTACGGCTTGTCGGTTCCGTCGGAGATTACGAATACGCCCAGCTCGCCGCGGCTGTTTTCGACGGCGCGGTAGCGCTCGCCCGCCGGGGGCTTGATGCGAGCGGGCGCCTTGCCCTTGAAGGGTCCGGTCTTGGGGGTGAGTTCAAGCAACTGCCGCAGGATCCGGATCGACTGGTACATCTCCTGGAAGCGCACCCAGAAACGCGCATAAGTATCGCCGTCGGGCGAAGTCGGTATCTCGAACTCCACATCGGGATAGGCGTCGTAGGGGAAGGCCTTACGCACGTCATAAGCAACGCCGCTGGCCCTGAGCACCGGACCGCTCACGCCGCGGGCAATGGCGCGCTCCTTGCTGAGGACGCCCACGCCAATGGTACGGGCGTGCACCACCGGGCTTTCGAGCACCAGGTGCTCGTAGTCGACCATGCGCCGCTCGAGATGGTCCAGCAGATCAGCCACTTCTTTGAAGAAGTCAGGGTGAACGTCGCGGCGCACGCCGCCGAAAGTGTAATAGTTGGGCAGCATGCGCGCACCGGCGGTCTTCTCGACGATTCCGAGAATGATCTCGCGATCCCAGAAGGTATAGAGGAAGGGCGAGATGGCGCCCAGGTCCAGCATCGCCGTGCCCATCCACACCAGGTGGCTGGCAAGACGGAAGAGCTCGAAGAACATGGTGCGGATCTTCCTGGCCCGGTCAGGCACCTCCACACCCAGCATGTCCTCGATCGCCAGCACAAAGGGCAGCTCGTTTTGCGTGCCCGAAACGTAGTCCATGCGATCGGTGTATGGAATCACCATGGGATAGGTGCGCGCCTCTTCGATTTTCTCGTGGTTGCGGTGCAAATAGCCTATGTGCGGCACCGCCCGGGTGATGCGCTCGCCCTCGAGCCCAAGCACCACGCGCAGCACTCCGTGGGTGGCCGGGTGCTGCGGACCCATGTTGACGATCATTTCATCCGTGCGCCCGGGCACCGGCTCCAGGTTCATGGTGCTCACGAGGCTTCACCTCCTTCGCCCGCCTCGCCGGCTTCCGGCTCCGGCGGGGGCGGCGGTGTCCAGGGGTCGGGATCGGGCCAGGCCTTGGGCTCCCAGCCGGGGATCGGGTAACCGCCGGTGTCATAGCGCTTGAGCAGCGGATGCAATTCCCACTCGTCTTCCAGCAAGATACGCCGCAGATCGGGATGGCCGCTGAAGCGCACGCCCAGCATGTCGTAAGCCTCGCGCTCGTACCACTCCACCCCCGGCCAGAGATCGGTTACCGAAGCGACCACCGGGTTCTCGTAGCGTACGTCGGTGCGCACCGTCACCTTGGCGCGATCATGCAACCGGGTAAGGTGCAGGGTGACGCGCAATCCGTAACCCGTGTCGATACCGCTGACCGCGCGCGGGAAGTCGAAACCGTCGGCCTTAAGTTTTTCGCAGAGCGCCCGGTAGTCCTCCGGGTGCACCGTGTAAATGTCCTCGTCGAAAAGCCGCTCCTGCTTTAGCCTCAGTTCCACGGTCACCTCCCTAGAGCACCGGGATCCGGCCGTCCTTGCCGGGTTCGGCCATGATCTCGTAGTCGGCGGGAATCTCTCGGGGTTTCTTGTAACGCAGCTCGCGGTCGGCTATCTTGTCACGCAAGAGCAAGAGCGCCTGCAACAGGGCCTCCGGACGCGGCGGGCAGCCGGGAATGTAAACGTCCACGGGCACGATCTTGTCCACGCCTTCGACGACCGAATATCCCTGCCGGAAAGGCCCGCCCTGATTGGCGCAGGCGCCCATCGAAATGACCCACTTGGGTTCGGCCATCTGGTCGTACAGGCGCCGCAAACGCTTGGCCAGCTTCTTGTTGACGGTGCCCGAAACTATCATCACGTCGGCCTGCCGGGGCGTGTTGCGGAAGAACATGCCGAAGCGGTCGGCATCGATCTTGGGATCCCAGGTGGCCATCATCTCGATAGCGCAGCAGGCGATACCGAAGGTCAGCGGCCACATGCTGCGGCTGCGCGCCATGTTGATAAGGTCGTCGAGCGTGCCCAGAATAACGTCACGCGGCCTTTCGTCGGAACCTAGTAAACCCACTTGAGCACCCCCCTCCGCCAGGCATAGACGAGTCCCATAGCCAGGATGACGATGAAGACCACCGCTTCGAAGAAGCCCACCCAGCCCAGCCTGTCGTAGGCCACGGCCCAGGGAAACAGCAAGGCGGCCTCGACGTCGAAAAGCAAAAAGAGCAAAGCGAAAATATAGTAGTTGACGTTGAATCGCAGATTCACATCGCCAATCGGTATCTCGCCGGATTCATAGGCGTCGAGTTTGCCCGCGGGCTTGGGCCGCACCCCGACCAGCAAGCGGGCGATCCCAATCGTCGCGAAAACGATCGCCAGACCGGTTAGGAAGAACGCTATCGCGGTGATACCCGCCTGCAATTCCGTTAGGTAGTCCACGGCTTGCCCCCTTTCCGCCCCGCATGCGGAGCACACTCCGCCATTCTTACACTTCTCCAGCACCACAGGCTAGGGACGCGTTTACCATGAGCCCTTCTCAATCTGGAACTGCTGTGTTCTCACCGGGAATACGGCTATAATCGCGGTGGATGCGTACGTTTGCCTTTTTCTTATTAATGCTGACCTCCTTTACCTGGGCGGGACCCGACTGGCTGCGCTGGGGAGCGCACGCCGACGAGGGCTTTACCCGTTTCGTCTTCGAGTTGCCGCTAGGCACGTCATACGAAGTCGTGAGCGAAAACGCGGTGGTACGCGTGCGCCTGGGACTGGGGGTCGCAAAGCAGGAAACCCTGACCACCGAAGATCCCGCGGTCGAACACGTGGAGATAGTGCCCGCTACCGCGGGCGCCGAGGTAAGGCTCTATCTGAGGCCGGGATCTACGGCGAAAAAACCTTTTGTGCTCGAAGGTCCGGCGGCCCACTTTCGCCTGGTTATCGACGTCGTCCATCCCCAAAACGGCCTCGCGGCGCAACCGCCGAAACCCAAACCAAGACCTCCGGTGGTGGTGATAGATCCGGGTCACGGCGGTCCCGACCCCGGTACGGTCGGCTACATCCGCGAGAAAGAGGTCACCCTCGACATCGCCCTGCGGGTGCGCTACCTGCTCGAGGCCAACGGCATCAAGGTGGTGCTCACCCGCGACGGCGACTACGACCTGGCCCCGCCCCAAATCAGGGATTACAACCAGCGCAAGATAATCGATCTGGACAAGCGGGCCGAGATGACCAACGGCGACCGCAATCTCTTCGTTTCCATACACGTCAACTCGGCCGAACGTCCCGCGCGCGGAATAGAAGTCTACTATCTGGGCAAGACCCTGGATCCGCGCACGCTGGCCCTCGCCGTGGCCGAAAACGGTGGCGGGGAGCTGGGGCTCGAGCTCACCCAAAAAGCCGAGAGCACCGCCGAAGCCGCACTGGCCGATTTGATAGCCCAGGGCAACCTGCAGTTCTCCGCCCGGCTGGCGAAAGCAATTCTCAAGCAGTTGCTCAGCCGCACCCACACCATCAATCGCGGCGTGCACTCCGCCCCCTTCTACGTGCTCCGCTACGCCCGCATCCCTGCGGTGCTAGTGGAAGTGGGTTTTGCCAACCATCCCACCGAGGGACGGCTACTTGCGCGCGTCGACTACCGCCAACAGCTGGCGGAAGGAATAGTAGCGGGGATCCTGGAGATGCTGAGGAACGGCACATACGCGGCGCCCGGGCAATAGCCCCGCCAAGGGGCGTCCAGCGCGCTCCACCCGTCCAAAAACCGCCCGGGGGTGGCCTGTGGGGACTGTAGCATGGATAACATGGATACCGAGCTAGCCAGGTACATCGACCACACCCTCTTGCTACCAACGGCGACCACGGCCGATATCGAAAAACTCTGCCGGGAAGCCGACGATTATTACTTATACGCCGTCTGCGTCAACCCCGCTTTCGTTCCCGCAGCCCGGCGCGCTCTGGGCGCAAGCCCCGTGCGCATTGCCGCCGTGGTGGGCTTCCCCCTGGGCGCCAATTCTTCACAGATTAAGGCCGTGGAGGCGGCACTGGCGGTCTCCCAGGGCGCCGACGAGCTCGACATGGTGATTCCCCTCGGGGCGGCGCTAGCTGGCGACTGGGAAGCGGTGGCCGGGGACGTACGCGCCGTACGCGAGGCCGCCCCGCAAGCGGTTCTGAAAGTAATCCTGGAAACCGGCCACCTCAGCGAATCTCAGATACGCGCAGCCGCCGAAGCGGCGCTGGCGGGTGGAGCCGACTACCTAAAAACCTCAACTGGTTTCGGGCCGCGCGGGGCCAGCGTCGAAGACGTGCGGCTGCTGGTCGAGGTGGCCGCCGGGCGCGCTAAGGTTAAGGCGGCCGGCGGTATACGCAATCGCGAGGACGCCTGGAAGATGATTGAGGCGGGCGCCGATCGCCTGGGCACATCTAGCGGGGTCGCGCTCGTAAGCGGCGGGGAGAGCAAGGGCTATTAAGAAACAGCAGAAACCCAAACCCGCATGGCTGGGATACGCACTGCTCGTACTGCTGGCCGGCCTGGCGCTCTGGCAGCAAAAAAGCGGCTACACCAATCCGCCCGCAGCTGGCACGGTCAGTCTGCAGGTCCGCTTTTTGCCAGAAGAGGAAGACGCCGTGCTCGACGCCTTGCAGGGGGCTCTGGCAAAAGCCCGGCGCACCGCCGACCTGGCGCTCCTGACCCTGAACGACACCCGGCTGGGATACGCGCTTGCGCAGGCGGCGCAACGCGGCGTAAGGGTACGCATCTTCAGCGAGCGCGAACACCGGAACGAACTGCTGTCAACGCTGCTCTCCGGCGCCCGCGGTCAGCGCAGCGGCCGCCCCCGAATCAGCAGGCGGCAGGCGGAAGATGCGGTGGAACCGCTGGGCGGCCATTGTGAACGCCTCTCCCGGGTACAAATCTGCTACGACGACCGCCCGGGGCTGATGCACGACAAGTTTGCAGTCATCGACGACCAGCAGGTGTTTACCGGCAGCATGAACTGGAGTTACAGCGGAATACATCGCAATGACAACGACTCGTTGAGCCTGAACGGCGAGTCGGCCGCCCGCGTTTTCCACTCCGCCTTCGAGGCGCTGTGGCAGCGCAAACCACGGTCCCCAGCTCCGGCGATGCTGGAGATTGAGGACGGCGGCGAATTGGAGATCTACTTTACCCCTTCCTACGGCCACGAAGCCGAGCGGCGAATAAGCTCCGAGCTGAACAAAGCCGAAAGTGAAATTTTGGTTGCCGCGTTCGTGCTTACCAATCCCGCGATAATCGCCTCTCTTAACCGGGCCGCAAGGCGCGGAGTAGAAGTGCGGGTTCTGCTGGAACAACGAAATCTAAGAGATTCGCAGGAAGAAGAACTGGACCGGCGTGTAGAAGTACGCACGGACGCCAACCGTTACGCAATGCACTTAAAAACGATGGTCATAGACGAAAAGGTGGTGCTAACCGGATCGTTCAATTTCACCCGCTCGGCGGTGGCGCGCAACGACGAAAACCTGCTGGTTCTCACCAGCCCCCGCCATGCAGGGCGGTACAAAGAAAAGGTATGGGGACTATGGCAAGCAGCCAGCCCACGATAGTTCTGGCCTCCGGCAGTCCGCGGCGGCGGGAGCTCTTGAAACGTCTGGGGCTGCCTTTTGTGGTAAAACCACCGGCCGTCGAGGAAGAAAGGTGGCCCGGGGAGGATCCCCCCGCCACCGCCAGGCGGCTCGCCGGTCTGAAAGCGCGTGCGGCTGCGGGAGAATGGGTGGTGGCGGCAGATACCATAGTCGAACTGAACGGCCTGGTTTTGGGCAAACCGCGGGATACCGGGGAGAATCTGGAGTACCTGCGTCTTCTCTCGGGACGCACCCACCTGGTGCACACCGGTCTGGCCGTCACAGGACCGGATGGCGGTGAGGAAACGGTCAGCACTACCCGGGTCACCTTTCGGGAGCTTGCAGATTGGGAAATGCAAGCCTACGCCGCCAGCGGTGAAGGACTGGACAAGGCGGGCGGCTACGGTATTCAGGAAAAGGGGATGGCGCTGGTGGCGGGTATAGAAGGCGACTTCTTTACGGTCATGGGCCTGCCGGTGTCCGCCCTCTGGACAGGTCTGGGCAAGCTGGGCTACCCGCTGGCGGAGGTCTGGCGTGCTTAGACTAACATACCTGGGATACGTATTTTTGGCACTGGCGCTGTCCGCACTGACCGCAAACTTCGCACCGCAACTGCCGGGAGAGGTATCGGCGCGGATAGCCCCGCTCTTTGGCCTCGGGCACCGCGCCGCTCAAAACCTGCGTGCGGCAGTCGCCACCCTGATCGAGCGCCGCAACCTTCGCTACGAAAACCGCCAGCTAGCCGAAGAGGTGGCCTGGCTCGAGGAGAGCAATACCGAACTTAAAGTCGAGCTGGAGCGCCTGCGCCGCGCTCTGGCCGTGCGCGAAGCCCAGGCGCCGGGAGTGGTGGCCAGCGCCCCGGTAATCTCCGAGGATACCTCGGGTCTCTACCGTCGCTTGATCCTGGGTCTCGGTGAAGCCGACGGTCTCTCCGCGGGCATGCCGGTCACCAGCCCCGACGGGCTGGTGGGGGTGATAATCGAAACGACCCCGCACCGTGCGGTCGTGCGCACGGTGGTGGACCCTGAGTCGCGGGTGGGGGTCAGACCCGAAGGCGGTCCGGGTAGGGGCATTGCCGTGGGCGAACCGCCGGCTAGCCTGCGCGTAGAGCTGCCGGTGGAAACGAAGGTTGCGGTCGGGGAACTGCTCGTAACCGGATCGTTGCAGGGCCTGTTCCCCGAAGGCATCCCCGTGGCCCGGGTCACCCGCATCCTGCCCCGCACGCCGGGAGCGTTGCGAAAAGTAGTCCGCGCCGAACCGCTGGTCAAGTTCGGACTGCTCGAAGAGGTGGTCGTGCTGGGTAAGCTATGAGAACATTCCTGCTCATCATTTCCAGCCTGATAATGCAGTCGCTCGTTTCGGGTCTGCTGCCCGATCGTTTGACCCCTCCTGATCTCTGGTTCCTGCTCGTGCTGGTTCTGGCCAGCCGGCACAACCCCTACGCAGGACTGGCGATAGCCTTCGGAATCGGCCTCATGCAAGACCTCAGTTCCGCGGGTTATCTCGGCTTCCACGCCCTGGGGCTGGTCAGCGCCGCATACGCGTTTTACGGCCTGCGGGGCTGGCTCCACTGGGAAGAACCGGCTGCGCGAATGGTCATTATTTTCCTGTCCTTCCTCGTGAAGTGGGGCGGTTACCTGATACTCGTCTACTGGCTGCGTTATACGACACTGCCCGCGAGCACCTGGGCGCAGGTGTTTGCTCCGGAACTCGCACTTACGTTACTGCTCGCACCGGCCTACTTGTGGATGGCGGAAGCGCTGCTGGGGCCGGAGGACGAAACATATGCCTGAGCGGGTACGGCTGCTGCTGGCCATCATCTACTTCTTTTTGCTCATTCTTGTCGGCCGCCTCATGCAATTGCAGGTGTTCGAGCACAGCAAGTACGCCACCCTGGCCCGCGGCAATCACCAGCGCACCGAAACCATACCCGCGCTGCGGGGACGCATATTCGACCGCAACGGCACCCCGATAGCCGCTAATCGAATCGCCGTGGACCTCCTTTACCGGGGCGGACCGATCAGATTCACGTCCCGCATCCTGGCCATCGTCGGCATCGACCACCTGCCCAAAGTGCCTCCAGGGGAAGAGGAAATCGTACTCGCGGCCAACCTCCCCGACAAGTGGATACCAACCCTCGCCGAACTGACGGCAGGCCAGCCCAACCTGCGCCTTGAGGAACGCATCGAGCGTTATTACCCCAACCCCATCGCCGGTCCCGTGATCGGCTACGTACAGGGTCCTTCGGCAACGGACCTCAAGCACGGTTACGAGCGGGGCGACCTGGTAGGGCGGGCAGGCATAGAGGCTGCGCTCGAAAACGTGCTGCGTGGCCGGCGTGGCCTCAAACTGGTGGAAGTCAACGTACACGGCGAGGTGATAAGGGAACAAGTACTTACCCCGCCCCAACCCGGTCGGGACGTGCGTCTGACCATCGATCTCAACCTGCAGCGCTCCGCTGAACGAGCCCTTGCGGAAGCTCTGGACGACCTGAATGCGGGTCGAAAAAAGCTGGGGCTTCCGCCGGAAACCGTGGCTAAGGGTGCACTTGTCGCGCTGGATCCTCTGAGCGGCGAAATACTGGCAATGGCCACCAGTCCCGCCTACGACCCCAACCTGTTTACCCGCCGGCCGGCGCCCGCCTCCGAAATCCAATCCCTGCAGACCGACCCGGCCCTGCCCCTGCTCAACCGCGCGGTACAGTCATATACACCTGGATCGACCTTCAAGGTGGTTTCCGCCAGCGCCCTGCTGGAGGCAGGTAAGGTAGCTCCAAACACCACGTTCCGCTGTCTGCCGTTTATTCGCTTTGGCGGCCAGATAAGGCGCAACTGGTCTCCCCGCGACATGGGGCCGATGACCGTACAGGAAGCCCTGGCCTATAGCTGCAATACCTGGTTCTACCAGGCGGTCATAGAGGCCGGTCCCGTTCGCGTCATCGACACCATAGCCGCCAGAGCAAGGGACCTCGGCCTGGGGCAAAGCACGGGCCTGGAGCTGGCGGAGAAGCGGGGGCTGGTGCCAGACAGGTCCTGGAAGAAAGAACGCTTTGGCGAGCCCTGGTACCCGGGGGAGACCCTCTCGGTAGCCATAGGCCAGGGGGCGGTCATGGCCACTCCGGTTCAGATTGCGCACATGCTTGCGCTGATAGCCCGCTCGGGGCAATCCCCCAGCCCTCACCTGGTATTGAGCCCGGACGGATCCCACAAGAGAAAAAAAGTGGAAGGTTTATTCTGGCACACCCTGCAAGGGGGATTGCGCAAAACCGTAACCGAGGGTACCGCCTCGTCGCGCCTGAAGAACTTCCCGGTGCCCACGGCGGGCAAAACCGGTACCGCCGAAACGCCGGGAAAACGGGCTGGTTACGAACACGCCTGGTACATGGGTTTTGGACCCTATCCGCTAGACCAGCCCAGTCCCTATCCTCCGTTCGTGGTCGTGGCCTTCTTCGAAAAAGCTGGCGAGGGCAGCCGGGTAGCCCTGCCCGCTGTGAAAAAGGTGATGGCTGCGTTCTGGGAGGTGCCCGAATCCACCCCCAAGCCCGCAACTCCATGACATACTGAACACCATGCGTCTGCGTGCCACCCTGGGAGCACTGGCACTCCGCCTCGACGGTGGGGAACAACCCGAAACGGTGAAGGCCGCCATAGAAGAAGCTCCGCAAATGCCAATAGAGGTTGAATTCGCAGGAGATGTCACGGGCGCGGTAGTGCAAGCGCTTCTCGATTCCGCCACGAGTCGCGGTCTCGAGGTGCGCTTCCGGCCGCCGCGAACGGCCCGGCAAATCCCGCATACCGAAGTGGTGGACCACACCCTGCGCAGCGGGCAAAGAATAACCTCATCCGGCACCGTGGTGGTCCTGGGGGACGTCAACCCCGGCGCCGAGGTGGTGGCGGGTGGAGACGTTATAGTCGTGGGGAAACTGCGCGGCCTTGCGCACGCCGGAGCCGAAGGGAACGATGATGCAACCATATGGGCGCTGGAGCTCGGCGCCAAGCAACTGCGCATTGCCGGGCACGTCGCCGTAGCCCCCGAGGACGCTCCAGCCCCCGCCGGCCCGGAACGGGCGCGGGTTGAGGACGGCCAGATAATCATCGAGCCCTGGGGCGGACGCAAAACATCTAACCACGGCTAAGAAAAAAACGCCCGGTGCGGGCGTATTTCTGATTTGCGTGAATGGTCTTATTTCTTGCGGCGCGGCCGGTACTTGCCGTATGTACCCTTGGCGATCTTTCCCTTGCGGGTCCTGCGATCTCCTCGGCCCATCCTTGCCTCCTAGGCCTGCAGGCTGCCCAGTATCTGGTGCAGCTTCTTCATCAGGCGGGACTTTTTGCGCGCAGCGGTGCGGGCATGCAGGGTGGATCCCTTGGCCGCCTTGTCGATCAGACTCTCGGCCACCCGCAGATAACGCAAGGCGCGTTCTTTATTTCCATCTTCGGCGGCTTGAATCGCTTTCTTGCTGAATGTCTTTATCATCGACTTCTTCGCCTTGTTCCGCGCGCGTCGCTTTAGCGACTGGCGGTGGCGCTTCATAGCCGATGGGGTGCGTGCGCTGCTGTTCGCCATATTCCTCCTCAATGCCCCGGCGGGCAAGCCAACCGCAAGTTTACCATAGCTTTGCGCCGACTGCCAAGCATTTGTAATCGGTCAATACGTCTGAAACTCCCCGCTCTAGGGAACCGCCCTCCCCCCTGCATCATAGCCAGGTACTCCAAGGGGGCCAACCCATGTAACCGGTCACAGCTCTGCGGGTGGGCTCAGCTGCATGGCCCGTACCTGCAGCCTGTGGCTCGTGGTCCGGGAAATGCTTCCGTCCACAGTTCATGGTGCGTAGTTCGCGGTAACAGCGCGGCTTGCAGCAGGCAGTTGGTAGCTCGTGGCAGGCTCTTTAAAGGCATCTCAATCTCGGCTTCGCGTACAGCATGGACCCCGGATCCCGGCAACATTTGGTTGCCTCGTCCGGGGAAACGGATGAAAGCGGCTTGTGGTGGGTGGCTTGTAGCCTGTGGTGGGTATGTCAGCGACAACGTAATCTCGGCTTTCTGTACAGCATGGACCCCGGGTCTCGTTCACTGCATAGCTCACTCGCCCGGGGATACGAGAAAAGCAGGAGGTAGGGGGTGGGGTGTGGGAGGTGGGTTTTTGAAAAACGACGCAAAACAAACCGAGGGCGGCTTGGCAGGTGATAAAAATGGTGTTTCCTGCATCCCGCTCCCTGCGTCTCACATCCAGCATTTCGTGTCCCCGGCCAAGGGAGCGTAGCGACCGCGAGCCGGGGTCCATGCCGCGTCATTAATCCACGGTTGAGTTTGTGGTTCAAGTATCCGACCCCTATCAACGTCATTGCTTCGTTAGCAGCAATCGAATCTCGGCTTCCCGCCCAGCATGGACCCCGGATCTCCCTCGGCTTTAAGCCTCGGTCGCCCGGGGATACGAATAAAGGCGGCTTGTGGTTGGTGGCTTGTAGCGTGTGGTTGACCAGTCAACGACAACGAAACCTCGGGGTATTGCACAGCATGGACCCCGGGTCTCACCCGCTTTGCGGGTTTGCCCAGTGGTACAACGTCGGCCAGGATGCAGAAACTAAACCGTGTCCCCGGACGAGTGAGCTACCAGCGAACGAGATCCGGGGCCCATGCCGCGTCATCACTCCACGGTTCGGTCGCCGCACGATAAACCGCCCTTCCCCGGGGAGAAGGTCGGCGCCAGACAAAAGGCCCCCGGATTCCGGGGGCCCCGGCCGCAGCCTGCGGCTGGCTACTCTTCTTCCTCTATCGTCAGACCGGGCGCGGTAACGGTATAGTCCGGATCCTTGCCGCGGTCGATTACCTGCAGGTCCATCTCCAGCACCTTGTTGCCGCCGCGCACAGCAATATAGTCGCTGAGCTTGAAGGCGCGCTCGCTCAGCCCCGGGTCCGCGTTCTTGCGCATGCAGTAGGCCTTGATGGTGAGCTGCTTGCCCTCGGGGTTCTCCGAAGCGGGGGTGCCTACAGGCACCATCCAGAATATTACACCGGACTTACCGGGTTCTATCCAGACCCAGTTCTGGCCGTATTCGCGCATTACTTCTTTGTCATTCGGCAGACCGGTCTCGCCCCATTCCCAGTCCTCCCCGATGCCCTCCACCACGACCTTCATGCCGTCGTCGCAGCGCTCGCTGTTGGTGGCTATGACGACAACGCCAAAATGGCCCAGCGACACCACCCCCGGGCAGGCCGTCAGCAGCGCCGCCAGCCCCAGCGCCAGCAGGCCCGCTACGAGGGTCCTGACCCCGCCGGCAAAGCTCAAGGAAATCTTCTTCATCACCTTTCCTCCTTCACAGACCCGCAAGACGACGTCGCGGTTCTGCCGGGGGCGTTAACGTGATACGAAACCAGATTATCAACCTTGTTCCTGTTTGTAAACCAATGCTCAGGAGGGCCTTGCTGCACGCAGCCGGCCCTGGGTGTAAGTTTATGAGTTGCGTCGTCGCGACGCTTCCAGAAACGACCCGCTCCCCAGCGGGCGTGGCGTAACGGGAAGATCGTATATATATGTTTCAAAAACGGCGGCTTCCGACCTATTGGTGCAGTCAGGTTGATCAATCTTTCAAGCGCACGCGCACGAACTTATCCTTACCGCGACGCAACACCACGGGATGGTCGAGGGAAATCTGCAGCTGGGGGTCGGTAACAACCTCGCCGTCAACGCGCAGCCCCCGGTTTTGGATGAGGCGCCGGGCTTCGCCGTTCGACTTCGTGAGCCCCGCCAGGGTGAAAAGACGAGCGACCCAGATGGCGCCGTCTTTGAGTTCGGATGGATCCACCTCTACGGTGGGGATGTCATCGGGGACACCGCCTTTGGCCACCTCGTCGTAGCGCGCCTCTGCCTGAGAAACAAGCGCCGCCAGATCCTCGTCGTCGGGATCGTTCGGCTGTCGGTCGCCTCCCGCCTCTTCCAGGCGGTAGCCAAGACTTTCATAAAACGCCCGGTTCAACCATGCGGGTATGACTTCCCGGGAATAGGCGGCGGTTAGAAGGCGGGCAAGCACCCGGTGCGCCCCGACCATGCCGCCCTTGCCGATCACGGCTTCAATTTCTTCCCGCTCCAGATCCGTCAGCAGATCAAAATAATCGAGCAGCACCGCATCGGGCACCCGCATCAATTTCTTGAACATGGACGCAGGCTCTTCACTGACGCCTATGTAATTATCCAGGCTCTTGGACATCTTCTCGACGCCATCGAGGCCCACCAGGAGCGGCATGATTACCAGCACCTGGGGCTCCTGACCATAGAACTTTTGCAGGTCGCGACCGACCAGCAGATTGAACTTCTGATCCGTACCGCCCATTTCCACGTCGGCTTCCAGGGCAACGGAGTCATAACCCTGAGCAAGGGGGTATAGAAATTCATGGATTCCTATGGGAACGCCGCGGGTGTAGCGCTTCTTAAAGTCCTCGCGCTCTAGCATCTGCGCTACCGTCATCTGGGCCGAAATACGTATGACTTCCGCAAAGGTAAGCTCAGAAAGCCATTCGGAGTTGTAGCGCAATTCGAAGACGTCGTCATCTTGCAAGAGTATCTTGCGCGCCTGATCCACATAGCTGCGGGCATTCTCTCGGGTATCCTCCAGGGTGAGCGGGGGGCGCGTCTTGCTGCGCCCGCTGGGGTCGCCTATCATGCCCGTAAAGTCGCCTATAAGCAAGATGACCTTGTGGCCCAGCTCCTGAAACTGGCGCATCTTGCGCAACACGACGGCATGCCCCAGATGCAGATCGGGACGAGTGGGATCCACTCCCAGCTTGATTCGCAGTTTTGCACCCTTTTGTAGCTTTTGCTTGAGGTCGTCTTCAGTGATGATCTCCGCACTGCCGCGACGCAGGACGGCGAGGGCTTCTTCGGGCTCCATGACCTACAGAGTATACTCCTATAACAAGGGCCGCTTTGGCCTGCGGGGAGGCGATATGTGGAAGAACTTATTGTTATTGGCGGTCATAGTTGGCGGTGTTTACATATACGGCCTGAACTACGGCCTGGCGCTGGGACTACCGCCGTTCACCCCGGTCTACTACATCAACCACAGTGCGGAGATCAAATACGGCGTGCGCGTTGCCGGGGGTAGCGACGCCATAAGAATTCGCACCGAGGGCAATTTGAAAAAGGGCCGCATAGTCATGTGGATAACCCACAACAACAGAAAAGTCGGCAAGCCCAAGGTGTACAGGGGCACATTCCGGGATAATTATAAAGTTAAAGTAGATTTTGGCCAGTATACAATTCACATTAAAACTTATGACGTATCAGGAACGGCGCGGTACGACTGGGTCTCTACGAAGTTCCAGGGCTGGTAGGAAAAACCGTCTGGCGCTACCGGCAACGGCCGTGCCCCCTAGCAAGCCCGGTTTGCGGGATCCAGATGATCCGCAAGCGCCGTCAGAATATTTCGAAAACATAGAGCAGGCGACCGCGCAGGACCCGTCCGCGCCAGCGAACGGGGAATCCGCAGCGGGGTGATGCGGGAAAAAGCGCGGCTTGCATTGACCCTCTTATGTACGACCGGATGGCCGTGAACGTGAATCCGGCACGCTCGTATGCCGCTGCCTGCGCAACAAAAGGCCGCCCAAGTCCGCTCCCGGCAACCGGGAGCGGCCCCTGAACCGCCCTGCCCGGTGTTTTTCTAGACCCGCCCTGAACCGCCGCTGGTGCTCAGGCTTTGTAGCGGTCTCAGCGGGGTTTCGTGACCGGTGGCGTATAGCTCGCCAGCTTCCGCCTCGAGACGAATGCGAGGCAGCGGAAAACGCGGCGGGCCGAAAACAGCCTTACCGGCGCGCAAGGGATCGAAGGCCCCAAAGTGACACTTGCAGCCGAAAAAGGGGTGGTCGGAACGATAGTTGTAAAGAACGGCGCCCGCCTCGGTGTTCTTCACGTAATCCACGGTACAGCCCTGATGGGTGCAAATACGCGACCAGGCGGCGTAATGGCGGCCCTCCGCGGTAAGCCCTCCCGGAACGGGGCCGGGAAGGCGCAGAACAACGGCGGGAAGCTTGCCTACGGCCAGCGGATAGTCAAAATACTTGAATGACCATACCTCGTCCAAATCATCTAGCGCGGCTAAACGAACCTGCTCGCCGTCTTCCCACCGTGGCTGGCCGCTGACGTCCGGCTTGAGAAATTGAATCTTGACCGTGCGCCAACCAAACCAGCCAAAAAAGGCGGCGGCTATGCCCGAAGGAACAATCCAAACCAGGTCGCGGCGGCTCAGTTTCACGGCTACAACCCCTTGAGGTAATCCAGCAACGCCTGCAACTCGGCATTGCTCATGGAAACTGCGGGCATGCTGCCGGTGCCCGAGTTGACAATCTCGGCGACTGCGCCGTCCACCCGCAGCACCGGGTTGCCGGCGAGCCGGGGGCCTATTCCCCCTTCAGCATTCTGTCCGTGACAGGCAGCGCATTTGGCACGGTAAACGATTTCTCCACTTGAAACCTCACCGGCCCCGGCGCCCGCCGCGATTTCCATCTGGGCCCGGGCGCGCTCTATCAAGGCCCGAACGCGTTCGGCCTCGGGGCCTCCCGCCTCCAGGTAGCGCTGCCATGCGCCAATCGCCTCTTCAAATCGCCCCAGCATCGAATACGCGTTCCCCAAGAACAGCAACGCTTCGGTATCGGTGGGATCTATACCCACCACCACCGACAAAACCTGAGCGGCATCCTCTGGATAGCCCGACATGAAAAAAAGGATACCCATCCGCCGCCAGGCGATCAGGTTCTTGTCGTCCAGGTCGAGCACCCGCTTGTAACCCTCAGCAGCCGCATTGTAGTCCGCCAGGTCCCAGGCTTCGTTAGCGTAAGCAAGCCAGCTTTCAGCGTCATCCTTGCGTTCGGCTTCGGCTCTGAGCCGGTTCAGCTTCGCAAGCTTGGCTCGCTCGACATCGCTGGCACCGCCAATCTGCCGGGATGTGGTGATTGTTTCTCCGGGTGCTCGGGGTAATGTGTAGCGCAACAGAACGGCCCCGGCAACCAGGATGAACGCCACCGCGGCCACGAGCACCGGTAGCCCCGCCCGCCGGGCGGGGGAAACCGCTGGCTGGGCCCGCAAACCGGCCAGGCGCTTTTCCAACCGCACTATCCGGGCAAGTGTTCGCTTGCGTTCGATCCCTTCGAGCTGCCGCGCCTCTGTTTTCAAGGCGGATATTTCGGCCTCCAGCTCATCCGGCAACGGATCGGACGGGAACGGCTCGGGAGCACCCCTCAGCGGCCAAACCGTAAAAACCAGCGCTACCAGCACCACCAGCGCGACGGGAATCCAGATAAAGGTCATGGCGCTTCCTCCCGGGCTCCGCTGTCCAGCTCGGACTCGGCGCGGGCCAGCTCCTCGTCGCTTACCCCCTCCAGCTCTGCCGCCCGGCGCGCCGCCGCCCTCAGGTAGCTCAAAAGCCCAAAACCGAACAGGGACAGCCCTATTACCGGGGCCATCCATACAAGCAGGCCCAGACCACGCTTGGGCGGTTCGTAAAGAATCCATTCCGTGTAACGATCAACAAAGTACTGGATTATCTCGTCTTCGCTCTTGCCCGCGGCCAGCATTTCGGCAATCTGACGGCGCATCTCTTCGGTGACGCCCGCGCTGGATTCAGCCGCGCTCTCACCACGGCAAACGGGACAGCGCAGCTTCTTGGCGATCTCGAAAACCTGGGGCGGGAGGTCTGGGGGAGGTTCATTGCCTACCGTTTGCGCCGCAGCCAAGCCCAGGGAAAGCGCCAGGAAAAGGAGCCATTTCTTCACGGCAGCACCTCGCGTATCATCGAATCTAGCTTCCCGGCGTCGATCGAGCCGGCATGCCGACCCAGCACCCGGCCATCAGCCGAAATCGCGAAGGTTTCCGGAACGCCGTACATCCCGTAGTCGATGCCCACCTTCCCCCGCGGATCATAAACATTGGGAAAAGTGAGGTTGAAACGGGATACGAATTTTTCCGCCTTGTCTATTTCGTCCTGTGTGTTTACGCCCACGAACATGACCCGGTCCCGGTAACGGCGCCAGGCGGTCTCCAACACCGGGGCCTCCTCATAGCAGGCCGGGTAACACCAGCTGGCCCAGAAGTTGAGTATGATTGGTTTCTTTCCCAGAAAGTCGCTCAAATCAAGCCGATCCCCCCAGGACGCCCGCGAAGAAGGCAGGAGTTCCAAGTCGAAACCCGGAGCGGGCCGCCCCGCAAGCGCCGAAGGAAGCTCGCTGCGCTCGTCCTTGGTTTGCATTCCCCACCACAACAAAGCGCCGATGGCCAGCGCCAGCAGAACACCAAGAAAAGTCCTCATACGCCCACCTCCCCGGCGCCCGCCGACTTGCGCGCCGGTCTGGGGGCGGGCCAAAGGATCATGACGGTGCCTATCACCATCAGCACCGCAGAAACCCACAACCAGAACACCAGCGGCGTTACGACCAAACGTATCGTCGCCCAGCGGGCATTTTCCCGGTCAAAGGCCTGGAGTACCAGGTAATAGTCTTTCCCCAGGGTGTAAGCCACCGCCGGCGCGGCGAAGGGCGTACGTGAAGCACGGTAATAATTGAGGCGCGGGTGCAGGACCCCCATTCCGCTCAGCTCGACGTCGGCGATTACCGAATAGCGATGGCTTTCCTCGACCGCGCGCAGAGCGTGCACCGTGATCGTAAGCCCCGCCACCTGCCAGGACTCCCCTATCTCAAGGGTTTTTTGCACATCGAGCCGGTAGCTTTGGCTGAAAGCGATGGCCAGCGCCGCCAGCGCCGCCGAAAAATGCACCAGGTAACCCCCGTAACGACGCTGCGCACCCACCAGTCCGCCCAGACCGGCCCGCACACCGCCCAGCGCCCGGCTGCGCCGCACGATGGGATTCAAAATCAACCAGCCCAGGGCCACCAGGTTGAAGAGGAAGAGGCCCACGGTCAGGCTCACCCACGGGGTCCAGCCGGCGGCAAGGCCCGCAGCGGTACCCAGCACTAGCGCAATCGTCATCCAAACAACCACCCGCAGCGTTTCGGGATCGGCCCTGCGCCACGGAAGTACCGGCCCCAGAGCCATGAGCACGAGCATGGCGTAACCCAGAGGCACGAAGAGCTGGTTGAAAAAAGGGGCCCCGACCGACACCTTCGCCCCGTTGAAGGCTTCCACCAGCAGCGGAAAAAGCGTACCCAGGATGACCACGAAGGCCATGGTTACAAAAACGAGCGCGCCCGCGAGCAGCAGCCCTTCACGACTCCAGAAGCTGACGCTGCCCGCGTCCTGCACTTCAGAGGAAGCGCGTCCCAGGAGAGCGAATCCCACTGCCAGAATCACGAGCAGGAAACCCAGAAAAATGGGGCCTACGGGACCGCCGGCGAAGGCGTGCACCGATTCGATAACGCCCGAGCGGGTAAGGAAGGTGCCGAAGACCGTAGCCGCAAAGGCCAGGGTGACGAGAGCGAAGTTCCAGCTGCGGAACATACCGCGGCGCTCCTGCACCATGGCCGTGTGCAGGAAAGCGGTGGCCAGCAGCCAGGGGATGAAAGAGGCGTTCTCTACCGGGTCCCAGGCCCAGTACCCGCCCCAGCCGAGCACCTCGTAGCTCCACCAGCCACCCGCAAAGATGGCGGCCGTGAGAAACCCCCAGGCGAAGACAAGCCACCACTTGGTCTCGGCCACCCAGGTCTGGTAGCGGCGGGTGACCATGGCGGCTATAGCGTGGGCGAAAGGAACGGAGAGTCCCACAAAACCCAAATACATGAGGATAGGGTGGACGGCCATCATCCAGTGGTTTTGCAGGAGCGGGTTGGGTCCTGGACCATCGGCGGGCGGATTGGGAACGGGAGTGAAGGGGTTGATGACGAAAAGGACGTTCACGAGGAAGAAGAGCTGGATAACGAAAAGGGTTCCCAGAGCCACCGGACTGGTCCAGTAGTCACGCATCCGAAGCCCAGCAAGCCAGGTGTAGAGCGTCTGCAGAAGCGCCCAGAGCAGGATCGAACCCTCGAGCGCCGCCCAGAGGGTGGCAAACTTTACCCAGGTGGGGCTTGCGCTGGTGTGATTGCGCGCGGTGTAGAGAATGGAAAAGTCGTCGGTGAGGAGCGCCCACTCGAGCGCGCCGAAGGCAACCAGCGTTCCCAGAAAGGCCAGCAGCGCGCTGCGCCTGGCCACTCGCACGTAGCGGGCGTCGCGCAAGCTCCAGGAAAAGATAACCGCCAGCAAGCCTGCAGCGCTAAAGAAGACCGCCAGCGAAAGCCCTACGTTGCCCAGCGCTCCCGGATTCACTTGGCCTCCTCTATCAGCCTGTGAACCTCGTCGGGGGTGTAGCCGCCGGTGGGCGGTGCCTGGTAAGTTTCGGAATGCTTAATGAGGAGGTTCTCGCCCTTAAACACCTTGCCGTCGAAGCGCCCCTCCACAACCACACCCTGGTTGTCCTTGAAGAGCTCCGGAGGCGTGCCTTCATGCCGAACGGGTATTTCCACCACACCATCGGTGACAACGAACTCGAGTTCGAGCGTCCTGGGATCGAAACGGATCGAACCCTCTTTGACCAACCCGCCCAGGCGGATGCGCTTGCCCTCGTAACGGGCGGGGTTCTCAGCGTATTCGCTGGGAAGCACGTAATATACGAGGCTGTTTCCCAGCCCGCCGAAGGCCAGGTACGCTATCGCCGCGATGATTATCAAAAAACCAATCAGGTACTTAGTCTTCACGGCCCACCCCCGTAGCCCGCCACAGCAAATAGGCCCCGTAGCCGAAGATCAGCAAGTAGGTAGCGACGTATACTGCGGTAACGAAAACACCCAGATCAGCTTTACCCATCCCACTCCTCCCGCTCGGCGAGGCGCGCTGCTATAGCGCCCTTTATGCGCAAGAAGGCGATGTAAAAAAGAGTTGTAGCCAGCAGATTGACCAGCATCGCCACCAGCATGCTCGCATCCATGTGCGTCTTGCGGTTAATGATGTCTATGGTGGCCGTCTGGTGGATGCTCCGCCACCAGTAAACCGACATGTAGTTGATGGGAATGTTGACCACCCCCAAAATGGCAGCGGCCGCGGCAGCCTTGGCGCGAAACTCTGGGTCTTCTATGGCGTGCCGGAGCAGGAAATAGCCCACGTAGAACGCGGTAAGGATGGCACTGGTGGTAAGACGGGGCTCCCAGGTCCAGAACACCCCCCAGGTGGGACGAGCCCACATCATGCCCCCGAAAAGCGTGAGCAACATAAATACCAGCCCGATTTCGGCGCTGGCCGCCGAAAGGCGATCGTACGCCGGGTTCTGCTTCCAGAGATAGAGTACGGCGTAGGTCATGGCTACGAAGAACGCCAGGTAGGCGACCCAGGCGGCGGCGACGTGCACGTAAAGGATACGGATCAAATATCCCTGCTGCACGTCTGGCGGAGCCTTGAACGCCAGGTACTGGCCGGCGGCGAATACCAGCAGGCCAGCGACCAGCAGGGCCCGCGAAGTTGGGTCCAGCTTAGAAGGCTTCTCGGCGTTGTTCACGCGTATATTCTCCTTCCCCTTTGGATGAAAACTGCGCAGAGCACCCGCCCTTTCTTGCGCTTCAAACTATCACACCCAGCATAAACCGGTCATGGAGGCGGATGAGGAACCCGAGAAGCCGGAAAGGGCACCGTACTTCTTGTTGAATATTTGTATTTGGTATATTCATTGACCACGACCAATTACTGCGCAACCTTCTGGGAATCCAGCAAGGGTCATTTTGGGACAAATAGCCTGATCTAACTTTTTATGATGAGAATCAAGAAACCGTATGGTGTACCGGTTGACGCCGGACGCAGAAGGGCAGGTTACGTATGAAACGTTTCGTGTGGACGGCTCTGGCGATGCTGGCGGTAATCGCTTGGGCTCAGGTTCCGGAGAAGGTCAGCCCCGAGGTGGCGGCGCAAAAGGGATGTTTGAGCTGCCATGAAGGCATAGAGGACATCATGCCCGCGAACAGCGGCATGATGGGCCAGATAAGGGCTTTCGGGGCCATGGCCGGCGATCCGGCGGGCTGCGTCGTCTGCCACGGCGGCAACCCCAAGGGACTGACCGCCAAAGAGGCGCACTCGGGAGCACCGCAGGCGTTGTCTGCACGCGGGCCGGAAAACTTCTATCCCGACCCGGGCTCCATATGGATTGCCGACCGCACCTGCGGCCAGTGTCATCCGGGTTACGATTATCGCCTCAACCTGGCGCTGATGCAGACCGAAGCCGGTAAGATCCAGGGCAACCTGCACACCTGGGGCTTCCCCGAAACCTGGGACGGGAAAACCCCCTACGGCAACTACGACGTCAAAGACACCGACGGCCCCATGCCGCAGGTGGGAACCAAGGCCTACAAAAAATACATGGGGAAGCTCATGGAAATGTACCCCCAGGCTTTCCCCGCCGAGCTGAAGCAGATCCCCGAAGCCAGCCCGGAAGAAGTGCAGAAAGACCCCAAGCTGGCCGCGCTCACCTACCAGCGTCATGACTGCCAGCGCTGTCACGTGGGCGTCAACGGCCGCGAGAAGCGCGGTGACTATCGCGGCATGGGCTGCTCTTCATGCCATATTCTCTACGGCGACGAAGGGTTCTACGAGGGCAACGACCCCACCATCAAGGAAGACGAACGCGGGCACCCCCTCAAGCACCGCATCGTAGCCACGCGCGAAATAGGTGGAATCCATGAAGGAGCCAGCGGTGGCATCCCCACCGCGACCTGCAATTCCTGCCACAACCGCGGTAAGCGCATCGGCGTCACCTTCCAAGGGCTGATGGAATTCCCCTATGGTACGCCACTCAATGACGAGGGCGGCACTCAACCTAAGCTGCACACGAAGAAGTACCTCTACATCGCCGACGACGTCCATCACCGCGGCGAACCCGGCAAGGGCGGCATGCTCTGTCAGGACTGCCACACCACCATAGACATGCACGGTGACGGCAACATCTTCGCCACCACGCTAGCGCAGGTGGAGATCGAGTGCGAGGATTGCCACGGTACCCCCGAAAAATTCCCCTGGGAACTGCCGCTGGGCCAAGGCGAAGAGTTCGGCCGCGACATCGGCAACACCCCGCGCGGGCTGGCGGATGCGCCCCTGCCCGAAACCGCCGCATTCGCCACCTTCTACCCCAAGGAAGACGGCTACCTGTTAACCGCCCGCGGCAACCCCTTCGGCAACGTCGTCAAGAAGGGCGACAAGGTAATCGTACACTCGGCCTCGGGCTCCGACTTCGAAGTGCCGGTGCTCAAAGCCATCAATAAGGCCGACGCCTGGGTGTCCGAAGATGCCAAGGTGGCGATGGTGTCGGTGGCAAAACACGCGGAGAACCTCGAGTGCTATGCCTGCCACGCCTCCTGGGTACCGCAGTGCTACGGCTGCCACGTCAAAGTAGACTACTCCGGCGGCAAAACCGGTACGGACTGGATCAAGTCGGGCACCTCCGTAGACGAACACGGCATGACCGCAGAGGCCGCGATCGGCTCGGGCGGCATCACCTCCCCCGGCAAGATCTCCGAGTCGCGCTCATATCTGCGCTGGGAAGATCCGGTCCTGGGCATCAACGGCGAGGGGCGGGTAACCCCGCTTATGCCCGGTTGCCAGGTGGTATACACCGTCATTGATACCGAAGGTAAGACGATCGCGCATAACGTGATAGCGCGCTCGCCCGACGAGGCGGCCCAGCTGGGCCAGGATCTGGTTCCGCTGGCCATCGACATGGCACCGGCGCAACCTCATTCGGCCCTGCCCGAAGCGCGGCGCTGCGAGAGCTGCCACGACAACCCCAAAGCCCTGGGCTACGGCATCGACGGCGGCATCTACCAGGGTCGCTACGCGGAAGACATCATCACCGACCTCACCGACCCGCGTACGGGCAAACCGCTGGCCAGAAACTACCAGGTGCAGATACCGGCCATCCCCGACCTCACCTTCGACTGGTCGCAGATCGTCGACCCCAAGACCGGCAAACAGGTCGCCACCGTGGGCACCCACTGGCCGCTCTCGCGTTCCCTGCCCGCGGAAATGCGAGAAAACATGAATCGCAGCGGTCTCTGTATGGGCTGCCACAAGGAAATGACCAGCAGCAAGGTCTGGAGCGTAATAAGCACCCCTGGCACCCTCAGCAACACCGGGCATCTCGACTTGATGCATCGTATGCTCCTCAAATACTATGAGGATGTCAAGAAGGGCAAGTAGCGTGAGCTGAACCGGGCGCGGGCTGGAGCCTTGCTCCAGCCCGCGCCCCATCCTCACGTGCTAGATTGTGCGCCAGGAGACGACCCATGTCCCGATATCGTTTCGCCCTCATCCCGGTAATCGCCATAGCGTTGGCGCTGGCGGGCTGCAAGCCAGACGAAGAAAAGGCTTCCGGCTCCGCGGTAGCGCCCGCGACCGCAGAAGTGCCATCAAGCCCCCCAACATTGCCTCCCGGAGCCAAGGCGGGCCCCCTGGATCTCTCCAAAATCGGGCCTCACGACGAAGCTTACGCCCACGAAAGCCTGAACGCCGACGAATGGGCAAGCGTGGCCCTCATGTATCAATCGAAAGGCCAGTTCGGGGAAGCGCTCTCCACCCTAGATCAGGCCATCGCCCGCTACCCGGGAAATGCCCACCTCTACGCGGTGCGCGGCGCTCTTTGGTTGCAACTCGAAGAATACGCCAAGGCGCTGGCCGACCTGGAACGCTCGCTCGAGCTCGCCGATGATCCCGGCGTAAGGGTGAACTACGCCGAGGCGCTGCGGCGCTTCGACCGCAAACAGGAAGCGCTGGCCAGCCTGGACCGGGCGCTGGAGACGAACCCCGGCTACCTGCCGGCACTCTTCAACCGCGGGGTATTGCGTTTTGAAATGGGCGACGAAAATGGGGCGCTGGCCGATTTCGATCGCGCCATCAACATCGACCCCAAGGCAGCTGCCCCGTATTTCAACCGCGCCGCGGTGCTCTGGGCGCTCGGCCAGAAAGAAGCGGCGATAGCCGATCTGGACGCCTTCATCGAACGCGCCCCGGTAGGTGCATGGAAGGAAACGGCGCGCGATCTGCGCTCTTCGTGGCAAGAACAGCTGGAGGCCAGGCAATGAGGGCTCTGCTGCTGACTTTACTATTGCTGGCGGGCGGGCGGGTCCTGGCCGGTGATCCTCCAGCCCCGCACGACTTTACAGCGCTGCTTGCGGAGGCGGGCATGACGTACGAGCTTCCCGCCGGCTACACTCCCGCCCCTGTCGAGTTCAACGAGGTGCTACCCTACCAGTACCGGGTGCTCTCTAAAGATGGTCAGGTGGAAATCCGCTACGTCGTCTTCCCGCTCGCCCGCGTCGAGATCGACTACGACGATCCGCACTCG
The DNA here is from genome assembly GCA_027067955.1 of Thermaceae bacterium. Classification (GTDB taxonomy): domain Bacteria; phylum Deinococcota; class Deinococci; order Deinococcales; family Marinithermaceae; genus Oceanithermus. The sequence continues at coordinate 114,664 of JAMOUW010000059.1, forward strand.
AGCGCCCCGGAACCCGACCACCTGTTCACCCTGCTCTTCCCCGGTATCCTCACGGAGATATCCGGCTGGGGGCGTTACAAGTCCAAGGAGTACCCCGGGGACGAGGCGCTCAGGCTATTTGGGGCCGACTGGGCAGCAGTGGCGGTACTGGAGGTGATCCCCGAGTACAGCCGCGAGCGCCGCCAGGCTCTGGTTGTGGCCCTGCACCGCAACGGCCGCGCCGACGCCTACCAGATATTCCTCGGCAACGACCTCAAACGCTTGGGGGAAGAAGCAAAGCGGGTGCAGGGAGCCTTGCGTTTTGCAAATTAAAACTCAAGGGCTTCTTTTCGCGCCCGCCTCAACCCTCGATGACACCCGGGAAAAGCATGGTGCACAACGTGAGGTATATCACGTCAAAAACACCAAGCAGCTTCCACCAGCTGAGAATTTCTGAGAACTCGGCCCCGAAGGCGATTCCCAGCGTTGCCTTCACCGCGGCGAGCACGACCGGCAAAATCATGGGAAAAACCAGTAGATAGAGCAAAACATCGCGCGCCCTCAGACGCACGGTCAGGCCCGCGTAGAAGGCGGAGATCACGGTGTAACCGGTGCCTCCGAGTACCAGCGTAATGAAAAGCTGGGGCCAGGACGAAAGCGGCAGGTAGAACCAGGCGGCGACGAGCACCAGCAGGAACGCCCCCATCACTATCATCAGAAGCCAGAGGAAGAGCAGCTTGCCCACATAGATCCACTCGCGGCTCCCGGGGGTAAGCAGCAGATCGTCGAGGGTTTCGTTCTCCACTTCAAGCGCCCAGGCACGGCTCGCAAGCATGCTGCCCGCGAAAGCCAGAGCCACCCACAGCACCCCCGGCCCCGCCCGCCGCAGATTGGCCTCGTCGGGACCGAAAGCGATACCCATGATAAAGAGCACGACGGCGATGAACGAAAAAGCCGAAAGCAGTCCCGCACGCCCGCGCCATTCCAGGCGCAGGTCGCGCAGCGCCAGCACCAGCGCCCTCACCCTTCCGCCCCCATAGCGAAGCTGCGGCTCGCCACCTCGGCGGCGAAGCCGCGGTCGTGGGTCGCCAGTACCACCGCGCCCTCGCGGGCGACCTCCCCGATGACCCGCGTCAGCTCCTTGCGCCCGCCGCTGTCGAGCGCGGTTTCGGGTTCGTCGAGGAGCAGCAGGCGCGGCCCGGCAAGCAGCGTGCGTGCTAGCGCCAGGCGCTTCTTCATACCGCTGGAGTAGGCCGCCACCGCACGCCCCGGCGGCAGGCCGACCCTCTCCATGGCCTCGAGCACCCGCCCGCGGCCGATGGGTCTGCCCGCGAGCGCCAGCGCCTGTTCCAGATTTTCCTCACCGCTCAGATGCCGGTAGAACGCCGGCGGGTTGGCCACCAGGCCGATCCAACCGCGCTCGACCTCCAGCGCGCGCGCGGGTTTGCCGAAGAGCCGCACCGTACCCCGCTGGGGCCGGATCAGCGTGGCGATCACCCGCAGCAGCGTGGTCTTGCCCACGCCATTGGGGCCGAGCAGCGCCACCACCTCACCGGGCTCGACACCGAGCGAGAGGTCGCGCAATACCCACTGACGCCCGAAGCGCTTCCAGACCCCCTGGACATCTACCAAGGCCTCCTTCACGACGTGCTAGAGCCTTTCGAGCAGCCATTCGGGCGTAAAACGGATGAAGAAGTTATTGAGCCGCTGAAAGGTATCGGTGGCCATCAGTAACCCCACAAATATGAGTATCACGCCGGATATACGCTCGACCCAGATGGAAACGTTGCGGCTCCTGCGCAGAATCTTGGTTACCCTGTCGGCAAAGAGGGCCACCAGGAAAAAGGGAACCGCCAGACCGAGAGTATAGGCCACCAGATATACCAGACCACCGAAACCCTGCATTGCGGTCAGTGTGAGGATCCCGCCCAGAATGGGGCCGATACAAGGCAACCAGGCGGTGGCGAGCGCCGCCCCCATCAGAAACGCCCCCCAGGGTTTGGTGGTGTCACCGGTGTAACTAACCCCTCGCATCTGCGCCAGGAAGGGCAGTTTCAACCCCAGCATGTACAGACCAAAGAGGATGAGCACGACCCCGCCCACCCTGGCAAGCACGGGTTTATAGTTTTGGAGCAGACCTCCCAGAACCGTAAAGGGAAGACCGAGCAGTATAAAAATAACGCTGAAGCCAAGAATGAAAAATAGCGCGTTTCTCACCGGACGCCCCTGATCGCCTCCCAGATAGGCAAGATACGTGGGCACCAGCGGCAAAACGCACGGGGAGAGGAACGAGAACATGCCCGCAAGAAAAGCTGCGGCTAACGATAGCTCCATATGCCTATTCTTTCATTCTTTGATGAGGAAGACCAACCGGCCCGGAACGCCTACATTGAATGCTTCAACCGCAGCTATCGTGAAGCGGTCCTGGACGCCTACATCTTCCACTCCCAGGCCGGGGTGCGTCAGGTTACCGAAGACTGGTTGAGAACCTACATCGCCATCAGGCCCCACGAGGCTCTGGGAGGCCAGCCGCCTCAGGAGTTTGCCGCCAGACATGGCTAGGGTCTCTCATAGGAACGGTACTCAAAATGGGGGCTTGACACGCCTGGCTTTGGCAGCGCCCACAACCCCCTCCCCGGCCCTCCCGGGGGAGGGAGATTTGTTTTGCAGCGCAGCTTTAAGCTGCGCTGGGATGTGAGACGCAGGGAGCGGGAAACACCGTTTTTATCACCTGCCAAGCAGTCCTCGGTTTGTTTTTGCGCCGTTTTTCAAAAACCCACCTCCCACACCCCACCCCCTACCTCCTGCTTTTGTCCGTATCCGGAACTGCGCCCCCAATCTTAGACACTCACCCGCTCCAAAAAGTGTGATGCTTATCCGCCTGTAACT
>JAMOUW010000060.1 GCA_027067955.1 Thermaceae bacterium
TGTCCGGAAAGGCCGAAGTGCTGCTGCCAGAAGAGGGGTTGATCCAACCCCCGAGCGCGCCCGAAGAACCCCCCGCGGGCAGTGCGCTCAACACGCCGCCAGCCGACCTGGCACCCGGCGAGCGCATTGTCCCCATCCGCGTTCCCCTGCCGCCCAGCAACTCCCAGAATCCGGTACACGTGCAACTAGTCGTCGTCGACGAGAACGGCGAACGCACCCCCATAGACACCTTCGCCCGGGGCGGCACGACCCTCGAGGGCAGCGTTCGCGTCAAGGGGGACGCCCGCTTCATGCTCTTCCTCGACGGTTTCGCCTACCAGGAATGGACGAGCCCCGCGCCCTGAAGCGGGGCTCGCAAGAATCGGGGTACGGCTCCCCCACCAAGCATCAAACACAGCGGCCACGGCATCCGGCCGTCTCCATCCCGTCCTTTGGCCGCAAAGCAATGGCGTGCCCACCCCTTCATCGAGAACTCCCGGGGAGCCGTTTAGCCTAGACTGGGAATATGGCGGAAGAACCGGGAATCCTCGACCGCTTGCACCATACCGACTCATGGCGGCTCTTTCGCATCCTGGCCGAGTTCGTGGATGGTTTCGAGCTGCTCTCGGATATCGAGGCGCCTCTTGTTTCAGTCTTCGGCTCGGCGCGTTTCGGACCGGAGCACCCCGCCTACTCCCTGGCCGAAAGACTGGGGCGCGAGCTCGCCGCCGCCGGTTTCGGAGTGGTTACCGGAGGCGGACCCGGGCTCATGGAGGCAGCAAACAAGGGGGCTTACGAAGCGGGCGGGGTATCGGTGGGGCTGAACATCGAGCTGCCGCACGAACAACGCCCCAATAAATATCAAACCCACAGCCTGCAATTCCGCTATTTTTTCGTGCGCAAAGTAATGTTCGTGCGTTATGCGGTGGGTTTTGTGGTGCTGCCGGGCGGCTTTGGAACACTCGACGAGCTCACCGAAGTGCTCGTGCTTTTACAAACGGGCAAGGTGCACACCTTTCCCCTCATAGCCCTGGACCGCGCCTACTGGCGGGGGCTAGCCGCCTGGATTGACGATACCCTGATTGCGCAGGGCGCCGTCTCCGCTCCGGAGGGGAAACTGCTGCAACTCGCCGACAGTCCCGCCGAGGTAATGTCCATACTCAGGAAGGAGTCCTGACGCCAACATGCTCGAAGACGATTTCTGGGCGCAGGGGCTCCTCGTTGCGGGGGTAGACGAAGCGGGGAGGGGAGCGCTGGCGGGCCCGCTGGTCGCCGCGGCGGTGGTGTTGCGGCCCGGCCGCCATCCCTACCGCGACTCGAAAACGCTATCGGCGCGGCAGCGGGAAATCATGCTCGACCATCTCCTCCAACGCGCCCTGGCATGGGGCGTGGGCGCCTGCCCGGCGGCGGAGGTGGACCGCCTGGGGGTACTGCGCGCCACCCACTGCGCCGCTGGCCGGGCGCTGGCGAGGCTGCCGGTACGTCCGCAGGCTCTGATAACCGACTATCTCTTCCTGGAAACCAGCCTGCCCCTACTCGCCCCGGCACGGGCCGAGTCGCAGAGCCACAGCGTAGCCGCCGCCTCGATCCTCGCCAAGGTAGTGCGCGACCGCATAATGCTGGGGTTGCACCGGCGCTATCCCGGCTATGGCTTCGACAGCCACAAGGGCTACGGCACCAAGGCCCACCTGCGCAATCTGGCGCGGCTGGGACCCTGCCCCGAGCACCGCCGCCGCTTCGCCCCTGTGGCGCAGGCGCGATTGTGGGATGAGGCTTAAGCCGTCCTTAATCTTGAAAGTT
>JAMOUW010000061.1 GCA_027067955.1 Thermaceae bacterium
TGCTTTTTAGGTGTGCTGCAGGCTTTTTTTACGCCGACCGGGTTCGGGTTTGATCCCTGGTGGTCGGCGGTGTTGCCTAACCTGATCCGTGCTTTCAAGGTCCCCGCGCCCTGGGGCGCAAGACTCAAGATAGCAAATACGATGAGGGCTGTCAACAGCAACAGGGGCCACTGCGCTAGGATGGTGGCGTGGAACTCCTGCTGGTCGTGCCCCACCCCGACGATGAGGTTTTTGGAGCCGGGGGCGTGCTTTCCAGCGCCGCCAGAAAAGGCTGGACCACGGGGGTCATTACGCTTACCCGCGGCGACAAGGGGAAGGATCTGGGGCTTTGCAGCCGGGAAGAGCTGCCCCGCGTGCGCGAGCAGGAGCTGCGGCGTTCGGCAGAAATACTGCGCGTGGGACACCTGGAAGTTCACGGCTATCCAGACAAGGGGGTGGCCGACCACCCGGAGATAGCGGAGCTGCTCGCCGACCGTTTCAATGAATTGCAGCCTGAACGAATCATTACCTTTCCTCCCAACGGGCTCAACCGCCACCCGGATCACGTAGCCAGCCATCGCTGGACGGTAGCGGCGTTCCAGCACTACGGCGAAGGACTCCTCTACTACTATGCCCCCACCCGGCCCTACCCCGGCTTCAGCGAAGGCTGGCTGGCTCCCACGCACCGGGTGGAGCTCGACAGGGAGGCGCTATCCGCGAAAATTCGCGCCATGGCCCAGTACCGCACCCAGGCTCTATCGGTGCTGAAAATCATGGACCTGGCAGCCGCGCGCCTGATGGAAGAAACTTTTCACCTGGTGGGATACACGGGGAGCCTGCGTGCAGGTCTGGACTGACAATGGACGTACGCACCATCGAGCACACCGCAGACGTCGGCTTCGAGATAATAGCGGAATCGCTTGCGGAAGTGTTTGCGGGAGCCGCTGCGGGACTCATACGGGTAATGTTCGAAGGCGACCTGCCTGACCGGGGAGAAAAGCGACGCCGGCTGGAACTCTCCGGCCCCGACCTGGAAACGCTGCTGGTGCGCTGGCTCGACGAGCTCGCCTACCGGGTGCAAACCCGGGGAGAGGTGCCGGTGCGCACACAGGTCGGGGTCGAACCCTCTGAGGAGGGGTACCGCCTCGAAGCCGAGCTGGCGCTGGTTCCCTTCGCGCACCTCGCCGACCGCTTCGCCGGCGAAGTAAAGGCCGCCACCTATCACGGCCTGCGAATTGAGCAAGAAGACGGGCACTGGCGGGCGCGGGTGATTCTGGACGTATAGGGAGCGATGATGGAAATTTCTTTCGTACAAGAAGACCGCTACACTTTCCGCATTCCCCGCCGCGGAAAGATGCGGGTAGACGCTGTCTTCTTCGCCTCGAAGCCGATCCTGGCCCAGCTGGAAAGCGAAGACTACGCCTCGCTGGTGCAGCTCGCCAACGTGGCCACCCTGCCGGGCATCGTGGGGCCGGCGCTGGCCATGCCCGACATCCACTGGGGCTACGGTTTTCCCATAGGCGGGGTGGCCGCCTTCGACCCGGAGGCCGGCGGGGTGGTCAGCCCCGGCGGGGTGGGGTTCGACATCAACTGCGGGGTGCGGCTGCTGGCCAGCGGGCTCGAGCACCGTGACCTGGAACCGCGCAAGGCCTGGCTGGCCGACCGCCTCTACGAACAGGTGCCCGCCGGTGTCGGCTCCGAGCGGCGCGACCTCAAGCTGAACCGCAAGAGCCTGGCCCGAGTGCTGGCCGAAGGGGCCGGCTGGGCGGTGCGCCAGGGCTGGGGCGCGGCCCGCGACCTCGACTTCATCGAGTCGAACGGGCGCCTGGCGGGGGCCGACCCCGGCCGCGTTTCCGAGCGCGCCTACGAACGCGGCCTGCCGCAGCTGGGCACCCTGGGTTCGGGCAACCACTTTCTGGAAGTCCAGTACGTCGAGAAGATCTACGACCCCGAGGTGGCCGCCGTTTTCGGCCTGCACCAGGACCAGATAACCGTGCTCATCCACACCGGCTCCCGCGGCCTGGGCCATCAGGTCTGCCAGGACTACGTGCAAAGGTTCCTGCAAGCCGCGCCCAAGTACGGCGTCGAGCTGGTGGACAAACAGCTGGCCGCCGCCCCTATCGAAAGCCCCGAAGGCCGGGCCTACCTGGGGGCGATGGCCGCCGCCGCCAACTACGCCTTCGCCAACCGCCAGCTGATCACCCACTACGTCCGCGCCGCCTTCGAGGCCGCCGGCTTCGCCCCGCGCGAGCACGGCCTGCGGGTGGTCTATGACCTGGCCCACAACAACGCCAAGTTCGAGGAGTACGGCGGCCGCCGCCTGCTGGTCCACCGCAAGGGGGCGACCCGCGCCTTCGGCCCCGGCGCCCCCGACCTGCCTCCGGCCTACGCCGCCGTCGGCCAGCCGGTGCTGGTGCCGGGCGACATGGGACGGTATTCATACGTCCTCGCCGGCAGCGAGGGGGCGATGGAAAAGAGCTTTGGCTCCAGCTGCCACGGCGCCGGCCGGGTGCTCAGCCGGACCAAGTCGAAAAAGCTGGTCAAGGGGCGTAACCTGGAACGCGAGCTGGCCGAACAGGGAGTAGAACTGCGGGCGGCAAGCCGCCGCACCGTGGCCGAGGAGGCCTCCGAGGCCTACAAAGACGTGGCCGAAGTCGTCAAGGTGGTCGAGGGCGCCGGACTGGGGCGGCGGGTGGCGCGGCTGCGGCCTTTGATAGTGGTGAAAGGGTAACCCGGCGGCGGCGCGCCGGCCATATCGTACGGCCGGTCTAGTCCTCCTGCGGCCCCTTCCAGAGCAAACGGCCGCAGCTGGGGCAGCGCACCACCTGCTGCCCCTGATATACCCGCTGCGCCACGTGGGTGGGCAGCTGTACGCTGCAGGCGCTGCAGCGGTAAACACTTCCCTTGGCATAAACCAGCGCCACCCCTATGCCCTTGCGGGCGCGGCGGATGGCCTGGTATTCGCGTAAGAGATTCGCGGAGATGCTTGCCGCCATCTCCTCGCGCTTGGAGAGTTTTGCTTGATATTCCTCTTCCAGACGGGCCACCCGCTCGGCGTTCTTTTCTTCGAGCGCATCGAGCTCCGGCTTTATCGCCGCCATCTCGGTTTCGAGGGCCTGAATCTGCTCTGCCAGCTGTTCCATCTCCTCGAGAATGGGCAGCGTCAGCTCGGTTAGCTCGTCTATGCGGGTGGAAAGCTGCTGGATTCGGTTTTCAAATTGGGTTTGCTCGCGCACGCTGGAGGACTGCATCTGCTCGTCCTCGGCCTGCTTGCGCTTTGTGGTCAGGTCCCTGATCTCCAGGTCGTTTTGCTTGTACTCGCGCTGGAGTGTGAGATAACGCTCCTTTAGCTGACCGAGCCGCGCCGCTAGCTCGGCCCACTTTTCGCGGACCTCTACCAGCTCGGGAGGGAGCTGTTGCTGTTGTTCCTTGATTTTGTCGAGCTCCTGGTCACGCTCCTGAAGGGTGTATAAGTCGGCAAGGGCACCCGCAATATTCACGTCCTTCATCATAACACCATGAATCGCTCAGACGTTATGGCGGCTCGGACAGTCATCCGCCAGGACGCAAGCGTCGCATTTTGGCCGCCGGGCCGTGCATACATAACGGCCGTGCAGTATCAGGGCGTGATGCACGAAGATCCATTTATCCCGCGGAAAGAGGCTTTCGAGATCGGAGCCTATCTTCTCGGGAGTGCGCGCCCGCGAAAGGCAGAGGCGCCGGGCAAGCCTGGCTACATGAGTATCTACGGCAATTCCAGGAACTCCAAACGCTGCCGCCAGCACCACCGTGGCGGTCTTCCAGCCCACTCCCGGCAGCTGCATTAGAGCCGCCCTGTCACGGGGGACCGCGCCTGCGTGGTCCTCCACGATCCGCCGCGCCATGGCCACCAGGTTGCGCGCCTTGGTGCGGAAGAGCCCGATGCGGCGGATGAACGGCTCCACTTCTTCGGGGCGGGCCGCAGCCAGCGCCTCGGGGGCGGGAAAGCGCGCGAAAAGGGCGGGGGTCGCCTCGTTGACCGACCTGTCGGTGGCCTGGGCGCTTAGCACGGTGGCCACCAGCAGCTGGAAGGGGTCTTCGTGGATGAGCTCGGTGCGGGCGTCAGGGTACGCCCGCTCGAGCTTCTCGAGTATGCGCCCGGCACGCTCCCGCTTTTTGCTATCGGATTCGCGGGGGCAGCGCGGCTCGACGGGCGCCATGGGGCCGATTATACCGGCCGCCAGTCCGGGCGCAACGCCAGCGTACCTGCGCTAACGCCCCGGTTCGGACCATACGGAGTCGTAACCAACGTAGATTACGCGATCGGGCTCGAGCGCCTGCCGCACCTCCTCGCGGTGGCTGCTCACCACCAGCGTAATGCCCGCCTCCCGCACCAGCTTCGAAAGCGCCCGGGCGATCCGCCGCGCGTCCGGCGCGTCCAGGAAGGCCGCCAGCCCCTCGACGAGCAACAGGTCGGGCCGCCCCGCCAGCAGCAGCGCCAGGTGAAAGCGCTCGCGCTGGGCGGCGGAAAGGTGATCGGAGGAGGCGCGCCACAGCACCGCGTCTGCAAGACCCAGGCGCCCCAGCAGCTCCACCGCCGCAGGTACGTCCCTGAGCCTGTAGGCTACGCGGTCCAGTATTATTCTGTCGCTTATCGCGGGCTCGGCCACACCGGGAATGAAGGCTTCCACCTTTCCCTCGGGAACGTCCACCCAACCGGCATCGGGCATCTCGTCCCAAAGCAGGCGCAGCAGGGCCGTCTTGCCCGCACCGCTGGCTCCCCAGAGCAGGTGCACCGTGCCCGGTTCTATGCGTAACCGCACCCCGCGCAATACCCGCCGCTGAAGCCGCATCCTGTGAGCCCCGAAGGCCTTCAACGCCTTGCGCACCCTGGATACCAGCCGCTCCGTGTCCAGCTCGCTGGTGTAGGCCTTGTCCACCCCGTGAAACACTACCGGCCCGGTAAGCCCGCGCACCCCGCCAAAACGAGGCTTGTAGAGTTTTCCCTGGTGCTCCATCGCGTAGGGATCGGCCTGCAAAAAGCGGCGCACGCGGCGGCTGGCGGCGTCCGCCAGGGGATAGGCCAGAAACGGCCTGCCCGAAGCGGCGTCCCACAAATAGGTGAACCCGGCGTTTTCGAGAAATGGGTGGTAACCGGCCACCCCGGAAACGGCGCAGACGAGCTCCTTGCCACGGCGACCATCGGGCACGGCCCGCTCCACCGCCCATTCGAGCGCCAGGCGCACTATTCGCGCCCCCAAGCCGTCCGAGCGGTAGTCCGGGTGCACCACGACACGCCCTATTCGCGCCGCAGCCACCCGCACCCGGTCCAGCGCCTGCTGGGCGGCGTCCTCCCAGTAGCCTCCCTCCGGCCTCAGCTCCTTGAGATCGAACGTGGGCCTGAACCAGCCTTCCGGGAAGACCTCTTCGCGGATACGGCGCTCCAGCCCCGCGGGGGTGCGCCGGTGCAGAACTGGCAGCGGGGGGTCGAGCCGCAGGTAGGCGACGACGGCCGGTTCATAGGGGTGCCGTTCGACCAGTTCCATTATCAAGAACCTGCTCGCCGGTGTTGAGCCGCGAATATCCAGCAACCGCCCCTGCCCCTGCTTGCAGCGGGGTTTGCTGCTAGCTTTCACGCGGGAACCGTCGGGGCAGCGCCATACCGCCACCGCGTCACGGTCCGAGGCGTAATGGTACTGCTCTAGCTCGACTATCGCTTCGTAATCGTGCTCGTAGCGGGCCTCGCGCACGCGCAGGCTGTAACCGTACAGCGACCGGGCGTACACCCCCGAGCGGCTGTGGCGTACGTCGCGGCTGAACGGGGGCCAGTAAGGGCGCCCGCCACGCGTGAGAGCGTAGTCGTCGAAGTCGAGCAGGTTGCCGGGGGCGCCGCCGCGGATGCGCAGCTGCACCTCGTCTCCTATCCGCAGCCAGCGCGCCGCGTCCCCGCTCATGCGCAGCATCGGGCCTCCGGCCAGCTCGACCTCGCCGAACCAGCGCCAGTAAATTTTCCGCGCGACGACGCGGTAGTTCATGACTCTAGATTACCGCGTTAAAGCTCCAGACACCGCTTAAGCAGCGCGTCTTTTTCCCCTCGTTCAGTACGCCTTGGCGAAGAGGAGCCGCTTGCCGTAGGCGCCGGGCTTGCCGCAGCGCACGCAGACGCCCTCTTCTGCGGGGAAGTCGAAGGGGATGACGCGGGTGGTGGCCTTGGTTTCTTCCTGAATCGCCTTTTCGCAGGCCGGATCACCGCAGTGGAAAGCGGCGGCGAAGCCGCGTTCCACCTGTTCCTTGAAGGCGTCGTAGTCGTCTACCTTTTTGACGTGTTCTTCGCGGAAGTTTAGCGCCCGCTCGTAAAGCGCGCGGTGGAAGCCCTCGAGCCGCTCGGGCAAGAGCCTCGGCAGGTCGCGCAGGCCGATGAACTCCTTCTCGCCTCCCAGCCGGCTCTTGAGGACCGCGTGGCCGGCCTCGACGTCGCGGGGGCCGATCTCGATCCGCAGCGGTACGCCCTTCATCTCCCACTCGTTGAACTTGTAGCCGGGGCTGTGCTGGTCGCGGTCGTCGAGGTGAACGCGCACGCCGGCGGCGCGGATCTCGCGCTCCAGCTCCCGGGCGGCCTCGAGCACCACCTCGCGGGTGTTCTTGCGGTAGATGGGAACGATGACCACCTGAATCGGGGCCAGCTTGGGCGGCAGGATCAGGCCCTGGTCGTCGCCGTGGGCCATGATGATCGCCCCGATCATGCGGGTGGAAAGCCCCCAGGAGGTGGTCCAGACGTACTTTTCCTCCAGGTCCTGGTCCTGGAAGGTGATCTCGAAGGCCTTGGCGAAGTTCTGGCCCAGAAAGTGGCTGGTGCCCGACTGCAGGGCCTTGCCGTCGCGCATCATCGCCTCGATGGTGGTGGTGTAGACGGCGCCGGCGAACTTCTCCTTTTCGGTCTTCATGCCCTCCCAGACCGGAATGGCGGCGTAGTCGCGGGCCAGTTTGGCGTAGACGCCCAGCATCCGCCGGGTCTCCTCCTCGGCCTCCTCGCGGGTGGCGTGGGCGGTGTGGCCCTCCTGCCAGAGGAACTCGGTGGTGCGCAAGAAGGGGCGCGGCCGCTTCTCCCAGCGCACCACGTTGGCCCACTGGTTCATCAGCACCGGCAGGTCGCGCCAGCTGGTGATCCACTTGGACCACATGTAGCCGATCACCGTCTCGCTGGTCGGCCGCACCGCAAGTGGCTCCTCCAGCTCCTCGCCGCCGGCGTGGGTGACCACCGCCAGCTCGGGGGCGAAGCCCTCGACGTGCTCGGCCTCCTTTTGCAAAAAGCTCATGGGGATGAAGAGCGGAAAGTAGGCGTTTTCGTGCCCGGTCTCCTTGATCATCCGGTCGAGCTCGCGTTGCAGGTTCTCCCACAGGGCGTAGCCATAGGGACGCATGACCATCGTGCCGCGCACCGGACCGTAGTCCACCAGCTCGGCCTTCTGGATGACGTCGATGTACCACTGACTGAAGTCTTGCGATTGCGGCGTGACGCCTTGCTCCTTCGCCATAGGGCCTATCCTAACCCGCCGGGGCGAAAAACACCCGCGCGGCGAAGGCTAAAGGGTGGCGGGCGCAACGGGCGAGAAGCGACAAAGACAGAAGCGCGCGATGCCCTGCGCATAGTGCTTAATAGAACGGTTTGGATGTTCATGATTTCTTATTGCGGCGTTCGCTTTCGGGACCCCCGGACAGGCCTGCCCGACCGTGGCCCGTGCTGCGCGCTTGCGCCACAATCCGGCCACGGCAAACAGCGCGCCTTTACCGATGAAGGCCGGGGTCGCTGGCTCCGTCCGGCACCGCCCAAACAACCCCCCCCCCCCTGCCTCTTCGCTTCCCAAAACGAAGGTGATCCGGGAAGCGGTATTTTCCAGCCCGGATTTCCCGCGCCCCGCAACGCCCCCGCTCTCCGCAACCGGTCGCGGGCTGTGATTTTTAACTTTGTGCAAATATCACTGACTGGTCAGTCAGTATTAGAGTAAACTGGAATGGTGCGCGCCGTCTGGAACATCCACCTGGTGACGTTCTTCTTCTTCCTGGCCTACGGTCTGACCGTTCCCACCCTGCCCCTGTACCTCAAGTCGCAGGGTGTCGGGCCGGCCTGGATAGGCTGGGTGGTGGCGCTCATGCCGCTGGCAGGGCTCTTGCTGCGCCCCTTCGGCGGCTGGGCTTCCGACGGCTGGAGCCGCAAGAAGCCCAGCCTCATCGGCCTGGCGCTGGGCGCGATCTCGGGGCTCCTGTACCTGGGCCCGCTTCCCCTGGTGCTGGCGGGACGCTTCCTGCAGGGGGCGGCAATGGCCCTATTCGCCCCCGGCTCGCTGGCTCTCACCAGCGACCTGGTGCCCGAAAACCTGATCGGCCGGGTAATGGGGACCCGCAACCTCATCCTGGGCGTCGGCGTAATGAGCGGCACCGCACTGGGTGGTTTCCTGGTCGACTTTCTGGGGTTCACCGCCGTCTGGTTGCTGGTGCTGCTGGTGCAACTGGTCTGGATTCCGCTCTTCTGGCGAGACGTACCGGAAACTCTCAAGGCGCCTTCGCAACAACCCTGGTGGGCCAACTTCGGCGCCGTCTTCAGTGACCGTTTGATTCTGGCCCCCACCCTGGCCAACGCCGGCTTCGCTGCCGTCTTCGCAATATTGCAGACCTTCTACCCTCTAGTGCTCAGCGAGGCCGGCTACCGGGCCGCCTGGGTGGGAGCATTCCTGGCCTTCTACAGCCTGATATCGGTCATCTTCCGTGTCCCCGGAGGCTACCTTTCCGACCGCTACGAGGTCGGCGTGGTGGCGCTGGCCGGGTTCATCAGCGCCACGGTGGGCCTGTTGCTGCTCTGGTTCATGCCACTGCCACCGCTGGCTTTCGTGGCCGGCTTCTTCATGGGCGCGGGGGCGGGGCTATATCTACCCGCCAACATCGTCGCCGTCACCCGCGCCGCCCGCCCCGAGCTGCGGGGCTCGGCCTTTAGCTTCTTCACCGCCAGCTGGGACCTGGGCGGCCTGATAGGGCCACCGCTGGGTAGCGTGGTGGCAGCCCGGCTGGGTCTGGGGTGGATCTTCCCGGTAGCGATCACCGGCGCCTCGCTGACGATACTGGCGTTCCTGTGGGTGCGCAGCGGGAGCCGCCTCCCGCTCCCGGTCCGGGTGCGCACGGACCGCAACGAACCGTCGTAGCATGGGTCCATGGTTTTCCTTCGACGTCTCTTCGCGGCGCTTCTCAGCTTGGTACTGCTGGCGGCGCTGGCCTTCGGCGGTCTCGTCGCCTGGCTGTGGTTTACGGACTACAGACCACCCCAGGTAGTCACCCTCACGGTTCAGGGCGGAGGCGAGAACGGCAAACCGGCGGAAATGAGCCTTCTCACCTGGAACATAGGTTATGCAGGCCTGGACGCAAAGCATGACTTCTTCCTGGACGGGGGCAGCCACGGCTGGCCGGAACCGGAAGAGGTGAAGCGCTCTCTTGCGGGCATCACCGGCTATCTGCATGCCCACCCCGCCGATGTGGTGATGCTGCAGGAGGTGGACCGGGGCTCCAGGCGAATTCATTTCGTAAGCGAAATAGAAGAGGTGGCCGGAGCGCTGCCCGGTTACGCCTGGGTATTTGCCCGGAACTACGACGTCGCCTTCGTACCCCTGCCGCTTACCAGCCCGATGGGCAGGGTGATTGCGGGACAGATGACTCTCTCACGCTGGCGCCCGGCGGTGGCGGAAAGGCATGCCCTGCCGGGCGAGTACAGCTTTCTGGTACAGCTGGCCCAGCTGGACCGCTGTTTCATCCTGGAACGCATCCCCGCGCCCGACGGTAACGAGTGGGTGCTCATCAACACCCACAACTCCGCCTTCGACGCCGGCCAGTTGCGCAAGCAGCAGCTAGGCTACATCAAGGAGGTAATGATCCGCGAGTACACCAGAGGCAACTACGTGGTCGTGGGCGGCGACTGGAACCTGATCCTGCCGGGCGTGGATCCGGACGGGCAGTTCCCCCACAGCGAAGCGCGCCCGGAATTTTACCTACCCTTCCCCGCGGACTGGACCCCGGCGGGATGGCGCTGGGCCTACGACGCCAGCACGCCCACCAATCGTTCGGTGAGCCAGCCCTGGCAGCCGGGAGTCAACTACGTAACCGTAATCGACGGCTTCCTGGTAAGCCCCAACGTCGAAATAGTGGAGGCCCACACCGAAGACCTCAATTTCGCCGACTCCGATCACAACCCGGTGCGGGTGCGCCTGCGCATCCGGCCCTAGGGCGGCACGGAACGGAACTTCCCGGGTGCTTTCGTCTCCCGGCGCTGCTCAGCCGCTGCCGCCGGGAACGAGAACTTCACCCAGAGCGCGGCCCGAGGCGGCGCGCACCGGCGCCGGCGTATGCCCCAGCGCCACCCGCCCCACCGCGTACAAACCGGGAAGGCGCAGCAGGCCGCCGCTGGCTTCCTCCCGCTCACCAGGCGCGAACCGCTGGAAGCTCACCGTGTACGCAGGTGCGCCATCGCTTTCGGGCACCAGGTAGCTATCGGGCTCGAACGCAAACCCCAACCCGCGCAGGTGTTCGTACAAATCAGGATAGGCCGCCTCACCCAAACGTCCCGCCGCCTCCTCGAGCGCACCCGCCCGCAACACCGCCCCCAAAAAGCTGCCTACCGCCAGCACCACCGCGCCGGCGCGGTAACTGAACCCCTCCCAGGTTTTTACCCCCGTCACCCGGCCGCCGCCGTGCAGCAGGCCCGTGACCGAAGACTGGAAGAGGCGCAGGGTTTCCTCTGCTTCCAGCGCGTACTTGGCGCGCCGGTGAAGTTCCCACGTGTCGGCGCTCCAAACCCGGGCCAGCAGGCCGCCGCGAGGCGGCGAATCCACGGGCGTCTCCAACCGGTACACACTGTCGAGGCTGTCGGTGACGAGGCCCACCCGCAGGCCGCGCCGGGCCAGCGCCCAGGCGGCCTCGCTGCCACTCGGCCCCGCGCCCACCACGATAACGTCGCAGTCGTTCACGACTCGGCCCCGGCAAGCATCGGCGTCCCCCGCTCCAGGCGAAACGCCAGGAAGCCATCACGGGGAGCATGCACCATCAGCAGGCTCTCATCGGGAGCGGCCAGCCACAAGAAAAGCGGCAGCTTGCTGCGCGGCCAGCCCCGCTGGTAGCGATCACCCTCGAAGGTGTAGGCCATGAAGATCTTTTCGTCGTCATCGACGTAACCGGGTTCGTAGAGAACTATCAAATCCCCTTCACCGGCGTCGGACCGCTCCATGACCTCCCACAACCATACCTGCGCCTCCACCGGGCTCAGGAAGACCCCCGCTGCTTCCCCCAACCAGGCATAGGCGGCGCTCGGAAGGCCCGGGAAGGACACGAAGACCCCCTCACGGCCGTGAACCAGCTCTACCACCTCGTTGGCGTAACGCGCGCCGCCAGCGCTCTCGCGCACGAACCCCGCCAGCAAACCGTGACGCTCCTCCAGCTCGCCCGGAGTGAGACCAAGCTCGAGGGCTTCGATCAGCACCCGGTAGTTGCCCAGTTCACGCGCTCCCTTCATGGGACGTCTCCAACGTGCAAGGCGGCTATACCGCCGGTGAGTAAACGGTAGCGCACGTCCACGAAACCCGCAGCGCGCATCATCTCCGCCAGCCGCTCGGGTTCGGGAAAGCTTGCCACCGAGCTGGGAAGGTAACGGTAGGCCTCGGGCTTGCCCGAGATAACCCCGCCGATCCGGGGCAGCACCCTGCCGAAGTAGAAGCGGTAAACCCGGCCCAGCAGCCCCCGGGGCGGGGGGGGAAACTCGAGTATCACCGCCCGCCCTCCGGGCGCCAGCACCCGCCGGAACTCGGCCAGGCCGCGTTCGTAGTCGGCGAAGTTGCGAAAACCGAAGGCGACCGTGACCGCGTCGAAGCTGCCGTCCGCGAAGGGCAGGGCGAGGGCGTCGGCCTCCACGAAGCGCACCTCGAGGCCCGCGCGCTCGGCCTTGGCGCGGGCGAGCTCGAGCATTTCGGGGGTGAAGTCCCCCCCCACCACCCCGGCCGCGGGCCGCGCCCGCTTGAGCAGCAGGGCCACGTCGCCGGTGCCCGTAGCAACGTCGAGAACGCGCCGGGGATCCTTCTCCAGGGCCAGCCGCACCGCCAGCCGCCGCCAGCGCTGGTCCACCCCGGCCGAGAGCAGCCGGTTGAGCAAATCATAGCGGGGCGCGATCTCACCGAACATCGCGCGCACCGCCCGGGCTTTCGCCTCCACGTCGCTCATCGGACCCCATCCTACCGCGCCGCACGCGAACCTTCATACCGGGGGCGTGCGTTAGAATCGGGGGCGTGAATCGCGTTTGGTTAGCCCTCACCTCCGCAGTCTTCCTGCTCCTGCTCGCGGTGAGCCCCTGGGCGGTCGCCCTCCGGGCGTTTGGAGGCAAAGGGGTGCTGGTAACCCTCTGGGGCACGGTGGATCTCTACGGGCGGGCCAAGGCGATGCCCGACGTCAGCTGGCTGGGCTACTTCACCGTATTTTGGGTGGCCCTGGCCCTGGTGGCGGCCGTGGCGGCCTTCCTGCCCGAAGCCCGCGCCCGCGCCCGCCTCTACTACGCAATCGGGCTTGCGGGAGTGGCCGTCTTCGCGCTGGAAGCCTACCTCTTTTACCATGCCGTCTGGGCAGCGAACGAGGCCGCGCTGGCCGCGGGAGCGCGGCGCCCTCCGCTCAAGCGCTACAGCCTCTCGCTGGGCGCCTACGCCAGTATCCTCTACAGCCTCTTCTTGCTCGCGGTGGGGCGGCTGCAACTGCCCGGCGGGCGCGCTCTCCTGGTGCGCTGGCGCGGGGTGATCGTTCCCGCGGTGAGCATGCTGCTCGCAATGGTGGCCGGCGCCGTCGTGGTCTGGTTGCTAAAAGACGTCAAGATACCCGAAGAGGGCGGCATGCTCACCTATCTGACCGCCAAACTGGACCTGGTCACATACACCTTCCAGCTCCTCTTCGGCCCCCTGCTCACCGCCTCCGGCTGGTTCCAGAGCCTGCTCATCGCCACGCCGCTCATCTTCACCGGCCTGGCCGTGGCCTTCGGTTTTCAGGCGGGGCTGTTCAACATCGGAGCCCCCGGGCAGCTGACCATCGGCGCCATCATGACGATGCTCGTGGGCGTGCACCTGGCGAACGCCCACTGGTTCGCGGACCTGCCCGACGGACTGGCCCGGGCCGTCTTCCTGCCGCTCAGTATCCTCGCTGCCGCCGCCGGGGGAGCGCTGTGGGGCGCGATTCCCGGATGGCTCAAGGCGCGCTTCGGAGCGCACGAGGTGATCAACACGATCATGATGAACTACATCGCCGCCTCGATCTTCCTGTTCATGATCGCCTCCAACGAATACACCTTTTTCGGCAGGTGGACGCTGCACATGCCCTTCAAGTTCCCCGGCTACGAGGCCCGCAGCTACGAGGTGGCCGAGTCCGCCCGCATTCCCCTGATGGTCAACCTCTTCGGCTTTCACCAGGACGCCTCGGGAACCTGGACCGGCGCGCTCAGCTGGGCGCTGCCGCTGGCGCTGGCGGCCATGGTGATCGCCTACGTGCTCGGCGCCCGGCTCGAGCTGGGCAAGCGCCTGCTCACCGCGCTGGCGGTGGGCGTACTGGGCTACTTCGCCGGCGGCTTCCTGCCGGGAATTCCCATGGAGCTTTCCTCCAAGCTGGCTTCAGTGCGTCTCAACGGCGCCTTCGTAATAGCCGCCTTCGCCGTTGCCTTCTACAACTACTACATGTGGCGCACCCGCGACGGCTACGAGCTGCGCGCGGTCGGCATGGCCCCCAAGGCGGCCGAATACGGCGGCGTCAGTATCGCCAGGAAGACAATCCTGGCCATGGCCATCTCCGGCGCCCTCGCCGGTCTGGCGGCCACCCACTACGTACTCGGGGGCGGCATCGACGAGTACCGCCTCAAGCAATCGCTACCCACCAACGTGGGCTTCGACGGCATCGCCGTGGCGCTCCTGGGTCAGAACACCCCGATTGGCGTCTTCCTCTCGGCGCTGCTCTTCGGGGTGCTGCTCACCGGCGGGCTGCAGCTGGACCTGCAGCTCGGCATCAGCCGCGAACTGGTGATGATGCTGCAGGCGCTGATCGTGCTCTTCATCGCCGCCGGCGGCTTCCTGCCGCGCTACTTCACCGACCCGATCCTCGCGGCCCAGGCCGAAGAAGGCGCGCAGGGGGTGATCTGAGATGGGTCTCGAGAGCATCCTCACCGCGGCCTTTCTGGTGCCGCTGCTGCAGACGACGCTGCGCTCCACCACCACCCTGCTGCTCACAGCGCTGGGCGGCATGTTCAGCGAGCGCAGCGGCGTGGTCAACATCGCGCTCGAGGGCATGATCATCTTCGGCGCCCTCACCGCCGCGGTCAGCGCCCAGCTGCTGGAAGCCCCCTACCTAGCCGAGAACCCGGGCGCCCGCATCTGGTGGATACCCTGGGTGGCAGTGCTGCTGGCGATGGTCGTGGGCGCCTTCATCGGCTGGATCCACGCGGTCGTCTCGATCAAGTACAAAGCCGATCAGATCATCAGCGGTACCGCCATCAACCTGCTGGCCGCGGGCCTGCCCTCGCTGGTGCTGGCCTACTTTTACGACAACACCACGGCCTCGAAGGAGCTGGTCAACCGGCTCCCCGAGTGGCTGGGCTTCAGCCCGCTCGTCTACCTGGCCTTCGCGCTGGTGCCGGTCACCTGGTACGTGATGTTCAAGACTCCCTGGGGGCTGCGGCTGCGCAGCGTGGGAGAACACCCCGAAGCCGCCGACACCATGGGCATCAACGTCTTCCGCACTCGCTACACCGCGGTGATCCTCTCGGGGGTACTGGCGGGGCTGGCGGGGGCCTTCCTCTCGATCGGCGTCCTCAACCAGTTCGTGCGCAACATGTCTGCCGGTCAGGGCTTCATCGCCCTGGCGGCGCTCATCTTCGGCAAGTGGCACCCCATCGGGGTGCTGGGAGCCACCCTGCTTTTCGGCTTCGCCAAGGCGCTGGCCATCCAGCTGGGCGGCGGCGACATCATGCCGCCGACCGTGATCGAAGCCTTCCCCTTCATCATCACCATGCTGGTGCTGGCCGGCTTCGTGGGCACCTCGCGCCCGCCCAAGGCAATTGGAAAGCCCTACGAAAAGTAAGCGTCTTAGCGGAGAACGCCGCCCCGATGGGGCGGCGTCATTCGTGGACGCGGAAGCGGGTACCGAACGCTCCCAAATGCGCCTCGAGCCGGCTGCCGTCGTCAAACCAGATTTCCAGACGGCGGCGGCTGAGCCGGAAATGCTCGATCCGGGACGCCAGCTCCGGGGCAAAACCGCCTCCGGTGGGCGCCCAGGACTGCACCCAGCGGGTGTGGGGATCGTGGCGAAAGTGCAAGAAGCTGGCGTCAGCGAAGACCAGCCGGGCTTCGGTAAAGTGACCGCCCACCTGCAACCTGCGGGCGGCGGCGCGCGCCCGTTGGGCCCACATGCTAACCTTCTCCGAGGTCTTCGAGCGCCGGCGCGGGGTAGCCGTAGCGGTAGCGGCCGTAGTACAGCAACGCCCGCACCCGGGTCGGGTCGAGCGTTTCGCCGGTGAAAGCGTCCGGGTCTTCCCAAATCCCGCGCACCCGGCCGATGAACAGGGTGTGGTCGCCGGTCACCAGGGCGTCCGTTTTCTCCAGCTCGTAAGCGGCGTAGAAGCCGCCCAGGAGCGGCACCCCGAGCGCCTTTCCACGCACCACCGCCAGATTGAACGCCGCCACTTTGTTCGTATCCCGCCCGCTCGTCGAACCCAGCCTCTGCACCAGGCCCGACTGCTCTGCAGGATGAAAGGTGACGCCAAAAGAAGCCGCAGCCTGCAGCAGACCGTGGCTGTAGCGCTTGGGGCTCACCCCCACCGCGAATAGCGGCGGGTCGAAGGAAAGACCCACGTTCCAAACCGCGGGCATGAAGTTGATCCGGCCACCGGACTCGACCCCGATCACCACCGGCACCGCGGGGTAGAAGTGGTTGAAGTGCGGGGGGCGGTCTCCCACGTCGTAATAGCGCACGCTTACTCCTTCTTGTCGCGCGGGCGCAGCCCCTCCGCCGGGGCGGTGACGACGCCGCCGCCCTCGGTGTAGAGATCCACGGTCCCGGACAGCGGATTGAGCTTGATCACCTTGCCGCATACCCCCGCCGGGGTGCATACCTTGGCGTTCTTCTTGGGCATGCCGGCCAGCAGCTCCTTGTAGTGAGGGTGCTCGTATGACAGGCAGCACAGCAAACGCCCGCAGGGGCCGCTGATCTTCTCGGGGCTCAGCGGCAACTGCTGGTCGCGGGCCATGCGGATGGTCGCGGGGGCGAAGTGCTGCATCCAGGTGCTGCAACAGCTTTCCATGCCGCACATGCCCATGGTGCCCAGGAACGCCGCCTGGTCCCGCGGGCCGCGAGCGACGAACTCCACCCGGGCCCCGGCGTGCCGGGCGATTTCGCGCACGACGCCTCCCAGGTTCACCCGGTCCTCCGCCGAGTAGTAAACGACTACGTGCCCGCCGTCGAGGGTATAGCTGCACCCCAGCACCTTGACCTGGGGCAGTTTGGGGCGCAGGCGCGCTCTGAGCCACCACTTCAGGCTCTCCTCCTGCTCGCGCAGACGGTGCGCCCGCGCCAGGTCGTCACCGGTGGCAACGCGCACGATCTCGCCAAACGACTTGTTCACCTCTCGCAGCGTGCCGCGCACCTCTCCCAGCTCGAGCCCCCGCGGCGTGCGCGTCACCACCTTGGCGCCCACGGCGGGCGCCTCACCCTTCACGCGCATCTCGTACAGTTTTGGCTCCCTACCGTGATACAGTCGAACGCGAACGCAGTCCGGCATAAAGCCTCCTTAGAGTAAGGGCCAACCGGGTGTAGACCAGATCGGCGGCCACGTAAGCCTCCAGTTCTTCGCGCGCCGCCAGCAGTGCTTCCAGGGCGGCGCGGCGCGGCGCGGGCGGCCAGGATTCCAGCTCCCGGGCCACAAACAGCCAGGGGTCGAAGGGCCCCTCCGCCAGCTTTCGCAGGACCTCCGTCTGCCCCAGCAAGCCGGCTGTGTCGCCCGCGAGCGCCCGCAACCACTCACGCGCAGCGCTTTCCGCTTCGGCCAGCCCCGCCGGGTCGGCCAGCGCGGCCTTCAGCCTGCCCACCGCCCCTTCACTGTACCGCAGGGCGGCGGGGTCGCCGCCAAGCCGCTGCAACTCGTTTTCGGGCAGAGGACCGAACCCCACTGTCAGGCTGCGGCTCGCCAGCGTGGGCAGCACCGCCTCGCGACTCGGAGCAATCAAAATGAGATAGGCGTACGCCGGCGGTTCCTCCAGCATCTTGAGAAGGGCGTTCGCTGCCTGCTCCCCCAGCAGGTGGGCGGAGTCCACCACCCCCACCTTGGCCCGGTAACGAGGTGCGGTCTGCAACCAGGCGATCAGGCTTTCTTCCCCGGATCCCGCGCGCGGGGCTATTTGGTCCAGGTGGATCTGCGGCCTGCGGGCAACCTGCCCCGCCTTGGTCAGGGTGCGGGGGGCCACCTCGAACAGGTCGGGGTGGTGTTCTACCCGGCAGGAAGCGCAAACACCGCACGGGGGAAAACCGCGTTCGCAATTGAGTCCGTAGGCGAACCAGCGGGCCACCGTACGCCGGCCCACCCCCTCGGGCCCAACGAACAGCAGGCTCTGGGCCGGGCGCCGCGCCAGCAACCGGCGCTGCCGCTCGTGCCCGATTACCGAAACCACGGTTTACCTGCCTTTCTTGAGGCGCTGGTACAAGGCGGCTGGAAAACCTTCTTCATGCACGCGTGCGGCCACAGCCCTGATGTCGTAGCTGACGCGATGCGCGTGCACCGTTCCCTTTTCTTCGTCCCACAATGCATAACCCGCGAGCGGCACGCCGTCCCGCGGCTGGCCCACCGAACCTGGGTTGATCATCGCCCTGGCCTTGGGCCCCAGCTTGAGCACGTTGTCCGGCTCCGTAAAGGGTTTGTAGCGCACCCAGGGCCCCTTGGGACCATCCAGCGCGGTAAAGGTGCCGGAAAGGTGCGTGTGCCCGTGAAATACCCAGCGCGCCGAGGCGCAGCCGAAGCCCGCACGGGCCAGCTCCAGTTCGTCTACGTAGACGAACGGGTCACAGGGACTGCCATGCACGGCGAGCCAGCCATCGCCCGATAAACTCCAGGGCAGCGCCGCCAGCCAGGCCCGGTTTTCGGGGCTGATACGCTTGTTCTGCCAGCGCAGGATATCGAAGACGTATCCGTCGCTTTCAAGCATCTCGGGGTCCAGCATCCAGGCGTCGTGGTTTCCCAGGATTCCCCGGGCGCCCAGCTCGCGCAGGCGCGTGACCACCAAATCGCCATCAGGGTAATAACCTACCGCATCGCCCAGGAAGAGAACGCGCTCGTAGTCGTAGCGCCGGGCGTGTTTTAACACTGCTTCCAGGGCCGTAAGGTTGCCGTGAATGTCGGATAGCAACAAGGTGGGCACGTATAGAAGAATAGCATGAGTGCGGTAAGCTGTATCTCGTGTCCGGCCCGCTTCTAGAAGCCATTGTCTCCGACCTGGAAGTGTTTTCGCGTTATACCCGTGTGCAGGTGGATGTTTTCGGCAGTCTGCTAGCCATTTTCGAGGGTGAACACGGTGGCGGCAATCTGTTCGTATGGGCGCCGCGCCCGGCCGCCGCAGCGGTGCTGCGCCGCCTGCCCCGGCGCTTCCGGGGACGTATAGTGCTGGGTCTGGATTCGTCCCCGGGCGATCTGCTCCCCTTCACCCACGCCCTCGACGCCGCGGCGGCCGACGCCGTTCTGCTGGTCGCCGGCGAGCACGGCTTTTTTCATGCGGGTGGCGGCTGGAAGGAAGTGGCGGGCGGGTCCGGTCCCGTCACCGTCGCCATCGACGACCCCGCCCCCGCCCTGGAAATAGAAAGGGTGGCCCCCACCGGACTGCGCTACCGCGAGCTGCGCGCATATCCGGCATGGAACGCACCGCCGCTGGACGGCTCCACGAGCGGCTCCGCGGCCGCGCAGGGGCAGGCGGCCCGCGCCCGGGGGCTGAATGTTTACGCCGCCGGGGTGCTGGAACTGGAGCACGCCTGGCCGCCGTTACTGGCGAACCTGGGGGCGCTGGTCACCGGCTGACCGCCCGCAGGGCCGTTACTCCACCGGTCGTTTGAGAAGACTCCGGGAAAGATAGTCCAGGTCGGCCTCGATTTCGCCGCGGGTGTAGTCCAGGATCGGCGTCAGCTCGGTCGGAAAATTGCGCGCGAACGCTTCCAGACAGGGGAGTACCTCCTTCTCAATGAAAGACCTCTCCCATGCGCGCCGGCTGGCTCCGCCGCGAGCGCAGGAAGCGGCCAGCTGCTCCATTTTTTGCACAAAACATACTTTGGGAACGCCCCCGGTGGCCCGGCAGATCAGATCTTCGTGCCCGGGGCAGCGGGCAAGCGCCTGCTCGAACAGCGTCGACAGATCGGCGCGTCCTATCAGCGCCACCCCCAACGGTCCCCCGAACAACGCCGCCAACCGCTTGTAACGCAGGCTCCGCTGGTAGCGGATCCGGCTTTCGCTCTTCATTACCCCGAGCCTACGCCCGCCGCCCCGGGGACGATGAGGGACAAACCGCCCCGGCGAACAGCGGTCGAGGGCCGCTTCCAGGATGCGCCGCGCCCCGTTCCCCCGCCAGCCCTGCCTTCCCGGCCAGCAACCGGTACCGCCGGTTTCCGCCCGGTGACATTTGCACCTTCGCCACCGGAATGCCAGAGGTTTAAATAAGGCTCATGATGGGCGTTTAGGGAAGGGAGGCCCATGAACCCGCTCCACCGCGTCGCACGCTGGGCAGTAAATCGAAAACTTGGCAACCTGCGCTGGGAAGACCCGGGGCGGTTGGCGGGCGGGGTGCGCCCCGGCCGTTCGTTCCTCTATATTCATGTACCTTTTTGCGAGTCGATCTGTCCCTTCTGCATGTTCAACGCCCACAAGCTCGATCGCCGCAGCACCCAGGTGCAGGACTACTTCGCGGCGCTGAAGCAGGAGCTGCTGATGTACGAGGCGGCGGGGTTCGACTTCGGAGCCGCCTACGTGGGCGGCGGCACCCCGGCGCTGGTGCACGAAGAGCTGGCGGAGTTCCTGGAGTTCGTGCGCGAACGGTTCGACCTGGCGGAGATTTCGGTAGAAGCCAATCCGCGGATCTCCAATGCCGCGGTGCAATCCTTCCAGGCGGTGGGCATTGACCGGCTCTCGGTGGGGGTGCAGAGCTTCGACGACGGCATGCTCGAGCGCCTGGGCCGGCTCGAGGCCTACGGCACGGGGGCGGAGATTCGCGAGCGCGTGAACCGCCTTCTGGGCAGGTTCCGCATCGTCAACGTGGACTTCATCTTCAACCTCCCCGGGCACGACCCCGAAGTGCTGGCGCGCGACCTGGAAATAGCGGTCAGCGACGGCATAGACCAGCTCACCACCTACCCGCTAATGGAAGCCCAGCAAAACCGGCACTACGTGGACCGCCAGGGCCGTATCAGCTACGACCTGGAAGCCCGCCTGTACAAGCAGGTAATCCTGCCTGCGCTGCGCGAGCACTACACTCCGGTCAGCTCCTGGTGCTTCTCCCGCAAGGACAAACCCGAGATCGACATGCTCGACGAGTACGTGGTGGACTACTTCGATTACGTGGGCATCGGCACCGGCTCGATGAGCCTGCACGACGGCAGGGTGAGCGTGAACGCCTACACCCTGCCCCTCTACCAGCGGCTAATCTCCCGGGGAGAGCTGCCGGTGGTGCTGGAATCGGCCCCGCTGGCCCGGCGCGACTACATGCTTTATTACCTGATGATGGCCCTCTTCGGCCGGCGCGTGAACTGCAAGCAGTTCGAGGACATTTTCGGCGTCTCGCTGCGGCGGGCGCTCTGGCCCGAATGCGCCGCGCTCCGGGCCATGGGGCTGGTATACGCCCACGGCGACCACATCTACACCAACGAGCGCGGAATGTACGTCTTCCTGATGATCCTGCGCGAGTTCTTCACCCACGTGAACCGCTTCCGCAGTCTGGCCCGGGAAGCCTCCCGCAAGCTGGAAAAACAGCACCTGCCCGAGCCCCAGCTGGCCTTCGAGCCCGTTGCCGGCGCGCTCGATTAGAGCGTCCGCAAATCTTCAAACAGCAACCAGCCTACCCCTGCAGGCGCGGTCTCGAGCACGGGAGCCAGCCCGGCCTGCAGCTCCTCGACCCAGGGGTGCAGCTCACCGGGGTCGCGCTCCGCCAGCGTCACCGCGGTCAGCTGATAAAAGCGCTGGGTGTTCGCAGGGGTGCCGTCGTCGAAGAAGGCGAAAGGGGGTTCTATGGGATCTACCAGAACCGACACCTCGCCTTCGCTCAGATCGATCGCCAGGGGCAGCTCGACGGCGGCGTCCCAGTCAAGCTCCCTGGGAACCCACAGGTAGCCCTGCAACAGCCTTATCGCCCGCGCGCTCACGGCCCTTCGGGAGCGGCGGGCAGGGTAATGCCGCGCTCTCGCAGATCACGCACGAAAGGCTCGGTGTCCTCGAAGCGGTGGGTCAGTAATCCGAGCGCCTTTGCGGCGGCGATGTTGTCCGGGTGATCGTCCACGAAGAGCACCTCCTCCGCGGGCAGCCGCATCCGCTCGAGCGCCAGCTCGAAGGCCCGGGCGTCGGGTTTCTTTACGCCCTCCTCGTTGGAAAAGAAAACGGCGTCGAAACGGTCGAAACCCTCCCCGGCGCGCAGGTAGTCGGAGATCACCGGATAGTTGTTCGACAGCAACCCCACCCTCACATCGGCGGGTATCGCCGCCAGCAGCTGGTACATCTCCGGCCGCGGTACCACCGAAGACAAAAACAGCGCCTCGAAGTCGGAATAGGGCGCGTCCACCCCCAGGGCATCCGCAAAGTACGACCAGAAACGGGGCAGGCTCCACTCCCCCAGTTCCAAACGCTTTATCTCGGCGAAATACGCGCTAGCGACCTCCTCCTCATTCAGGTCGAAACGGCGCGCCGTGTTTTCTACCACCCGCCCGTCGAAAGTGCCTACGGTGAATACGCCGCCCCAGTCGAAGAGTATGCCACGCGGTTTCATGGCTAGGAGTCTACCGCATACCGCCCGGCCGGTATACGGCGCCGGGGGGTCTTCCCGGAATGCGGGCTTTGCCGCTGCGGTCCCCGCCCGGCGTCGCTCTCCAGCAGCGCGAAAGGGCGCCGGCGGACTTGCCTGTCCGCCGGCGCCCGGCAGCACGCGCTTACCGTCCTCTGCCGCCCGCCTCGCGCTGGTGGGGCAGCGGAATGTACTGCACGCTCGGCTTGTTACCGCGGGGCTGGGGGTATAGCTCCATGAGCTGGTAGACCTGACCCGGCATGTCGGTGCTCACCGGCAGGCCGAAACCCCTGGCCTGCTTCACGTCTATGGGGTAGTCGTGGGTCCAGGTACCCTGGCTGAGCAGGGTGGCCACATCCTCCACGCGCTCTTCGGGAAGGGTGCCCTCCAGGAGACCGACCACGGTTTCCTTGACCTGCTTGAGCGCTTTTTTGGAAACGTCGGCGAGGATCAGGGTCTCGTCGTCGATATTCTTGACGTCCTTCATCTCCAGCACCTTGACTATCGAAGCCGCGGGCTTGTTGCCAAGCTGGGGGTCCACCGGCCCCAGGACCGCGTTCTCGTCCATGACGATCTCATCGGCCCCCAGGGCGATCAGGGTCCCGCC
This sequence comes from Thermaceae bacterium, assembly GCA_027067955.1. Classification (GTDB taxonomy): domain Bacteria; phylum Deinococcota; class Deinococci; order Deinococcales; family Marinithermaceae; genus Oceanithermus. The sequence continues at coordinate 22,633 of JAMOUW010000061.1, forward strand.
GGACATGGCGTAGTGGGGCACGAAGACGGTCACCTTGGCCGGGTGGCGCTTGAGCGCCTCGGCGATCTGTTCCGCCGCCAGCACCAGGCCGCCGGGGGTGTGCAGGATCAGGTCGATGGGCACGTTCTTGTCGGTCATGCGAATGGCGCGGAGAACCTGCTCGGAGTCGTCGATGTCGATGAAGCGCGCCAGGGGGATGCCCAGCATGCTGATGGCTTCCTGCCGGTGGATCAGGGTGATCACCCGGCTCTTGCGCTTCCTTTCGAGCTCGGCCATCTTGCGCGCGCGGGCGGCGAAAAGGGCCTGCTGCTGGAAGTAGGGGCTCATCATCGAAAAGATGATGAATAGCCAGAAAAGCTGATTTATCCAGTCACCCGGGGTCATGCAACAACCTCCTCAAAATCCGTATTCGCGGTACCAGAACGGATCGTCATCATAGTGCCTCCTGGGCTTCAACCACAGCGTCAGCGCGTAGCCCACGGCAAAGCCTCCCACGTGCGCCCACCAGGCCACACCGGGAACACCGAAGACGCCGTAAAGCACCTGGATGAATACCCAGTAGGCCAGGAAAAAGGCGGCGGGAAACCAAACGAACAGCGGTGGAAAGGGCCATACCAGCGCGAGAATCCAGGCGGTGGGAAACAGCAGGAAGTACGCCCCGGTCACGCCGGAAATGGCGCCCGAAGCGCCCACCATAGGCACCTCGCTGGCGGGAAGGAACACCGCCTGCGTGAGAGCCGCACCCACGCCAGCGAGCAGGTAGACGAGCAGGTAGCGGCCGCCGCCGAGCCGCGCCTCCACCGCAGGGCCGAAGATCCACAGGAACCACATGTTCCCGAAGATGTGCTGAAAGCTCCCGTGCAGGAACATGCTGCTGAAGATATGCCAGAACTGCCCGCCGGGATCGGCAAAGAAGTCCCGGGGTACGAAGCCGTAGTTGAATATCACCCATTGAAAACCCGCCGGACCCAGGCTGAGCTGCCAGAAAAAAACGAACACGTTCGCGGCGATCAGCGCGCGGGTCACCAGCGCCGGGCCGTGGTGATTGATCGAGTCGCGGATGGGAAACAATTCGGTTCTCCCTTCTAAAGGCCGGCCGGCTCCGGGCGCGGCGGGTGCGGGAAGCTTCCCGCACCCGCCGCGCCGCCCCTATACCTGCTTGAGGAAGACTTCGGGGAACTCAAAGAGCACCCGCTCGCGGTTGATTTCTGGGGCTTCCTGGAAGACCACCGCGGCGTAGCCGGCGGCCTCGAGCCCGCGGTATACCTCCTCGGCCACCTCGCGGTCGAGACCCAGGTGGCGCTCGAAAAACTCCAGCGCCTCCTCCGGCGCCTCGCTGCTCTTGCCAACAAAACCGGCCCACTCGCTCTTTATCATCTCGGCCAGCTTGTGGAAGGAAACCGGCTTGCTGGTAAACACCCAGCGCGGGCTGGCGCCGGGCAGGTGATGGGCGTAACCCCCTTCCTCCAGCCGCCCGGCCCAGCGCACCGCCTCGGCGTGGCTGAGACCGGCCTTCATCAGCAACGTCACCAGGGCGTCGCGCTCCCCCACCAGGCCGGTGGGGTAGGCGCCGGAAAGGAGCCGCGCCAGCGCCTCCACATCGCCCTGCTCTATCAATTGCCTGACATTCTCCAGATCCACCATCGCTACCCCTCCTCTTCCAGATCCACCAGTCCGCTCACGTCCTCATCGGGATTCATCAGGCGGGCAGCCTCGATCAGCAGCAACCCCGCCTCGTTGACCGAGTTGCGGCCCACGAACCCGGCAGCGCGCGCCGCCTCCAGAGCGTTCTCGAAGACGTCCTCCGGCAGGCCGCTAAGGATAAGCGCCTCCTTGAAGTTGCGCGGCAGGATGCGCACCCGCTTCTCCTTAACGTAAAGGCTGCCGACCGATCGCAAAGCCTCTATCAGGCGGAAGATAACCGGATTAACCGGGTTGCCGAAGCCCTCCGGAACGCCCGCAAGAGCGCGGTCGAGCAGCTCGCCGGCGCGGGTTTCGACGACGTTGCCGTCGGGCAGGCGGTCGATCAGATGGCGGGCCTCCAGCTTTTCCAGCACCCAGCGGATGCGCTCGCGATCGAGTTTTTTCTCGAGCGCCGCGTATACCTCCTCCTCGCTCATACCGCGGGCGGGGATGGCGTGGAATACCATCAGTTCGTACCTGGAAAGGTGCGGCAACCGCTCGACCTGTTCAGCCAGCTGAGCGTAGAGGAGCCCCGAGCGGGTGGGTTCGGCGCTGCCGACCAGCCACTGCTCGTGGGCCTCCTTCCACCAATCGTAGCCGGGGGCCGAGAAGCTGCGCCGGGTCATGGTGACGGCCTTGACCGCGGTGGCGCTTACGTCGCGGCGGTTGACCAGCTGGTCCTCCAGCACTTCTTCGCCCCAGGCGGTCAGGTAGAAGACCTCCCTGCCCTTTTCGTCCTCGCCGGTTTCCAGCAGCTCGAATGACTCGAGGCTCAGCAGCGCCTCGCGCAGATCAAAGTTATCGTCGTACCAGCGCGCCAGGTCCTTGGCCGTTTGGAACTTCTCGGCGATCAGGCGGAACTTTTGAGGCATCTCGTTCAACCGGCGGCCGTACTTTTCGATGAGGGCCTTGTACTCGGCCACCTTGCGGTCGATCATCGCCCGCCTGAGCACCTCGAAGGTAGGGGCCTCCTCGGGGTTGCTCTCGGCGGCCTTGCGCCACAATTCCGCGATCTGCTCGAGCACCTCCGCTTCCTCGGCTTCTATGGCGAAGCTCCAGACCTCCCGGCGCACGCCACCCTGCCAGAGCCTCAGGGCCTCCAGCGCCCACTCGCCGGCCGGCAGCAACTCGCCGGCGGAGCCGACATAGCCCAGCGCCTGCAAGGTGGCCAGACCGGCCTCGGTGGCCTCGCCGCTGTCGGAGTAATCGGCCAGCGCCCAGAGGATATCGGCGGTCAGCACGTCACCGTCGCCCCAGCCCCCGGTTTCCAGCGTCATCTTGACCGCCTGCCCCAGCGCGGTGAAAGCGAAGACGTCGGAGCTGGGCAGCGAGTAGGCGATCAACCGCATCGCCTCCAGACGGTGCTCGTCGTGAGCCGGGGTAGGCAGCTCGCTGGCGGGGGCGGGGCCCAGCGGCAGCTTGCGGATGGCATCGGCCAGGGCCGCGCCGATTTCCATACCCGGTTCGGCAGCGCGGTATATTTCCAGCACCCGCCGGCCGGCGTCGGAAAGCGTCACGAACTCCTTCTTGGTCTCGCGCTCGCGCACCCGCACCGCCAGGCCGCGCTCCAGGAGCGCCGCGACCGCCAGCGGACCCACGCGCCCGGCGCGCTCGGCCGCCTCCAGCATGGCTATCACCTCGCTGCCCAGCCAGCGCCAGCCCTCGGGCCACTCTCCGGGCCCGGGCAGGCCGCGGCCCTCGAGCACCACGTAGTCGCCGCCCCCGCCTTCCTCTTCGGCGTAGGCGGCGGGCCCCTGCTCGTAAAGCTCGCGCAGCAACAGGGTCAGCTCGCGGCCCAGATAGGTTGGCACCAGCCGCACCGGGGTACTGAAGCGCGCCAGTCCGGCCAGCTCCAGCTCCACGAATGTCGGTTCGTCTACCTCTTCCAGCGGGGTGTAGGGCTTGCCCGCCTCCTCGTCGGCAAGCAACGCCTCCAACGCCAGCGCGTGCTGTTTTTTAATTATCATGGCTTCTCCTCCTCCTTAAGTTTAGTCGAGCGCCGCCAGCAAACCCTCGACGTGCTCGGCCAGGGAAACGTCCAGCAGTTTGATGGTCGGCAGCAACCAGGTGACCGTGTAGCGGTCGTCGCCGTCCTTGTTCTTGCCGAAGTAGACCAGGGTGAAGCGACCTACCCCGGCGCGTTTCTTGATGGCCTCGGCACCTTCGCGCAGCGCCCGCCGCATCCTGGGCGGCAGTTTTTCACACGGCCAGGCCTTGCCGCCGCTGCCGCGGCTCTGGATGAACTCGGTGGTCAAACCGCTGGAGTGAAACGACTCGAGCAGCTTGCCCCAGCCGCGTTTCTTGAAATAGGCGAGCAGCAGCTCCGCGGCCGGAAGCGCGAAAAGTTCGCTTTCCTCCCCCCCGGCCGCGCGGTAATAGAGCCGCGCCACGCCGCGCCGTCCCTCCTGGGCGACCCGCACCGCCAGACGCGCGTCCCGGGGAAGTTCGCGCAATACCTCGGTCACCTCGTAGCGCTCGCCACGTTCCTCGTAAACGTCCCCGGCCTTGCGGGCCGCGGCGCTGTCGGCGAGGAATAGTGCCGGGCGCCCCTCGCGCAACCCCTGGATCAAATCGAAACCCCACGCCTTCAGGCTCCTGAACTTCACCTCGGCTTCCCGGGGGATGGGACCCCAAACCTCGCGTACGTAGGTATGCAAAGCCTGCTGGTGCCTCGCGGCCAGCTCTTCCGCGGTCAACCTGCCTGCCTTCTTCTTCATCCAAGTCTCCTTTCAACTACGTTTATCTTAGGCCACAACTGCAATCCAATTGAACATTGTCAAGCATGCATTTGTCAACCTTGACACTTAATAAGGTTGATATTACCATATTCAATCGAGGTGATACTCATGAAGAAGCAGTACCGCACTGGATCCGTACAATCCGTGGTTCTCTGGACACTGGTTCTCGCGCTGCTCCTGGGATTCGCGGTGGGGAGCTACAGCGCCGCCTCGCGGGCGCGGGCCGCCGTGGCCGCTGCGGAAAACCTCGCCACCGGGATACCCCCTTCGCCGGTAGTTACCTCCGCGCGCTATGACAAGGCAGGCGGAGCCCTGGTATTGAAGGTGCTGAACCCCGGCCTGGTGCCCCTGCGGCTCATCGACCAAAGTCTCGTTTTCAAACCCGGCGCCGGCAGCGAACAGGAAGCGTACGCCCTGGCCGCGCTGCCGTTGGGGGTGGAGGTGCCGCCGCTGGCGGAGCTTGAAGTGCGGCTGAAGCTCAAGAGCGACAGCGAAGATCTCGTGGTGGGGGACGTTCTGGCCGCTTCGGTGAGCTACACCCACCCCTACTCGAACGATGTCTACATGCTGACCCACCTGTTCAGGGTCACCGAGGAATCGGCGCGCGGCAAGGAGGTACCCGAACCCGCACAGCCGCAGATGAACCAGCCGAAGAAGGAGGGCGAATCCAAGGAAGGAGGTAAATAATGCGCATTTTCCTGGGCTTCCTCTGGGGCGTATTGCTGGCCCTGGCCATCTGGGGGCTGGCGGTGGGGCTGCTACTGGCCACCCCGCACGAGCTGGCGGTACTGCTGGGCTTCGCCGGCTTCATGCTGCTCGCCTCCCGGCTGGTCTGGGGCTACGGAGAGCTGGGCGCCTTCGCCGGGGCGCTTCAGGCCGGTCAGAACCCGGATCGCGAGGCTGCCGAAGCCGGGGCCGGGGTGCACGACGCCCAGGAGCTGGCGGCCGAGGTGCTGGCCGGATTGTGGCTGGCGGCGCTCGAGCCCTTCCGCTACGCCTTCATAGCCGCCTACGTGCTGCTCTTCCTCATCACGCTGGCCACGAAACTGGCCTATCCGGTACTGAGCGTATGGGGCTGGTTTACGGGTACCAGCCTGATCGAAGGAGTCTTCTGGGGAGCTAGCATCGCCGCCCTGATAGTGTGGGCGCTATCCGCAGCGGCCGCGGCTCAGGTCGCCAGTCTGCGCCGCGGACCTTCCCGGGTCAGCGCCGGCTGATCCGCAGCTTCACCGCCCGGGGCCGTCGCTCGCGCCCCGGGCGCTCTTTTTTGCGCTCCTACGAACCGGCTTCTTCGGCGTCCGGGTGTTGCCGCGGCTGCCAGCGCACCGCCAGTGTGCGGGCAAGCATGAGAATCAGAATGCCCCCCGTCCACCAGACCACATCGAGCCCGCTGTATTCATGGGTGTACAGTTTTATTATCAGTTCTCTGAGCAAAAATATCGCGCCCGCGTCGAGCAGCACGTGGATGCGCACCCGCTCCCACTCGAAGTAGTCCACAAAAGTCCGCACCAGCTCGATCACCACTAGCAGGGTCAGGGCGTCGGTGATCAGTGTCTGGAAGGCCTCGGGGGTGCTGCCCGGGCCGAGGGTGTGCCCCAGGTTGGCCAGCACCCGCCAGACCCCGACGAACATCCCCAGCACCAGCACCACGATGGCCAGGTTGAAGGCCACCTGGAGGCTCACCTTGTAGAGCCGCGTCACCGGACCCTGCATGATCTCAGCACCCGCTCGGCTCGGAGAGTTCGTATTCCCCCTTGTTGTCGAGGTCGGTAATCAGGGGTTTAGCCTTCGCCCCCAGGGCCGCCGCCGCCCGCTCGGCCAGGGTGTTCAGCGCCAGCTTGTGAAAACCCGTAAAGGCCAGATCCACCCTGCCCCCTTCGAAATAGTGCACCGCGGGCACGTGGGTGGCGCCAAAGGCCTCGAGCACGGCGCAGCCATCAGCGACGACGGGATACCCCTCAAGGTAGTCTCCCAAATATCCCTTGACGTAGTTCTCGGTCTCCGCGCGACCGGCGCTCGATACGAACCAGATGGGCAGGTCCGGCAGCATCCCCTGCAGCTTGCGTAAGAATCCCACTACGTTGCGGCTCGCGGCCACCTCGGGGTGAATGAAGGCCAGCACCAGCGGCCCCTCGACGGCGGACAGGTCGAGCTCGCGACCGTCCAGCGAAGAAAGTTTCAGGCGGGGGGGTTCGGCTCCCTTGGGCAGTACATTCATTACGGCCTCCTCTAAAGCATGCGGCGTTTCCAAAGTCGCGCGGGCTCGAGCCCCAGGTCTTCCAGGGCCTCGGCGGGCAGATACGAACCCTCAGAGTCCAGCACCTCCACGTCCAGCGCGCCCACCGTGCGGGCCACTCCGAACGCCTGCTCCAGCAAGCGCAGGGCGTTCTCGGGGTTGCGGTATTCGGGCGCCAGCACCAGCCGGTCCACCAGCGCCACCGGACCGTCATCGTAGAGGCCGCGGCGTATCCACAGCGTCACCGCTCCCACGACCCGGCCCGCGTCCTCCAGCACGACCAGCGTGGTGCCCTCGCCGCCCAAAAAACGCAGCAGCTGAGCGTTCAGTTCTCCTATCAGTTCCGGCTCCAGACGCCGGCCCACGATGCCCTCCAGCAGGCGGCGCAGGTCGGCGGCGTCCGCCGGTTCGCCCGCACGCACGCGCATACCAAGGCGATTATACGCGCCCGCCGGGGGACGGCCGTCCGTCTCATAAGCCGCTTCGCTTCGCGTGCCACACTGGAAACGATGCGCGTAGTCGTGATAAGCGGACTTTCGGGAGCCGGCAAGAGTACCGCTCTGGCCCACCTGGAGGATCTCGGATACTTCGCGGTGGACAACCTTCCGCCCGCACTCTGGAGCGATCTCATCGCCACGCTGGCGGAAGCCGGCGTCTCCCGTTTGGCCCTGGGAATCGACGTGCGCGCCCGCTCTTTTCTGGACGGGGTACCGGCCGCCCTGGAGGAGCTCACCGGCTCCGGAGCCGGTGTACAGCTGGTCTTTTTGGAAGCCAGGCCCGAAGTGCTCCTGGCCCGCTACAACCTCACCCGGCGCGCCCACCCGCTCGGCAGCGGCCACTTGCTGCGCGAAATCGATACCGAGCGCCGCTTGCTGGCACCCCTGCGCGGGCTGGCCGACTGGGTGCTCGACACCAGCGACAGCGGTCCCGGGCAGCTGGGGGAAAAACTCACCCGCCTGCTGAACGAAGAGCGACCCTTCGTTCTGCGGATGATATCCTTCGGCTTCAAGTGGGGCCCGCCCCAGGTGGCCGACCTGCTGCTCGACGCGCGCGCCCTCCCCAACCCCCACTGGGACGAAGCGCTGCGCCCGCGCACGGGGCTCGACCCCGAGGTGGCCGCCTACGTATTCAGCGAGGAGGCGGAGCCCTACTACCACGCCCTCCGTGAAACCGCGCGGCGCGCAGCCGAAGCCGCCCGCGCCGCGGGTCGCAGCGGCTATACGATCGCCGTGGGCTGCACCGGAGGCCGCCATCGCTCGGTGGCCGTGGTCGAACGTCTGGCCCGCGATCTGGGTGAGCGCTTCGAGATCGAACGGGAGCATCGCGATGTGGAAA
>JAMOUW010000062.1 GCA_027067955.1 Thermaceae bacterium
TGCTTGACCTAACCTCTCAGCCTGTTTTGCCGTGCTCTCCGTACCTCTTTGCCAACTGTAGTAAGTTGCCCCCGGGGAACCTCCTCTCTCCTGGGGCGGTTCCCCTGTTTTTGTTGAGTGGGTGTCTTGGATGGGCTTGGGTGGGGGCAGGGTGGGTGGTGGTTAAATTAGGTATCGGCCCTTCAGTTGGAAGAGCAGCAGACCCCTCCTCGTCAAGCCTTTTTGGAAAGAATCGGGGGCTAGCTTCCTGGAGTGCACCTTTGCTTCACCGGGCGGGCGGCGCGTGAGGGCGCTGGTACCGGCGGGGCGGGTGCCGTGGCGCGCTGCCGAGGAGCGCTTGAAAGTGTACGCCAAACCAGCGGCCCAGCGACGGACCGCTAAACTGGAACCATGTCCTGGCTAGCTCTGGCGCTCACCCCCGGTGTGGGACCCGCGCGCTTTTTGCGGGTCTTCACCGAGGGCGAAGAAGGCCTGGCGCGCGTGGGCGAGCTGCTGGGAGCGACGCTGGAGCGGGCCTACCGGCGCACTCTGGCCGCCGGCGAGGCCCAAAAGGTGCAGGAGCGCGCGGCGGAACTGGGCGTGCGGCCTGTAGGAATCTGGGAAAAAGGTTACCCGCCCACACTGCGCCACCTGACCGATCCGCCGCCGCTCATCTACCTGAAAGGAGACTGGGATGGCGGCCTCCCCGCGGTGGCGGTGGTGGGCAGCCGGCGGGCCCAGCCCTGGGCGCTCGGCTTTGCCCGCCAGCTAGCCCGCCAGCTGGCGGAAGCCGGGGTGGGGGTGGTCAGCGGCCTGGCCCGGGGGGTGGACACCGCGGCGCACCAGGGGGCGCTCGAGGGAAACGGGCCCACGCTGGCGGTGCTGGGCAGTGGCATAGACGTGATATACCCTCCGGAGAACGAGGAGCTTGCCAGGAAAGTAACCCTGGCCAGCGAGCTGCCAATGGGCAGCGGCCCCTCATCCGGATCCTTCCCGCGTCGCAACCGCCTCATTGCGGCGCTGGCGGACGCGGTGGTGATCGTGCAGGCGCCCGAGAAATCGGGAGCGCTGATAACCGCCGGACTGGCGGCGGAGCTCGGCCGCGACGTGCTGGCGGTGCCGGGCCGTCCCTCCGACTGGGCCAGCCGCGGCAGCAACCGCCTCCTGAAGGACGGCGCAGGCGTGGTGCAGGAGCCGGACGACGTGCTCGAGGCCCTGGGCATCGGCGCCACTCCGCAGGTGGCAGACCGGCCCGAACCAGAAGGAACGGCCGGGAAGCTCTGGAAGGCGCTGCGCGAACGCGGTGAAAGCCTGCCCGACGATCTGGCGCTCGAGCTAAAACTGGGCGCGGGCGAGGTTCTGGGACTGCTGGTGCAGCTGGAGCTCTCGGGCCACGCGCGCGCGCTCCCGGGCGGGCGCTACGAAGCGGTTTAGCGGGTGGCGGCCCCGAGCCTTTCGGCGCCCCTATCGGTGGCGCGGCGGTTTTCCCGGTTCACCCCCCTCCGACTGGCACGTACGGTGACGCAGGAAAGGTCTCCCGTTCGCCCCTCCGGGGCCGGCTTCAGACCCCGGCCCGCCGCCCCACATCCAGCTCACGGCCAAGCCGACCTGCGAGCGTCACGCTCTTTACCCTGCCGCGGGTGGCCGCGAACCGAAAGAGGGGTACCCTGGTTTTCCGGTAGTGGGGCAAACGAGCAGTGCTGCCCGGCGCGCGCCCGGATGGAGCCCGGCCACCGTACCGCGGTACTCCTAGGAGCGCGACCAGGCCGTTGTGCCTTCGCGAACGTCGGCGTGGTATCCGCAGATGCATATACGTGCAAGCGGCCCGCGGGCCGCTTGCACGGTCCGCAAGGGAGCCTATCGGGCCAGCGCCCGCTCCACGAAGGCGTTGGTGTAGGTCTTGCTCAGATCCACCTGCGCCGCCGCCAGTTTCTTGTCGAACATCGAGAGCACTTTGTACGCGGTCCTGGGTCCAGCCTCGGGGAAGAGGCCGTTTTCACTGAACATCCCCAGCGAGTTACGCACGATCTCGGTGTAAAGCGCGGGGTCGTTTTGGTAATACTCCTTGGGCATTACCGCCACCACCTCTTCGGCGCTCTTGCCCTGCATCCAGCGCAGCGCCCGCACGACGGCGTTCACCAGGCGCTGCGTGGTCTCGGGGTTCTTCTCCACGAAGGCGCGGTGGGTGTAGAGGGTGGCTGCCGGGTAGGGCCCGCCGAAGACGGCCTCGGCGCCCTCCTTGTTGCGGGTGTCCACGAGCACCTTGATCTTGCCACGCTTTTCCAGCGTGGTAATCACCGGCTCTACGTGGCTGATGGCGTCCACCTGACCACGCTCGACCGCGGCTATGGCCGACGAGCCGCCGCCCACGCCGATGATGGCCACGTCACTGGGTTTCATCCCCTCCTTGGCGAGCAGGTAGAAGACGAAGTAGTTCGTTGAGGAACCGGGCTTGGTCACGCCTACTTTGAGCCCCTTCAGATCGGCGGGGGTTTTCACTTTGCCGGCCAGCTCCGTGCGCACGCCCAGGACCAGGCCCGGATACTTACCCATCAAGGCAACGCCTTCCAGGTCGCGCCCCTGGGCCTGCAGGCGCACGATGTGATCAAAATAACCCACGACCAGATCGGCAGAACCGCCGAGCAGCGCCTTGAGCGCCGCCGAGCCGCCCTTGAAATCCTCGATGCGCACGTTCAGCCCCTCGTCAGCGAAGTATCCCAGCTGTTCCGCTACCGTGAGCGGCAGATATACGACCAGGCTCTTACCGCCCACCGCTATGGTCACGTTTTTCTTCTCCGGCGCCCCCGCGAGCGCCAGCCCGAGAACTACCGCCAGCAAGCCTGCCCATTTTTTCATACCGTCCCTCCTTCCTGGCCCGGTTCGGGCCTCCAAACCAGCAGCCTGCGCTCCACGAGGTTCACCGCCACGTCGAGCAGAACCACGAAGACCGCGAGCACCACTATGCCGGCAAATACGCTGGTGGTATCGAACACCCCTTCGGCCTGCGAGATTACGTAACCCAGGCCCGCCGACGCCCCCAGGTATTCACCCACGACCGCGCCGATGACCGCGAAGCCCACGGAGGTGCGCAGCGACGAAAGAATCCAGCTAGTGGCCGAGGGCAGATACACGTGTCGTAACAGCTGTGATCCGCTGGCCCCCAGCATGCGGGCGTTGGCCAGGATCACCGGGCTGACCTCGCGGATGCCCTGGTAGGTGTTGAAAAAGGCCACGAAAAAGACGAGCGTGAAACCCAGGGCCACCTTGGAAGCTATTCCCAGCCCGAACCAGAGCGTGAAGATAGGGGCCAGAATGACCCGCGGAACCGAGTTGAGAGCCTTCAAGAAAGGGTCGAGGACCGCCGCAGCGGTCGGCGACAGCGCCAGCCAGAGACCGAGGGCTACTCCGGCCAGGGTGCCGCTCAGGAAGGCGAGCACCGTTTCCAGCAGGGTGATCCAGAGGTGACGGTAAACCTCGCCGCTGACGAACCACTCGTATATCCGCGCCGCGATATCGCTGGGTCTGGAAAAGAAGAAGGCGTCCACCCAACCCAGCCGCACCGAGAGCTCCCAGCCAAGAAGTACCGTCAAAAGCAAAGCGAATTGCAGCGAGCGCACCTTAAACCTGGCCATGGGCGCGCATCACCTCCTCGCGTAAGAGGCTCCATATTTCTCGATGCACGCCGAGGAACTCCTCGGTAAGGCGCACCTCGGTCACATCGCGGGGACGCTCGAGCGGCACCGGAAACTCGCCTATGGGCCTGCTTGCGGGTCCGGCGCTCATTACCACCACGCGGTCAGCGAGGGCGATGGCCTCTTCCAGGTCGTGGGTGACGAAGAGAACCGACTTCTGGTCCTCCTCCCAAAGCCGCAGGAGTTCGTTTTCCATCAGCTGCCGGGTCTGCACGTCGAGGGCACTGAAGGGCTCGTCCATCAAGAGGATCTTCGGGTCCATGATCAACACCTGGGCCAGCGCCACGCGCTTGCGCATGCCGCCCGACAGCTGGTGCGGGTAACGGTCGCCGAACCCGGCCAGCCCCACCTTCGCCAGCCAGGCAGCCGCGCGCTCGTAGGCCTCGGCCCGCGGAACCCCGGCAAAGGTGAGGCCCAGGGCGGCGTTTTCGAGCGCGGTCTTCCAGGGCAGCAGGGCGTCCTGCTGGAAGAGATAGCCGGCGCGCCGGTTGAGGCCGGTCAGCAGCCGCCCGAAGACGCGCACCTCGCCGGCGGCGGGCGGCCGCAGACCGGCGATGACGTTGAGCAGCGTGCTCTTGCCGCAACCCGTCGGACCCACCACCGCCACGAACTCGCCCGCGGTGAGCACCAGGTTCACGCCCTGGACCGCCGTGTAGTCGCCGAACCTCTGGGTGACGCCCCTCAGTTCCACCGCGGGAGTTGTTTTCTCGCAATCCTGCATGATTATTAGCGCTCATTTTATTACAGCCGCCGCGCAGGGAAGCTTTGTAGAATGCGGCCGTGAGCATGCGCGTCTACCTGGCCAAGCCCCGCGGCTTCTGCGCCGGGGTGGTTATGGCCATTCGCGCCGTGGAGAAGGCGGCCGAAGAGCTTGCGGGCGAAGGCGACCTGGTGGTGTATCACTCGATCGTTCACAACGACGTGGTCGTGGGTCGCCTGCGTGAACAGTACGGTGTCCATTTCGTGGAGGACCTGTCCGAAATAGCAGATCTAGAGAGCCGCCACCGGCTGGCGAAGACCGTGGTCTTTTCGGCCCACGGCATCCCCCCTCAGGTGCGGGAGCAGGTGCGGGCTATGGGCTGGGGATACATCGACGCCACCTGCCCGCTCGTAACCAAGGTGCACACTGAAGCCCGGCGCTACGCCGAGCTGGGCTACACGGTGCTGCTCATCGGCGATTCGGCTGACCATCAGGAGGTAAAGGGTACTTACGGCGAGGCCCCAGAACACACGATCCTGGTGGCCGTGCACACCCACGTAGGGCGCGACCCGCGCCTGGCCGACCCGCACACCGTCCGGGTGCCCGACCCCGACCGGGTTGTCGTGCTTACCCAAACGACGCTGAGCGTCGACGATACCGACCGCACGATCGAGATTTTGAAGGGGCGCTTTCCCAACCTGCTGCTCCCGAGTCGCGACGACCTCTGCTACGCCACCAAGAACCGCCAGGATCAGGTCAAGCGCATCGCCCCGCACGTGGATCTCTTCCTGGTGTTGACCAGCTCCTATTCCTCGAACGGCATGCGCCTCTACGAGATCGCCCGGGGTTTGACGCGCGCCGAGCGTATCGACACCGCCGCCGACCTGCGGCCCGAGTGGTTCGAGGGCGTAGGCGCGGTGGGCATCACCTCGGCCGCCAGCACCCCCGAGGATCTGGTGCAAAGCGTACTCGCCTACCTGCGCCGGCTCTTTCCCGACCTGGAGGTCGTTGAGGAAGGCGAGTGGGAGCAGATCCGCTTTCGCGAACCCGCCCGGGTCGGCCCGGGTGTGAGCGGGGTGTGACGTGAGCGATGATCGCCGCCTCAGCCTGGCGCCCATGATGGAGCGTACGGACCGGCACTTTCGCTTCCTGCTGCGCCAGATCACCCGCCGCACCCGGCTCTACAGCGAGATGGTGGTGGACCGCACCCTCATCCACGGCGATCCCGCACGTCACCTGGACTTCCACCCCGAAGAGCGCCCGCTGGCCCTGCAGATCGGCTCGGCCGACCCCGGGCTGGCGGTGCGGGCGGTGCAAATCGCCCTGCCGTGGAAATATGACGAGATAAACCTGAACGTCGGCTGCCCTTCGCCGCGGGTGCAGGCCGGCGGGTTCGGGGTGGTGCTGATGCGCGCGCCCGGATGCGTCGCCGAGATAGTGCGCGCTGTTTACGCCGAGACCGGCATGCTGCTCACCATCAAGCACCGTGTAGGGCTCGACGACCGGGGCGATTACTCCTTCCTGGCACGGTTCGTGGAAACCGTGGCCGCGGCGGGGGCGCGGGTATTCGTAGTACACGCCCGCAGAGCCTGGACCGCAGGTCTCGACCCCCGGGCCAACCGTACGGTGCCGCCGCTCGAGCACGCCAAGGTATACCGCCTGAAGCGCGACTTCCCCGAACTCACGATCGTCACCAACGGTGGAATCACTACCCCGGAGCAGGCCCTCGACCACCTGCGGCACAGCGACGGGGTAATGGTGGGACGTGCAATGTGGGACTATCCCTGGCGCTGGGCGGCCGCAGACCGCGCTATCTGGGGGGAGGAGCGCGGGCGTGATCGCCGCGCGGTGCTCGAGCGCTACGAGGCCTATCTGCACGAGCAACTGGCGAAGGGTGCGCCCCTGCGGGCGCTGCTGCGGCCGCTCTTCAACCTTTACAAGGGCGAGCCCGGCGGGCGCCGCTGGCGCCAGCGGCTGGACGCCGCCCTGCGCGCGGGGCGCCTGCCCGCAGGCGGGCTGGTGGCGCTGGCCCCGGGGAAGGTGCGGGCGTGAACAGCCTGGACGCGCGCTCGCTGGCCTACGCGCGCTGGAATGTGGTGGTCGGCCTGGTGATCTTCGCCCTCAAATGGCTAGCCTGGCGGCTTACCGGCTCCGTGGCCATCTACTCGGACGCGCTCGAGTCCATCGTTAACATCGCCGCTGCCGCGGGCGCGCTCGCCGCGCTGGCGGTGGCGGTGCGCCCCGCCGACGACACCCACCCCTACGGCCACAGTAAGGCCGAGTACTTCGCGGCGGTGGCCGAGGGAACGCTCATTCTCTTCGCCGCTTTCGAAATGCTGCGCGCCGCCCGGGAGCGCCTGCTCGACCCGCAGCCCTTCGCGCAGCCGGAGCTGGGGCTGGCGCTGGTGGCGCTTTCCGGAGCCGCCACCGCAGGGTGGGCGCTGCTGCTGCGCGCCCAGGGCCGCCGCGCCCGCTCCCCTGCACTGCTGGCCGACGCCGCGCACCTGTTTACCGACGTGGCTTCGACCGCGGGGGTGCTGCTAGGCGCCACCCTGGCCTGGCATTCCGGGTGGTGGTGGCTCGATCCCCTGATCGCAGCCGGGGTGGCACTCAATATTCTGATCGTGGGTCTGGGGCTGGTGCGCCGCTCGGTGGGCGGTCTCATGGACGAAGCGCTGCCCCCCGATCAGGTGGAGCGCATCCGCAAGACGATCGCTGACAACCTGGACGGCGCCATCGAGTTCCATGCCCTGCGCACCCGCGCCAGCGGCCCCTGCGCCTTCGTGGAGTTCCACCTGGTGGTGCCCGCCAAAATGACCGTGGAAGAGGCCCACGCGATCACCGAACGGCTCGAGCGCGCCCTGGCGAGCGCGCTGCCCGGAGCCGAGACCATCATCCACGTCGAACCCGAAAGTGAGGCCAGGAACCAGGGCGGGCAAGGTTGATGGACCTGCGCACGAACAGAAGGCGGGCATTTTACAAAAAGCCGATTGCTCCCGCCCCGGTTCAAACACCCGCGAGGCGACCCGGCGATTCCCGGCAGCGGCGCAGCCCTCCAGACGCTATGCGGGTTCGGGCAAGTTCAATTACAGGCGCTCCTCCCGTGGCCGCCATCGGCGTGACCCCTTGCGCCTGGGTGGTGCTGGACTGTTGACGGAGGTCAATTTGCGCCGGGCGCCGGCCATCAGCGGCGGCGACTGTTCTATTATTTACGGCAGCTCCCTTTTCAAGGCGCTTTGGATTCTTGCCCCCGCCAGTTTGTTGCTGCCCTGGCCGGGGCAGCAGTCCGCGGCGCGAAGCAAAGGCAAGTAGTCCACCCCCATTTGGGGGTGCCCTGTAAAAGCAGCGTTAAAATAAACTGTCCCTGAGGAGGTCTACCTTGACGGCCTTATTGATAATATTGATACCCGTCGCCATTATTGGCGCATTTGTGATACTAACCTACAACAATCTCATCGCCCGCAAGAACCAGATCGACTACGCCCAGGGCGCCATCGACGCCTTGCTCAAGAAACGCTTCGATCTCATTCCCAATCTGGTGGCCACGGTCAAGGAATACGCCACCCACGAGCGCGGCCTGCTGGAGCAGGTAACCGCGCTGCGCTCCCGCATAGGCCAGGCCCGGAGCGACGATGAGCGGATGGGCCTGGAGGGGCAGATGTCCGGGCTTCTGGGCCGGCTGCTGGTGCAGCTCGAGGCCTATCCCGATCTCAAGGCCAACCAGAACTTCCTGCAGTTGCAGGCCACCCTCAACGAAATCGAAGAGCAAATATCCGCGGCCAGGCGGGCCTTCAACGCCGCAGTGGTGGAGTTCAACAACGCCATCGAAATGTTCCCTTCCAACCTGGTCGCCGGCTGGATGGGCCTGAAGCGGCGGCAGGTATTCGAGGTAGACGAATCCGAAGCGGCGGCCCCCAGCGTAAGCAACCTGTTTGGAAACTGACATGATGCCCGCAACCTCCGGACCCCAGCGCGCGTATTACCGGCTGGTTCCCCGGGTGAAGGCGCTGGAGCCCGAGCGCCGGCGCACCTGGGTGAGCCTGGCGGCGGCCTGGACCGGGCTGGTGGTCCCCGGGCTGTTTTTGGGAGGGTGGATGTGGTTCCTGGGCGGCGGCGGGCTTTCGGTCGCTCCGCCGCTGGCGGCCGCGGCGCTGGCGGCCTGGCTGTCACCCAGTCTGACCTACCCCTTCAAGCACGAGTTCAAGCGCAAGGTCATCCGGCCAATGATGCGGGAGCTGCTCCAGGACGTTGACTACGCCCCGCTGGGCTCGGTAAGCCCGCTGGACCTGGAGGCGAGCCAGCTCTTTGCAGTTCCAATAGCAGGCATCGAGGGTGAAGATCTGGTCATCGGCCGGCACGATGACGTGGACGTGAAGTTTTCCGAAGTCGTGGGCTACAGCGAGATCAGCTCGCAGGGGCGGGCCACCCTGCTCGCGCCCGGCAGCGACGCGGACCTCAAGACCAAGCAAATCGTCTTCCGCGGCCTCTTTTTCGTGGCCGACTTCAACAAACCAGCGCAGGGAAGGGTGATAGTACACCCAGACCGGCTGGAGGGCCGCATCGGTCCGCTAGCGAATGCGCTCCAACCGGCGCACGACCGGGATGGCCTGGTGCGCGTGCGCATGGAGGACCCCCGCTTCGAACGCCACTACGTCGTATACGCCACGGACTCCGAGACCGCCCATTACGCGCTCTCTCCGGCGCTGATGGAGCGCCTGGCCGAGTTTAGGGAAAAGGTGCGGGCGCCGGTAGCTTTCTCGATTATTTACAATAAGCTTTATATGGCCGTAGCCACACGCAAGAACATGCTTGAGCCCCCGCTCTTCGGCCCGCTGGCGAGCCCGCGGGTCTTCCGCGGTTACCTGGAGGACGTAGAGCTCTTCCTGGAACTGGTTGAGAACCTGGGCCTCAACCGCGATATCTGGGGGGACGGGGCGTGGCCGTAGCGCCCAAGAGCGATCTGCCCGAGATCGAAGAGCTGCTCAGGCGCTCCCGGGAGCTGGAGAAGCTGCGCCAGCAGGTGCGCGCCCGGGTGGGCAGGGTATGGATGTTGTTGCTGGCGGGCACGGCGGCACTTTACCTGGCAGTCAGACCGCTGCTGGGGCCGTCGGGGTGGTATCTGTTTCCGGCAGCCATACTGGTCCTTTTTTTCTGGGCACTCCTGCAAACCCAAACGGCGCTGCGACCCTACCACGATACCTACAAGCGGGAGGTGCTGGGGCCCCTGGTAGAGGCGGTGCTGCCCGGGTTCCGGCACGACCCCGGGGCCGGCCTGTCGCGGGAGGTCTTCCTGGCCAGCCGGCTATTCCCCTCGCGCCCCGACCGCTACCACAGCGAGGACCTTTTCAGCGGACGGCTCACCGGGGTGCCGCTCTCCTTCGCCGAGGTGCGCGCCGAAGAAAAGCGTGAAGACTGCGACAAAGAGGGCTGCCGCACCAGGTACCTGACCATCTTCAAGGGGCTGCTGGCGGTGGCCGAGTTTCCGAAAAGCTTCCAGGGCACGGTACTCGTCTATCCCGACCGCAGCGAAAAACTGCTGGGAGCGCTCTCAAGGGGGCTGCAAAACCTGGGAGGTCGCTTTCGCGGCCTGCAGCTCATCAAACTGGAAGATCCGGTCTTCGAGCGCCACTTTGTGGCTTACGCCGACGATCCGGTAACCGCCCGCTACGTGCTCAGCACCCGCCTGATGGAAACTCTGAGCTCCTACCGCGAGCGTTACGGGCCCATCTACGTTTCGTTCGTGGATGGCACCCTCTACCTGGCCCTTCCCTACAGCGGCGACGCCTTCGAGCCACCTCCGCTCTGGCGCGCGGCGGTGGACGTGCGCCGCCTGCGCCGTTACGCCGACCTGCTGCAGGCTATGCGCGACGTGGTGAGCAGATTGCAACTGGACGTGCGCATCTGGGGCGAACGCGCCTTGAAACAACCGGGCGCCTCCGGAGAGCGTGGCTGACACGCGGCGGCTACGGACCGCAACGCGAAGGTTCCCGCCGCAGGCCGAAATGGGGGCTTGGTCTATTAGCCTATCGAAAGCATGGAACTTGGCTCTATTAAGCCTAATTATGGCAAGTGGGTACATAAATACCACTATTTACTCACGATTTCTTGTAAGATAAGAACACGGAGATGCCAAAGGTCACTTTTGAGTACAGCCTAAAACCTGCCTTGAATGCGCTGGCTTATTTGCAGCAGAGCTTACCGGGTATTACGCGCCTAGACGCTTTTAAACTTTTATATTTGGCAGACAGACGGCACCTTGAGCTATATGGTCGTCCCATCTCCGGTGACAAATACGTAGCAATGGACAATGGGCCGGTTCCATCACGCGCTTACGATTTTGTTTTAAAAAAGGTCGGCAAAGGCAGGGAACTTCCCGACCTTGGGGTGCCCGATTTGAACCAATTCAGCGATTCCGAGCAGGAAGTTCTCGACGAAATAATTAAAAGACACGGCAACCGAGGCACTAGTCACCTGCTCCGTATTACTCACGACGGCATATGGCGGCAGGCGCTGGACGCGGCGAAAGCAAAAGGCAAGGGCTCCGGGCCTATCCACTGGGAGCAGATAATCCAAAGCCTGGACAATGGCGAAGAAGTGATCGAAGCGTTGTTACAAGATTAGTGCTATCGATCTAACATCTATGAGCCCCCATCGTTCTCCTCGCTATAAGCTCTGGGGGGTTTATTACGGGCCCTGCCACCAAATCCCGCCACACGAAGATGGTAGGGTAAGAAACAAGTTTTATGTAGTTGTAAGAGTTTGCGAAAACGCCGGGCAAGTGTATTGTGCACTTATAAACTCTAGCCAGGCCAATCTTCGGGGCATAAAAGATTGCCAAATCGCCCTAGCCCCAAACGGCTTAGTTAAAAAGGGCGAAAGCGGCCAGCAATTAAGAAATCCGCAGTCTTGGCTTAGCGTTCATACTTTCGCAAGAGGAGGGCAGCTGTACGCTCTCCCTCTGCGCGTTATGGATGGGCATGAGTTTATTGGAGAGCTTGCTAGCGATATTGCCCTGGAAATCCCCCAACTTATTTCTAAATGCAAGAACATCAGCCGCAACCACAAGGCAATATTGCTTGGAGACGCAGACTGCTAACCCACGTCAACTCAGCTCCATATAAACAACCAGCTCCACCTCATCCTTGCTCACAACGTCGTGACGACCGGCCTGTCCCCCGTCTGGTTCCAGGTCGTATTTCTGCACGAAAGCGGCCACGGCCGTTACCCACTCCAGGTCGTCGTCATAGGTCTTGCCAAGGTCGCCCAGCTCCTTGAGTAAAGCCCGGGCGAGCGGCTTGGCGGATAGGGCTTTTAGCAGGCCAACCAGCTCCTCGCGTTCTAAATCGGGGTGACGCACCAGAGAGCGGAGCCGTTGTATCGCGTCGCGTTGCACTTTGGGCATCGCCTCCACGATGGCCGCCTGCTGGTCGTTAATGGTTTCTACTAGTTCACTTATAGCTCTATCCAACAGATTGTCTATGTCGTAGCCCGCTTCTACGCGCGGTTCGCCCTCATTGCTCTGAATGAGTTTGAATATCGCCAACCGCGAATCCAGTACCTCGTCGTGCTCGACGTCGTAAAAACGCCAGTGGTGCTGATTGCGCACCCTGAAGTGGAAGAAAACCCCCTTGCGGTCGGGGCTCTTTTTCCCGCTGTGAACCCCCAGAGGTATGCGCTCCAACCTTTCCACACCCACCTTTTCGAGAAAGGCGGCCAGTACCGCGCGCATGAACTCACCGGAGAGCTCGGCCTCGGCTTCCAGCTCGTCGGCCACCGCTACGTCTTCTTTTTCGATGCGCTTGAGGGTGTTAAAGGTTTTGGGGTCGATAGCCTCGCCCAAAATGCTCGCGTCCAACCCTACGTTGCGATTGATGGCCGCGATTTTTTCGGTCAGGCGTTTGAGCAAACCCAGCAGGCTTTCCAAACCCCGCTCGGGAAAGAAGTTGTAAATATAGACTTCTTCGTGTGGTGAGCGTAGCCGGTCGATGCGGCCTGCCCTTTGTACCATCCGGGTAGGGTTCCAGTGCAGGTCGTAGTTGACCAGCGTGCTGGCGTCCTGCAGGTTCTGGCCTTCCGAAAGCACGTCGGTGGCCAGGAGCAAATCCAGCTCTTCTTCTGGGGGTACGTTCGCGTTCTGGGCCAGAGGTGCAAAGCAGGCTATCCGCTTGGCGCGCTCGCGCGGCGGCACCGAACCGTCCACCACGGTCCAACGACGCGGGGCAATATCGGCGGCGTATACACCACTTAGCGCCTTTTGCAGATAGGCGATGGTGTCCGAAAAGTGTGAAAACACCACAATTTTCTTATCTGGATGTTCGCGCAGCAGCTCCACCAGCGCCGCCACTTTGGGGTCATTAGTGATTTCTATCGGCCGTACCAGGTCGAGCAGCTCGCGCAGGGCGCGCAGATCACGGCTTACGTCTTGCAGTAACCTTTGCTTGCGAAACTCCGAGGCCTCGGCAACGGGCAGCTTGCCCAGTATCTCATCGGCGTTCTCGCTGGTAGTCAGTAGTTTTCTAAAGCTGCGGCTATCGAGAATGCGCCCGTGGTCTATGAGCTCTTGCCAGAAACGCTCGTGAAAACCAATCTGGCGCTCGATGCTCTTGCGAAAAGAGGCTACACTCGACTCGAACCGCTTGAGGAGCATGGTTTTAATGAGGCCAATCAGCGCTTCGTTCTTCTTGGCTTCGAGAAGACTGTTAATATTTGGCCGCTCCAGGTAGGCCTCTATGTTGTACACCCCCAGGCTGAGGCCTTCGAGCAGCTGTGCGGCCCTGTGGTAAATGCCTGGAAAGCGGCTTTCCAGGTCGTAGTAAACGGTCCTTAGCTTTCGCTCGGGAAAGCGGATGGGTTCGCCGTCTATTTCGGTGTTGGGGAATTCGCGCTTGACGAACTGGCGGGTACGGCGGACCATCACTTCTTCGAGCAGGTCGAGCAGATCGCCGCCCTGGTGGGCGCGAATAAAGTACTGACGCAGGTGGGGAATGCCCATGCGGGCGAAGGCGCGCTCGCTGGGGACGAACAGCATGAGCTGGTTGTAAAGGTCGAAAACCGAGTTGTTGATGGGCGTAGCCGTGAGAAATACGGCCTTTTTGCGCTTGCCCGAGGCCATGATGCGCTGCAGGTTGAAGTAGCGCTTGTTGGAGTTGCGGAAGTTGTGCGATTCATCCACCAGCACCAAATCCGCGTCGAAATAACGTTCGGCCTCAAACTCGTCGCGCCCCAAAAGCTCCATGCTCACTACTTCGGCGGCAACGTTTATAGAACGCAGTTCACCTTCCCACATCTCCTTGAGCTGGGCGGGGGCGATAACCAGCACCTTCTTGCGTTGAAAGTAGCCATAGTGCTCCAGTATCTTTTTGCCAATCCAGGTCTTGCCCAGGCCCACGGAGTCGGCTATAAAAACGCCGCCGTGCTTTTCCAAAATCCGCAGCGCCCGCTCAAAGGCCTTTTCCTGAAAGTCGGCCAGGTTGACTAGCGACTTGCCCAGCTCGCGCCCTTTTTCCAGGTCGATGGTTATTTCGTCTTTGAAAAGCTCGTACAGGCTCTTCAAGAAAATGATGTACGGGCTGTATCCGCGGCTAACCAGCTTGGATTCTTCGAGCAGGGCTATCAGGTCTTCTTTGTAGTCAACCGCCTCGCCCCAAAACCGCTCGAACCACTCGCGCACCGCCTGGGCCGCGTAGCCCTGCTTGTGGACGGCGTTTAGCTCAGTGTTGTCGGTCAGGCCGGCGCGGGTGAAGTTGGACGAGCCAACTATGGCCACGTTGTCGAAAATATAGGCCTTGCCATGAAAAAAGCCCTTGGCGTAAAGGCGCACCTGAACCTCGGGACGACGCAAAAAATTTATGAGGTCTTGCGCCAGCTCCCGAGTTTGCGCGTTGAAGGGGCTTTTGGCCAGGTCTTGCCGAAAGCCCGCCGGGTAAAACTCGCCGCCGCTCTTGCCCCGCTCGCGCGAAAGCAGCAGCCGAAAATGCGGCGCTTGGCTTAGCGCCTCTTTGAGCAGAGCATAGCCGCCAAGGTTGAAGTAGCCGCTGGCAAAATCGGCCCGGGGCTCGTGCGCTAGCAACAATTCTAGCGCCTGAGCCAAAGAGTAGTGCTCGTTGTCAATCAGGTCGGGGAGGTTCTGGCTGGCCAGCATTTGCGCTACTCTTCACCTTCGATAATTCTTACTTGCTTGTCGCTCAAGCCATAGAGCTTATAAACAACGTTGTTGATGAGGGCGTCCGTTTTTTGAAGTTTAGCGTAGACCGGGCGCAGCTTTTCGAGCGTGTTTTGGGTATGTTTCTTTAAAGTGCGCAAAAGCTGCGGGCTCATGCGACGTGTACTAAAGTGCTCGATTGCGCCGTCGGCTCCATGCTCAAAGCCGTCAGCGACCCAGCCGCTCTCGTACAACCAACCCTTTTTAGCGCGGCTTGCTCCCGGAATGCTGCTTAGCACCCACTCAACCCAGCTATCTTCGAGCTCCTGTCGCTGTTCGTGTAGCTTCTGCATTTGCTTGGCAAGCGCTCCGGCAATGGCTGCGAGCTGCTCTGGGGAGCCGGCCGACTTGACCGTTTCTAAAAACCGCTCGTATTCGCCGCCTTCGTAGTAACGCAGGGCTTGGGAAACAAAGCCGGAGGCCAATTCTTTTTCTATATCGGGCCGCAAGTTGGGCACGGGTAGCCTGCTCAGGTGTACCGCGCGCAGCTCAAGCCGCCCTCCTTCTTTAGCGTCGCCCAGAGAGGAGAGCTTGAGTTGGGCATAGAAGAAGGCGGCTTTCGAGTTGAGGACTGCTAACAATGGCCAACTTTCGCCTGGGATTGCAAATAATTTATTATTAATATAATAACTATTAACATCTAAATAAAATCTGGGTGTTTTAGCAATTTCTGGATATAAAATCTTCGGTGCTTCGAAAAGGTGGTGGTAAGCAACTGTATCTTGAATTTCATACCACTTATACTCCCCTGGTTTTCGACCCTTCCACTTTTTCTTTGCCTCAGCGCTAAGACGTTTCCATTTAGTGGGGTTGGGGTAAGGTTCCAGTTGTTCCCTGAATTGCTCAAGATAACGCTTGATGGCGGGATATTTTTCTATATCAACGCCGCGGTGCGTGAAAATTAAGTATCTATGCGGCCAGCGGATGTAATAATGCCGCACGTCGTCGCCCACCAGCAGCGGCTTTATGAGCCGCTCGCTGTTTGGGTCTTCATTGATAAGCTGGTTGCGAGTGGTTTCGTCAATAAAAAAGGCCTCGATTCTGCCCGATTTTATGCCCGAATAGATGTCGCCAACGTATTCACCTAGCGGCACGCCTACTTCACGCATCTTTTGTAAAATAGCGTTTTCTTCGGCGGTCGCCAGCGTCCAGCTATCGGGCTCGAAGGCGTCGGCGCCAATCTCCGAGGCCTTTTCGGTTGCCACGCGCTTGAGCTCTACCGTGCGCTCATCGCCCGGCGCCGACACGATTTCGGCAAAGCTCCGCTTCGATACGCGCACGTAGCGCACAGGGTAACGGCTGGGGGCGTTTTCGATGATGAAGATGGCCGGAAAGGTCGCGGCGTTTTCGAACACCTTGTTCTCGCCAAAGTCAATGATTTCTTCAATCCGCTTTTCGGCCAGCAGCCTTCGCAGCCCCTCGCCGTACTCGGCCTTGACGAACTGGCGCGAGGAGATGTAGCCAAAGCGCCCGTTTTCGCGCAGAATGCCAAAGGCGCGAGCAAAAAAGTAGGTATACAAGTCGGCCTTGCCTGCCCAGACATTGGCGTAGGCCTTCTTGAAAAACTCTTTGTTTTCGCTTAACTGTTCCTGGCGCACGTAGGGCGGGTTGCCCACCACGGCGTCAAAGCCGGGGTTGTAGTGGCGCGGGGTGCCGGCGGGCGGAAAGAAGACCTCGGGAAACTCGAACTCCCAGTGAAAAAAGTGGTGCTCGCGGGCAAAGTTTACCGCCTCGGCAATGTGGTTCTTAGCCGGTGGGTTAACCAGGTCCGTTAGTTTTAGGGCCGGCAAGTAGGCGCGGGCTTCGAGGAAGGGGTGGGGCGGTTTGCCCCGTTTGGGTTTTGGGGCGTAGAGGCCGGTGGTGTAAACGTCGAGCGCGTGGCGCAGGGGCAGCAGAGCCTCTTCGGCTTCCCGGTAGAGCCGCCGGCTATTGTTGATGTCGGCAGGCGACAGATCGCGGATTTTCTGCAGGCTTTCGGCCTTGAGGGTGGCGTCGGCAATGTGGGCTTCTATTTCGGTTAACCAAAGCGGGTTTTCCTTTTCAACCCAGCTCAAGAATTCGTCTTTGTTCATGCCCACCACGCTGTTGCCGTGGCGCAGGTGGTGGTCGAGGAACGAGAGCGGCGCGCCCACCGTAAAGGCGTCGAGCCAGAGAGAGACCTTGGCCAGCTCCACCGCCATCTCGTTTAGGTCAACGCCAAAGACCGAGCGCTTCATGACCATTCGCTTCAGCAGGTTGATGTCGGAAAGCTGCTCGTCTTTGAGCTCCAGGCCAAACTCTTCCATCTCCCGCTTGATTTCGCTGCGGATCTCGTCGAGAGCGTCGGTAATGGCCTCGGCGTCGAGCTCGGTAATGATGCTGGCAAAGCGTTCGGAAAGGTAGTCTACCGCGGCTACCAAAAAGTGACCTGAGCCCATGGCCGGGTCGACCACCTTTATGTCGAGTAGGGTGTCCAGCGCCTTTTCGCGCAGCCGCGCCAGGGCTTCCGCCCCTTCGCGGCTGGGGTTTTTGTCTTGCGCCCGACTCGCCTTTTTGTATTCGTCCAGCACATCTATTAATGCTTCTTTGCGCTCGGCCACCAGCGGAGCGAGCACGTTTTCGATGATGTACTGCACTACGTAGTCGGGCGTGTAATAACTGCCGGTGAGGTGGCGCTTGCCCTCGCTGTTCTCCAAGTGAACTTTGCCGCCGTTTTCGACCAGGCGGTATTCGAGCAGGCCCTCGTATACCGAGCCGAGCTCGCGAACGGTTAGATACTTGTAATCGACAAAGCGACGCGCGCCGTCTTCGTCTTCCTGGCGGGCCAGCTCGTCCAGCGCCTGAACCAGGTAATGGTCGGCCACTTTGTGGCTATCAAGGTAAGGGTAGCGCCCCTTATTGAAGAGGCCGCCATTATACGGGGGTACGCGCAGGGCCGGGTCGCCTTTGTCAATGACTCGGAATAGAGTAGAAAGCTTCTCCCAAATCTCGTAGCTGTTTTTACTAAAACGCTCGCCCCGGTCGAGCCTGTCGGCAATATCACGGCGAATTTCGGCCAGGCTGTATTTTTGATAACCTAGCGCGTCGTCTACCGGCAGCAGCTCGCGGTCTTCGGCGTAGAGAAAAAGAGGAGGCGATAGAGGAGCGTCAGGGAGGCGCGGTAGGTCTCCTTCAAAACGTCGTCGTTTACCGCACCGTGGTTCTCGCGGTGGTACTGCAAAAAGCCGTTGGCCAGGCTGGGAAAGGCCTCCTCGAAAACGACGTCTTTCAGTCGTTCGCCAACGCGGAGGCCGTATTTCTCGCTTTCCTCGATGGCGCGATGCAAAAAGCTGGGTTTGGCGCCGTCTTGAAAGGCCTCCTTGCGGAAGAAGAGGTAAAAGTACTTGAAGGCTTCGGGATCGTTCAGAACCCGCAATAAGTCGACCGCGTAAAAGCGCTTTTGCCTGTCAGCGGCGCGGCCCCAGTAGAGCCGCCACTCGCGTCCGTTGGTAAGAACGCCCCACTCAACGCCAGTCGCCTCCAGATAGCGGGCGATTTGGAACGAGGGGCTGACGGCGCTAGCGGCGATTTCGCGCGGGTCGCCGCGGCGCTTCTTGTCTAGGTCGCGCTCCCAGTATTTGGCTTCGCCAATGGCCAGGGCGGGGGCGAATAGTTTTTCTTCGTCGCCCGCGGCAACCGCCTGGGCTTTGTCGGCCTCGCTGGCGTAGAGTACGTAGTCGGGGTGCTCCGCTCCGCCACTGCCGGTAGTTTTGGGCTGTACCGTGTATGCGAAACCCAAGATTTTGAGGACGGGCTTGATGAACTCTTCTTCGGTCTGGGCTTCGTTGGCTTCGGCCAGCAAGTTTTTCTTTTCTTCGTAAAGGTCGAGCAGTTGCCGCCGGACTGGTTCTGCGTTCTGGCGCCAATCTGCGGAGTCCTTTAGTCGGGTGGTGAGAAAGTGCTCGCTAAAGAGGCCGTTGTTGCGGTAGGACGGCTTTTGCGGCCCGAGCAGGTCACGCGCTGCTTCTTCGATGGCCAGGGGATCTTGGTTTTCTTTCGCCAGCGCTTCCAGCTCGCTCAACAACTCCTCGAACTGTTGCTGGCTGAGGCGAGTACGCAGCGGCTTGGCGTCGGGGCTGACAAGGAGAATTTGCAGCGTGCTATCTCCCGCCTTTTGAAAAGCCACCAGGGCCGCACTGCCGCTCTTGGCAAGGTGACTCTCGACTGCCGCAATGGGCGGGCTGGCTTTGTACTCAACCCTGTATACCCGAAACAGCCTTTCAGCATCGAACAAAAGCTCGGCTTTGGTTTCGCCCAGCTTTACGGTTGGCGGTTCCGAATGGCGTTGCTTCATTACGACCCCCGTTGGGGTTTATTCTTACACCTTATGGGTTTCGACAATGATCATAAGCAACTGAACTAGGCAGGAGCTGGCGAAAATGACAATGTTCAAAACCGAGCTTTAATGCCTGCTAGATTGCTTGAGTTTGAATCACCATTCGCACTTGGGCGAACTCTCACGCGGACCGAAATAGGGGTCGAAACAGAGCCAGGCCGCCCAGGCGTCGGCCTGGCCGGCGTTAGGGCCGTAGAGGCTGCCGTAGGTGACGCCGCTGACCCAGAGATCGCCATGCTGGTCGATGGCCAGGCCGTAGGCCTCGTCGCTGGCGGGGCTGCCCTTCTTCCAGGCCCAGCCGGGGGTGGCGTCGCTATCCAGCATCACCACCATGGCGTCGTAGCCGCCTTCTACCTCGCCAAAAAGGTCGTCGCTGGCGGTGGCCCCGGCCAGCCAGAAAGTGCCGGGTGAGGGGTCCCAAACGACGGCGTTCACCCGCTCGACCCGCGAACCGCCCCACTGCACCCCGCGGTGCGGTTTGGCGTTTTCGATGAAGACGGCGAAGACGTCCCAGCCGCCAGCAAAGGGGCCGTAAAGAGCGCCGTCGGTTTCGCCGAAGACCCAGACGCCGCTGGCCGTGGGCACCAGCGCCTTGGGGCGGGTGGCAGCATCGAAACTCCAGCTGTAATTCCAGAGCAGCTCGCCAGCGGCAGAGTAGTGCAGCAAGAAGCCGCGCTCGCTGACGCGGCGGCAGTCTTCGTCGATGTCGCTGTAGCCGGCCAGCCAGACGCCCCCGGAATTGTCGGGGGCGGTGGCGGTTAGAAAGTCGTCGTCGTCCGTGCCCCACTGGACGCCCCAAACCCGGTCGCCGCGAGCGTTGAACCTGGCTACGAAGACGTCGCGGCCGCCGCTACCGGGGCCGAATATGCGGCCCTCGCCGGAGCCGGCCAGGTAGACCCCGCCCGCGGGGGCCGGGGCCAGGGCGCGGGCCTCGTCTTTGAGCTTGCCGCCGACGCGCGCCTGCCAGACGATCTGACCGCTATCGTCGAGGCGGGCCAGCCAGGCGTCGGTTTGGGCGCGCATGGTGTTCTGGTCGGTGCTGCCCTTGGTTCCCGCCAGGTAGTAGCCGTCGGTCAATGGCAGGAGCGCGTAGGCCCGGTCCAGGCCCGCCAGTTCCGATTGCCGGGGCCGGGGATCGGAGCCGTCGAACCTTACAAAAAAGGCGTCCACGCCACCGGCATCGCCAAACAGGTTTCCGGCGGTCCAGCCGGCCACCGCCCCCGGGGCCGCGGCGAAGGCCGCCTCCCAGGCGGGCGTGCCCCACTGCCAGCCGTGGTCGTAGGCGCCGAAGGCCTCGGCCAGGGCCAGAGGTACAAGGAGGAGTAGGAAAACCTGGAGTTTCCTCACCATGACTTTAGGCTACCTTGCCGCCAATAATCACGGCTCGCAGCAAAGATTCGCCGGCCGACAAGCAGCACGAGTGTAAGTTGGCCACTTATGGTGCTCCCGGAAAGGCCTTAGGGTATGCGCCACCTCTTGATGATGTTATGCAAAGCCTTTATCTGTCCTTGTGTAAGAGATTCACCTCTCCTAAGGCGCTCCTTCATCTCGATTACAAAACCAGCATTGAATCTTTTGTTCACTTCGGCCCAGGCAAGTATTCGGTCAATGAGCTTCTGCGTATCTTCCTCCGGCCTTTCGGAGCCTCTTATAGCAGATCCGTTTCTTTCTGTGGTTTCTGCTCTGCTGGCAACGGGAGATGACACCGCAGTACCACCACCCTTTGATGAAGGCCCGGTAACGCTGAACCCGTTGGCCTCCAGAAATGCCTTAACTGTGTTATAGGCGTTCAGGAAGAGCGGGCTGCCGGAAAACGATAGCGGGCTCACAGGCCCTACGGTCATAAAGGAGTACTGACGGCTTGCTATGTCAAAAGCAGAGTGGGGGTCACGAAACAGCTGGTAAAGGTCTAATGCCGTGCTGGAAGAGCCAACTAGCTGACGCAGCGATTGGAACTCCTGTCCTAGACCGAGGCCAAACCCAAAGAAGAAAATGCGCAGCTGTTGCAGGATCTCCGAATGCAGGCTGGATAGTGTTTGGCTAATGAACAACCAGCCAAGACCGTATTTCCGGGTGGTACGCGCCGCGTCGATCAAGACACTGCGTACCCCGCGAGCGGCGTCGTCCTCCCTAGGGAGCTCACGCGGCGCCAAACGGTGAGCTTCATCAATTACAACCAGCGTATTCAAGCTCTTACCTTCCTTGTAATATTTCTCCGCTATCTGCCTCAGTCCGTCCAGTAGCCGCTTGATGACAAGTGATTGGATCATGTCAGTCCAAAACAGTCCTTGAGCCTGTTCGCGCGAAAGGTCCACAACCATAATGGGCCGACTCTCCACGCTGGCGCGAAGCAAGTATTCAAGGGCGTTATTTATACTCTTGGCGCCTTTGCGATTATCCCGAAACAAAGAGGCTACGGGCTCCCAGTAGTCCGAAAAAAAGCTATCTGGGTCAGATTCTTCCAACGCTGCGCTGAAGCGGTCACGTGAACTCTGTGTTCTATAAAAAATTTTCTGATTCCGCTCATCTGCAAGAATTTCCCATGCCTTATCAAAAGATTCGCGTTTGTAAAGTTCGGTAAGCTTAATTTTAGCTTTCTTTAATTGGTCTGCAAGTCTTCCACATGCGAGTGCGCGGTTTTCTCCCTTGGGCACTGTCAACTGCTCGAAGAATGGCGACTCGAACATGATCTGCTCGAACAGTTCCCAGCGGTCCAGTACAAGATTACGAACGGTCAACACGATGGGCTGCTTGCCCAGATTTCGGGCAATGTCACCCACCGGCAGGGCGAACTCGCTGCGCGCACCCTTGGATCGGCGCATGTCCTGCGCAAACTCCCCCTGCGGGTCGATCACTAGCAGCGCCATCTTCGGATAGCGCGCGTAAGCGAGCAGGATCATCTTTGCCAGCACGGACTTGCCCGAGCCCGTCTTACCAAAAATACCCATATGGTAGGCCTCGCCCGCGCCATCGGGTCCGGTGTCAAAATGCTTGAACCATAGTGGCAGGCGGGGTTTGGAACCATATACGTGGCCGAGATAGAAGATCTGCTCGCGGTAAGGGCGCAGAACTTCATCCAATACCTCATCAGTAACAATATGAACAGGTGTGCCAGTCGAGGGCACAGTACCGAGGATGCTTGGCTCGTAACTGGCAGAACCGCTCGCCTTGAATACGGCGCTGATGTCCATACGGCCAAGGTGTGTATCTTGACGTTCGCTAACAGCGTCCACTCGTCCTCGCTGTCGAATGAGACTCCGCATTGTAGGATCCTCGTGCCAAACGTTGCGCAGTTCTACTCCGGTTATTTGCCCAAGAGCATAGTGTGGAGATGAATCTTGCATAAACCTAAAAATGGCGAGCTCGCCCACAAGCTTGCGTTCAACCGCAGTCCCGAGTATGTCCAAGGCCAACTCGGAAGTAGATGAGGGGGACCCAATTACACCGATTGATTCTGCGTCTATTATTATGTCATCCAACTTCGATCTCGCGCTGTGCACGTTCACACCCCGCTCTCGCTCCGGTATCCATGCATCGCATGAAAAACGTCGCTGATGTCGCCCTTGTAGCTTTCTGCTAAACGCTGCGTAGCAATTTGGCGGAATGTCGGCAGCGCATGTGCGAGCGCTTTGACCATTCGATCCGCCAAATATATAGGATAGGGTTCAAGCATAGAGCCCGTTGTGCATTGGTTTCGCAAACCCTGGACAACAACGGCCAGTCTGCTGTCATTCAAAGCTATGGCCTGGGGTAACTCGACACGCAACGCCGGCAGCCATGTGTTGGGCTTGTAATAGAAAACATGTACACGTTTTAACGCATTGATTATGTTGCCCGTGAGCGGCTGTAATGTTTCCTGCACATTCGCTGGCAATCCAATGTGCCAAGGCTCATCGGTACCGACCGGGATAGGCTTTGTAAGCTCCCCGGGCTCAAGGATCTGCGTAAGCAGGGCGCGGTCGTCATGCGTCTCGGGCCATCCCATCACCTCACCAATCTCGCGGCGAGTAGAATATTTTGGCAAAGCGATGTACTGTCTATCAGATCTTTCTGCTGCCACCACTACCGAATACGCTTCTAAGTAATTTTCTAGTTTAGCGAGGAATTCTTTTGCTGTTTTTAGCTCAGAACCCGTCGTTTTGCTTATTGCCTGGTTGAAATAGATGGTCGGCAGAAATAAGCTCCCGTCCAACATCACCAGATCATGAGGCGCCTTCACCGCCAAAAGGAGCTCGTTGCCCAGCATTAGCGCCCGCAAAATTGTGCCTGTGTCCGCATGATGCACTTCCGACTCAACATAGGTCTCGTGCCGCGGCTCTTGCCAGTGGCGCTTTTCTGACGGAGGTGTGATGCCCTCAACAACAACAGCTGCAGCGGCAACTAAATCTATGCTCAGCAAGCGCTCGATCGCATAAGATCCATCTGTTGCGCATGTCGTTGGTGTGGACACCAAACCCAATGCTTGTTCGCTGATGACGATGCCTTTCTCCCGCAGCTCTGCTCGCATAGACGATCGTTTTGCAAGCATTTGGGAAAATTCAGATAGCAAACCCTCGCCAACTTCGGCTGTTTTTTCGATGATGTCTTCTAAAAGGCCAGCAGGGAGGTCGCTAAAAAGGCCGTTCTCGTTTTTCATGACAAAGCTCTTTTCACCATATGCGGTATCGCTCCCGATTAAAGTCACGATACCTTATATCCCTTTGCGCCCTGGGCAAAAACCACCTTTCTATAAAGGCTTCTGTTAGCAAATCAGCAGGCTGGTCGTGCCATTCAAGTATATCTTGTTTACCCTGCAAATATTCTTTTGTGTTTCTTGCAAGCGGAACTACGAATATCTCTCTACGTACACCGTGGTAAGTAAGATCCGCTTGCATCCCAAGCCCAACCAGCGCTTTTCGTACTACTTCACGCCTATTACGAAAGCCCCCACCCCAAAGGTCGTGCTTTGCCGTTGCTTGAAAATTTTCTTCTACGAATCTCCGCAGGTCGTTATATAGACCATTCGTAAAATGAAAGTCACCAGAACCTTTGGTATATCCAACACTATAAAATAGTTTTCTACCCTCAAACCGCAGCCGGTTATAAATCGATGACCGGCCCAGCGCTGACGTAGTGGTAATCAACGCAATGTGGCCGTCGTGTATTTCGCCGCGTATGCGCGACTTATTTCCGCGATATTTTTTTTCAATGGCTTTTCTTGCCTCATTGCTAGTGGCAAGCATTGCTATAAGTTTTCCTCCGAGAAGAAACGAGTACGGTGGCACCGCCCCCAAAACATACGCATCCATAACGGCCCGCAAACGCATTCGCTGCTCTTCCTTTGACCAACCAATCCATCTATCGCGTGGCTTTAACGCAAATACTGGATCTCCAAGCCCAAGAATTCCAACTAGTTTTCCGTTGTGCTCATCAATTACGAGAAATCGAACACGCCGTCCATAGCCAGCCGACACGGGAATACTCCAGTGGAGTCTGGCATACCTGAACAACAGCTCTTCCTCAGTGTTTCGTTGCACTTCGATTAGACGCGGGGCGAATCGCTTGGGTTGTACCTCCCACCCGTTGGCAATCCAGTTCAATAAACGCTCTTCGTGTTTTTCCAAACCCTTTCTGGACCTTTGAACGTTATAAGCAACCGCCACAGCGTGTGCAGACCGAATAGCGTCTTTATCAGAAAACTCTGGAGTGGTGATCTTGCCCTTATCAAGGGTATAGCCTTGCTTGGCGAGAGAGATACGGACCCGCTCCTTAAGCCTCTTTTTGTCCAGCGATTTTTCTACGCCATTCTCGGCCATTTTGCATTCCACCTCGAAAAGCGCTCTTTGATATTGCCTGTATCTTATGTCATCGCCGGGTCCACCAGTAGGCCAGCAGGATGAGGGCGATCCAGATCCACCAGCGATTCTTGAAGCTGAAAAGCGCACCGGCGCCGCTACGACGGGGCGGCAGCACCGCGCCGGGCAACTGCTGCTCGCGCGGGCGCAACCGCAGCTTTTGAGCCTTCTTAAGCAGGGGCACCATGCGGTCGATGCGACCGCGACGTTTTTCCAGCGCCGCCCGCCCCTGGTAGACCTCGGGGTAGTTCTCGTTCACTTTTTCGGCCTCGGCATAGGCGGCCTCGGCGGCCTCCAGGTTACCCAGCTCCAGCTCGGCGTTGCCCAGGTTGGTCCAGGCGCGCCAGTGGTGGCGGTCGCGCCGGGCGGCTTCAGCGAAGGCGTCGCGGGCATCCTGCAGCTTCCCCTCGGCGACGTCGAGCAAACCCTTTTGTAACCAGGCTTCGGCGCCCGCGACCGGGTGTTCGAGCCAGTCTTCGAAACGCTCTGCGGCCAGGTCCTGGAGCGCCCGCTCCAGCTCGCCGGCGTCTACGAGGTCCCCGATCGCCTCACGGTCCGAGCCGGCGGCCGCAAGGGCCCCCCGGGCGTCGCGCATGCGCAGCGAGAGCCGCACCTGCTCCAGCGCCTCCAGCCCGGCGCGCGGGCCTTCACCGGCCAGGCGTACGCGTGCCAGCGCTTCGGCGATACGCCCCTCGCTAATGAGCTGTTGCAAATCTTCGTTCACGAAACCGCCTCCTGATAAAGCTCCTGGTAGGCGCGGGCGGAAGAGTCCCAGGAAAAGTCCCGCGCCATTCCCGCGCGCGCCAGCGATTCGCGGTCGAGCTCCAGCATCCGCCGCACTCCTTCCACTACACCGGCGGGGCTTGCCGGTTCGAAGAGAACCCCGGTCACCCCGTCTTCGATAGTATCGGCCAGGCCGCCGGTGGCGCGGGCTACGGGCGGGGCCCCGTAGCGCATGGCGATCATCTGCGCGAGCCCGCAGGGCTCATAGCGCGAAGGCATGAGGAAGTAGTCGGCCCCACCATAAATCTTGTGTGCAAGTATTTCGTCAAAAGCCGCGTGGAAAGCTACGCGCTCAGGGTAGCGACGCGCCGCGGCGGCGAAGCCGCTTTCCAGTTCTATTTCACCCGTACCCAGCAGCACCAAGCCAGCCCCGAGGTCCAGAAGTCCAGGCAGCGCCTCGAGCACCAGGTCAAACCCCTTTTGCCAGGTAAGCCGGGTCACCGCACCCAGGAGCCGCAGGTTCGGGTCGAGACCCGTCTCATCCAGCAACGCTGCTCTGTTGCCGCTCCGGCGCTCCAGGTTCGCCGCGTCGTACCGCTGCGGCAGCAGACTGTCGGTGGCCGGGTTCCAGTAGCCGGTGTCGAGGCCGTTAAGGATACCTGCCAGCTTGCCGCGAATGTCGCCGAGCACCCGGTGCAAGCCCATGCCGTACTCCGGCGTCTGTATCTCGCGGGCATAGCGGGGACTGACGGTAGTGACCCGCCGCGCCGCCAGCAACGCGCCCTTCATAAGGTTGACCCGGCCCTCGTGCAAAAGATCGGGGTCGGGGGCCGAACCGGTGAGGCGCTGGTACTCATCGGGCTCCAACACTCCCTGAAAAGCCAGGTTGTGTATCGTGAACACCGCCGGACGGTCCACCAGGCGTACGGCGTGGGCGGCGTGCCAGTCGTGGGCGTGGAGCAGGTCGTACCCCTGTCCCTCCAACCAAACGGCTGCGGCGCGGTTGAAACGCAAATAACGCTCCACCTCCGGCTGCTCGTAGGGAACGCTCCAATCCGGGTCTACTTCGAGGAAGCGGTAGCTCACACCCCCGGCCTGCGCGCCCCATATCCGCGCGTTGTGCGTTCCCCCGGCAAAGTGGTAACCGAGCTCGCCCAGGAGCTCGCCCACCGCGCCCGCCCCGGTGTAGCGCGGCAGCACCACCGTGGTCTGCAGACCGGCCTTCGCCAGCGCCCGGGGCAAACTGCCCAGTACGTCGGCGAGACCCCCCACCTTGACAAAGGGCAGGGCTTCGGCGGCTAAGTGAACGACGCGCATGGCTTCAGATAGGCTGACCCGGGGTGCTCCAGCTGGTGTAAGCGTAGAAGCGCCCCACCTCGCTGGTTTCCAGGTAGTGAAGCAGCGGCTCTACCAGGGGAAGGTGGTTGCTGAGGCGCTCGGCCACCTCGTCGGCACCGAAGAAGCGGGCTTCGACGATGTGGCCGTCGGGATCATGCGGATTCAGGAGCCCCTCCCAGCTGGCGGTGAAAGCCATGGCGATGGTGCGCTCGCGCTTGCGCCGGTCCTCCACCTGAGCCACGTAAGCAAGCTGGTCCACGCTGTGCACCAGCAGACCGGTTTCCTCGCGCACCTCACGTACCAGAGCGTCGGGAATGGTTTCTCCTGGCTCCACCATGCCCCCCGGCAGGGTGTAACGCACGCGGCCGCGCCGCCCCCAGTCGTTGGCCACCAGCAGCACCCGCCCGCGGGCGTCCTGCAAGATGGCGGCAGCCACGAGCAGCTCGCGCCTAAGCGTTCTGGGCCTGCTGGCTGAGTTCTTCAAGCATACGCTCCTGGTCAGCTTTCTTAAGGGCTTCGGTCAGTTCGTCAAGCTCGCCGGCGAGCACGCCTTCGAGGTTGTGGGTGGTGTAGTGGATGCGGTGGTCGGTTACCCGCGACTGGGGAAAGTTGTAGGTGCGGATTTTCTCGCTGCGCTCACCGGTGCCGATTTGGGCCAGGCGGTTGGCGCGCAGAGCCGCCTCCTCCTCGGTGCGTTTCATCTCCAGCAACCGGCTGCGCAGTATCGAGAGCGCCTTCTCGCGGTTCTTGATCTGGCTGCGCGAGTCCTGAATGGTGATGATTATTCCGGTGGGCTCGTGCACCACTCGCACCGCGCTGTCGGTGGTGTTCACACCCTGACCGCCGGGGCCGGAGGCACGCATGACGTCGATGCGAACCTCGTTCATGTCGAGCTCCACGTCGCTCTCCTCGGCCTCGGGCAGAACCGCCACGGTGGCGGTGGAGGTGTGGATGCGGCCCTGGGTCTCGGTGGCCGGCACCCGCTGCACCCGGTGTACTCCGGACTCGTACTTGAAGGTGCCGTAGGCGGCGGGACCCTTCACCATGAAACTCACTTTGGAGAAGCCGCCCAGGTCGGTGGGGTGGCTCTCCAACATCTCTATCTGGTAACCCAGCCGCTCGGCGTAACGGGTATACATCTCGAAGAGGTCGCCAGCGAAGAGGGCCGCTTCCTGGCCGCCGGCGCCAGCGCGAATCTCAATGATGGCGTTCTTGGTGTCGGCCGGATCGCGGGGCAGCAGCAGCAGCTCCAGTTTCTTTTCCAGCTCCGCCAGCTTTTCTTCCAACCCGGCCGCCTCCTCGCGGGCCATCTCACCCAGTTCGGGATCCGTGAGCATATCGCGGGCCTGCTCGAGCTCGTCCTGCGCCTTTTGGAACTCACGGAACGTTTGAATCACCTCGCCCAGCTCGGCATAGCGGCGGCTGGCCTCACGAAAGCGGGCCGCGTCGGCGAGCACGTCCGGGTCACCCAGCTCCCCCTCCAGGGCGTTGTATTCTTCTTCCAGTTTTTTAAGTTTATCCAGCATCGCAGGTCCCTGCTAATCAGAATACCACCCATACCCTTGCATTCTTTTTTAGGCTGAACTAAAATGATAGGCCATAGAGTTTAGCCATGGCTAAATCCCGCCGCGCCCACCTTAGCGAAGCCCAGGAGGATTACCTCAAACAGGTCCTGCTGCTGTCCGAGGGCGGCCCGGTCGTCACTCAGGCGCTGGCGGAGCGGATGGGGGTGCGCCCGGCATCGGTGACCGGCATGCTCAAAAAGCTGGCCGCTTTGGGCCTGGTCAATTACGCCCCCTACCGCGGGGTGACCCTCACCGAGGCGGGCCGCGCGGTGGCCCTGGAGGTGCTGCGCCACCACCGCCTGATCGAGACCTACCTGGCCGAGGCGCTGGGCTACGAGTGGGACGAGGTCCACGCCGAGGCCGAACGGCTCGAGCACCACATCTCCGAAGCTTTCGAGGCGCGTATTGCCGAATGGCTGGGCCACCCCGAGCGCGACCCCCACGGCGACCCGATACCCGCTGCCGATCTGGCGCTACCGCCAGGCGGGGGGCGCGCGCTCAGAGACTGCCCGCCGGGGCATTACCGGCTGCTGCGGGTGCGCACTCAGGACCGGGGCACCCTTTCGCTGCTGGCACGGCTGGGGCTGGTGCCGGGAGCGCGCTTGGCGTTGCTGCAACAGGAAGACGCGGGCGTGCGCGTCGAGCTGGCGGCGGGCAGCTTTTTGCTCCCCGCAGAGCTGGCGGCGGCGCTGGACGCCGAAAGCGTGCAAACGGAAGAGGTGCTGCATGGGGGCTGAGCTTCTCTCCGGCTATCATCCCGTTTTGCTGGCCCTGTTGGCCGGTCTCTTCACCTGGGGCATGACCGCCCTGGGCGCCGCCACGGTGTTCTTGAGCCGCGAGATGCCGCGCAGCTGGTTAGACGCCATGCTCGGCTTCGCCGCCGGGGTGATGATGGCCGCCAGCGTCTGGTCGCTGCTGCTCCCCGCCATCGACCTGGCGGAGGCCGCGGGCAAAATCCCCTGGCTGCCCGCGGCGACCGGGTTCCTGCTGGGCGGGGGTTTCTTGCGGCTTGTGGACATGTACCTGCCCCACCTGCACCTATTTGAACCCGATGAGGCGGCCGAGGGCGTTAGCACCACCTGGCACCGCACCACCCTGCTGATCATCGCCATCACCCTGCACAACCTGCCCGAGGGGCTGGCCGTGGGAGTGGCCTTCGGCGCCGCCCACGTGCTGGCCGGAGGCGAGCAGGCGGCGGCGCTGCTGGCAGGCGCGGTAACGCTGGCCATCGGCATCGGCCTGCAGAACCTGCCCGAGGGGGCGGCGGTGAGCATGCCGCTCCGGCGCGAGGGGCTCTCGCCCGCCAAGAGCTTCTTCTTTGGCCAGCTCTCGGCCGTGGTCGAACCCGTCGGTGCGGTAATCGGCGCAGCAGCGGTGCTGGTGATCCAGCCCCTGCTGCCCTACGCCATGGCCTTCGCCGCGGGAGCGATGATCTTCGTGGTGGTGGAGGAGATAATTCCTGAGTCGCAGTCGTCGGGCAACGGCGACATCGCCACCTTTGGGGTGATGCTGGGGTTCACGGTGATGATGGTGCTGGATGTGGCGCTGGGGTAGGGCGTGTCTCTGAAGGTGCAAGGCGAGCTACAACTTAAATTATGTTTGGGCCTAGCCTACTTAACCAACCCCCCCCTGCCCACCCCAACAGCTGGCGGTAAAGCTCTTTGCGGTTCCCTCCGTTGAAGCGCCATTCGCATTGCATTCCCCCGAGGAAGTAGTAGAAGTGCTTGCGCGGGATACCGTTGTATCTGC